>JBDLTB010000066.1:0-21698 GCA_039799245.1 Cyanobacteriota bacterium
GGCCGTTCATGAAAACCTTCTACGAGCGGCAGCGCAAACGGCTGGGGCTACTGCTTGAAGCGGATGGCAGCCCAACCGGCGGCCAGTGGAGCTTCGATGCCGACAACCGTAAACGGCTCCCAAAGGGTTATGCGGAGCCTGCCTTGCCTGGGGTTGCCCCCAGCCGCCATGACGGCGCGGTGAGGGCATTGGTTGGTCACTATTTCACGAACAATCCGGGCGAGCTTGGCCCGCTTTTCATTCCCTACGACCACGCCGGTGCGGACAAATGGCTCGAGTGCTTCTTGCAGGAACGCTTCACAAATTTCGGCCCATTTGAAGATGCCATAAGCCAGCAATTCGACACCCTAAACCACTCACTACTCTCGCCACTGCTCAACATTGGCCTACTCAATCCAGCAACGGTAATTAAAGCGGTAATCGATTTCAGCCTTGCAAGTTCCACCTCTCCAAGCCCAATGCCGATCGCCTCCCTGGAGGGATTTCTACGGCAGGTAATCGGCTGGCGCGAGTTTGTTAGGGGCATTCATCTCAGCCATGGGGAACGCCAGGCCAATGGGAACTTTTGGAACCATCAGCGCGGCCTAGGGGCTTGCTGGCAAAATGGCACCACAGGGCTTGTACCCCTTGATCAAGCGATCCTGCGGGCAAATCGCTTGGGTTACAACCACCACATTGAGCGCTTGATGGTAATCAGCAACGTGATGCTGCTGTGTGAAATTCAGCCTCGGGAGGTTTACCAATGGTTTATGGAGCGGTACCTGGATTCCTACGATTGGGTAATGGGCCCCAATGTCTATGGCATGGGCCAGATGAGCGATGGGGGAATTTTCGCGACCAAGCCCTACATCTGCGGATCAAATTACATTCTTAAGATGGGCGACTTTCGCCGGGGACCCTGGTGCGAAACCTGGGATGGCTTGTATTGGCGCTTTATCGATCGCCATCGCCAGTTCTTTCAAACAAATCCGCGGCTGGCCATGATGGTGCGCCTGCTGGATCGAATGGATACCGCCAAACGCGAACAACTCTTTAAGCAAGCCGAACAGTTTATTACTACATCAACAATATCACCCACAAAGAATAACCAATAGCCACTTATCAAAATAATCAACCAGGACGGATTGCACCCAACAATCGATCAACAGACCTCCCGATTTGCGCCATCAATAACGATAATCAAACTAGCTTTAACTACTCAGATCCATAGGGGTAGCTTGCGCCTGATCTATGGGTGCCACAGCTGGAGCTGCCATGCGGCATCATGGCCAAGCTTCCGTTGCGCTGAAACTTGATGGCCGTTGCGATTGCCTTGCCATTTGATGAGTCAAAACTACGCCAGCTATTCACCAAGCCCTATGGGGCTGATGCTCCCGATGAACAACAGTGGCGCGACGTGTATGCCGATGATGTTTGCTTTGAAGATCCTACCCAAAAAAAGCGTGGGGTAAATGCATTTATCAAAGCCCAGCAGGACCTGGTTAGCCGTTGTGATGACGTGGCTCTAGAGGCAGGGGCCGTTGTGATCAATGGCAGCGATGCGTTTGTGGAATGGGAGATGGGCCTCAAGATCCAGGGCATTGAGTTTGTCTACCCAGGGGTAACAAGACTGCATTTTGGAGCTGACGGGAGAATTGATGACCACCGAGACTATTTTGATTTTGTAGGCCCCACCTTTGAGCCAGTGCCTGTAATTGGCAACTTTGTCCGCTGGATTTACCGACGGTTCGTCACCTAATGATGAGGGAATAGATCGCCACCCATAGACACCAGCAGTCACCCTGACTGCAATCAAATCTGCTGCAACTTTAGTCTGAAGTTGGGCCTGATTGGTACCGTAAGTTAATTCAAACGGTCTAAACTGGGCAACTGGTCCCACTGGTTTGGAGCCCCATTTGGTTGGGGGTTGATCGGCTCAGGAAGAGCAGCTGTAGTGGGATACACCTCCGGCGTTGAAGAATTCCCTCGGCTTCAAACGGTCGTACTTCGCCTCCACCGCCGCTGATTGCCCGTCGTAGGGATTGCTGAACACCGCCTGCAGATCCTTGATCAGGCTGTTATCTCCTTGCCCAGCCTTTGCATAGGCCGGGGCGATCAACCATTCGCGCCAGGTGTATTTGGGGTTAATGCGTTTCATTGCTTCGGAAATCACTCGCTGATCGCCGGCTCCCGTGATCCGTTCCCGCCACCGGTGCAACCAGTGGGTCCATTGCCCATCGAGCTGCCCTGAGCTAGGCAGGTAGAAGCTCTCCTTCAGGCTTGAAATTTGCTCCGGAATCTCAGAAAGCCTGCGAAAAAAGATCGTGTAATCAGCCTTCGAGACAACCAGCAGCTGCAGCAGCTCATCCACCAGCTCGCCGTCATAGCGGCTAAGGCCGAGCTTGCTGGTCCACATGGCCTCGAGCTGCTGCTGCATCACTTCGGCGAAGCCATCCCGGATCTGATCGAGCCTGGCCAGGGCCTCCGTGTTGCCCTCGAGCAGTGGCCGGATGGCGGCCCAAAACATCTGATAGTTGGCTTCAGCAGCCAGCGGTTGATTGATGAAACAGAAATGCTCGCCGCCTCCGGTCCAGGGCTGAAATCTGGGGTCGAATAGTTCGCAAAATCCGAAAGGGCCGTAGTCAAGGGTGAAGCCACCGGCGGCACAGTTATCGCTGTTGAAATTGCCCTGGCAGTAGCCAACCCGCATCCAGTGGGCCACCAGGGCTGTGAGCCGTCCGCGAAACAACCGGGCCAGCTCCACCACCTGATCGCTGAAATCCAGACTCGAATCAATCTCCTGCCGGTAGTTCCGCTCGATTAGGTGCTGCACGATCATCTGCAACTCGCTCAGCGCATTCGGATGGGCCTGGCTGCGAGCGCGACGGGCAAACAGCTCCAGCTGGCCGACCCGCAGAAAGGACGGCGCCACCCGTGTGGTGATCGCCGCAGGGTTGTCTATCAGGATGTCGGGATCGATCGACCTGGAATTCGGTGAGTACCACGGCCTGCGTACGGTTTCCGCTCGGGACATAAACAGCGTCAGGGAGCGTGAGGTAGGAACCCCCAGCGCGTGCATCAACTCCTGGGCCAGAAACTCGCGCACGCTGGAACGCAACACAGCACGGCCATCGGCGCCTCGGCAGTAGGGCGTTGGGCCGCCGCCCTTCAATTGCATCTCCCAGCGGCTGCCGTTGAAGACGCCTTCAAACACGGAAATGGCGCGGCCATCGCCGTAGCCGTTACCGGTGCCAAACGGGCACTGTTGGATGTATTCAGTGCCGTAGATCGAAAGGGCATAACCGCTGGCCCAACCAAACGGTCGCATCGGTTCCCGCGCCACGCTGATGTCGCCGGAAAACAGACGGCGGAAGTCTTCGTCCTGGGCTAGCTCATCGTCTAGGCCCAATTCGTTGAAAAGGGTGCTGCTGTGGGCCACATACTCCGGCGCTGGAATCAGCGTGGGTGTCACCGGCACAAAATGACCGGAGAACACCTGGCGGGGCCGGTGATCATCACCATCGGCGGTGGCCTGGGGATCCCCATGAAGGGAATCCAGCAGCGAATAGTCGGCCCGTTGGGCAAACTCAATGAAGGTTGTTGTAGGCACTGGTCCCTCGGGTTTTAATCTGCCTCGGCATGGCCTTGAAGCTGGGAAGCGGGTGGCTAGGTTGGCCCCAGGGGCCAGGGCTGTGGGGGCAGAGATGCAGGCCCTAATGGCTCAGCGCAGATACCAGCGCACAAGCTCCAGCACCTGACCGGCGGGGCCATGGCCGGTGAGCAGCTCGCCCAGCACGGCCGCTCCAAAACCCACCATCGCAACCCGACCGTTGAGACGCTCCACCGAAGCCAGGGCCGCCACGTTCCAGGGGCGTTTGGTGGTGAGCCCTTCCCCGAAGCGTTCAGAGGGCTCGTAGAGGAAGGGGCCTTCGGGCATGGAACGGAAAACGCAATGGATGCAAGCCTATGGGAGCTGGTGAGGGGCCGTGGGGACAACTGAACTTGCCCACCAGCAACGGAACTTCCCCACCAGCGATGGATCACATGGCTAACCTCCGCGCTCAAGCGATCTGTCTAGGGAGGGAATAAAGCCCTGGTCAGGGCAACGGATGGCCGCCATAGGCCTCGATTATCCCAACGGCTCATAAACCCCTTTTCATTGGTGCTGTCACTCAGCCATCGGTATTGGTTAGCCAACGCCAGAATAAATCAGCTGCCAGCGGTCAAATCGCTCCCCATGAAGCCCACAAAAAATAACTAGATCCGGTATAAAGCCACGACAGATCACTGATTTAGGAAACCCATGGCCAGCCGAATTTACGCTTTATCCCAGCCGCTTTATCGCAGCCGCTTTATCGAATAAGGGAAGCTAAGCAGCCGAAGAAAAATAAATATAATCCAGGCATCGCTAGTCAGCCTGAGTTATCCAAAGGGGACTTGCCACTGGCGGCACTCGTGATTAAAAAATAAAATACTTAACAAAATTCCAACTGTTGGCGCTCAAGGACGCCTCGGAAAATCCCGAATCCCACCAATCACGAAACATGAAAAGACTTGCAGGTGTTAATTTGCAGTTAACACAAGGAGGCTGCAGAAGAGATTATTTCGAATTGTTTGAAGACGTTGAAAAATATCTATTGTAACCGCTTTTGGCGCCTAGCTAATTGCACTCACCTAACAATGCTTACTAAATAGTACTTACTTAATAGCGTTTACTTAATTGAGCCTATAAAACAGCACCTGCTTAATAGTACTCATTTAATGGGGCTTAGGTTGCGATACTTAGCCTAGGATGACTAGCGGGTCAATCTAACTATCATAATCATCACTCAAGAAGCCTGTTCATATAGCGCTTCTAATCTTTCACGATTTAGGTCAAGGTATAGAACTTCTTCGCCAGAGCGAGGAGCCTCGGGATGGCGACGGGGGAGAGAAGCCGCAGGGCTCCCAGGCTTTACGCCAGCTGGACGGCGCAGTGTTTGGGCCATCAGAGCAAAGGCACCACCGGTGATCGCGGCAAAACAGATTAGATAAATTGCAACCAGGAGGTTTTCCATAAAAAAACGGAGTTTTCCGAATTATAGTGCAAAGAATTGTTAAGCGTGACCCCAAGGGCGGCATATTTCCACCCATTAGGGCATTCCAAAGCAAAGCAATCCCGGGAGCCCGGATTAAGCATGGGTCTTGACCTGGCACGAATGGGGGCCGAGTGGGAACCCAGAAGCAGTGAGATGCTCAGCCATTTCCATAGGGATGGTGGGCCCAATAAATCTGACTTTGTGCATCTGGCGCCTGGCATGGGTCAGAACCCAGGCATCATTGGTGAATTAAATTTATATCTCAGCCAAGGCCCCAAAATAACCACAAACCACGAACAAATGCCTCCGAAATAACCATAAACCCAATAATTTAAGCCAAGTCAAAACAGTCTGACCGAGAACTACGCCCAAATCTTCTAAATTTGAGAGAAGCATTAATTATAGTAATATGCTCCATCCCTATTGCTTTTTACCACAAAACTGCAATGGAGAGCAACTCTCCAGATCGCCAAATGAATAGGCGTTGAATCATAGCGAATATGCCCAGGAAATTCAGAACGAATCAATTCAGATGCTTTCCAAGCATTATAATGAGGAATACAGGGGTTGATATGATGGGCAACATGGGTAGATCCAATACCGTGGTGCAAGAAGTTAAGGATAGATCCATAGGGCCGGTCAACAGTTTGGAGAGCTCCTTTAGCCCAATCCCATTCGGAAAAAGAAAAGTGAGGGATTTCACGATCGGTGTGCTGAAGCCATGTATAGCAAACCAGCCAACAATTCACTATCAAATACGGCAGTCCATAGACGCAAAGCACACGCAAAACAGAAGTATTCTGCATCCATAAAAATATAAGTGAAATTACCATTATCACTCCGAGACTGGAAACACTCATTAAGCCTTTCCATTTACCAGGAAACAACTGTCGCTCGCCGGCATTAAAGGGTGGCATATTAATAAAGTGCGAGGTTGGAAATCCATGGCTAGGCCCGCCAGTTACGCCAAACAAAAGATATAGTGGCCAACCGATTAAAAAGTGTGCCAAAATTGAAACAACTGCATAAATTGATGGCCCTAGAAGCCTCTTAAGCTTGATAGTAAAGACTGCCCAGGGCGAATTTTTCAGAGAGGGCACATGGGTTTCTCCCGCTTCAAGGTGATTGCAATGGGCATGATGAATAGCATGGCTCCGCTGCCAGGAAAAATATGGAACAAGCAGCAAACTATGCAAAAAGAAACCAACACAGTTTTCAACTGCTCGGTTTGGATGAAATGCATTATGTCCGCACTCATGGGCCAATACCCAACAGCCTGTAGCCAATGTTCCAGCAACAACGGCATAGACAATCCATACAACTGCAAAACTCCATTGCAACGGAATAAAGCAGCCAACTGCATAGGCAGCCAGGGAAGTACCAAGAGAAAAAGCAAGACTCATCCAGGCCTTTCCAACATCCTTATCAGAGAGGCTGGTGGGCATGGATGCTAGGAGCTGCTGCTTAGTCGGCCAAGGCTGAAGCGATGACTCGTTGCTTAGGGGGCCTGCGTTTGCTGGAACGAGTCTTGGATGGATCTCTGATGGAGTCATTGATGAGTGAAAACTAACCTGCTGATGTCCAGCAGAATCATTGCTTGCAGCAGAAACCTAACTGCAATCCAGTCTCGGCCGTGGATCTTCGAGCTCCATGCCAGCGGTAACAGGGGCTGTCCAGATAACCAAGTGCCACAACCATACGTTGTAGATCAGGATTGACTGCCCAATCGATGGGATAAAGAAACATGGGCTGTAGCCCCAAGCATTAAAAAAGTAATAATTAATTATATTTTTTAATGCCCTGATGGCCAGCCTAAAAAATAACCCATCTGCCGAGGATCTAAATCTATCCGCACAATTCCAGACTTAGCGCCCCGATCGGAAGCACTTTGATATAACAAGCCTGGGTATGCTAAGAACTTTGGCACCCAGCCAAACAAGCTCCGCCAAACAACTCCAGCCCCTTCACCCCTGGTAAGCATAGAACATCGCCTGGCCAGGCAGTTTGTAGTGATCCACACCTAGGCCTGAAAAAGCTTAAGCATTGTAAATGCAACCAAATCCATACAAAACAGCTCAACAATATTCATTCAAATACTTACTAATCACACCAAAGAGATGGCAATCATTTAGACATCTACTCAAACCAACTGTCAAGTGGAGGGATGCCCTCACCCCATGCCCCGTTGCCCGACAGCTCCCATCAGATTTGCCTTGTCCTGCTGGGAAAACCCCATGCAATGGGAGGAAAACATTCACTTTAAGCGGTGCCCGTTAGTAACTGGAGTCGGCCACGCAATAGCCCTGGCAACTGATGCCATTGCTGGCTGTGCGGCCGCAGTGGTGGCAAAGGACCGGTTCTAGGAGCTTCTCAATGCCCTTCTCGGGGGGGTTCTCGAGGTCCTTGTCGCTGGCTGTGCCGCCGGGGGGCTGCATAAAGGGAAAATGATAAATGCAGTTTACCCACCTCACGTGGTTCCGCACCTAGCTGGCAGGGGGCCTCTGCCATGGCACCTGACGTTCGACACCCTCCAACCGCTTCTGTAGCCCCCCTGGCCCAGGGCCCGCAGGACTCTGCAGCGGCGCAGCACATCCCATTCCTGGACCGCTGGCATGGGAGAAGGTATGTGAGAAGGACCTCCTCACAGCCCGGCACAGGCGAGCAGAAGCCGGCAAAGTCTGTCAGCCCAAAAGCCTGTAGCAGAGATGCTTTTGGGCTGAAAAGCCAGGCTTTGATTGGAACGCCCCCTGTGTGATTCGAACACACGACCGGCTGCTTAGAAGGCAGCTGCTCTATCCAGCTGAGCTAAGGGAGCAATTTGCCAATCTTGCCAGCGGGCCGCTTAGATTGTTGGGCTGCTGAGGACTCAACTATGGCGGCCGGCCGTCTCGATGAGACCCAGAAGCAAGAATTGGTGGCTCGCTACCAGGCCGGGGAGGCTTCCACCGCCTTGGCAGAGGCCTTTGGGTGCAGCCCAAATACCGTAAGCCGCACAGTCAAAGCGGCCCTCAGCCCTGGGGCCTACGAAAAGCTGAAACAGCAACGGGCCAAAGGGGTTTTGGCGGGATCGTTGGTGGCGGCAGAGTCTCCGACAAAGCAAACAAAGGAAGCGGAAGCAGCAAAGGAAGCGGCGCCGGCAAAGGCCAAAACCACCCCACTGAAAAAAACCGAGCCAGCGGAACTAACGGTCGAACTGGCAGTGGAAGCGGCAGACGCAGACGAAGAGGTAGTGGATGCACCAGTGCCAGCGGTGGAAGCACCGGTCCCAGCGGTGGCAGTCCCCTTGCCAACCAAGGAATCCCTAGCCCCTGAAGCCGAGCCGATCACTCCCGCCAGCCTCGCCCTGGATGATGCCGATGATTTCGGTGACGACGAATTTGGTGATGACCAGTTCGGCGACGACGACAGCGAAAACAGCTTTGTGGCCCTACCACCGGTCACGGTGCAGGCCAACCTGGATGGCGGCAGCAATTGTGAGAGCAAACCGCTTAGGGCCGACCAACTCCCCGCCAGCCTCTACCTGCTGGTGGATCGCGAGGTGGAACTGAAGGGCACCCCCGTAAAGGACTTCAGCGAACTGGGCCCCCTGGCCCCAGGGGAGGAACAACTGCAAGCGATCGCCCTGTTCTCTAATCCGCGCCAGGCCAAGCGCCAATGCGGCCGCAGCCAACGGGTGATCAAGCTGCCAGACCCCACCCTGCTGGAACGCACAGCTCCGTACATCCTGGCCCAGGGCATCAGCCGCATCGTGCTGGAGGGCAGCCTCTATGCGATCCCCGGCAGCCCCAGCCCCGGTTAGTCGCGGCCTGGGCCAAACACCGCCAGGCTGGCCCCACCACTAAGCACCCCCCCCAGCACCGCCAGCCCCACCACAAACCCCTGGGGCAGGGGCACGGTGCGACCAAATCCCAGATTTAGGGCTGAGCGTTCGCTGTTGTTTTGACTGCCAAGACAAAGCATCAAAAGCAGCAGCAGGGTGCCGGCCAAGCTGCCGGCCAGCAGTCGCAATCGCAGCAGCATCAGCAGGGCCCGCAGGCGCCATTAATTATTCCAGTTTGCCGCTGTGGAGCAGCGCATACAAATCCCTTTTCGGGTGACCGGTGCGTTGGGCCAGCTGGCGGGCGGCATCGGTGGCGCTAAGGCCCTCCGCCACCAGCCCCTCCAGCTCCTGCTTCAGCGCCAAGGGCTCCCAGGCCAAGGGTGCCGCCGGTGGCGCCCCGCCCAACACCAGGGTGAATTCCCCCTGGGGGGCCACCCCCTGAAAATGCGCGAGGGCGGCCGCCAGGGTGGGGCCCACCTGCTGCTCATGGCGTTTGGTCAGTTCCCGGGCCACCTGCACGGGCCGGCCGGGGCCGCAGAGCTCCTGGAGTTCGCCAAGCAGCTGCAGCAGCCGGTGCGGGGCCTCATAGAGCACGCTGGTGCGCGCTTCCAAGGCGATCGCCCCCAGCCGTTCCCGCCGTTCCTTACCCCTGGCGGGCAGGAAGCCCTCAAAACAAAAGCGCCCGCTGGGGAGGCCACTGCTTACCAGGGCGGTGGTGGCGGCGCAGGGGCCCGGCACACACACCACCGGATGGCCGGCGGCCCTGGCGGCCGCCACCAGCTCTTCACCGGGGTCGCTGATGCCCGGCAGGCCGGCATCACTGACCAGGGCCAGGGCATCACCGGCCGCCAGGGCCGCCAGCAGCTCTGGGATGCGCCGCAATTGGTTGTGCTGGTGGAAGCTCACCAGCGGCGTGCGGATGCCAAAGCCATGCAACAACAAACCGCTGTGGCGGGTGTCTTCGCAGGCGATGCGCGCCACCCCCGCCAGCACCAGCTGGGCCCGGGGGGAGAGGTCGCCGCGGTGGCCGATCGGCGTACCCACCAGGTAAAGCACGCCGGCGGCGGGTTCAGGGCCCTCGCCGGGGTTAGGGCTGGCCTCCTTCACAATGCCGGTTTGCAGTTGTTCCATGATGCCGGCCCCCCTGCCCCTGCCCGCCGGCGTTAGTCGCGAACCCCTGCTGGCGGTGCTGCGCCAGCTGGCCTGGGAGGCGGCAGACATCCTGCTGGCCTATGCCCGCGGCAGCCAACCTCCCTTTGGCTTTCCAGCCGCCCTAAGCGTGGACAACGGCGGCGAAGGGCCTGTTAGTGCGGCGGATCTGGCGGTGAATCAGCACCTGCTGGCGGGGCTGGCGGCGGCCTTCCCGAGCGCCCCCTGGGCCCTGCTCAGCGAAGAAACCGCCGCCGAAAAACTCACGGCCGGCGAACCCCTGGCGGCGGAGTGGCTCTGGGTGCTCGACCCGTTAGATGGCACCAAAGACTTCCTGCAGGGCACCGGCGAATACGCCATACATCTGGCCCTGGTGCGGGGCCAGCGGGTGCAGCTGGGGGTGGTGGTGCTGCCGGAGAAAGAAGAACTTTGGTTTGGCTGGCCCAGCGGGGGCTCGGCTGCTGGTGAGAACTCAGCTGCCGTTGAAGGATCAGCCGGGGAAGGATCAGCCGGGGAAGCCTGGCTTGAGAACCGCCGCGGCGAACGCCAACCGGCCCGCTTCAGCGGGCGCCGGGCCCTGGAGGAGCTGGTGTTGGTGGCCAGTCGCAACCACCGCGATGGCCGCCTCGAACAACTGCTAGGGGCCCTGGAGCTGGGCCGCAGCCTGGCCGTGGGCAGCGTGGGCTGCAAGGTGGCGACGATCCTGCGGGGGGAAGCGGATGTGTACATCTCGCTCTCCGCCAAAACTGCGCCGAAAGACTGGGACATGGCCGCTCCGGAGGCGGTACTGCGGGCCGCCGGTGGCGCCTTCAGCCATGCCGATGGCAGGGCGCTCAGCTACAACACCGGCGACATCCGCCAGGCCGGCTGCCTAATCGCCAGCCATGGCCCCGCCCAAGCGCAGCTGTGTGGCCGGGCCGTGGCGCTGTTAAACGCCATCGACCCGGGGTTTGTGGTCTGAGCCAAAGCTGGCTCAGCGCCCTTTACTCAATCGGACCGCCTTCACCGATCGGCAGGATCACCTCAGGGCCACTGCTGGCACTGTCGTCTCCCTCCTGGGGCACCCCGCGCAGGCTGAGGTTGATGCGACCACGGTTGTCGATCTCCCTCACCCGCACGGTTACCTGGTCGCCCACCTTGACCACGTCTTCCACCTTTTCCACCCGGGCTTCGGAAAGCTGGGAGATGTGAATCATCCCCTCCTTGCCGGGGAGAATTTCCACAAAGGCGCCGATCGGGATAACCCGGGTAACGGTGCCATGGAAGGTTTCGCCTTCGCTCACCCGGCGGGTGAGACCTTCAATGATCCGCTGGGCTTCCTCAGCGGCGGCACCGTCGTGGCTGGCGATTGTCACGATGCCGGTGTCTTCGATGTCGATCTTCGTGTTGGTGCGCTCGGTGATCCCCTTGATCGTGCGGCCCCCAGGGCCGATCACGGTGCCGATCAGTTCCGGATCAATGCGGAAACTGAGCAGGCGTGGGGCATGGGGCGACATGGTGTCGCGGGGCTTGTCGATCGCCTCGAGCATCTTCTCGAGGATGTGAAGCCGGGCTGGCCGGGCCTGGTTAACGGCTTCGGCAATGGTTTTCACCGCCAGGCCGCTGATCTTCATGTCCATCTGCAGGGCGGTGATGCCCTTCTCGGTGCCAGCCACCTTGAAGTCCATGTCGCCGAGGAAATCCTCGATGCCCTGGATGTCGGTGAGGATCCGCACCTCATCGCCCTCCTTGATCAAGCCCATGGCGGCGCCGCTCACGGGGGCCACCAGCGGCACACCGGCATCCATTAGCGCCAGGGTGCTGCCACACACCGAGCCCATCGAGGTGGAACCGTTGGAGCTGAGGCATTCCGACACCACGCGCAGCACGTAAGGGAAGGATTCCTTGCTGGGCAGCACCGGGATCAGCGCCCGTTCAGCCAGGGCGCCGTGGCCGATCTCGCGGCGGCCGGGGGAACGCATGGGCCGGGTTTCCCCCACGGAGTAGGGGGGGAAGTTGTAGTGGTGCAGGTAGTGCTTTTCGCTGTTGGGGTTGAGGTCGTCCATCTCCTGGGCATCGCTGGGGGTGCCCAGAGTTGCGCAAGAAAGAACCTGGGTGAGACCCCGTTGGAACAGGCCTGAACCATGCACCCGCTTGGGCAGCACCCCCACCAGGGCGCTGATGGGGCGCACCTCATCGAGGTTGCGGCCATCCACCCGCTTGCCCTGCTCCAGGATTTGGGCACGCATCATCTTTTTGGTGAGCGCCTTGAAGCTGTTGCCCAGCAACTTGTTGCTGCTGGCCACGGCGCTGCGCACGGGATCGGCATCGGCCAGGCCGGCAATCGCTTCGCTGGCCTTCGCTTTAATCCCATCTAGCTGGCCATCCCGTTCGGCCTTGGTGAGGCTGAACTGGGCCAGCACGCCGCCAATGTCCTTAGAGCACTGCTTGTGGAGATAGTCGGGAAGGGTGGTGTCTGCTTTCTTCTCTTCAGGCAGCACCTGCTCAATGCCCAGTTCCTTGAGCAGATCGATTTGATGGCGAATCAATTCACTTACGGCTTCGTAGCCGAAGTCGATGGCCTCAATCATGTCTTGCTCGGGCAGCTGGCGGGCGCCGGCTTCTACCATCACCACCCCAGCGGGGGTACCGGCCACCACCAGGTCGAGCTCAGAACGCTCGATCTCGCGGAAGCTGGGGTTAAGGATGAAGTCGTCTCCCAACAGGCCCACCCGCACGGCCGCCATGGGGCCATAGAAAGGGATCTTCGCCAGCAGGGTGGCCAGGGAGGCGCCGGTTACGGCAAGCACATCGGGTGGTACCCGCTCATCGAGGGAAAGGCAGGTGGCAACGATTTGGAGGTCGTCCCGCAGCCAGCCGGGGAACAGGGGCCGCATGGGCCTGTCAATCAGCCGGGCGGTGAGGGTGGCCCGTTCGGGGGGACGGCTTTCGCGGCGCATGAAGCTGCCGGGGATGCGACCGGCGGCATAGAGCCGCTCTTCGTAGTCGCAGGTGAGCGGTAGGAAATCAATGCCCTCGCGGGCGCTGGCGCGGGTAGAGGTGACGAGCACCGAAGTATCACCGCACTCAATCAACACACTGCCGCCCGCCTGGGGGGCATATCGGCCCGTCGTCAGTCGGATCTCCCGACCATCGAAGGAGACCGACCGAGTTTCACCTTGCACTGGCGCTTATGTCCTGTTGTTTTCAAAGCTCATCTTGACATCCAGGCTTCACTCACTAGTTGCTTCCCTTGGATATGCAGCAACGCCCGCCGGCGCACCGCCTGCTGCAACAGGGGGGTGAAAATGGCATCGGCCAGGCAAAAGGCGCCAAAGCGCTCCAGGTGCGGATTGAGGATTTGCACGTCATAGAGCTGAAAGCCGCCTTCAACCAAGGCCTGTTGCAGCCCCACCAGCACCACATTTGAGCCATGGGGGCGGCGGTGAAACATCGATTCACCGATCCAGCAGGCGCCGATGGCCAGGCCCAGTTGGCCGCCGGCTAGGCCCTGGTCATCCCAGGCCTCAATGCTGTGGGCCCAGCCGCCAGCATGCAGGGCGCCGTAGATCTGCCGTAATTCTGGGCTAATCCAGGTTTCTGGCCGGTTGGCGCAGCCGGCCACCACCGCTTCAAAGGCAGTGTCTAAGCGCAGCTCAAACCTCCCGCTATTGAGCACCCGCCGCAGGGAGCGGGGGATGCGAAAGCGTTGGTCTAGGGGCAGCAGGGCCCGCTGGGGGCTACGAAAAAGGCCGAGGTGCCCATCGGGACCCTCGGCCATCGGAAACCAACCGGCGGCATAGGCCGCCAGCAGTTCGTTCACCAGCTGGACTTGACCACGCCGGGCAGCAGACCCTTGTGGGCGCGCTCGCGCAGTTGGTTACGGCAGAGGCCGAAATCGCGGTAATAACCCCGGGGTTTGCCGGTGGCCCAGCAGCGGTTGCGCACCCGGTTGGGGGCACTGTTGCGGGGCAACTGTTGGATTTTGCGGTGGATATCCAAGCGCTCCATGGGGTCAGCCGCCGACTCAAAGGCCGCCATCAGCGCAGCGCGCTTAGGGGCAAAGCGCTCAACCATTTTTTTGCGCTTTACGTCCCGCGCGATCATCGACTTTTTCGCCATGCGGCTGCCTGGGGGTTGGATCAGTTAATCAAAGACTTTACCTGAGCACTGGGACAGAGTTCCACCAGGCTGCACTCAGCACAACGGGGCGTGCGGGCGGGGCAAACGGCGCGGCCGTGATAAATCAGCCGCAGGGAAAAGCGTTCCCACTCCGCCTGGGGCAACAACGGCATCAAATCCCGTTCAATCCGGATGGCATCGCTGTGGCGGGTTAAACGCAGGCGCCCGGCCAGCCGTGTCACGTGGGTGTCCACGGTGACGCCGGCGTTAATGCCATAGGCATGGGCCAACACCACATTGGCGGTTTTGCGCGCCACCCCCGGCAGCTGCAGCAATTCAGCCATGGTTGCCGGCACCTGCCCCCCATGGCGCTCCAGCAACAGCCGCGCACTGGCCACGATGTTTTTGGCTTTATTGCGAAAGAAGCCCGTGGATTTCACGTAGGGCTCCACCTCCTCGGCTGCCACGGCAGCGGCGGCGGCGGCATCGGGGAAGCGCTCAAACAAAGCTGGGCTGATCAGATTGACCCGCACATCAGTGCATTGGGCCGACAACATCGTGGCCACCAGCAGTTCGTAGGGGGTGCGCCAATCGAGGGAGCAGCTGGCATGGGGGTAAAGCTCCCCCAGGCGGGCGTGGATCAGCGGCGCCCGTTTTTTTGGACCAAGCATCCGGAAGCTAGTGGCCTAACAACTGGCGCACCAGGCTCAATTGGCTGGTGTCTTTAACGATCAACACAGCACTAAGCCCGAGCAAAAGCACCAGCCCCGATTGGGTGAAAGCCATTTGCAACCGATCCGGCAGGGGCTTCCCCCGCAGGCCCTCGAGCAGCAGCAACACAAACTGGCCGCCGTCGAGCAGGGGCAATGGCAGGGCATTAAGCACCGCCAGGTTTATGGAGATCAAGGCGGTGAAAAGGAAAAGGCTTCCGCCCCCCTGGTGGGCCAGCTGGGCCCCCATCTCCACGATCTTCACCGGCCCAGACACCTGGGAGGCGGTTTCACCGAAGTGGGTGGCAAGGGTTACGAAGCCCTCCACCGTGCGGCGGATGATCTGGCGGAAATCGTGGGTTGCCTGCTGGAGGATTTCCCCTGGCCCCTTAGCCGGCCGGAACAGTTCAATGCCGTCCGGTTGCAGTTGGGCACCGATGCGACCGCTGCCCCCCTGGTTCGCGGGGGTAAGTGGCAACTGCAGCTTGCTGCCGTTGCGTTCAATATCCACGGTGAGGGCCCGGTTGGGGGCTGCTTTAACCGCCGCCACCAGGGTTTGCACCGCCTGGCTGCCACCGCCCAGGGGCTGGCCGCCAAGGCCCACCAAGCGGTCACCCGCCCTGAGGCCCGCCCGTTCGGCGGCCTGGTCTGGCTGCACCGCCGCCACCAGGATGCCGCCGGTGGGGTTGAAACCAGCGGGAATCCCCACCACCACCCCCTGGGCCACCAGCACCGACCAGGCAAACAGCAGGTTGGCGAGCACGCCGGCGGCAATCACCAGGGCCCGCTGGGGGATCGGTCGGTTCTTAAGCAGATCTGGATCCTTGGGGTCAAATCCACTGTCGGGATCGTCATCGGGGAAGGCCACAAAGCCCCCCAGGGGGATCGCCCGCAGGGCAAATTGCACGCCGCGCCGTTGGCGTTCAAACAACACCGGCCCAAAGCCCACCGAAAAGCTGGAAACCCTGATGCCTTGCCAGGTGGCGGCCAGGAAATGCCCCGCCTCATGCACCACGATCAACAGGGCCAGGATCGCCAGGGCGGAGAGAACACCCATTAAGTAACGGCCGCTTAGTCAGTCCATTGTGGGGGGCTACTCACTGAAGCGTGTCTGTGCCCATGTAAGGCACAAGCGCTGCCGGCAACCGCACACTGCCATCGGCCTGCTGGCCGTTTTCCAGCAACGCGGCCATGGTGCGACCAATGGCAAGGCCACTGCCATTGAGGGTGTGGAGCAAAGCGGTGGTTTTGCCATCCCGGAAGCGAATCGCCGACCGCCGGGCCTGGAAGTCGCCACAGGTGCTGCAACTGGAGATTTCCCGATAAGAGTTGGCGCCAGGCAGCCACACCTCGAGGTCATAGGTGCGGGCGGCGGAGAAGCCGAGGTCACCGGTGCAGAGTTCCAGCACCCGATAGGGAAGTTCGAGGGTTTGCAGCACCGCTTCCGCATCGGCGGTGAGCTGCTGGTGGGCTTCGCTGGAATGGTCTGGGTGGCAAAACCAATACAACTCAACTTTGTTGAATTGGTGCAAACGGATCAAGCCCCGGGTGTCGCGCCCGTAGCTGCCGGCTTCACGGCGGAAACAGGGGGTGTAGGCGGCATAGCGGAGCGGCAGCTGGTCGGCGTTGAGGATTTCGTCGCGGTGCAGCGAAGTGATCGGCACCTCGGCGGTGGGGGTGAGCCAGAGGTCGTCGTCCGCACAGCGGAAACTTTCTTCCGCAAATTTGGGCAATTGACCGGAACCGGTGAGGCTGGCGCTGTTCACCAGGATCGGCGGCAATACCTCGCGGTAACCCTTACTGGCATGCAGATCAAGCATGAAGTTGATCAGGGCCCGTTCCAACCGGGCCCCCTGGCCCATCAGGGTGATGAAACGGCTCTGGGCAATGCGCACCGAACGTTCGGTTTCAAATAGGCCCAGGCGTTCGGCGATCTGCCAGTGCTCCTGGAGCCCGTCTGAGGGGCGCGGGCTACCCCAGCGGCGGATCTCGAGGTTGTCGGCTTCGCTGCGGCCCTCAGGGCAATCAGCACTGGGGAAATTTGGGTAGGTCAACAACTCCTGGCGCAGGTCCTGGGCCAGGGCCTTTTGCTGCTCCTCTAGTTCCCCCACCTGTTGCTTGATCTGGTTGCCCTGGTCGCGCAGCTGCTGTACCTCAACCCCCTTGGGATCAGCCCCCCCCTGGATCAGCTGACCCACCTGCTTGCCGATGCGGTTGCCCTCCGCCTGCAGGTCGTTGCGGGCCTCCTCCAAATCGCGTTCGCGCAGGGCCGTTTGCTGCAGAGCACTAAAATCCACGGTCAGGCCCCGGCGGGCCAGCTGGCTGGTCACCTCCCCAGGGTTTTGACGCACCAATCGCAGATCCAGCACCGCCAAGGCCCCAAAGCGGCTGCAGCCTAAGGGGGGAGCTAGGCGCTCAAAGCACCTGCACCACTTCGCTTACCTCGGGGATGGCCTCGCGCAGCTTGCGTTCGATGCCCATCTTTAGGGTCATGGTGCTGCTGGGGCAGCTGCCACAGGCCCCCTGGAGCCGCACCTTGACGATCGGTCCATCGATTTCCACCACTTCCACATTGCCGCCATCGGCCATCAGGTAGGGGCGCAGCTCATCAAGGGTGCGCTCCACGTTTTCCAGGGTGAGGGCCTGGGGATCGTTGCCTTCAGCCATGGGGCTGACCTCGGGGCTAGCGGTTTCGGCAGGGGCTTCGGTGGTCATGGCAAAGCAAGATTTCCCATGACTTTAGTTATGTTCCCGAAGCTTCGAGCCCCAGGGGCCCAGGGGGCTAGTTCTTAGGATGCACCCATGACAGACGCCCCCGTTTCCCGGATCCGCAATTTCTGCATCATTGCCCACATCGACCATGGGAAATCAACCCTGGCCGACCGGCTACTGCAGGACACCGGCACGGTGGCAGCCAGGGATATGCAAGCCCAGTTCCTCGACAACATGGAGCTGGAGCGGGAACGGGGCATCACGATCAAGCTCCAGGCAGCACGGATGAACTACAAGGCTCCCTCTGGGGAGACCTATGTGCTCAACCTGATTGACACCCCAGGCCATGTGGACTTTTCCTACGAGGTGAGTCGCAGCCTGCAGGCCTGCGAGGGGGCCCTGCTGGTGGTAGACGCCAGCCAGGGGGTGGAGGCCCAAACCTTGGCCAATGTGTACTTGGCCCTGGAAAATGACCTGGAGATCATTCCAGTGCTTAACAAGATCGATCTACCCGGGGCAGACCCCGATCGTATCGCCAAAGAAATCGAAGATATCATTGGCCTCGATACCTCAAGGGCGATCCACTGTTCCGCCAAAACGGGTCTTGGTATTCCCGAAATTCTTGAGGCAATTGTGGAGCGGGTGCCAGCGCCACCCGATCGCATTGAAGAACCATTAAGGGCCTTGATCTTTGACTCCTACTACGACGCCTACCGGGGGGTAATTGTTTATTTCCGAGTAATTAGCGGTCGCATAGCAAAGAAAGACAAGGTGCTATTAATGGCATCAAAGAAAACCTATGAACTGGATGAAGTGGGGGTAATGGCCCCAGACCAGCGCCAAACAGAGGAACTGCATGCGGGCGAGGTGGGCTACCTGGCGGCATCGATCAAGGCCGTGGCCGATGCCCGGGTGGGGGACACAATCACCCTTGCCAATAATCCAGCCACTGAAGCCTTACCTGGCTATGCGGAAGCAAAACCAATGGTATTTTGCGGATTATTCCCCACCGATGCCGATCAATACCCCGACCTGCGCGAAGCCCTAAACAAATTAAAGCTCTCGGATGCAGCCCTGCAATTTGAGCCTGAAACCAGTAGCGCCATGGGCTTTGGCTTCCGTTGTGGCTTCCTAGGCCTGCTCCATATGGAGATTGTTCAGGAACGGCTGGAACGGGAATACGACCTAGATCTAATTGTTACAGCACCATCGGTGGTGTATCGGGTAACAATGATTGATGGCTCAAAAATGATGGTAGACAACCCTGCCACCCTGCCTGATCCCCAGCAACGCACCGCCATTGAAGAGCCCTATGTAAAACTGGAAATGTATGCACCAAATAGTTACAATGGCACCTTAATGGAGCTTTGCCAGGAACGCCGTGGTGAATACATAGATATGAAGTATATCACCACCGACCGCGTCACACTCACCTACGAGATGCCCCTGGCGGAAGTGGTCACAGACTTCTTTGACCAAATGAAAAGCCGCACCAAGGGCTACGCCTCCATGGAATACAGCTTGATTGGCTACCGCGAAAATTTCCTGGTGCGGCTAGACGTATTAATCAACAGTGAAAAAGCCGATCCACTCACAACAATCGTGCACCGGGATAAGGCCTACAACGTGGGCAAAGGCCTGGTGGAAAAACTAAAAGAGTTGATTCCCCGTCAACAGTTCAAAATCCCCCTCCAGGCCTCCATCGGCAGCCGCATAGTGGCCAGCGAAAGCATTAGCGCCATGCGCAAGGATGTGCTTGCAAAGTGCTATGGCGGCGACATTTCCCGCAAAAAGAAACTATTGCAGAAACAGGCAAAAGGTAAAAAGCGCATGAAGGCCATGGGCAAGGTTGATGTGCCCCAGGAGGCCTTCATGGCAGTGCTGAAACTCAATCAGTAAGCAACAGCAAGGCCCAACCCTTCAAGCCAGCACAGCCCTGCAAGAACTGGAGCCCCCGGGGAAAGCTGGATGCAGTTGCCAATCGAGGGTGTGCGGCTCGAAAACTGCGAAAACCTCCAGAATCACAAAAACGTTAAAAACTTCCGGGGGGTTTGTTTTGCCCCTGGTGTTGGTGGCCGGTTTGCTGCTGCTGGTGAGCGGCCTATCGCTACAGGGCATGGCCCTGCAAAGTCGCTCCCGCAATGGCCTGCTACTGCGGGAAGCACAGCTGAAGGATGGTTTCCTTTCGGCGGCGATGGCAATCACCCTGCAGCAACGCCAAGGGATCATCCCTACGGAGCAGTCGCTGGCGGCCGGTCGGTTTCGGCTGCGCCAGTGGCAGGGGTCCGCCGCAGGGCCGGCGCAATTCAGCGTGGAACGGCTGGCCGAAGGGGTGAAGGCCTGGCGCAGCAAGCAGTTTCAACTGAGCGCCGCCGGGGTGCTGAGGCCGGTTTCGGACTAACGGAGCTGCTGGTGGCAGCGGTGCTGTTGGCCTTGTTCACAGTGACAAGTCTGCAGCTGTGGCAGGGGGCCCTAGCCACGGTGCAGCAAGGGCAGCGCCAGGGTCTCCTGCTTACCTGGATGGAAAGACAACTGGATAGGGATGAGGGCCTCCTCCGCCGGGCGGCCTTGGCCTTCCCGGCCAATTGCGCCGACCCCCAACAACGGTGGCAACGGCTGGAAGCCCTAGGCCAACTGGTAACTGCAGCGGGAATGTTGCCCGGCACAGAACCATTGCTCCAGGCCCAACAACGGCAGCGCTCGGTGCAAAACGGAGCCGACAGTTTGCTGTTGCGGCTCAACGATCAGGGGGAAACAACCGTGCGGGAACGGCGCTTTTCCCTGGAAGGGCTCGGGGTGTGCCTAGCGCTGGCCCAGCCATGAACCTCTCAGAACTGTTGGTAACCCTGGCGATTACGGGCCTGCTGGCCACCCTAGCCCTGGCCAACGGCGGCGAACCCCTGGCCCGCCAACGGCTGGAGGCTGCCACCCGCGAACTTTGGCTGGGGCTCGAAAAAGCCCGAGACCAGGCCAGTCGCCAGGGCCAGGGCTGTGCCCTTGAACTCTCCGCCCAAGGTTGGCGCGCCCCCAATGGCGGCAACCTCGGCCCCTGCGACCAGGCCATCGGCCCCCTGCTGGAGGGGGCCGGTGCCGCCCAACTCAAGCTCAACCACAACCTGGCCGGATCCCTGAGCTTTACCCCCAATGGCCTAGTGCTCAGTGGCGGCACGGTGGTGCTGGCCATGGAAGGCACCAGCCTGCAGCGCTGTGTGGTGATCAGCTTGCCCCTGGGAATCACCCGGGTGGGTATCTATAGGCAGGGGAGCTGCGGGGCCGATGAAACGCTCTGAGCAAGGCTTTTCCCTGCTGGAACTGCTGCTGGCCAGCTCGCTCGGCCTAGTGGTAGCGGGGGCTGCCCTAAACAGCCTCTTTTCAGAGGCAGACCTGGGCCGGCGGCTAGGGCGCCAGGTGCGGGAACGGCAGGTAATGGGCAGGGCAAGCGCCCTGATCCAAGGCGACCTGGAGCGGGGGGGGGCGGTGGCGCTAAACCCCCGGGATCCCACGGTTAAGGCGGCCTGCAGCTTGACCGGCAGGGCGCCAGTGCTCCAGATAACCGCTGGCGATGGCACTGTTACCACCTACAGCGTGGGCAAACCTCCGGATGCGATCTGGCGCGGTTGGGTGTTGATGCGCTGCGGCCGGGCCTTCCAGGCCGATGGTTCCCTCAATGGCAAGGCCGCCTTCCAGAACCGGGTGGTGCTCGATGGGCTCGATCCAACGCCTGCCCCATGGAAGGGGTGCGATCTCCCCCAAGCAACGCTGGTCAGCGGCACGGAACTGCTGCCCTTAGCCGCCTGTGTGGAGCAAAGCAGTGGCACGCTGCAATGGCGCCTCGCCCAGGAATTTCCGAACCCCGGCAAAACAGCCCAATGGTTGGAAATAAGCGGCAGTGCCCAGCTGGGCAGTTGAAACAGTTCCAGGGCTGGGGCACTGGAAGCAAAGCAAATCCATCGTTAGCGTCCGACCAAAGGAATTGCGCTGGCCTGTGCGACAACTACTGCCGATTGCCCTGGCTACGGCGTTGTTGAGCCCGGTGGCCCAGGTGTGGGCCCTGGAGCGGGTAGACCTCAAGGTGCTGCGCCTGCCGAGCTCGATCCAATTGCGGGTGGAGGGCATGGGGGCCCAGCCCGACATCCGCCAGCAACGCAG
>JBDLTB010000067.1:0-13411 GCA_039799245.1 Cyanobacteriota bacterium
ACCGCGATATGTCGTCGCGGTTGGTAAGTTTTCTGCTGGTGCTTTGCCGAGATTTTGGTGTGCCTGGCGCCGAGGGCATAACCATCGATCTCAAGCTTTCCCACCAGGCCATCGCCGAGGCGATTGGCTCCACCCGAGTCACCATCACCCGCTTGCTTGGGGACCTGCGCACCGCCGGTTTGGTGGATATCGATCGCAAGCGGATCACAGTGTTTGATCCCCTCGCCCTGGCCAAGCGCTTTAGCTGAACCCTGGCCCCACCTCGGCGATACTGATGACTCTTAAGAAAACGCCCCTGTGACCGGCTGGCTGCTGATCCTGGCGGTACTAATCCTTGGGGGGGTGCTCTCCACCCTCGGTGACCGTCTCGGCAGCCGCATCGGCAAAGCCCGCCTCAGTCTTTTTCAGCTACGGCCCCGCAAGACGGCGGTGTTGGTCACGGTGCTTACCGGCAGCTTGATCAGTGCCCTCACCCTGGGCCTGATGGTGGCGGTGAGTGAACGGTTGCGGGTGGGTCTGTTTCAACTGGATCAGCTAGAGGCGCGGCTTAGTAATTCCCGCAAGGCCTTGCAAACCAGTGGGGCCCAGCTGGCGCGCACAGAAAATCAACTGCACCAGGCCCAGGGGGAAAGGAAGCGGGCGGAGGCAGACCGGCGCAGGGCGGACCAGGGAAGGGCCATGGCCCGGGGGCAGCTCAAGCAGGTGGAAGCCAGGGCCCAGCAGTTGCGCGCCGCCCTTGCCCCCCTGCAGCAGCGGCGGAAGCAGCTGGAGGCGGAGCGGGATCGGCTGGGCCGGGATGTGAAGGCCCGGGATGGCGAACTGCGCCAGCTGCAGGAACGCACCGCCCGGGGCCAGCAGGAGCTCAAGCAGCTGGAGGGCAAGGTGCTGGCCCTGCGCAGCGGCGATGTGGTGCTGAGCAGTGCCCAGCCCTTGATCGTGGCCCAGGTGGCGATCCCGAAACCAAGCGTGGCCAAGCAGGTGGTGGAGGATCTGCTGCGCCAGGCAAACCTGCGGGCCTTTGAGCAGGTGTTGCCTGGCCAGAAGCCGGATCGCCAGTTGCTGCTCATCCCCCGCAGTGAGGTGCTCAAGGTGGAGCAGGCCATAGGTAATGGCGGCTCTTGGGTGGTGAGCATCCTTTCGGCTGGCAATGTGTTGCGGGGGGAGAACCAAGTGTTGGCTTTTACCGATGTGCGCCCCAACCAGCGGGTGGTTAACCGCGGGCAGGTGCTGGCCAGCGTCACCCTCGATCCGCTGGAACTAAGTCCGGAGCAGGTGCGGGCCCGCTTGAATCTCTTGCTGGCGGCGGCCCGCACCGAAGCGATGCGCCAGGGCTCCCTGGCTGGATCAATTCAGTTCGATGTGGAGGCATTTAATGAGCTGGGCCGTCAGCTCAGTGACCGCAAGGTTCGCAGGGCAGTGGTGCTGCAGGCAGTTTCCCTGCGCGACAGCGACACCGCCGATGCGGTGGTGGTGGAGCTGCGCATCGCCAACTCCGGCTCCAACGAGGGATGAATACTGCTTTGCCCTGGGGGGCGCTGGATCCAGGCCGCAGCAAATGTGGGCTGGTGCGCACCAAGCCTGGGGCCACCGAAGTTCAGGATTTATTGATCTGTTCCCCCCGGGAAAGCTGGGATTGGTTGCAGCATTGGCAGGAAGCCACCCCCCTGGCGGCCTTGGTGCTCGGGGATGGCACCGGCAGCGGCGCCTGGGCCGCTGCCCTGGCCGAGGCCTTTCCGCAGCTAACTGTGCACCTGCAGCCGGAGCAGGGTTCCACCCTGCGGGCGAGAGACCGCTATTGGCAGCTTTGGCCCCCCCGCGGCTGGCGGCGGCTGCTGCCCTCGGGGCTGCGCTTACCCCCTCGGCCGGTGGATGATCTAGCGGCTTTGGTGCTGCTGGAAGCTCACTTGGGCCGTCAGCTCAGCCTCTGACCTCAGCCCAACAACTCAAAATTTTGCCCGCACGGTGAAGGCGTAATCACCGCCGGCCTCCAGTTGGTAATCGCTTTTTACCAGGAAGCGAAACAGGGCATCTTGGATTAGGGCGCGGCCAAGGGAGGGTTCTACCAGCAGTTGGCCGCGGCCGAAATCCCAACGAAATTCCCAGCGAAAGCCGCCAGCCGCCACTTCCCCCTCCAGCAACTTATGGCTGAAGCTCTGCTGCAGCACGCGCAGGTGGGCGGTGGTGGCGGGTAACCGGGCCATCTCAGCTGGCTTCTGGCGCCGCGGCGGGTCGGAAGCCATTGAGACGATTGCCGGCCAGCTCGAGGCCCTGGCGCTGGATCAAGCTGATCCCGGCGATCACTTCCTCAAGCACGGCTTCCAGCAGGGGTTGCTCAGCTTTGTTGAAACTACCCAGCACATGGCCCACCGTGCGCTCGCGCCGTTCCTGGGCCGACTGGCCTGGGGCGCCGATGCCGATGCGCAGCCGCGGAAAAGCCTCGCTACCCAGGTGTTGGATGGCGCTTTTGAGGCCGTTGTGGCCGCCGGCACTGCCCTGGGCCCGCAGCCGCAGGCGGCCGAGGGCCAGGTCCATGTCATCAACGATTACCAGCATCTGGGCGGGCTGCCAGCCGAACCAATCGAGGGTGGCACGGATCGAGCGACCGCTGTCGTTCATGTAGGTCTGCGGTTTGAGCAACCGCAGGCGCTGGGCCCCCTGGCCCAGATCAGCCAGATCCCCATGCAATTTGCCGATACTTTTGAAGCTGGCCCCCGCCCCTGAGGCGAGCTTGTCGAGGGCCATAAAGCCCACGTTGTGGCGGGTGCCGGCGTAGCCATTGCCCGGGTTACCCAGGCCCACCAGCAACATCAGATGATCCATGGGCAGGCAGGGCGGGCGGAGCTGCCTCCGTCGTCTCGGCAGGGGCGTCTACGGCCTTGCGGAATTCCTGTTCGAATTCCTGGGAGGCCGATTGAAAACCCTTGAGGGTGCGCCCCAGGCTGCGGCCAAGCTCCGGCAACTTCTTTGGGCCAAATACCAGCAGCGCGATGACGGCAATTACGGCCATCTCCGGCAGGCCCACGCCGAAGACGTTCATGGCTTAGCCCAGGCCGTTCCAGTTAACCGTAATGCCATCGAGCAGCAGGGAGCGGTTGTACAGCTGCAGGATCACCAGCAGAAACACCAGGAAAAGGACCATAAACACCCCCATCACGGGGGTGGTGCCCCAGCCCGGCACCACCTTGCCGTACTCGGAATTCAGGGGGCGGAGCAAATCTCCCAGGCGGGTGCGTTGGGCCATATGGGCGAGACCTCTCTGGCACGGGTTGCGGATAGTTACTCTAGGGGTCCAGGCCCGGTAATACGCGGACCGCTCTCGGCACTCTGTAGGGACTCTTGATGGAAACCTCCTCGCCGGCGCTCTCCGTGGCCCTTGCGGTGTTAGTGGCCCTGCTGGCCCTCACCGGTTTTGGCATCTACACAGCCTTTGGTCCCCCCTCCAGGGAGCTCAGTGATCCCTTTGATGATCACGAGGATTGAAAAGCTGCTGGAGCGGGCCGTTCCAGGCTCCAGCGGCCCAATTCCCAGGGTTTTGTTGGCCCAGGCCAGTGGCCGCGGCGGGGGCTGAGGTTTTGGGCCTTGAGCACAAGGCTGCCTGGTAATTCGGTTTTCTCCAGGGCCAATAGCTGCAGGTGCGGGTCGGGCCAGGGCAGCAGCTCCTGGCGGTCGCAGGGGCCCGGGGCCGCTGGCCGTTGCCAGGGCGGCTGACGAAAGGCGGCCGCCGCCGCCGGCACCAAGGCCTGGCACCAGCCCCCGGGGGCGGCCATCAGGCCCAGCCGCAGCCGTTGTAAGCCCTGGTCGGCGCTGGGATCCGGCCAGGTGGGCCCCCGCAGCAGCGACACCCCCAAGCCCGTGGCGCTGCCATTCACCCCCTGGGGGCCATCGAGCAGCAGGGCGAGGCCGGCGGCGGCAGTGCCACCAGCCAGCCAGCTGAGGGCCGGGCACTCCCAGCGGCTCGCCTCCCGGGGGGTGCGGGGCTGGCTGGGCCGTTCCTGCACGCCGGCGGCACAATCGGCGGCCCAGAAACCGCCCGGTTGGGCGAGGGGCACCTGGCAGCGCAACAGCTCATGGCACTGGCGCCACTGGGTCTGCAGCGTTAGTTCGAGGATTTCACTGGCGGCCTGTAGGGATATCACCAGGCTGATCGGGCTCTGGCCGCAAAGGCCTTGCCAACGCAAGCGCGTGCAGAGGGGCCCCTGCTCCAGCAGCTCTGGTCCCCGCGCCCATTGGAAGGGCAGGGGCTGCTCGGGGTAGTTGGCGGCCAGGTCCCAGGCATCCCAGAACTCGCCGCGGTCGCTAAAGCGGCCCCAACCGAGGGGCGCCGCCAGCAGCTCGGGGCCCCAACGGCCGTTTTGGTTGCCCTGCAGTTGCTCCAGCCCCTGGGGCCCCAGCCAGGCCCGCAGCCGGCTGTTCTCGAGCAACAGTTGCCCTTGGCCTAAATCCGTAAGTTGTACGGGCTGTACAGGTTGCGCCAAGGCCGCTGGCGAGTTGTCACCGCCCGGCCCCGGCCCCGGCCCCTGCCCTGGCCCTGGTTCCTGCCCCAGCCGTTGCAGTTCCACGCCGCTGCCGATCGGCAGTTGCACCCACTGGCCGCCGCTGGGGCAGGGCTGCCAGGGCAGTGGCCCAAGCGGCCCTTGCCACTGATGTCCCGGCGCCGGCGCCGGCAGCCGCAGCACCCGCTCCCCCATGGCAGTGGCCGCCGGCGCCGGCCACAGTTGCCCCACCCACCAGTGGCGCGGACTGCCGTCGCCCCCCTTGGCCGGCCCTGGGGCGAGGGCGGCCAGGGCCCGGTCGCGCCGTTGGCGGCTGCGGCGCCGGGCCGTGCGCCAGCTGCTTTCCGCCTGCTCAAACACCTCCGGGATTGAGGTGCCCGGCAGGATGTCGTGGAACTGTTGAAACAGCAGACACCGCCACTCTTCTTCCCCAGCAGCAGCCTCGCCACCGGCCGCTGGGGCCGCCCCCAGGAGCGCCGCCCCCAGGAGCGCCTCCGCCAGGTCGGCCTCGCGCAGCAGCCGTTCGAGGCTGCGGTTATGGCGTTTTTGATCGGGACGGCTGGTGGCACAGCCCCGGTGTAATTCCAGGTAGAGCTCATCGCGCCAGATCGGCAGTTGGGCCGCCAGCGGTTCGAGGCGCCCCAGAAATTCGCGCAGGCTGCCGAATTGGTGGCTGGGGCAGAGCGGCTGGCCGTTCCAGAGCTGCAATTGTTCGAGCATTTCGCGGCTGGGGCCGCCGCCGTGGTCCCCCACCCCCGGCAGCCAGAGCCCCTCGCTTAGGCCGGTGGCCCCCTGCCATTGCTGCAGATGGCGGGCCATGGCGATCGGATCACCGTCGGTGCCGATCGGGGCGGTCATCAGGGCCAGCAGCTCCGCCCCCGAGGGGTGGCGCCAGCGGAACAGCCGGTGGGGGAAGGGGTTAGTGGCATTCCAAAACAGCTTGTGGGTGAGGAACCAGCGCACCCCGGTGGCGGCGCAAATCGCCGGTAGGCCCCCACTGAAGCCAAAGCTGTCGGGTAGCCAGGCCAGCTGGTGGTTCCATTCGGGGAAGCGGCTCTGGCTGTAGGCCTGGCCCGCCTCGAACTGGCGCAGCAGCGAGGCAGTGCCCCCCAGGGTGCAGTCGCTTTCCACCCAGGGGCCATTGAGGGGTTCCCAGCGGCCGGCCCGGCTGGCGGCTTGGATTTGGGCAAACAGGGCGGGGCGGTGTTGCTCCAGCCAGTGGTAGAGCGCCGGGGTGGAGTGGCCAAAGCCCAGGGCCGGATCCTCGGCCATCAGCTGCAGCACCGAGCGGAAGGTGCGTTCCGCCGCCTGCCAGGTGTCGGCCACCGGCCAGAGCCAGGCCAGATCCAGGTGGGCGTGGCTGATTAGTTGCAGGTGGCCGGGGCTGGGCAGGGCGGCCAGGGCCTGGCGCAGGGCGGGCAGGGCGTCGGGGCTCGGTTCCGCTTGCAGGGCGGTGGCCATGGCAAGGGCGCTTGGTTCTGCAGCTTTGAGGGCCTGTTGCAGTTGGGGGAGCCGCTCCTGCAGCAGCCGCAGCAGGCCCAGTAGCAGCAGGCCGTCGGGGTCGCTGCGCTCGAGTGGTTCCCGTTCCAGCCGCGCCAGGGTGAGGCCGCCGTCGTCGTGTTTAGGGCTGCGCAGCCGCAGTTCCAGCTCCAGCGGGGCTCCCCCCCAGAAGCGCTCGGGCAGGGGCCAGCGGCAGGCGGCATCAAACAGGTCCCCCTGGTGCACCCTTTGGCCATCCACCCAGAGTTCCGCCGCCTCCGCCCACCAGCGCAGGGCGAGCCGCGCCCTGCCCCCCCGCCAGTGGGGCGGACAACCCAGGCGGTGGCTGAGCCTGAGCGTTTGGCCGCCCCGGGGCCAGATCACCAAGCCGCGGGCGGCCCAGTCGGGCCGATGGCGCTGGCCCCAGGGGTGATTGAGCGCCTGGCTGCCATCCGCCCGCCGCCAAAGGGGCAGCAGATCGAGCTCCCTTAGGGGGGCAAACGTTTCAATCCACCCCTCAAGCCGCTGTTCCAGGGCCCCTTTCATCTTTTCCTGAGCACATGGCCCATAGGATGGGTCAGCCGCTCCGGGTGCGGCACCCCACCCCCGTCCCCCTTCGGCTGGACCATGCTCGCCCTCAAGATTTCCGTTTATTCGGTCGTTTTCTTTTTTATCGGCATCTTTGTCTTTGGTTTTCTAGCCAGTGACCCCAGCCGGACCCCCAGCCGTAAGGACCTGGAAGAGTGATTTCCTGAGGGCGGCGTGGCAGGATCGCCGCCCCTGAACCCCTCCAGGATTGAGGACGCCCGTTCCCGCCCAAATCCTGGTTTGCATCGCTGGCGTGCTGTCCACAGCTGCAGTGGTGGTGCTTAACCCAGCAGTTGCTAGGGCCCAGGAAACTTCCCCTGGGGCTGGTGAGATTGCTCCCGATCAGCTGCCGCCCCCAAAAAGCGCACCATTAGCAATACCAGGGGTGGCTCCGGCAGCCTCCGCAGCAGTGGTTGAGTTGCCGCCGCTTGAGCTCGAAATAGAGGCTGATAACCAGGGTTACGACAACCAACTACAGCGCTTTGTGGCCACCGGCAACGTTCAGCTCAAGCTGGCCGGGGGCAGGCTCCAGGCCGATCGGCTCGAATACGACAGCCGCACCAGGGTGCTCTGGGCCCGGGGCTCCGTGCGGTTTCAACGGGGCAATCAATACATGCAAGCCAGCTTGCTGCGCTTCAACCTTTTGCAGGGGGAGGGGGAGCTCGAAGATGTGTACGGCGTGGTGGATTTGCTCACCAGCCAGCTCGATCTTGATCCCGATGGCCCGCTGCAGGGCACCGCTGAGGGCGATGGGGCGGTGGAAAAACAGCGGCAGCAGTTGTTGCGCAATCCCCCTAAGCCAGGGGTGCCGGTGCCGCCGGCCACGGTGGCCCCCCTGCCCGAGGCCGAGGCGCTGAGCTGTCCCCCCAACCTGCCGCCCCTGGAGAGCAGGCATCCCTACCCCTGGGCGGTGACCGCTTGGGCCGGCCAGATGACCGATGCCACCTTTGGTGAAACCTTCCTGGTTCGCGGCAGCCTGCGGCCGGAGGGGGTGTTTGGGCTGGGGGCCCAGCGCAAATTGCTAGATGCCGACCCCTTTGCCCTTGAGCTAGATGGCAACCTGCTGCTCCACAGCGCCGGGCGCAACACCGACCTGCGCTACACCGGTGGGGTGTCCGAATTCGAGGCGGCCTCCGCCGTGACCGAACCCCAGGCCTTCTGGGAGGTGACTTTTGGGCTGGGGTTGCGCTGGTGGATCCAGCCCTGGCTCAGCCTCGGGGTGGTTGAAGGGGTGAGTCTTAATTCCAGTTTAAGTAATTACGAGAAGATTTCTTGGCTGAATTCCACCCAGTTCCTCAACTATTTGGCGGTGGAGTTGGGTCTGGAGGTGTCCCCCCAATGGTCGGTGGTGGGCCGAATTCACCACCGTTCAGGTGCCTATGGCACCTATGCCGGGGTGTACGAGGGGAGCAACGGCTACCTGCTCGGTGCCCGTTATCGCTTTGGTAAAGCCACGCCAGCCAAAGCCCAGGCGGAGGATCCACCCCCCCTTGGTTGCCCTGATCCCGACCGGGCCCTGCGCCGGGTCCCGCGGCCCCTGGAAGAACAGTTGGAGGCAGTGGCCTTTGATGGTCCGGAGGCCCAGGCCCCTGGGCCGCTGCCGCCAGCCAAGTCCGCCCCCGTCCCTAACGGTGTTGGCAGTTCCCCCGCCCAGCGGCTAAAGGAGCGGCGGGCCGCCATCGCGGCGGTAGACCAACGGGTGCGGGCGGTGCAGCCCCGGCAGGGGCTTGTGGTGGACCGTCGTTTTGGCAACAGCGACCTGGCCAGCCTCTCAAATACGGAAGCTCAATTTGGCCGCGCCACCCCGGCCCAGCTGCAGCAGTTGCAAACCACTAAACGTCAGAAACTAATCAGTGGTTCTGTAACCCACTGGCGTTTCCAGGCTCCCCAGGTGCAGCTCACCCCCGAGGGCTGGACCGCCCCCCGGGCCAGCTTCACCAACGATCCCTTCACCCCCGCCCAGGTGTGGGTGGATATGGACCGGGTGCGCTCCTGGCAGGAGCCGGATGGCACCACGGTGATTAAGTCTGGCCGTAATCGGCTGTTGCTGGAAAACAAGTTGCCGCTGCCCTTGCCGGCCACCCTACGCATCAAACCGAAGCAGGATAAGGAGGTGGAAAACCGTTGGGGCCTGCTGGTGGATAAGGAGGATCGCGATGGCTTCTACCTGCAATACCAGTTGCCTGAGATTCGTTTGGGTTCGAGGGCGATCCTTTCAATTCGTCCCCAGTTCATGCTGGAGCGGGCCTTCAATGGCAATACCTCCAGCTATCCAGCCCCTGGGGCTTCTGCGGGGTCAGGAGACATAACCCAGAGCAACACCATTGGTGATTTATTTGGGGTGGATGCCTACCTGAATGGGGCGTTGGGCCAGGGCATTTATACGGCCCGGGTGGATGTATCGAGTTTTTCACAGCAAAATCTTTCCAATGCCACCCGGGCCTCGGCGGAGGTTTTGCAGCCGCTGAAGTTGCCATTGATTGGTGATTCCACTGCGAGGCTATTTGGCGCCTATCGCTATCGGGTTTGGAATGGCTCCCTAGGGGAACAAGATATTTATTCTGCCTACGGGCTTTCCCTGGAAAATCGCGGACCTCTGCCTAGTTTTGGGGCGATTAACTCAAGTTTCTTTTGGCGGGCTGGGGTGGGCAACTATCAGAGTAATGACTTTGTGACAGGCAACTCTCAAAGTAATAATTTTGCAGATCTTTGGCGGGCAAATTTTTATGGAACTATCAACGCCAGTTGGCCCCTTTGGAGCGGTAAGGCCTTGCCGCTTACCTCCGAGGGTGCCTATCGCTATTCTCCCGTTCCAATTGTGCCGGGGCTTAGCCTTAGTATTGTGCCCTTCGTGAATCTCTCTGCCTACGGCGGTGGTAGCAGTCAAAATCTTGTGGGCATTTCAGGGGGGCCTGTGATCACCCTGGGCCATTTTAATCGCTCCGCCCTTGATTACACCAAGCTCTCTTTGTTTGGCAGTGTGGCGGCCAAGGGTGGTGATAGTCCCTTTTCCTTTGACCGCTATGTGGATACGGCCACCCTGGGCATTGGCCTCACCCAGCAGTTGATAGGACCCCTCGTATTAGATGGGGCGATTAGCTATAATGTGGCTGGTAATTCCGGCTACTATGGAGATGTAACTAACTCCTATTTTGAGCTGCGTTGGCAACGGCGCGCCTATGAATTTGGTGCCTATTACAGCCCGTACACAGGTATTGGTGGGATTCGAATCCGCCTAAATGATTTTGGCTTCCGGGGCCCTGGGGTACCTTTTGTGCCCTATGAGCCCTCCACTGGCGTGGTGCAGGGCCCTTAAAACCGATGCTTAAAAGCCCAAGTAGGGCAGTCCGGCGGCGGTGGCCTGCAGGGCGGCACCATTGCCCACCAGCTGGGCGGTGCCATTCCACTGGCCACTGAGCAGCATTTGGCGGGGGCCGGCGCCCAGCTCCAGGGGCCAGCTCTGCTCGCCATCGCTCAATTTGGCGTGGAGCTTGGCGGCCCCCACATCCAGCTGGAATTGCCGGCTGGGTTGGGCGGCGGCCGCCGCCTGGATCGCCAGCATCAGGGAGTGCTCTGCCCCTAGGCAGGGGATCCCCAGGGCGAGGCAATTGCCAAAGAAGATCTCGGCGTAGCTTTCGGCTACGATCGCCCGGATCCCCCAACGCATCAGGGCCTGGGGGGCGTGTTCGCGGCTGGAGCCGCAGCCGAAGTTGCGGTTTGCCAGCAATATCGAAGCGCCTTGATGTTCGGGCCGATCGAAGGGATGTTCGCCCTTTAATTCGATGCGGTCATCGGCGAAGGCCTGGGCGCCGAGGCCATCAAAGCTGACGCACTTAAGGAAGCGGGCCGGAATGATTCGATCGGTGTCGATGTCGTCACCCCGCAACACCACGGTGCTGCCGCTGACACTGGGAATCGGACCGAGGGGGAAGGCGGTGCTGGTCATGGTTAGTTGTTGAGGAGATCGCGCACATCGGTGACCTTGCCGTTGATGGCCGCGGCGGCCACCATCGCTGGGCTCATCAGCAGGGTGCGGCCGCTGGCGGAACCCTGGCGGCCCTTGAAGTTGCGGTTGCTGGAGCTGGCACTGATTTGACGGCCCTCGAGCCGGTCAGGGTTCATGGCCAAACACATCGAACATCCGGGTTCGCGCCATTCAAAGCCCGCCTCCCGAAACAGCCCATCGAGGCCCTCGGCGATGGCGGCGGCGGCCACCTGCTCGGAGCCGGGCACCACAAAGGCCTTGATGCCAGGCGCCACCTGGCGGCCCTTGGCCACGGCGGCGGCGGCCTGCAGATCGCTGAGGCGGCCGTTGGTGCAGCTGCCGATAAAGCACACGTCTACCGCCAGGCCAGCGATTGGGGTGCCGGGGACCAGATCCATGTAGCGGTAGGCCTCCTCCGTGAGCGGACGCTCGTTGGGCTCGGTTTCTTCCAAGCTGGGCACCTTTTCATCGACGCCAAGGCCCTGGGCTGGGGTAATCCCCCAGGTAATCGTGGGGGCGATGCTGCTGGCATCAAACCGTTCCTCGGCGTCGAAAACCGCCTCCGGGCCGCTGGCGAGACTGCCCCACCAGGCCACGGCCCGCCCCCAGGCCTGGCCGGCGGGGGCGCATTCGCGGCCCTGGAGGTAGGCAAAGGTGGTGGCGTCGGGGTTCACATAGCCGCAGCGGGCGCCGCCCTCGATCGCCATGTTGCAGATGGTCATGCGCTCCTCCATCGAAAGCGCCTCGATGGCCGGGCCGGCGAATTCATAGGCGTAGCCCACCCCTGCCTTTACCCCAAGGCTGCGGATCACGTGCAGCACCAGGTCTTTGGCATAGACCCCCCGTTGCAGCGCCCCATCCACCCAGATGCGCTTTACCTGGAGCTTGTTCATGGCCAGGCTCTGGCTGGCGAGCACGTCGCGCACTTGGCTGGTGCCGATGCCGAAGGCAATGGCGCCGAAGGCGCCGTGGGTGGAGGTGTGGGAGTCGCCGCAGGCCACGGTCATGCCGGGTTGGGTGAGGCCCAGCTCCGGGGCGATCACGTGCACGATCCCCTGGCGGCCGCTGCCGATTCCGTGCAGGGTGATGCCGTACTCGCTGCAGTTGCGCTCGAGGGTGGCGAGCATTTCCTCAGCCAGGGGATCGGCAAAGGGCCGGGCCTGGGAGGTGGTGGGCACGATGTGATCGACCGTGGCCACGGTCAGTTCCGGATGGCGCACCCCCAGGCCCAGGTCGCGGATGCCGGTGAAGGCCTGGGGGCTGGTTACCTCATGGATCAGGTGCAGGCCGATAAATAGCTGGGTGGCCCCCCCGGGCAGCTCGGCGACCTGGTGCAGATCCCAGACCTTGTCGTAGAGGGTGCCGGAGCTCAAGGGGCTGCTACCAATGGAATCAACAAGCCTAAAACCGGGCCTGCTTTAGCAGTGGGCTTTTAATTGGTCCCCATGGCGGCGATGGTTATTAATTACTCAACTGCAAGCGCAAGCGGTTCAAGGCTTCACCGCAGGTGAGGGTTTGGATCCATTGCCTCTCACGGTTGGTGCCAAAGCGCAGCGCTTCGCTGCTGCTGCCAGTGGGGCCGGCGATGGCGATGTGCACCAGCCCCACGGGTTTCTCGGCGCTGCCGCCCCCCGGGCCAGCAACGCCAGTGACGGCGATGGCCCAGGTGGCACCGGTGGCTTGGCGGGCCCCCTCGGCCATGGCGATCGCCACCGGGTCACTCACGGCCCCATGGGTGGCCAGGGTCTCGGCGGGCACCCCCAACAACGTTTGTTTAACGCTGTTGGCATAGGCGATCACCCCCCCCAGAAACCCATCGGAGGCGCCGGGTACCGCCGCCAGGGTGGCACCGATGCCACCGCCGGTGCAGCTCTCGGCCACGGCCAGGCTTTCAGCGCGGCCCCGCAGCAAGGCCAATACCACTGAGGCCAGGCTGTCTTCATTGCTGCCATAGCAGGAATTGCCGGTGCGGGCCCGCAGCTCCGCTTCCACCGGGTCCAGCAATGCATTGGCTTCCGCCTGGGAATTCGCCCTGGCGGTGATCCGCAGCTTCACCTCACCGCTGCCGGCATAGGGGGCCACCGTGGGGTTTTCCAGGGCCAGTAGATCGGCCATCTGTTCGGCGAGGGCCGCTTCCGATTCCCCCCAGAAGCGCAACATGCGGCTGGCAAACACCCCCTGGGCTAGGCCGGCTTCCCCCAGCCAGGCAACGGCCGTGGCCTCCCACATCGCCCGCATCTCCCTGGGTACCCCAGGGAAAGTGAGCACCGTGAAGCCCGGTTGGGGGCTCCAGACCATGCCGGGGGCGGTGCCGCTGGGGTTTGGCAACACCTGGGCGCCTTCGGGTAAGAAAGCTTGTTTGCGGTTGCTGGGGGGGCAAACGCGGCCCCGGGCGCTCACCTTGGCCTGGATCTCTGCCCAGATCTCCGGGTGCTCCACCAGGGGGGTGTGGAAGGCGGCGGCGATGGCCTCAGTGGTTAGGTCGTCGGGGGTGGGGCCCAGGCCACCGGTGGTAATCAACAGGCGACAGCGGCCGGCTGCTTCCCGCACGGCCTGGATTAGGCGCTCGCGGTTGTCGCCCACCACCCCCTGGCGCAGGTGGGGCACCCCCAGGGCCGCCAGTTGCTCCGCCAGCCAGCGGGCATTGCCGTTGGTGATGTTGCCCAGCAACAGCTCTGTGCCGATGCACAAGATTTCGCAAGCAGCTACTTCGCCAGCAGGTATTTCGCAGGCAGCTACTTCGCTAGCAGTGATCTCACCAGCGGGAATTTCAGGGCCGGGGGAGGTTTCCACGGCTGCTCAGTGGGGGGAATTGCGTTGCATCAACACCGGTGGCTGCGGCTGTCCATCGGAGGTATCGCTCGGG
>JBDLTB010000068.1:0-4624 GCA_039799245.1 Cyanobacteriota bacterium
GGGATAGCGCAGGGTCAGCAGCAGCTTCACCGGCGGGGCCCAAGGCCCTGGAGCAGCCCCACCAGCAGGCTGATCAGCAACAGCGCCAACCAAAACCACAGCCTTGGGGGCTCCGTACGGCTACACAGCAGCAACAACAGCAAACTGAGCCAGGGCCAGGGCTGCCGCCAGGGGGTAAGCAACCGTTGCAAAGGAGAATTAGAGCTCATGGCCGTGCCCCCGCCAACCAACGCCAGAAGGGCAGGGCATAACTAAATAGCGAACGCTGTTCCACCTCCGCATCGGCGTGCAAGGGGGTGCGGGGCGGCAAGGCTTGACTGGGACCCAGGCCCCGGCTCCAGGCCAGGCCCGTGGGGGTAGCCGCCTGCTTCAACCGCACCAGCCCCAGCACCAGCGGCGCCCCCGCCCGATTGGGCAGTTGGGCAGTGAGATCACCGCCATCCCCAAAGGACCGCTGGCGGGCATTGGCCATCAGGTTGGCCGCCTCCTCTTGGGCCCCCAGCTGGGTAGCCACGTCGGCCAGGTCCACGCTGGCCTTAGAAAGCCTGATCAATTCACCCTCCAAACTGCCGTAGCGCTCGCCAGTGCCTCCAAAGCTGTCACGGCTAAGCAACTGCGGATCAAGGCTGATGCGATCGCCAATTTTGAGGCGGGTGGCATCGGCGGCGGTAAACAACACCAGGGCCAGGGGCCCATTACCCCGAGCCGACACGGCAATGCTACCTAACTTTTGACCAGGGATTACCGCCTGGCCGGGCACCACTGACAGATCGAGGATGCGCCCCGCCGCTGGGCTAAACACCTCCTGCGACAGCACATCTGCCGACAACAAAGCCCGTTGGGCCTGCAATTGGCCAGCGCGGCCGGCCAGCTCGGCCCGCTGGGCCTGGAGTTGGGCCTGCTGGGCATCTATGGCGGCGATGTCAGCCCGGTTGCGCAGGAATAAATCTTGGGCCCCCACCCAGAGGGGGCTGTAGCGGGCGACCACATCGTCCTTGCGCAGGGCATCAAGGGCCTGAAGTTGCTTCAGCACTGGTTTATTGGTGGTTTGCAGCTCCTGCCGGCGGAGCTCCAGGGCCGCCGATTGCACCGCAAAGGCCTGGCCCTGCTGACTAACCCCCTGCAACTGCTTATCCAAGGCCAGAAGCTGGGCGGTGGTTACCTGGGGATCAGGGCCGGTCACCAGGCCACCGCCGGGGGCCGCCTGGCCCACCCGATCAAGGCTGAGTAGCAACTGACCCTGGCTCACCTGGGCCCCCACTGCCACCTTCAGCTCCTGCACCTCCCCAGCCCCACGGGCATAAATCAGCCGACGGCTTTCAGGGGCCGTGAGCAAACCACTGCCCCGCACCTTCACCGGAATCGTTGGCTGCAAACCCCAAACAAGGGTCAGCAGGGCCACAAAGGCCGTGGGCCACAGCTGCAGCCAGCGGGAAACCAAGGGGGAAGGGGCAGCAATCGCAGGCTCGGCAGACTCCATTGACACTCGCCGCTGGGCGGACCCTAGGCCTGGGGCCTGCCTATTGTCATGGCCCCTTTGCCTGCCAGCAAGTGGAAGTTGCCCTGCAACGGGGTTTGAGCTTGGGATTGGCCCTGGCAACCCTGGTGGCTGCCATACCTGGCCGCAGCGCTGAACTGAGCTTGGAGCAGGTGCTGGACCAGGGGCTGCCTAATTCAGCCAGCCTGGAACTTTCCAGGCGGCAACTGGCCAGCAGTGAGGCAAGCCTGGGCTTTAGCCGCACCCTGCGTCTACCCCAGCTGAACCTGGTGGGGAGCACCAGCTTCACCCAGGTGGGCACCACGATCGGCGTGCTCAGCAACCTGCCCACCATGGGGGACCTGAGCCTGGGGTTGAACCAAAACGGCTATGCGCTGTTGCAGAGCAGCTTTGCCGGCGGCGGACTGGTGTTGGAGGCAAACCTGCTGCCCCTAAGGGAAGCCGCCCTGGTGGCAGCGGCCACAGAACAAACAAAAGCCAGCCGCGCCAGCCTTTCGGAAGCCCAACGCCAGGTGCGCTTTGACCTGGAAAGTGCCTATCGGGAATTGCAATTGCGCCAGGCCCTGGTGCCCGTATGGGAGTCGGCCTTACAGGCCTCAACAGCCCTAGAAAGTGACGCCCAGGAGTTCCATCGCCGGGGGCTGGCGGCCCGCATCGATCTGCTGCGCAGCAAGGCCCTGCGGGCGGCCGATCGCCAGGGGTTAGCCGGGGCTAAAGCCCAATTAGCAGGAGCCCAGGCTCGCCTGGGGCAACTGCTGGCCCTACCGCTAACTGACCCGCCCAGCGCCAAAGATCCGATTACGAGCCTGGCGGAGCCCTGGCCTTTAGACCTAGCCAGCAGCGTCGAACGGGCCCTTGCACAAAGGCCCTTACTAGAGGCGCTGGCCCTGCGCCAAAGGGCCAGTGAGCAACAGGCCCGGGCCGCCCGGGCGGGGCTGCTACCCAGCCTCAGCCTGTTGGCCGGGGCCGGCTTCAATGGCAACCGCATCTATGGCAGCCAAAGCAGCGGGGCAGCAAACCTGAGTGGGGCGGCAAACCTGAGCCTGCCTGGCTTCTCCGGCAACGGCAGCCTGCAAGGGTCCTTCTACGACTGGGGGGCAATGCTGCTAGTGCGCCAGCCGCTCTTTGATGGCGGCAGGGCCCGGGGGGCCGCTGCGGTGGCCAGCCAAGCGGGGGCGGTGCTGGAGGCCGATGGGGACCTGGCCCGGCGCCAGATTCGCCAGGCGGTGGCAAGCACCTGGGAAAACCTGCGGGCCTCCACCGAAACCATCGCCGCGGGCAAAGAGGCGGTGGGGGCCGCCCAACTCGCCCTGCGGGATGCCCAACTGCGCTATCGGGCCCAGGTGGAAGCACTCACGGAGGTGCTCCTGGTGCAACGGGATCTGCAAGTGGCCCGGGCCGCCCTGCTCACTGCCCAGGTGCAACAGGCCCTAGATCGGGCCCTGCTGGAAAGGGAAACCGGTGGACCGCCGTAACAACTCAAATAAATAACAACTCAAATAAACGTGTTGATCTGCAGCGCCAGGTCTCGGTCAAGGGTGGATATACCGCGCAGGTCGTGGGTCACCAGGTCGATTGTTACCCGATTCCAGCAATTACTCCATTCCGGATGGTGACCGAGCTGTTCAGCGGCCAGGGCCACCCGGGTCATAAAAGCAAAAGCCTCAGAGAAATCGGCGAAGCTCCACTGGCGATGCAGTTTGCCTGAGCGCAGCTGCCAGTTAGGCAGTAATTCAGAAAGGCTGGAGAGCTGGTCAGCGCTTAGCAATCTGGCGGCCATGGCGGGGAAGCAAAGGGGGTTAAAAAAACCAATCAACAAAATAGTCCAAATAGCCATTGAACATAGCTCTTGAAAATAGATCTTGAAACTAGCCATCAAAAATAGCAATAAAACAGAAAAAATATTATTATAAGCCTTTACAAGCCATTGTAAGCCTTTTATGAGTTTTAATCTGCGTGCTGGAGCCTATCCAGCTTGTCCTTAAGATATCCGAGGAAAGGCTCGGCGCTGAGGGTTTTACCACTTACCTGTTGCACCAGCTGTTCGCCGTTGACGGAGCGCCCGAGGGGCCACACATGCTGGCCAAACCATTGGCGCAGGCACTGCTCCTCCCCAGCTGCCACTAAGTCTTCAATGGGACCCAGTGCTGATTCCAGTGTCTCCGCCAGTTGGGCACTGATCAGGTGGCCAAGGGCATAGGAGGGAAAGTAACCAAACAATCCCTCCGCCCAGTGAATATCTTGCAGACAGCCTTCTGAATCAGTGCCAGGTTTAACACCCAGCAGCTCCCGCATCCGGCGGTTCCATTCCTCGGGAAGATCGGCCACCGCTAAGCCCCCTTCAATCAGGGCAAGTTCCAACTCAAAACGTAAAACGATATGCAAGCAATAACTGAGTTCATCGGCCTCCACCCGGATCAAACCCCGCTGCATGGGGTTGAGGGCCCGCCAAAAACCATGGGCATTGCCCCAGGGATCCAAGGGCAACATCCCACGAAAACGGGGATACCAACGGGTGGCAAAAGCATTACTGCGGGCCACCCGACATTCCCAAAACAATGATTGGCTTTCATGAACACCCATGGAGGTGGCTTCCCCCAGGGGCCAGGGAAAGTAATGGTCTCCCTGGCGGGGCAGACCCTGTTCGTAGAGGGAATGGCCCCATTCATGGGCCGTGGCCAGGAAGGAGGAAAAGGGTTGACCAGGCACTACCCGGCTGGTGATCCGAAAATCATCGGGACCGAGGGTGCAGGAAAAAGGATGGGCTGATCGCGAGTGTTGGCAACGGGCAGGGTCATAACCCCAGCTATGGAGCAGCTCACGGCCCAAGGCATCCTGGCAGGGTTCATCCAGATCGAAGGGGTCTGAGCTAACCAGATGCCTCTGCTGATCAAGCAACTGAGGTAACTGCTGTTTTAGCGGAGCAAAAAGTTCATCAAGGCGCTTCTTGCTCACTTCCGGCTCAAAGGGCTGGGCAAGGCTTTCCCAGGGGCTGCATGGCTCTGCCAGCTGGGCGGCTTGCGTTTGGCGAAGGCCAATCAGTTCTGCCAGGGCAGGGGCAAACAAGGCGAAATTATTAGTTTTTCTAGCTTCCTGCCAAAGGGCATTGCCCCGGGCCTGGGCCTT
>JBDLTB010000069.1:0-11551 GCA_039799245.1 Cyanobacteriota bacterium
TGCCGGGGCTGGTGGCCCACCAGGAGGTGCAGTTTGGCGGCCTAGGGGAGCGCTATGTGCTGCGCCATGACACCTTTGATCGGGCCGCCTATATGCCTGGGGTGCTGCTCACCATTCGCAAGGTGCGGCAGCTGCCTGGTCTGGTTTATGGCCTGGAGCGCCTGATCTGAACTCCGATGTTTCTTCCCCTTAAGCCTGGAGAATTGCAGCGCCTGATTCCTGCGGTGGCCAGTGGCCCCCAGTTCAGTTTTTGTTGGGGCAATCCCCAACGGGCCCTTCAACGGATTCTGATTTCCAGCTTGGGGGGGGTGATCCCCCTACTTATCTCCCAATCCGGTTTCGGCAGCCGCTGGAGTGGGCTTTGGTTGGTGACGGGGCTCACCATGCTTCTTTATCTGTTGTGGGGGCCGATCCTGGAGGCGGGCCGTCGCAATAGCCAGCTGCGTCGCTACCCAGCGGCGGCCCTTTTCGATGGCGTGATCGCTGATTTATACACAAAGGAACGGCTGGAGGGCCGCCAGGAACAAACCGATAAGCAGGGCCGCCTGGAGTTGGTGGAAAACTGCCGCACTTGGCTTTGTTTAGAGCTGGAGGATGAAGACGGTTATTTGGGCCAGTTGCGTTTTCCGCTCGATAAAAAGCACAAGGCGATCCGGCGCGGCATGACGATCCGTTGCTTGGTGTTGGCGGAACGGTCCGATTTTTCGCGCATTGCCAGGCTCTCCGATGGCTGGATCCCCCAGGCGAAACTTTGGGTGGGGGATTACCCCTATCTGCTCAGGCCCGCTTTTGAGGAGCTCTGCCTGCGGCGCTTGCGGTAGGGGGTGGCTCCTAGGGCCGGGGCCAGAGGGCCTCGGCCATGCGGCAGGTTTGAACGATCGCAGCCACATCGTGGACCCGCACCACGGCCACCCCAGCGGCCACGGCCTGGCAAACGGTTGCTGCCGTGCCCAAGAGCCGGGCCCGGGGCCTGGGCTCGCCCAGCACTGCGCCGATAAAACGCTTGCGGGAGGAGCCCACCAGGAGCGGAAAGCCCTGGGCGGCCAGTTGGGGGAGGCCCTGCATCAGCAGGAGGTTTTGGGCTGTGGTTTTGGCAAAGCCCAGGCCTGGATCCCAGAGCAGTTGTTCAGGGCGCACCCCAGCGGCTAGGGCCTGGCTGGTGCGCGCCTGCAGCTCATCGATCACCTCCGCCACCACATCGCCGTAGTGGGCCAGCTGATCCATGGTGGCGCTGCTGCCCCGGCTGTGGGTGAGCACGTAGGGGCAGCCGGTTTCGGCCACCAGGGGCAACATTGCTGGGTCGGCCCGGCCCCCAGTCACGTCATTAACCCAATGCACCCCCGCCGCCACCGCCGCCGCCGCCACCGGGGCATGGAAGGTGTCCACACTGAGCAGCGGGGCCTGGGGAAAGGCGCCTTTGGCCTTGGCTGCCTGGAGCCGTTGCAGCACCGGTAGCAACCGGGCTAATTCAGCGTCGCAGCCCAGTTGTTGGGCACCGGGCCTGGTGCTCTGGGCCCCCAGGTCGATCAGGTCTGCCCCCTGGGCGGCCATTTTCAAGGCCGCCGCCAGGGCCCTGGCGGGATCCAGGTGCTGGCCGCCGTCGCTGAAGGAGTCGGGGGTGAGATTTAGCACCCCCATCACGGCGGTGCGTTGTCCCCAGGGGAAAGCAACCAAGGATTTCAGGCGGCCGGGAAAGGCTGGTAATTCACGATCCTGGCGAAGCTTGTGGGCTCAAGGGAGGCACCACCCACCAGCACCCCGTCGATGTCTGATTGGGCCATGATTTCATCGATGTTGTCGGGTTTTACCGAGCCGCCGTATTGCACGGTGAGGGTGGGATGGCCCACCCAGCTGCGGATCAAACCGCAGATTCGGTTTGCTTCGCTAGCCGCACAGGTTTTGCCGGTGCCGATCGCCCAGATCGGTTCGTAGGCCACCACCAACCGCTCCGGGTCGATGCCGTCGAAGCCCTGTTCCACCTGGCGACGGATTACCCGTTCGGTGTCTCCAATGGAGCGCTGTTGATCGCTCTCGCCCACACAGAGAATCGGGATCAGGCCCCCCGCCTGGGCTGCCCGGGCCCGCAGGTTGATTTGCTCATCGGTTTCGCTGAAATATTTACGCGGTTCGCTATGGCCCACGATCGCGTAGCTAACCCCATGTTCCAGCAACATGGCTGTGGAGATCTCGCCAGTGAAGGCGCCATTGCCCTCCCAGTGCACGTTTTGGCTGGCCAGGTTCACGGCGCTGCCCCCTAGGACCTGGTGCATGGCCTCCAGGGCCGTGAAGGGGGGGGCGAGCACGATGCTGTGGTCCCTGGGGGTGGTGGCCACCAACGGCAGGAACTGGTGGGCGAAGGACCTGGCTTCAGCGCAGGTCATGTGCATTTTCCAGTTCCCGGCAATCACCACCGGACGCGACGCAGTGCCCACGGGCCCTCTGTTGGAAGGGAATAAACCTAGGTGGTGGGGGGCTGGCCCTCGGCTGGGGCCAGTTGCACCGGCAGGCTTAACCCCTGAAATTCCACCAGATCACCGGGCTGGAGCTGGCGTCCGCGGCGCTCTTCCACCACGCCATTCACCTGCACCTCCCCCTGTTGAATGCGCAGCTTGGCTTCGCCGCCAGTGCCCACCACCCCTTGCCATTTGAGAAATTGATCAAGCCGCACCTTGAAACACTCCAACAGTGTCGACGTAGCCTGCGCTGATGCTTGCACCTTCCTCGGCCGGCTTCCGCAGGTTGCTGCCTTTGCTGAAGCCCCATAGGGGACGGCTGGCCGCCGGCGGCCTCTGCATGCTGGTGTTTGTGGCCTGTTGGCCGCTGCTGGCCTCCCAGGCCGGCCAGTTGATCCCAGCCATCGGTTCCGGGGATTTTTATCGGGTGCTGCGGGTGATCGCCGTGGCGCTCAGCCTGTTTTTGATCCAGAAGGTGGCCCAGTTTGGCCAAGACACCCTCTTGGCGGCCCCGGCCCTGCAGGTGAGCCAGGAGCTGCGCCGCAATCTGTTTGCCCGGTTGCAACGGCTGGAATTCGGCGCCCTTGAAAAGCTTTCCGCCGGGGATCTCACCTATCGGCTCACGGAGGATGCCGACCGGGTAGGGGAGGTGATCTACAAAACCATTCAAGACACCACCCCCAGCGCCCTGCAGCTGGTGGCGGTATTCGGATACATGGTTTATCTCGATTGGAAGTTGTCGATGGCCACCCTGCTGTTGGCCCCCCTGGTGGCGGTGCTGGTGAGTGTGTTTGGGGCCCGGGTGCTGGGGGCGGCGGAACGTAGCCAGCAGCAGGTGAGTGAGTTGGCGGGGTTACTGGGGGAAGCCATTGCCGGCTTGCCCCTGGTGAGGGCCTTTGCGGCGGAACCTTGGCTGCAGCAGCGCTTTGAAACGGAAATTGACCTGCACCGCCGGGCCCGCTATCGCACCCTGCGGCTGCTGGCCCTGCAGCATCCCGTGGTGGGCTTCATTGAAGCCGCCGGGATTCTCACGGTGCTTTTGATCGGGGCCTGGCGGATCAGCGCCGGCGGCCTCACTGGGGCGGGTTTCAGCAGCTATGTGGCCGCCTTGCTGATGTTGATTGATCCGATATCGCACCTCACCACTAATTTCAATGAGTTCCAACAGGGTCAGGCCTCCTTGCGGCGGCTGCGGGCCATTGAGCAGGAACCGGTGGAACCGCCCGATCGCCCCGGGGCTGGTGCCCTGGCCCAGTTGGGTGGGGCCCTCGAATTGCGGGATGTGAGCTTTGGCTATAGCCCTAGCCAACCGGTTTTAAAGCAGCTGGATTTGCGGGTGGCCCCGGGCCAGGTGGTGGCCCTGGTGGGGCCCTCGGGTGCCGGCAAGAGCACCCTTTTCTCATTGTTGCTGCGGTTTAACGCCCCCCAGCAGGGCCAGGTGTTGCTTGATGGCCTGGATCTCCAAGACCTGCGGGCAGCGGAACTACGCCGGGCGGTGGCCCTAGTGCCCCAGCAAACCACTTTGTTTTCAGGCACGGTGGCCGAAGCGATTCGGTTTGGGCGGCCCGCTAGCGATGATGAAGTGAGGCGGGCGGCCCAGCTGGCCAATGCCGCTGATTTCATCGAGGCCTTGCCCGGTGCCTACGGCGCCCGGGTGGAGGAACGGGGTAGCAATTTCTCTGGGGGTCAGCTGCAGCGTTTGGCCATTGCCAGGGCGGTGTTGGGTAACCCGGCGGTATTACTGCTAGATGAGGCCACCAGTGCCTTGGATGCGGAGGCGGAAGCGGCGGTGCAGCAGGGGCTCCAGCGGGCCATGGCTGGCCGCACGGTGCTGGTGATCGCCCACCGACTCTCAACGGTGCAGGAGGCCGATCACATCCTTTTCCTTGAGGGGGGTCGCATAGTGGAGCAGGGCAGCCACGATGGGCTGATGATGGCGGGGGGCCGATACCGCGACCTCTGCAACCGACAACTCATTCGCTCCTTTGGCTAGCTATGAACTGGGAATACCGGGTGGTGCACATCAACATCGCCAACGATCCACCTCCCCAGCCCCCCACCCCGGAAGCGGCTAGCCAACGGCTGGGTGGTGCCCTGAGTCCGGAATTTATTTCCCGGGAATTTCCTGAGCTTTATACGCAGAAGATCCCTTTGCCCCAGCACCCAGCGGCGCAATTGCAGCATTTTCTCAACCTGCTGGGGCAGCAGCGCTGGGAGCTAAATCAAACGGCCCAGGTGGGCCCGCTTTTGATGTTTTTCTTTAAACGACCACTGCTACCTGGGGAAAAGCCGGCTGTGGATTAGCTTGCCCGGCGATGAATTGATTCAGCGATGACCGAATCCGGCGACCAGCAGAACCCAGTGCTCACCTTTGAAGGCAAGCGCTATGACCTCAATGCCCTGCCCGATGAGCTGAAGGAACTGGTGCGGGGTATGCAGGTGGCCGATGCCCAGCTCCGCCTCCATGAGGACACGCTCAAGGTGTTGGCGGTGGGCCGCCAGTCGATGGCCTTGCAGCTCAATGAGCGCCTCAAGACCCTCGACCCGCTGCCCGACGCCTGATCAGCCCAGGGGCTGGAGCTCCAGGAACTCAAAGGTTTGGTTATCGGCGCCGTCGGCGGTGCTGATAACCCTCTTTTCAAGTACCCAGTAGTTGCTGCCAGGCAGAGTCACAAAGTCGTCAGTGAACTGGTTTTCAGGCCCTTTAGCTTCACCCGTGCTGGGGTCGCTGTAGCGGCTGGTGTAGGTGTGGCTGAGGTAGCCGGCGCCGGTGTCTGTGGTGGTTTGGGTGAAAATTGTTACCACGGTGCCGTGGATGTGGCGATGCACCATCGTCACCACGTTGTTGGCGATGCGGTAACGATCGCCAGCCCCCTTGCCGCCCACAATTATTTCCAGACCCACCGCATCGGTGTCTCCGGCGGTGAAGCTGTTTTCGCCGTGGGTTTGTTCAAAGCTGCGGCGCACCCGGTGGATGGTTACCTCCCAGAGCTGGCCGGCGATCGCCTTCTCCACGGCGGGGTCAGTGATGCCCTCCAGGCGGGACTTCAGCTCGGCGCTCACCTCAAATGTGCCCTCTGCCCGCTGCTCCCCCTGCTGCCAACGGCAAAGGCCTTTGTATCCCTTGAAACCAGCATCCCAGGTGTAGCGGTTTTCGTAGGCGGCCCTGAACAGTGCTTGCCCATCACTGCCGGGGCTGATGGTTGCCGGATTGCTGGCGGTGGAGGTCATGGCTGGGGGTGGAGATCCTGCAGGGCATGGATTGGCAATTCATTCTGGGCCTGCAGAGCCGCCACCGCTTCCACCGCCGCCCGGGCGCCAGCCAGGGTGGTGACGGTGGGTACGTGGTAATCAAGGGCGGCCCGCCGCAGGTAACGGTCGTCGTGGGCGGCCTGGCGGCCGATGGGGGTGTTGATGATCAACTGAATTTGGCCGGAACGGATCGCGTCCTCCACGTTGGGCCGGCCCTCATGCACCTTCAGCACCGGGGTTACCGCCAGCCCTGCTGCCCTTAGGTGCTCGGCGGTGCCACTGGTGGCCACCAGCTGGAAGCCTTGGCTGATCAAGCGTTGGGCCACGGCCACGAGGGCGTCCTTGTCGCGGTCGTGGGTGGAGAGAAACACGGTGCCCTTGGTGGGCAACACCTCGCCGGCCGCTAATTCCGCCTTGGCATAGGCAAGTCCAAAGCTGCTGGCGCTGCCCATCACTTCGCCGGTGGAGCGCATCTCGGGCCCCAAAACGCTGTCGGCCCCGGGGAAACGCCGGAAGGGCAGCACCGCTTCTTTCACCGCCTGGAGAGGCGGCTGGGGTTCCTTCGTGAGCCCCAATTCCAGCAGGCTGCGGCCGGCCATCACCTTGCTGGCCAATTTGGCGAGGGGCACGCCGGTGGCCTTGGCCACAAAGGGCACGGTGCGGGAAGCGCGCGGGTTGGCTTCGATGATGAACACCTCGCCATCCCGAACGGCAAATTGCAGGTTGATTAGGCCGCGCACCTCCAGGGCCAGGGCCAGGGCCTCACTCCAGCGGCGGATTGTGGCTAGGGCATCGGCACCGAGGCTCACCGCTGGTAAACAGCAGGCGGAATCACCGGAATGGATGCCGGCTGGTTCGATGTGTTCCATCAGGCCACCGATCACCACCCGACCTGCGCCATCGGCGAGGGCATCCACATCCACCTCGATGGCATTTTCCAGGTATTGGTCGATTAGCACCGGCTGGTTGGGGTCTATCTGTACGGCCTCGCGCATGTAGCGGTCGAGTTCGGTGGCATCGAAAACCACCTCCATGGCACGGCCGCCGAGCACATAGCTGGGACGCACTACCACCGGGTAGCCAATCCGTTCGGCAATGGCGATTGCTTCAGATTCACTGCGGGCAATGCCATTGAGCGGCTGGCGGATCTCCAGCCGCCGCAGCACCGTTTCAAACTGTTCGCGGTCTTCGGCCAGGTCTATGGACTGGGGGGAGGTGCCCCAGAGCTGGGTGCCGGTGGCCTGGCCCTCGGCGCTTTCCAGCCAATGCATCAAAGGCAGGGCCAGCTTCAAGGGTGTTTGGCCGCCGAATTGCACGATCACGCCGCTGGGGTGTTCCGCCTCGATCACGTTGAGCACGTCTTCGAGGGTGAGTGGCTCGAAGTAGAGCCGATCGCTGGTGTCGTAGTCGGTAGATACGGTTTCCGGGTTGCTGTTCACCATCACCGTGGCGAAGCCCTCCTCTTGGAGGGCGAAGGAGGCATGGCAGCAGCAGTAATCAAATTCGATTCCTTGGCCGATCCGGTTTGGACCACCGCCCAGGATCATCACCTTGGCGCGGCTTTCCGGCTGCACCTCCGTTTGCGGCGGCAGTAGCTCTAGGTCGCCCTTGGAGTTGAGCCGTTCCAGGGGCCGTTCGTAGGTGGAGTAGTGATAAGGGGTGGTGGAGGCGAATTCCGCTGCGCAGGTATCAACGGTTTTAAACAGCACATTCACGCCAAGGGCCTGGCGATGGCGCCGCACCGTGAGTTCATCGCTGCCGGTGGCCCAGGCAAGTTGACGGTCGCTGTAGCCCAGTTGTTTAAGCCGCAGCAGGGGCTCAGCCCCCAGTTGATCGAGTCGTTTGCCGCGTAATAACTCCTTTTCGCTGGTTAAAAGCCCCTGGAATTTGGCCAAGAACCAGGGGTCGATGCTGCTTAGTTGTTGAACTTGCCCAAGGCTGCGCCCCTGCTCCAGGGCCTGGCGCACGGCATAGATGCGATCCGGGGTGGGTGTACGTAGGAGCCGGTCTATATCCGCCTCCGGCAGGGGCTGGTCGGGGCGGTCACAACCCCAGCCCGCATGGCCAGTTTCCAGGGACCGCAGCGCTTTTTGGAAGGACTCTTCAAAGCAACGGCCAATGGCCATCGCCTCCCCCACCGACTTCATTGAGGTGGTGAGTACTGGGGAACTGCCGCTGAATTTCTCAAAGGCAAAACGGGGCACCTTGGTGACCACGTAATCGATTGTGGGCTCAAAACAGGCCGGGGTTTTGCCGGTGATGTCGTTGATGATTTCATCGAGCCGATAGCCCACGGCAAGGCGGGCGGCGATCTTGGCGATGGGGAAGCCAGTGGCCTTGCTGGCCAGGGCGGAACTGCGGCTCACCCGGGGGTTCATTTCGATCACCACCACATCGCCGTTGGCGGGGTTGATGGCGAACTGAATGTTGCTGCCGCCGGTGTCTACGCCGATCTCCCGGATGATCGCGATGGATTGATCTCGCAGCCGTTGGTATTCGCGGTCTGTGAGGGTTTGGGCCGGGGCCACGGTGATGGAATCACCGGTGTGAACCCCCATGGGATCCAGGTTTTCGATGCTGCAGACGATCACCACGTTGTCGGCGGTGTCTCGCATCACCTCCAGCTCAAATTCTTTCCAGCCCAGCAGCGACTGTTCCACCAGGATTTGCTGCACGGGGCTGGCCTCCAGCCCGCTTTTGCAAAAGGCCTGGAATTCCTCAGGGTTGTAGGCAATGCCACCGCCGGCGCCGCCGAGGGTGAAGGCCGGCCGAATGATCAAGGGGTAGGAGCCGATCTCTGCCCCCACGGCCAGGGCTTCCTCCAGGTTGCGGGCAATGCCGGAGGGGCACACGGCCACGCCGATGCGACCCATGGCCTGCTTAAACAGGTCACGGTCTTCGGCCATGTGGATTGCCTCGAGGTTGGCGCCGATCAATTCGACGCCAAAACGCTCAAGGGTGCCGTTTTCAGCCAGGGCCACGGCCAGGTTCAGGGCCGTTTGGCCGCCCATGGTGGGCAGTAGGGCATCGGGCCGTTCCCGTTCGATCACCTGGGCCACCACCTCGGGGGTGAGCGGCTCGATGTAGGTGCGGTCGGCCATCTCCGGGTCGGTCATGATCGAGGCCGGGTTGGAATTCACCAACACCACCTCAAAGCCCTCAGCCCGAAGCGCTTTACAGGCCTGGGTGCCGGAATAATCGAACTCGCAAGCCTGGCCGATCACGATCGGCCCTGATCCCAGCAGCAGGATGCGATGCAAATCCGTGCGGCGGGGCATGGGCGGAGGGACGGGCAAACACTGCAAGCTTCTCACTTCCGCCCCCACCTGCGGGGATGTCGCTACCCTTAGGGTTGTCCCAGACGTCCCTAAGCGTCCGCGTCCATGAGTGAGCTCCAGCGCCTGAAGGGGCTGCTGCCGCCGGAAATGCAGAGCTGGGTCTTTGTGGAGGCAGCTGCTTCCACCGATCCAGCCCTGATCAGCCTCGAAGAGATCGGCCGTGACGAGGTGGAAATCCAGCTAGATCTGGAGAAGTGGGACGAGCTTGCCCTGGATCACCGCAACCTGCTCTTCTGGCATGAGGTGGGTCGGATTCAGAACGATGCGATCCCTAGGGATGGCTGGGAGATGGCCGCCCTTGCCATTGGGCTTGGTGGCGCCATTGGTGAACTGTGGGTGCAAGACGGCCTGCTGTTGGTTTTGGCCGTGGGCCTCTCCGGCTTTGCCGGCTACCGGCTCTATCTCAAAAACAATTCTGAGAAGCGCCTGCGCGATGCGATTGCCGCCGATGAACGGGCGATTGGGCTTGCCACCCGTTTTGGATACACCCTGCCCAATGCCTACAAGAGCCTGGGGGGAGCCCTGAAGGATCGCATCGAGCAAACCCGGAAGAAACGCCAGCGCAGTTTCTTTGAAGACCGCCTGGAGGCCCTGCGCAAGAGTGCTGGCCGGGCCCGGGCCGAAATGGCCCAACAGCAGGGCAGTCGCAGTTCCGTGGCCAGCGAAAACGTTTATGGCTAGTGAACCTATGAATAGTGAAACCCTTGCCCAGTTGGCGGCGGAAGCCGCCGACGACCGCAAGGCCGTGGACATTCGTTTGTTGCGGGTAGAGGAGGTCACCACCCTCACCGATTGGTTTGTGGTGTGCAGTGGCCTTTCCGATGTGCAGGTGCGGGCCATTGCCCGCTCGGTGGAAGATCGGCTAGAGGAGCAGGTGGGTAGGTTGCCCCTGCGGCGGGAGGGGGTCAGTGAGGGCCGCTGGGTGCTGCTGGATTACGGCGACCTGATCGTGCAGGTGCTCACCCCCCAGGAACGCAGCTACTACGACCTGGAGGCCTTCTGGGGCCACGGCGAATCGATCAGCTTCTGCCAGGCTGACTGAACGTTCAGGCGACAACCAGGTATGGCTTCATCGATCGGCCGCAGTGGATCCCTCCGGCCGCGCACCCCACCCCTAGAGGTGCGATTGCTGCGCAATGGCATCGCCGAATCGCTGCATCGGGTCCATGCGGTGGTTTGTGACCAGCGGGGCCGGCAGTTGATGCGGGCGGGGGATCCCCAGATGCTTAGTTTCATCCGGTCGGGGCTCAAGCCCTTTCAGGCCCAGGTATTTGTCTCCAGTGGCGCCGCCGACGCCCAGGGCGGTGGTGAGCGGGCCCTGGCCATTGCCTGCGCTTCCCATGACGGCAATGTGGAGCAGGCCCGCGAGGCCTTCCAGGTGCTCTGGCGGGCCGATGTGGATGTGGCTTTGTTGCGTTGTCCTTGCCCCGCTGGGGCGGATAGTCCACTGCAGCACAACTGTTCTGGAAAACATGCGGCTTTTCTCGCCGCCTGTAAGCGCCTGGGCTGGCCCCTGGAGGGTTATCTAAACCGTGATCATCCGCTCCAGCAGGAGGTGTTGAACCGGGTGGCCGAATTACTCGGTTTGCCGGCGGCGGAGCTGGTGGTGGCCTGTGATGACTGCGGTGCCCCCACCCTGCAGCTACCGCTTGCCCAGATGGCCCTGCTCTATGCCCACCTGGGCAGTGGCCAATTGCCCACCCTGGAACGCCTCGGGCGGGCGATGCAGGCCTTTCCGGAGCTGGTGGCGGGGGAGGGACGCTTTGACACCGAATTAATGCGCCGCTCCCTGGGGGTGGTGGTGAGTAAGGGGGGGGCCGAGGGCATCCAGTGCCTGGCCCGCATGGGGGAGGGCCTCGGCCTGGCCATCAAGGTGGAGGATGGGTCTGGCCGAGCCAAGTGGGCGGTGGCCCTGCACCTGCTGCGCCAGCTGGATTGGCTAACCCCCTCGGCCCTGGAGGAACTGGAGCAGCAATTCCTGATTCCCATGGCGGGCCAACGGCTAGAGGTGTTGGGGGAACTGCGTTTTGAGGGCAGCTGAGCCAAGCTTTTTGGTAAAAGTGCTTGCCAAAAGGTCGTCCTGGCTACTAAGCTTTTGTACTGGTGATCAAGCCGCGGGGTAGAGCAGCCTGGTAGCTCGTCGGGCTCATAACCCGAAGGTCGGGAGTTCAAATCTCCCCCCCGCCACCAAATTGAAGACCCCTGAGACTGCAAGGTTTCAGGGGTTTTTTATTGCTCTTTCCAGCTTCTGGCAGTGGGTTTGGAAGCGAATGAGGAATGGGTACATTCGCTCCTGGGCACCAAGGTTTACGGTGTTTGGAAATACCTCATGGTTATCAACCCCAGCTCAAAGTGGTGGGGCAATGGGTGGGGTATGGAGCTTTTTAGGCACTGATGCTCACCTTGATCTTGGTGTCATTGAAGTCCCAATCGGAGCCCTGGCTGGCGAGAAGATCCTCGAAACCAAAGGTGTTGGTGCCTAGGAGCTTGACGTGTTGGCGGCCATCA
>JBDLTB010000070.1:0-11036 GCA_039799245.1 Cyanobacteriota bacterium
TATTTTTTGAGCGACAAAGCATTGGTTTTGGCAAAGAAAATATTAGCTTGAATGTTGTTGATTCCGCCAACCATCGGGCGGCATTCTTAAGTATGATGGCCGATTCATTAAATTGGTTTAATGGGAAGCTTGTCTATCCCGATCAGCCGGAGGATCCGGCGGCAGGCCAGCCCATGTTTGCATCAGGTTGGGATCAGTGGTTTTTCTGTTTCCTGGCGCTTGGCGTCGCCAGGGGCTGGGATTCCAGTTTTTTAAAAGTGCTGCAGATGGTGATAATTTTGAAGGCCTCTATGGCTAGTTAGCCTCGGCAAATTGATAAATATTTAAGTTTTGATCCCGCTGAAGTATGAAGCGCCTATGGCAGCGCATGATCTGTTTAGGGTTGCAAAGTTCTTTGGTATTGAAGCGAGTTTATATGTGATCAATATAGTCATTTTGCACATTTCCCTTGATCGATATCTGACAATTGATTTTCTATTGTGATTAGTTCTTGTCTCTGATTAGATCTTTCCTGAGATTGGCTTTTTAGGGTGATCAATATTTTAGGGTGATTAGCTTTTTAGGGTGACTATTGATGATTCTCTCCTTCTATAGTTTTCGCCTAAATATTGATTATTCACTGCCTAGATACGATTTTCTGAGGGCTTCGTCACTGCGAAGTTCTGAGGCGCTCCCCTCCAGCACCAGCTGTCCCGCCTCCAGCACATAGCCCCGCTGGGCAATGGCAAGGGCCGCGTAGACGTTCTGTTCCACCAGCAACATGCTGAGCCCCTCGCGGTGCAGTTGGGCCAGGCTTTGCATCAGTTCCTCCACCAGCAGGGGCGCCAGGCCCAGGCTGGGTTCATCCAGCAGTAGCAGGGTGGGGCGGGCCATCAAGGCCCGGGCGATGGCCAGCATCTGCTGCTCGCCGCCGCTGAGGCTGCCTGCCAGTTGCTGGCGCCGTTCCGCCAGCCGCGGGAATAGGCCGTAGCACCGCTCCAGATCTGCGGCGATGGCCGAACGATCACGCCGCAGCCAGGCCCCCAGCTGCAGGTTGTCTAAAACGGTTTGTTGGGCCAGCACCCGCCGCCCCTCGGGGCAGTGGCTAATGCCTAGGCGCACGGTGGCTTCAGTGCTGAGGCCCCTGAGGCTGCGGTCCCCCCAATACAGCTGTCCTTCACTGGCGGGCACCAGGCGCGAAATCGCCCGCAATGTGGTGCTTTTGCCGGCCCCATTAGATCCCAGCAGGGCCACACATTCGCCGGCGCCCACCTCCAGGCTCAGCTGCCGCACCCCCCACAGGTTGCCGTAGCGCACCCCCAGTTTTTCTAGGCGCAGTAGCGGTGGGGCCATGGCGCTCATGGGGCCCCCTTACCCAGGTAGGCCTCGATCACCAGGGGATCACGGCGCACCTGTTCGGGGCTGCCCAGGGCAATGCGCTTGCCGAAATTCAGCACCGCGAGCCGGTCGCAGAGCTGCATCATCAGTGGCACATGGTGTTCGATGATCAGCACCGTTAATTGGAATTGCTGGCGCAGCAGTTGCACCAGTTCCCGTAACGAATGTTTTTCCACAGGGTTTAGCCCTGCGGCCGGTTCATCCAGCAGCAACAGCTGGGGGCCGGTGGCCAGGGCCCGGGCGATTTCAAGCCGCCGCTGGTCTCCGTAGGCCAGGGAGCCGGCGGCCTCCTCGGCCCGCCCCTGCAGCTGCACTAGGGCCAATAGTTCCAGGGCGCCGCGGCGGTCGTTGCGGCCCATGGCCACCTGCAGGTTGTCGAGGCAGCTGAGTTGGCGAAACAGGCGCAAATTCTGAAAGGTGCGGGCCAGGCCCAGGCGGCACAACACATCCGGCCGTTGGCCTGCTATGGCCTTACCCCGCCAGCGCACGTTGCCGCTGCTGGGCGCAGTGAGACCCGTGATCACATTGAAGAGGGTGGTTTTGCCGGCCCCATTGGGGCCAATCAGGCCAAGGATCTCCCCCTCCTGCACCTCCAGGCTCACCCCATCAAGGGCCCGCAGGCCGCCAAATCGACGGCTTACTTGATCCAGCTCCAGCAAGGGGGCCATGGTCATGGCCGCTTCGGGTTGATCAGGCCCTGGGGAATCAAACCCTGGGGAATTAACAGCGGCCCCAGCAGGATTACCAGGCCAAACACGATCAGGCGCAGGTCGCCCAAGGGCCTCAGCAGTTCCGGCAGGGCGGTGAGCAGCAGGCCCCCCAGTACCGGGCCCAGCCAGGTGCGACTGCCACCCAACACCACAAAGGCCAGGGTGGTGATGCTGGCGTCAAAGCTGGCCTGGCGGGCGTTCCAACTATTGAAGTAATGGGCCGCCAGCACCCCAGCGGCGGCGGCCCCTAGGGCGCTGAATAAAAAGGCCAATAGTTTTACGCGATCTGTATCGACCCCCATGCAGCGGGCCGCCAGTTCGTCATCGCGGATGGCGGCCATGGAGCGCCCCAGGGGTTGCCGTTCGAGCCAGTGGCAGCCCCAGCACCCCAACCCCAGCAGCAGCCCAAAGGCGGCGAGGTAACCCTCGGGGCTGTCAAACGGTTGGGGGATCGCAAAAATTCCCACGGCCCCGCCAAACCAGGGGCTATTCAGCAACACAACCCGCAGGATTTCCACCAGGGCAATGGTGGCAATCGCCAGGTAGATCCCCCGCAGCCGCAGCACCGGTCCGCCGATGGCCAGGGCTAGGGCCCCGGCCACCAGCAGGGCCAGCAGCAGTTCCAGCAGCACTGAACTGAGCGGATAGAGCTCGCTATCTCCGGCCAGGGCCGGAAGGCCCGTGGAGAGCAGGGCCGCCACGGTGCCGCCCACGGCATAAAACCCCGGGGTGGCCAGCGACAGTTGGCCCGCCCGCAGCGGCAGATACACCGCCAGGGCCAGCAGCGCCCCCAGCAGCATCTGCACCAACAGAGAAACGTCGGGCATGGGAGCTAAACCTTCTCCACCAGCCGCCGACCCAGCAGCCCCTGGGGCCGCAGCAGCAGGATTCCAAACAGAAAGGCAAAGGCGACGGCGTCTTTGTAGCCCGAGAGGTTGCCTGGTACCAAGGCCTCAGCGATGCCCACGATCAGGCCCCCCAACACCGCCCCCGGCACGCTGCCCAGGCCGCCTAGCACCAGCACCCCCAGCCCCTTGAGGCCATAGCCGATGCCGAAATAGGGCCCGGCGATGCCCACGCTCAGGGCCACCAAACCGCCAGCTAAGCCCGCCAGGAAGCCGGCCAAAGCAAAGGCCAGCTGCACCATGGCGCCACTGTTGATGCCCAGTAGCCGCGCGGTGCTGGCGTCTTCGGCTACGGCCCGCAGGGCCTTGCCGCCGCGGCTGCGGTTAAGCCACAGGCCCAGCAGCACCATCACCAGCGCCGCCACCCCCAGCAAGAGCAATTGCACCGTGCGGATTTGTAAGCCATCCCCCAGGGCCAGCACCGCCGGCAGGGCCCCCAGGGGCTGGCCGGGCAGGGCATAGGCCTCCGCCCCCATCAGCAACTGGATCAGGTTTACGAGGATCACCCCAGCCCCAAGGCTGGTGATCAAATACAGCAAGGGTTCAGCGCCGCGGCGCCGCAGCGGCCGGAAGGCCACGGCCTCCACCCCCAGGCTGGCGGCGGCGGTGCCAAGGCCCGCCAGGGGTAGGGCCGCCCAAAGGGGTAGGGCCAGGGGCAGGTGCAGGCCGGCCAGGGCGCCGTTGCTGCCCACCGCCCCCCCCAGCAGCAGGTAGGTGAGATAGGCCCCCAGGGTGAACAGGGCGCCGTGGGCGAAATTGATTACCCCCAGCACCGAAAACACCAGGGTGTAACCGAGGGCAAACAGCGCATAAACGGCCCCCACCGAAAGGCCATTGATCAGCAGTTGCGCCAATATTTCCATGGGTGCGGCTTACTTCAGCAGGGCAAAGCGCCCGCTGCGGCCATCGCTGTTCATGCGCACCTGGGCCACGAAGAAGCGGTCCTGTTGCACCTCCCCCTCGGGGCTGAAGCTGATCTTGCCCAGGGGGGTGTCGTAGCTGCCGCTAAGGATTTCTTTGTTCAGCAGCAAGCGCACCTGGCGCAGGGGCTGGCCTTTTAGAGGCTGCTGTTGGTTGAGCCGGCCGGCGGCTTCGGCGATCACCTGGTAGGCGGCGTAGGCCTGGGCGGTGAGCTGCGGCGGGATCGCCCCCCCCTGCTTGGCCTTGTAACTGGCCACAAAGGCGCGATTGGCGGCGCTGGGCAGTTCGGGGCTGTAGGCCTGGGCGATCAAGATGCCATCGCAGGCCCGTTGGCAGATCGGATAGATATTCGGCGTATTCATGCCGTTGCCTACCACGATCGTGCCTTTGTAACCCAGTTCCCGCAATTGGCGGATCAGGTTGCCGCCATCCACCGCCTGCAGGGAAAGCACCACCAGGTCTGGCTTGAGTTGGAGGGCGGCGGTGATCTGATTCAGGAAGTCTTGGTCATTTAGCTGGGTGCGCTGCACCGTGATTGGTTTTAGCCCCTTCGCCGTCAGCGCCTGCTGGAAGATCGTGGTTTCGGCGGTGCTGTAGGCATCGTCTTGGGCATAGAACACCGCCGCCCGCTTGATCTGGGGATGTAGCTCCAGGGCTTTGGCGATCGAAAGCGGCGCAATTACCGAGCTCTGGGCCGACACGCGACTGATGAAACTGCCCAGTTCGGGGATGCCCGTGGCGGTATTGGAGGGGGCCAGCACCGGCACCCCCCGGCGTTGGGCGATCGGATCGGCGGCGAAGGCCTGTTGGGAAAGGGTGGGGCCGATCAGGGCCGCAGTGCCCCATTTGATTAATAGGTTGAAGGCACTGGTGGCGCCCGCCTCATCACTGCCGCCGTCCTCGATGCGCAGCTGCAGCGGCAGGGCGCTGCCGGGCTTGAGGGCCGCCTGGGCCAGCTCAAGGCCAAGTTTCTGGTCTTGCCCATACACATTGGCGTTGCCCGTGAGCGACAGCACCGCTCCCACGGGCAGGCCCCCCTTCAGGTTCACCGGCTGGTTGCTGGTGGAGCCGCCACAGGCGTTTAGGAGCAGCAGGATCGGCAGGCTGGTCGCCGCCCGGTTTAGGGCCGCCCAGCCCTGGGGCCGCCGCGGTTCAGCCAATGGCACTTCAGGCAATGGCGGCAAAGCTTTCACGGAAGGCCTCGATGGTGGCGTCTATGTCGGCCTCGGAGTGGGCCAGGGAGGTGAAGCCGGCCTCGAAGGCGCTGGGGGCGAGATAGACCCCGCGTTCGAGCATCGCCCGGTGCAACTTGGCGAAACGGGCGGTGTCTGCTGCTTTTGCCTCTTCAAAGTTGCGCACGGGGCCTTCCGTGAGGAAGAAGCCAAACATGGCGCTGATGCTGCTGCCACAGATCGGCAGCCCCGCCGCCTGGGCCGCCGCCTTGATGCCATTGGAAAGACGCTTGGTGCGGGCTTCGAGCTGCTCGTAGCTGCCGGGGCGCTTGAGGATTTCCAGGGTTTTGATGCCGGCGGTCATTGCCAGGGGATTGCCACTGAGGGTGCCCGCCTGGTACATCGGCCCGGCCGGTGCCACCATTTCCATGATCTCGGCCCGGCCGCCGTAGGCCCCCACCGGTAGCCCGCCGCCGATCACCTTGCCCATGGTGGTGAGGTCTGGGGTGATGCCAAATTTCGACTGGGCACCGCCATAGGCGATGCGGAAGCCGGTCATCACTTCGTCAAAAACCAGCAGGGCGCCGTACTCATTGGTGAGTTCCCTCAGGCCCTCCAGGAAGCCGAAGTCGGGGGCGATGAAGCCGGCATTGCCCACCACCGGCTCCAGGATCACCCCGGCGATCGAATCGGGGTTAGCGGCAAACAGGGCCTTCACCGCCTCCAGGTCGTTGTAGGGGGCGGTGAGGGTGTTGGCGGTGGTGCTGCTGGGTACGCCGGGGGAGTCGGGCAGGCCAAGGGTGGCCACCCCAGAGCCGGCCTTCACCAGGAACATGTCGGCGTGGCCGTGGTAACAGCCCTCAAACTTGATCAGCTTTTCGCGGCCGGTGTAGGCACGCATCAGCCGCAGCACCGCCATGCAGGCTTCGGTGCCGCTGTTAACGAAGCGCACCATCTCAACGCTGGGCACCGCATCGATCACCAGCTGGGCCAAGTCGTTTTCCAGGGCGCAGGGGGCGCCAAAGCTGGTGCCCTTGGCCAGGGCCTGGTGCAGGGCCTCAATTACCTCAGGGTGGGCGTGGCCACAGATGGCCGGGCCCCAGCTGCCGATGTAATCGATATAGCGGTTGCCGTCCACATCCCAGGCGTAGGACCCTTCCACCCGGTCAAACACGATCGGTTGACCCCCCACGGAACGGAAGGCCCGCACCGGTGAGTTCACCCCCCCCGGCATCAGTTTCTGGGCGGCCGCGAACAACGCATCGGAGCGGCTGGTGTTCAGGGCGGCGGCGGTAACCAAGGGGGCGTTCAGCAAATCACAAGCCCCCATCCTTACCTAGAACCTTGCCTCTTAGTAGATCTATAGGCTGCCAACACTGTTTTGTTACGGCAGCAGGCCAGTGCTGAAGCCAATTGACTGGGCTGAACTTGAGCGCCGTCTGCGCCGTTTACTGCCCCCCAAGGCGGTAGTGAGCAAACGCCAGGAGCTGCTGAGCTATGACTGCGACGGCCTCACCATGGACCGGCACCTACCGCCCTTGGCGGTGTTGCCGGAAAGCACCGACCAGGTGGCGGCGGTGTTGGGCCTCTGCTACGAGTTAGGGGTGGCCTTCGTGGCCCGCGGCAGTGGCACGGGGTTGTCCGGCGGGGCGTTGGTGGAGCAGCCGGCCCTGCTGGTGATCACCAGCCGCATGCGTCGGGTGCTGGCGGTTGACCTTGATAACCAACGTATTCGGGTGCAGCCGGGGGTTATCAACAGTTGGGTGACCCGGGCGGTGGGTGGCGCTGGCTTTTATTACGCCCCAGATCCATCTAGCCAGGTGGTGTGCAGCATCGGCGGCAACGTGGCTGAAAACTCCGGGGGCGTCCATTGCCTTAAGTACGGAGTAACCAGTAACCACGTGCTGGAGCTGGAGGTGGTCTTGCCCGATGGCACGGTCACCACCCTGGGGGGGCCGCTGGCCGAGGCGCCCGGCCTAGACCTGCGGGGCACATTCATTGGCAGTGAGGGCACCCTAGGCATTGCTACGGCGATCACCCTGCGGCTGTTGCGGGAGCCTGAGGCGGTGGCGGTGCTTTTGGCGGATTTCAGTTCGATGGAGGCCGCCGGTGAGGCGGTGAGGGCGATTACGGCGGCGGGGGTGTTGCCGGCGGGCATGGAAATCATGGACAACTTCACGATCCGCGCCGTGGACGCGATGCTGGAGCAGGAGCTCTACCCCAGTGATGCGGCGGCGGCCCTGCTGATCGAACTCGATGGCAGTGGCAGGGAGGTGGCGGTGGCGGCTGAGTTGAGTGCCCAGCTCTGTCGCCAGGCCGGGGCCCGCCAGGTGCAGCAGGCCTTGGCCCCTGAGGATCGGGCGCGGCTCTGGTTGGGACGTAAGAGTGCCATCTCCGCCCTGGGGCGCATGTATCCCAGCTATTACCTCCAGGATGGGGTGGTACCCCGCAGCGCCCTGCCCCGGGTGCTGGCCGCCATTGCCGAATTAGCTGAGCAGCATGGTTTACCGGTGGCCAATGTTTTCCATGCCGGTGATGGAAACCTGCATCCGCTGATCCTCTACAACGCCCAAGAAGACGGGGTGAAGCAAAGGGTAAAAGAGCTGGGGGCGGCGATTCTTAGGCTTTGCGTTGATGCCGGCGGCAGCATCAGTGGCGAACATGGCATAGGTGCCGATAAGCGCTGTTTTATGGATTGGATGTTTAATGCCAATGATTTGGAAACAATGCAGCTGGTGCGTAGGGCTTTTGACCCGGAGCACCGGGCCAATCCAGGTAAACTCTTTCCCACCCCATTGGGCTGTGCTGAATCAAGCCGGCGGGCCAATCAACTCAATTTGCCTGCCGAGGTGGGGGTGATTTAGCCTGGGGCAGTCAGGCGCTGTCATCCCGCCCATGAGTAGCGTTCGTATGGCCCTGGTGGGCGCCTGCGGCTTCAGCCTTTTGGCCAGTGGCAGCCTGTTGGTGGCCTGTCAGCCCAAGCCGGTGGAGCCGCCTCCCCAGGTTTCCCCCCGGCGGGTTTCAGCCCTGGGGCGCCTGGAGCCAGAAACAAAGATCCGTAAGGTTTCCGTGTCGAGTTCCTTAAGTGGTGATCGGATTGAGAAGCTTCTGGTGCAGGAAAACCAGGTAGTAAAAGAGGGAACGCCGTTGGCAATCCTTAATAGCTATGGCACCCTCAAGGCCTCCCTGCAGGAGGCCAATGAACTGGTCGGCGTGGCCGAAAGTAAGCTCGCCCAGGTGAAGGCGGGGGCTAAGCAGGGGGAAATTCGCGCCCAGGAATTTAAGGTGCAGAGCTTGGAAAGGCAGCTGGCTGGTGAGCAGTTGTCCCAGGATCAAGCGGTGAAGGCAGCCCGTTCCACCGCCAATGAAGCCAAGCTGGAAATGCAGCGCTATGACCAGTTGTATAAGGCTGGTGGCGTTTCAGCCCTGCAACGGGATCGCTATCGCACCCGGGCTGAAACCACTAGTGCAGACCTGGCAAAGGCCATTGAAACCCGTGCGGGCACGCTCAGTACCCTCAGGGCAGATATTGAAAGTGCCCGTCAAACCTTGGCCCAGATCAAGGAGGTGCGTCCGGAGGATGTGACCACTGCCAACAACGAATTGCGTAAGGCCATTGCCTCCCGTGATCGTGCCCGCCAGGAATTTGATTTCGCCACCGTGCGGGCCCCCCAGAACGGTCAAATTCTGCGCATAATTGCGCGCCCTGGCGACAAGGTGGGTGAAGATGGCATCCTTGAAATGGCAGATACCAGTCGTATGATTGTTACGGCGGAGGTATATCAAACTGATTTGCCAAAGTTATTTGAGGGACAATCAGCTTCAATCACAGCCGATGGCTTTGAAGGCAGCCTCAAGGGTAAGGTTTATCAGGTGCTGCCCCAGGTCCAGCGGCAAACAGTTTTTACCGGTCAGCCTGGTGAAAATATGGACCAGCGGGTTTTTGAGGTGAAGATTCGCCTTGATACCACCCCGGAGGAGCAACTCAAGCTGCGTTTTGGCTCAAATCTTCAAGTAAATGTGGTCTTTGATCCTAAGTCGCAACCTGCCAATGGTCAGCCGGGGCTGAAACCATGAACAAAGGTCTTGCCAAGTGGCTGAAACGCACCCCGGTGGCCTGGCTCCAGGTAACTAATAATCCTGTGAAAATGGGCATTGCCCTGGCCGGCGTAAGTTTCTCAAACCTGCTGATGTTTTTTCAGCTAGGTTTGCTTGATAGTATTTACAATAGCCAGCGGAAGCCCATTGATCGCTTGCGCGCGGATCTGGTGCTGGTGAGTGCTGGCTATAGCAACATGGGCTCCTTGCAAAATTTTCAGCGCAGCCGTTTGTATCAGGCCCTGGGGGTGCAGGGGGTGGCGGGGGTATCACCGCTCAGAATTTCTCGGGCCACCTGGATCACGCCGGCCACTCGGGAGTCCTACGACGTTTATGTGTTTGGTGTAAATCCCAGTAGGCCCTCCTTAGCTTTCCCAGAGCTGGAGCAGGACCCGGCCCGGCTGCAACCCTTGCGTAATGCCCTATTTGATCTCAACTCTAAAAAGCAATATGGCGATGTGGCAAGGGTAGTTGCCCGCGATGGGGTGTTGCCCCTGGAGGTGAATGGTCGCTCGATTCGGATCGTTGATACTTTTTCCTTGGGGGCCACATTTGCCGCCGAGGCCAACCTAATCACCAGTGATAGTACGTTTTTGTACTTATTTCCGAAGCAGGATCCTCGCTTGATTCAGCTGGGTTTGATCCAGTTGCAACCCGGAGCTTCTGTGGCAGCGGTAAAAGCAGAGTTGCAACCGTTGATGCCCAAGGATGTGAAGGTGCTTAGTCGTAAGGAGTTGGCGCAGCTGGAGGTGAACTACTGGAAGAAAAATTCCTCGGTAGGCTTTATTTTCTCGCTGGGAGTGTTGGTGGGATTTGTGGTTGGTAGCATAATTGTTTATCAGATTTTGTTTGGTGATGTGATGAATTCCCTGCCCCAGTACGCCACGCTCAAGGCGATGGGCTATACCGATTCCTATGTGATTGGTGTTGTGATTCAGCAGTCGGCAATTCTGGCCGTGATTGGCTTTATCCCTGGGGTGCTGAGCTCAATTGGCCTCTATGCCTTGCTGGCGGCGGTCACCAAATTGTCTGTGTTTATGACCACGGGCCGGGCCCTCCAGGTGCTGGGTCTCACCTTTGTGATGTGTGTGGGCTCCGGGGCCTTGGCCACCCGCAAACTTGTGCAATTGGATCCGGCCGATGTCTTCTGAGCAGATGCTTAAGCCGCTGATTTCCCTCAAGCATGTGAACCACTGGTTCGGCACAGGAGAGGAGCGTAAACATGCCTTGAAAGACATATCTCTGGATATCTATCCTGGGCAGCTGGTGATTTGCACTGGCCCCTCCGGCTCTGGGAAAACCACCCTGCTGACGATGCTTGGCGGTTTGCGTTCTTGTCAAGACGGCAGTTTAAACATCCTTGGGGAGGAACTCAATGGTGCCAATAAAGAACAATTGGCCAGGTTGAGACTGAATGTTGGTTTCATTTTTCAGGCCCATAATTTAATGATGTTTCTTAATGCTAGGAAAAATGTAAGGCTTTCCCTTGAATTGCATGACAAGTACTACGAATCGGACATGGATTTAATGGCCGAGCAGATGCTTGATAAGCTTGGACTGGGTGATCGAGTTGATTATTTTCCCGCCAATCTTTCCGGTGGCCAGCGCCAACGGGTGGCGATAGCCCGGGCTTTGGTGAGTAGGCCGAAAATTTTGTTGGGGGATGAGCCCACTGCCGCCCTGGATAAGGAATCGGGCCGGACAGTGGTGAACTTGATGAAGGAACTGGCGGAAACTGAAAAAACCACGATTATCATGGTAACCCATGATAATAAGATCCTTGATGTGGCCGATAGAATCATTATTGTGGAAGATGGTCGCCTTGCCAACAAGGAGCAAGAGGAGGCTTTTGT
>JBDLTB010000071.1:0-26792 GCA_039799245.1 Cyanobacteriota bacterium
TTCTTTAGTAACTCCAGCGTGGGGTTCCGTACTGATTTCTGTTTTCTTTTTGGAAAGAAATAATCTTGCCATCTCGGCAACCGTGAGTGTTTGCAAGGACTCTTCGTTTTGTGTCTTTGCTTTGATGTTGATGAACTCATTTTGAGCAAGAGATTGTGCTGTTATGAAATCTTTAGTCTTAAGTGACTTTCTGATTCTAAATCCTTCTTTTCCTTCTGAGTCCCAGTAGTAAAATTGCCAGTATTTTGATTTAGTCCCTCCCCGTTGGTAGATATAGCAAATTTCGCTGTCATAAATCTTGGTTTTATTGAGAACAAGTGTTCCGCCCTTGCTTTTGGTCACGGCGGGGAAATGTGTCAATTCTGTGCCTGAATCTAGGTGGGCACTGGGTCTGTGTCAATTATGTGGCAATGCCTGTGAGGTCAAAACCTAGTGATACCAGTCACTTTGGGCGATATGCTATATTAACGCCGATTACACCACCTGAGGTGAATCTTTGGCTCGGAACACAGATGCTGTCCCTGCGCCGCCAGATTTTTCTGCGCTGAGGGTTTTTAGGTTAATTTTTTTTTGCAGGCTCTGGCAGGGATTGTTTTAATATATATGGCAAATAGCCGTTGATTTTATTAGGCTTTTTTTGTGTTGTGTAGGTGCTGCTCCAGGATAAATGCGGCTAAATTGCTCAGTGATCTGCCTTGCTTGGTGCTCTGGGCCATTAGGATTTCATGGAGGGCGTGGGGAATTGTGATACTTATTCGCTTAGGTGATTTGAGATAATTTATTTGTGGAGTGCTTAGGTTTCTTGGGTCCATGGGGCGAGAATTAGCAATCACAACCGATGCTTTGTAATTGATTTTGTGTGCATGGCGCAATCCCCCCCCCCCCCCCAACATTGAGTTATTATGCAAAATTTGCATAGCAATCATTGGTGTAAGTAGCTATTTATACCTTTTAAGTATCCAAGTTAAATATTTGTTATAAAGGCTGTGTCTTTGGGGGGCTTGGGTTTTCGGCCAAGGATTACTGGTGGATGTCATTAACTTGGATTTAATTGGCTTGTTGATCAAGTGTCTGGCGTCGTTGGCAGTGGCCCTGGCTAGCCTGCGCCCCAGCAAGCTATGCCAGTGCCGATGGCTTCTTCCCGCACGGCTGATCGGCCCCCCCAGCGCCGGCGTCGGGCGGTAAATCCTTGGAACCCCTTGCCACCGCTTTTAGTGGGACTTTGTTTTGGGCTGGCCTTTGCCGGCACCAGTCGGCTGCTGGACGGCCGTTTTGCCAGTTTTGTGAGGCTGGGGGAACGCTTTGATGTGAAGAGCTTCCCCGGCACGGGCCTGGAAAGCCTGCGCATGCGTTATGGCGCCGAGCGCATTGATCTGCACGGCAGCCCCGAGGGCTCAGGTTTCACCGAGACCAAAGCAAGCTCCAGCGGCAATCCCAGCCTTGATCCCCTGGCGCCGCCAGCCATCAAGGGGGAAAGCAAGCCGGAAAAACCTTTAACTGACCCCCTTGAAGCGCTTAACCAAGCCAACCCTGCCCCCAAGGCGCCCCAGGACCCTCGAGTCCCCCAGCCCCCCCAGTTGCCGCCCCCGGTGGCCCCCGGTGCCCCACCAACGCCCGCTGGATCTGCCACAGTCGTGGCACCGCCCGTGCCCTGGCGATGAGCAGCCCCGACACGCTTCTGCAGGCCGCCCTCCAGCGGCTCGTCGCCCGCCTCGGCAGCGGTGCCATGGATGCCGCCGCCCAGTTGAGCCTTTTGGCCCAAGACGCCCCCCAGCGCTTGCAGGAGGAACTGCAACTGTTTTGGGAAGAGGTGCAGCAGGAGGCCGAACGCCTGGATAACTCTGGCGCCGGCACCGGCGCCGCCCCTGGGGCGCCGGTGCCGGCGCCAGATGTGCAGCAACAGTTGGATCAGTTGCGTCAACAGGTGGCGAGTTTCACCAAACGACTTGAGGAGCAGGCTTGATGGGCCCCCTGCGGAGCCTGCTGCGCTCCCTGCGGATTTGGTCCGTGGTGCTTGGGCTGTTAACTCGTCTTTGGTGGGATGGCCAGGCTTGGAGCTACCCGGGGGGCGTAACAGATGGCCGCCGGGCCCGGCGCCAGCAGCTGCTGGCCCAATGGTTGGTGGCCCAGTTGTTGGGCCTGGGTTCGGCTTTTATCAAGCTTGGCCAGTTGTTATCGGCCCGGCCTGATCTGCTGCCAGGGGGCTGGGTGCAGGAACTAACCCGCCTGCAGGACCGGGTGCCCGCCTTCCCCTTTGCCCTGGCCGAAGCGCTTTTGGAAAGGGAGTTGGGGCCCCGCTGCCACGAGATCGTGGAGATTGACCCGGCCCCGCTCGGTTCCGCCAGCCTCGCCCAGGTGCACCGCGCCGTTTTGCGCAGTGGCCGGGTGGTGGTTTTGAAGCTGCAACGGCCGGGGTTGCAACGGCTGTTTCGCCTTGATTTGGAGGTGATGGCCCAGGTGGCAGCCGTGATGCAGCGCCATCCCAGCTGGGGCCGTGGCCGCGATTGGGTGGGTATGGCTAGGGAATGCAAGCGGGTGCTGTTGCGGGAGTTGGATTTCCGCATCGAAGCCGAATATGCGGCCCGGTTTCGCCAACAGTTTTTAGATGATCCCGCCATTCGGATCCCGGCGGTGATCTGGGAGCTCTCCAGCGAGCGGGTGCTTTGCCTTGATTACCTGCCGGGCATCAAAATCACCGACCGCGAAGCCTTACTTGCCCAGGGCATTGACCCGGCAGCGGTGGCGGAAAAAGGGGCGGCCAGTTATTTGCAGCAATTGGTGCGCTACGGCTTCTTCCATGCCGATCCCCACCCCGGCAACCTTGCCGTTGCCAGTGATGGCGCCCTCATCTACTACGACTTCGGCATGATGGGGCAACTGTCGCCACGCTTGCGCCGTCGCCTGGGGGCGATGGTGCGGGCGGCGGCGGCCCGGGATGCGGCAGGCCTGGTGGCTGAATTACAGGCGGCCGGGGTGATTGCGGCGGAGCTGGATCCCGGCCCCGTGCGGCGGCTGGTGCGGCTGATGCTCAAGGATGCCCTCACCCCCCCCTTCAGTGGCAACGTGCTGGAGCGGCTCTCGGGGGATCTCTATGCGCTCGTTTACGGCCAGCCCTTTCGGCTACCGGTGGAGCTGATCTTTGTGATGCGGGCCCTTTCCACCTTTGAGGGGGTGGGCCGCAGCCTCGATCCCGGCTTTAGTTTGGTTTCGATCGCCAAGCCCTATCTGCTGCCGCTAATGACCTCCAGTGGATCAGGTCCCTCTGAATTGTTTAACGACCTCTCCCGCCAGGCGGCGGCGGTGGGTAGCCGTGCCCTGGGCCTGCCCCGGCGCCTGGAGGAGGGGCTGGATCGGCTCGAACAGGGGGATCTGCAGGTGCAGATTCGCGCTGGTGAAACCGATCGTTTGTTAAGGCGCCTGGCCCTGGGCCAACAGCTCAATGGCCAGGCAATCCTGCTGGCCGGTTTGGCCCTGGCCACGGCGGTACTGGCGGGTGGTAGTCGCCCCAGTTGGGCCGTGGCCCCCGCCTTGGCGGGCCTGCCGCTGGCCTTCAGCTGGTTGAAGCTTCAGTTGCGGCTTGGCCGCGATGTCCGCCTTGATCGGCTTATCTAGCGGCAACTGCCCAAATGAGCCGTTCAGGAATGAGCCGTTCAGCGGCGGCCCCGGGGGCCGCGGCCTTCGGCGCCGGCATAGATCGCTTGGCCCCCCAATTCGTCTTCGATGCGCAGCAGCTGGTTGTATTTGGCTACCCGCTCGCTGCGGCTGAGGGAACCGGTCTTGATCTGGCCCGCCCGGGTGGCCACCGCCAGGTCGGCGATGGTGGTGTCTTCGGTTTCACCACTGCGGTGGCTGATCACGCTGGTGTAACCGGAACGGCCGGCCAGGTCGATCGCCTGGAGGGTTTCGGTGAGGGAACCGATCTGGTTGACCTTGATCAGAATTGAGTTGGCCACCCCCAGGTCGATGCCCCGTTGCAGCCGGGCACTGCTGGTCACGAATAGGTCGTCGCCCACCAATTGCACGGTTTGGCCGAGGCGGTCGGTGAGCAGCTTCCAGCCCTCCCAGTCGTCTTCGGCAATGCCGTCTTCAATCGAGATGATCGGGTAGCGGCTCACCAGTTGGGCCAGTTGGTCCACCATTTCAGCGGCGCTAAAGCTGCTGCCGCCATAGCTGTAGCGGCCGTTACTGAAGAACTCGGTGCTGGCCACATCCAGGGCCAGGGAGATCTGTTCCCCGGGGCGGTAGCCGGCCTTTTCGATGGCGCTCACCAGCAGCTGGGCGGCGGCATCGTTGCTCTCCAGGTTGGGGGCAAAGCCCCCCTCATCGCCCACGGCGGTGGAGAGGCCCTGGTCGTGGAGCAGGCCCTTGAGGGTGTGGAACACTTCGGCGCCCATGCGTAGGGCCTCCCGGAAGCTGTCGGCCCCGTGGGGCACCACCATGAATTCCTGGAAATCCAGGTTATTGGCGGCGTGGGCACCGCCGTTGATCACATTCATCAACGGCACCGGCAGCAGGGTGGCGCTGGGGCCCCCCAGGTAGCGGTAAAGCGGTAAACCCACCCCGTTGGCGGCGGCCCGGGCCACGGCCAGGCTCACGGCCAGGACGGCGTTGGCCCCCAGGGAGGATTTGTTATCGCTGCCATCCAGTTCGGCCATGGCGGCATCCACGGCCCCTTGGTCCAGGGAGCTGAGGCCACAGAGGGCCGGGGCGATCCGCTCCTCCACATTGGTTACCGCTTGGCCCACCCCCTTGCCGAAATAACGGTGGGGATCGCCATCGCGCAATTCATGGGCCTCATGGGCGCCGGTGCTGGCCCCACTGGGCACGATCGCCCGGCCACTGGCACCGCCTTCGAGCAGCACCTCGGCTTCCACGGTGGGGGTGCCACGGGAATCCAAGACCTCCCTTGCCACCACTGTGTCGATCACTAGGTCGAGGGAGTCGAACACGCAGGTTTTAGGCAAGCGGGCTCATTATGCAGATTGGCCTTGCACAATGGCCGCAGCCTTTGTCACACGGGCGCCGATGCGTTTGCTGCACACCATGCTGCGGGTGACTCACCTGGAGCGCTCCCTCGCCTTTTACACCGGGGTGCTTGGCATGACTTTGCTCCGCCAAAAGGACTATCCGGAGGGCCGTTTCACCCTCGCCTTCCTGGGCTATGGCCCCGAATCGGAGCAGACCGTGTTGGAGCTCACCCACAACTGGGATACCTCGAGCTACGACCTGGGCAATGCCTATGGCCATATCGCCCTTGGGGTGGACGACATCGTGGCCACCTGCGCAGCTATGGCGGCCAAGGGCGGCCGGGTGGTGCGCCCGCCCGGCCCGATGAAGCACGGTTCCACCCAGATTGCTTTCGTGGAAGATCCGGATGGCTACAAGGTGGAACTCATTCAGCTGAAAAACCGATCTGATGCGGCCGCCTGATCCTGGCTTCGGTTTTAACCGCAGCGTCAGCCTTACCAGCGAACCGGAAAGGTTCACCGACCTGGCCTGGGACCTGCTGCTCAGCGCCCAGGACCAGGCCCGCCGCTGGCGCCATGGGGAGCTGGATGTGGAGCACCTCCTCCAGGCCCTCTTCCAGGAGCCCCGCTGCCGCGAGTTGCTGGAGCCCCTGGGGCTGGATAGCAATCGGCTGCTCGATGGGTTGGATGAGTTCTGTGCCCAGCAACCGGCCCGGGGCGGGGCGGAGCTCTACGTGGGTGAGGCCCTGGAACTACTGCTGGATGGGGCAGAACTGGGGCGCCAGCGCCGTGGTGGCCGCGGCATAGATGCCTCTGATTTGCTCCAGGCCCTGGGGGAAGATCAGCGCATCGGTGCCGGCTTGCTGGCCAGGCGGGCAGAGGTTGTCCGGCCCCCAGCTCCCGCAGTCGCCCCAGCTCCCGCCGCAGCCCCAGCGGCGGCCCTAACCCTGGAGAACCTGGCGGAGTCCAGTGCCCTCGATCAGTTCGGCAGGGATCTCACCGCCTTGGCCCGGGCCGGGGTCCTGGATCCGGTGATCGGCCGCGATGCCGAGATCCGCCGGCTGATTCAGGTGCTCTCGCGGCGCAGCAAGAACAACCCGGTGTTGATTGGTGAACCGGGCGTGGGCAAAACGGCGATTGCCGAATTGCTGGCCCAGCGGATCGTGGCCGGCGAGGTGCCTGATTCGCTTAAGGGCCGTCGCCTGATTTCCCTTGACTTAGGCGCTTTGATCGCCGGGGCCAAGTACCGCGGCCAATTTGAGGAAAGGCTGCGGCTGGTGCTGGAGGAGATCAGTGCCGCTGACGAGAGCAGCGCCGGGGTGGTGCTGTTTATCGATGAGATCCACACCCTGGTCAACAGCGACCGTTCCGGGGCCGATGCCGGCAGCGTGCTGAAGCCGGCCCTGGCCCGGGGGGAACTGCGCTGCATTGGGGCCACCACCGTGGAGGAATACCGCAAAACCCTGGAAAAAGATCCGGTGCTCAACCGCCGTTTCCAGCGGCTGCTGATTAAGGAGCCGAGCCAGGAGGTGTCCCTGGAGATCCTCCAGGGGGTGCGCGAGCGCTATGAGCTGCACCATGGCGTTTCCATCAGCGACGCTGCTTTAGAGGCGGCCGTGCGCCTGGCAGACCGCTATATCAGTGACCGCTGCCTGCCCGATAAGGCCATCGACCTGATCGATGAGGCCGCCGCTGAATTGAAGATGGAGGCCACCTCAAAGCCGGCCCTGGTGGAGCAGGCGGAGCTGGAGCTGCGCAAGGTGGAACTGGCCCTGCTGGCGGCGGAGCAGGCCCCCCTGGAGGAGCGGATCCAGCAGCAGCAACGGCGCACGGAGGCCCTCGATCGCCTGGAGGAACTCCAAGACCGTTGGCAGCTGGAACGCCAACAGCTCCAGGACCTGCACCAACTGCAACAGCAGGAGGAGGACCTGCGCCATGGCATTGCCGAAGCCGAACGGCTCACCGATTGGGAGGAGCGGGCCCGGTTGCAGGTGGAACTAGAGCATGGGGTGCAGCGCGATCGGCTCGCCCTTGAAGAGCAGCTGCAGGGGGACCAGCGGCTGTTGCGCGACCAGGTGCAGGCCAGCGACATCGCCGATGTGGTGGCCCGTTGGACCGGGATTCCGATCCAACGGCTCTTGGCCGGTGATCGCCAGAAGCTGTTGGAGCTGGAGCAGCGCCTAGCTGAAAAGGTGCTTGGCCAGCGGGAGGCGGTGGCGGCGGTGGCGGCCGCCATCCGTCGGGCCCGGGCCGGCATGAAGGACCCCCGCCGGCCCGTGGGTTCCTTCCTTTTCCTTGGCCCCACCGGCGTGGGCAAAACCGAGTTGGCCAAAACCCTGGCGGCGGCGCTCTTCGATGAGGAGGACGCCCTGGTGCGGCTCGACATGAGTGAATTCATGGAGCGCAATGCCGTGGCCCGCTTGATCGGGGCTCCCCCCGGCTACGTGGGCTACGAGGAGGGGGGGCAGCTCACCGAGGCCGTGCGGCGGCGGCCCTATGCGGTGGTGTTATTCGATGAGGTGGAGAAGGCCCATCCAGACGTTTTTAATCTGCTGCTGCAGGTCTTAGACGACGGCCGCCTCAGTGATTCCCAAGGGCGCAGCGTCGACTTCCGCCATACCGTGGTGGTGATGACCAGCAACCTGGCTAGCCGGGCGATCCTCAGCCATGCCCGCGATGGCGACAGCGCTGCCCTCGATGCGGAGGTGGAACGCAGCCTGGCCAGCCAGTTCCGGCCTGAATTTCTCAACCGCATCGATGAACTGATCCGCTTCCGGCCCCTGCAGCCCGCAGATCTCGAGCCGATCGTGCGCCTCCAGCTCCAAGACCTCAACCAGTTGCTGCAGGAGCAGGGCCTGGACTTGGAGGTGGAGGAGCCGGTGGTGGCCTGGCTGGCCCGGGAGAGCTACGACCCTGAATACGGGGCCCGGCCGCTGCGGCGCCTGCTGCGCCGCCAATTGGAGAACCCCCTGGCCACGGAATTGCTGGAGGAGCGCTTCCGCGGGGCCCGAGGGGTGGCGGTGCGTCTGGAGGAGGGAGCGCCCAAATTCCAAGCGATTCTGTAGGGTGGTCGTTTGCGGGTGTTCCGCACGCCGGGGAAGTGTGGTTTTCAGCCAACCCAATCAGCCAGGTCAGCCCACGGCCCCTGAGGGGGCGGTGATCGACACGGCTGGCTTGCCTGGCGGCGATACCGGCCTACCCGCCGGTGCCCCCGCCCCCAAGCCCCCAGAGCCCACCGGTCTGCTGGATTCCACCCTTGCCGAACTGCGGCGGGTGGTGTGGCCCAGCCGCCAGCAACTGATCAGTGAGTCGGTGGCTGTGCTGCTGATGGTGACCCTCTCGGCCGCGGCGATCGCCTCCCTGGATCGTTTCTTCCACTGGCTGGCCAAACTCCTCTTCCGTTGACCATTCCCTTGTCCGACTTCTCTGCCCCTGGGTCTGACCTGGACCCCAGCCTCGACGAGCTCGCCCTTGACCAGTTGCCCCAGGCGGATATTGCCCCTGAGGTGGTGGAGCTGGGTAAGCCCGCGGTGGCCCGTTGGTATGCGGTGCAGGTGGCCTCCAGCTGCGAGAAGAAAGTGAAGGCCACCCTCGAACAACGGGCCGTCACCCTTGGGGTATCAAACCGGATTCTCGAGATTGAGATCCCCCAAACCCCGGCGGTAAAGATTAAGAAGGACGGCTCCCGCCAAAGCACTGAGGAAAAGGTGTTTCCTGGCTATGTGCTGATCCGGATGATGATGGATGAGGACACGGAGCAGGCGGTGCGTAGCACCCCCAACGTGATCAATTTTGTGGGCCATGAGGAACGCCGCACCACCGGCCGCTCCCGCGGTCGCATCAAACCCCGGCCCCTCAGCCTCTCCGAGGTGAATCGGATCTTCAAGCGGGCCCAGGAGAAAAAGCCTGTGGTGAAGGTGGATCTCTCCGAGGGCGATCGCATTACCGTTACCGCTGGACCCTTCAAGGATTTCCAGGGCGAGGTAATCGAGATCTCCGGCGACCGCAGCAAACTGAAGGCGCTGCTTTCAATTTTTGGCCGGGAAACCCCGGTGGAGCTTGAGTTTTCCCAGATCAGCAAAGACAGCTGATCCCCTGGGCCGTCCCGCTGCGGGGGGCGGCCATCGACGGCCTAGGTCGTCCCTGCGCCTTCGACGGCGCCCCGCAGCACTGTTCCATGTGTATCGCCGATGGCTAAAAAAGTCGTTGCCATTATCAAGCTGGCCCTCAATGCCGGTAAGGCCAACCCTGCACCGCCCGTGGGTCCTGCCCTCGGTCAGCACGGGGTCAACATCATGGCCTTCTGCAAGGAGTACAACGCCCGCACCCTTGAGAAGGTTGGTTATGTGATCCCGGTGGAGATTTCGGTCTTTGAAGACCGCAGTTTCACCTTCATCACTAAAACCCCCCCCGCCTCCGTGCTGATCAGCAAAGCTGCCGGCATTGATAAAGGGGCTGCCACCTCATCGAAGGGCAGCGTTGGCTCGATCAGTCGCGCCCAGCTCGAGGAGATCGCCACCACGAAGCTCCCCGACCTCAACTGCTCCAGCGTTGAATCCGCCATGCGGATCATCGAAGGCACCGCCCGCAACATGGGCGTCGCCGTGAACGACTGACCCCTCGGGTTCAGTCGTTCCATTTCTGTTCACCTTTATCGGGGGAGAGGGCTGGCGCCTTCGTTTGCACCCCACTGAATCCATGAAAAAAACTTCTAAGCGCTTCAAGGCCGCTGCGGCCAAAATTGAACCCCGTGCCTACACGCCCCTCGAGGCGTTGGAACTGGTCAAGGCCAATGCCACTGCCAAGTTTGATGAGACCCTTGAGGCCCACGTGCGCCTGGGCATCGACCCCAAGTACACCGACCAGCAATTGCGCACCACCGTGGCCCTGCCCAAGGGGACCGGCCGCACCGTGCGCATTGCCGTGATCACCCGCGGTGAGAAGGTGGCTGAGGCCAAGGCCGCCGGTGCCGAGCTGGTGGGCGATGAGGAGTTGGTGGATTCGATCGCCGGCGGGGCCATGGACTTCGACCTGTTGATCGCCACCCCCGACATGATGCCCAAGGTGGCGAAGTTGGGTCGGGTGCTTGGTCCCCGGGGGCTGATGCCAAACCCCAAAACCGGCACCGTCACCACTGATATCGCTTCGGCCATCAAGGAGTTCAAGGCGGGCAAGCTGGAATTCCGGGCCGACCGCACCGGCATCGTGCACGTGCAGTTCGGTAAGGCCAGCTTTACCCCCGAGGACCTGCTCGAAAACCTCAAGGCCGTTCAAGAAACCGTCGATCGCAACAAGCCCAGTGGCGCCAAGGGCCGTTACTGGAAGAGCTTGTTCATAACTTCCACCATGGGCCCCTCGGTGGAAGTGGACGTCACCGTCTTGCAGGACATCAAGTTCGAAGGCTGAACCGTTAGAGCATCTGATACATTATTGGATTCCAACTAAAGTTGGATTAGGGCTTGCGCCCAGCGTCTGGCCCCGGGGTGTTAGCTCTAGGGCCTCCGCAACCGAAGACAGCAGGTGAGAGCAGGGTCCCCCCTGGTTTCATAAGCCCTGCCGAGGTTTGCGCAACGGTTTCACCCCACGGGGTGCGGATCGGTGTTGCGGCCTCCCTCCGGACCGCAATGCCCGCTTGTTCCCCCGATCCGTTCCACCCATGGGCCGCACGCTGGAGGATAAGCAACAGATTGTCGAGGAACTCAAGCAGTTACTCGGCGAGGCCGAAATGGCCCTCGTGCTCGATTACTGCGGACTCTCCATCAAGGAGTTGAGCGACCTACGTGGTCGTCTTGCCGCAGCAAACGGTATCTGCAAGGTGACCAAAAACACCTTGATGCGCCGCGCCATTGATGGCGATAGCACCTGGTCCAACCTCGAGCCCCTGCTCATTGGCACTAACGCTTTTGTCCTGATTAAGGGCGATGTAGGTGGTGCCGTGAAGGCCGTGCAGTCCTTCCAAAAGGACAGCAAGAAGTCGGAGTTGAAGGGGGGCCTCTACGAGGGCCGCCTGCTCAATCAAGACGACATCAAGGCCATTGGTGACCTGCCCTCCAAGGAGGTGCTATTGGCACAGATCGCAGGCGCTATCAATGCTCTGGCCACAAAGCTGGCCGTTGGCATCAACGAGGTTCCCTCAGGTCTTGCCCGGGCACTCAAGCAGCACGCCGAAAGCGGCGACAGCTGAGTTCCATAGATCCCCCTTCTGTTGTTTTCCTAAATCATGTCTACAAAAACCGACGACATTCTCGAATCGCTGAAGACGCTCACCCTGCTGGAAGCTTCCGAGCTTGTTAAGCAGATTGAAGAGGCTTTTGGTGTGTCCGCCGCCGCTTCCGCCGGCGCCGTGATGATGGCCGCCCCTGCCGCTGCCGCCGAGGCGGTGGAAGAACAAACCGAATTCGATGTCATCCTCGATGGCTTTGATGCGGCAGCCAAGATCAAGGTGCTGAAGGCCGTGCGCGAGGCCACCGGCCTGGGCCTGTCCGAAGCTAAGACCCTTGTGGAAGCTGCCCCCACCCCCGTTAAGGAAGGCATCGCTAAGGCTGCTGCCGAAGAGCTTAAAAAGGCCATCGAAGCAGTTGGCGGCAAGGTCACCATCAAGTGATTCAGCCGTGGGCCCTAGGTCCCTAGGGTCCGCTTCCAGTTTTCTATTAATTACCCCTGCCCAGGCAGGGGTTTTTTTGTGGTTGACCTGGCCCCAGCGGTTTCTCAGCCGGCCTGGCGTAGGGACAAAAAAAAGCCCCGCAAGGCGGGGCAAAGGGTTTGGACTCAACCAGGAGTCTGTCCTTGTTTCGACCCTGGTGGAATCCTCACTCCTCACACCCCATGAAATTAACTCCAGATCCCCTAGGAACGACTCTGGGGGGACAGCTATTTGATTGACCCAGGGCCCGGCTCAGGGCCGGTAGGGCACCACCCTCACGGGGATCCCACGGCCATGGCCCGTCGGTCTTGCGGGCGGAGGGCTGGCCAGGCCAGGGCCGGCGCCCGAGAAGTACATATGGCTGAGGGCCTGGCCGTTGTAGGTGCGGCGGCTCAGCCCCCAGCCTGGTTCGAACCTGAGGGCCACAAAGGCATCGGCGCGGGGGCGGCTGGGCAGGGGGGCTTGGGCAATCAACACCCCATCGCCGCCGCGGCGGGGCAGGCCTAGTAGCAGCAGTTGCCGTCCCTCCGGGATCAGGCGCAGGTCATGGCTGAGGGCATGGTCCCGTTGGCCCAGGCGCAGGGAATAGCCGTTGCTATCGATGTAGCGGCTACAGATGCCACTGAAATCGAACTTGATCAGGCTGGGGTCGATCAAGCCATCGGCCCGCCTTTGCCAGCACTGGGGGCTCTGGCGGATCTGCTCGAGCACCAGCAGTTTCCAGCCCCCCTGGGCCAGGGGCTGGCCCAGCACCACAAAGCGCTGCTGGTCTACGGGGGCGCTGCCAAACAATTGGGCCCGGGCTGGGGCAAGGCCCTGGGCCAGAGTCACCGCCCCAACCACGGCTACGGCCAGCACCCTGGCCATGGCCGTCCCCATACGGGGCTGGTCTGCCAGTCCGAGTCCTCGGTAGGTTCGACCCATGGGGAATAACCAAGCCAGCGCAGTTCAAGACCCGTTGTACCGAACGGTGGTAGCCGCCGCCTGTGATGGGGCCTGTAGGGGCAATCCCGGGCCAGGGGGCTGGGGTTGTTTGCTGCGATATAGCGACGGCACGGTGGAGGAACTGGGGGGATTTGAGCCCCAAACCACCAACAACCGCATGGAGCTCACCGCCTGCCTGGCCCTGCTTAAACGGCTTAAGGAGTTGCCCCTCGACCCAAAGCTGGCGATCCGCACCGACAGCAAATATTTGATTGATGGCTTCAGCCGTTGGCTGCCGGGCTGGAAACGCAAGGGTTGGCGCACCGCCTCCGGCGGCGCTGTGCTCAACCGCGAACTGTGGGAGGCCCTCGACGGGGCCCGCCTGGCCGGGGTGCCCCTGGTGCATGTGCGCGGCCACAGCGGCGACCCAGACAACGACCGTTGTGATGCGATCGCCGTGGCCTATTCCCGCGGCGAAAAGACCCCAGCGGCGGCGGTTCCGGTTAATGCGGTTCCGGTTAATGCGGTTCCCGTTGATGCGGCTCCGGTTGATGCGGCTCCGGCCCCCTTGCAACGGCTGTTGTCGCGTCTGGAGCTGGCCGATCGCTTTGCCGAGGCCGGCTATGGGCTCAGCCTGGTGGAGCTGGCCCAGCTGGTGGAGCAGCCCCTCAGCCGCCTGGAACAACGGGAGGGGCCCTGGAGCTGGCGCCAATGGTTGGTGGAACCCCAGGGGGAGGGCCGGTGGCGCCTGCGCCGGGCCCCCCAGGGAGCTGAGCAATGAGCGCCCCCCCTGGGCCCCAAGACCCCTGGCAGCGTTTCCTTGGGCCGTTGCTGGCCTCGGACGGCGGTGCCGATGCCGAATGGATGAGTGAGTGCACCCTGGCGGGCTTGGCCCTGGCGAGCCGCTGGCGCCAGTTGCCGCCCTTAAGGCTGGCCCTGGCTGCCGCCGCCACGGCCCTGCAACGCCCAGACCCCCGGCTTGAACAGAGCTTGTTTGGCTGTCAGTTCAGCAATCCAGTGGGCTTGGCGGCTGGCTTTGATAAGAACGGTGTGGCCGCAGCGATCTGGCATTGCTTTGGCTTTGGTTTTGCCGAGCTGGGCACGGTTACTTCCCTGGGGCAAGTAGGTAACCCTCGCCCCCGGCTGTTTCGCCTGGCGGCGGAGCAGGCGGCACTGAATCGCATGGGCTTCAACAACCGCGGGGCTGCGGCCGTGCGCCAGCTGCTGGAGGCCCAGCGGCTGCCGGCCCCGGGCCAGCGGCCGGCGGTGTTGGGCTTGAACCTGGGTAAATCGCGGCTTACCCCCCTGGATAAAGCCGGCGATGACTATGCCGCCTCCCTGGAGTTGTTGGCCCCCCTGGCGGATTACGTGGTGATCAATGTGTCGTCGCCGAATACGCCGGGGCTGCGGCAGCTGCAGGATGAAAGCTTGCTGCGGCAACTGGTGGAACGGCTGCGGCGCCAGCCCGCCTGTCCACCGCTACTGGTGAAAATCGCCCCGGATCTCGAGGACGCCGCCATTGATGCGGTGGCCCGCCTCGCCTACGACGAAGGCCTGGCGGCGGTGATCGCCACCAATACCAGCCTCGATCGCCTGGGCCTTGGCGACCGACTGCTAAGCCAAACCGGCCGCAGCCTGGCGGAGGAAGCCGGTGGCTTGAGTGGAGTGCCCCTGCGCGCCCGCTCCCTGGCGGTGTTGCGGCGGTTGCGGGCCAGCGCCGGCCCCGATCTGCCCCTAATCGGCGTGGGCGGCATTGATAGTGCCGAGGCGGCCTGGGAGCGCATCGCCGCCGGGGCCTCCCTGGTGCAGCTCTACACGGGCTGGATTTATAGGGGGCCTGAACTGGTGCCCCAGATCCTTGGGGGCCTGCTGGCCCAGCTCGATGGCCATGGGTTGCCAAGCATCGCCGCCGCCGTGGGTTGTGGTTTGCCCTGGCGGGAGGCTTAGGGGCGCCCTAAGTTCACGGCGACTGCTCTGCCCTTGCCGTGTTTTCGGGCCTCACCGAGCAGCTAATGCCGCTGCGCCAGAGGCTGCTCAAGCCGTTCCAGCTCAGTCGCCTGGCCGTGGAGATCGAAGACGACCATCTCTCGCTGCTGGAATTTCAACCGGGCCCGGGGGATTTGCTGGTGCGCCAATGGTTAACCACCCCCCTCCCCGCTGGGGTGTTTAGCGCCGGGGTGCCCCTGTTGCCCGATGCCCTGGGGGATCTGTTGGGGGATTTGCTGTTGGGGGGGGGGATCAAGGCCCCGGGGGCCCTGGCCTGCCTGCCCCCTGCTGGGGTGAGCCTGCGCCTCTTGGGTTTGCCGCCCCAGCTGGCTGGGGCTGAGTTGCGGGCCCTGCTGCATGGGCGGGAAGCCAGCCTCGGTTTGCCCTTTCCCCTTGGGGAGGCCGAGCTTGATGGGGAGTTAAAGGAGGGAGGGATGCTCGGGGCGTTTATGGCCTCTGAGGCCATTGATCGCTGGATACAAACCTTCACGGTGGCTGGCCTGGAGCTCCATGGCTTGGAACCAGCCACCATGAGCATGGGAAGGGCCCTGGCGGAGGCTTTCAAGGCCTTTGGCAGCGATGACTGGTTGGGGGTGCTGGATCTACAGGCCCAGCGCTGGGATTTGGTGTTGTGGCTGGCGGGGCTGCCCCGCTTGCAGCTCAGCTTTGATCCCCACACAGGGCTGGAACGGATTCAGCGGCTATTGGCCCTGGCCCGCAGCGAAGGTTTACTGGCCCCAAGGGGGGGGCTGGCCCAACTTTGGCTGGTGGGCCCTGGCGCCGATGATCCGTTGCTGGTGAGCCACTGCAGGGAGCGCTTTGCCTGGGGGGTGGCCCTGGGGGATCCCCAGGCGGTGGCTGGTGTGAGCTGGTCGGAAAGCTGGCAGGAACCAGCGACCGCCAGCCTCAGCCGGTTGCTCGGCCTGGCCCTGGGCGGAGCAAAACCATGAGCTTGGATTTATTGCGCCAGCGGCGGGCGGCATTGGGGGTGGCCCCAGACCAGCGGCTCCCCCTGCGTCGTTTGCTTTTCACAGGCGGATTAATCGGCGCCTTTTTGCTGCTGTTCACCGGGGCAGTGGGCCTGCTGTTGCTGGCCCGGCAGCAGTTGCTGAGCCAGGAGCTGGCCCAGTTGGCACCCCTGGCGGCCCGAAGCAGCGCCGCCCAGGCCACGGCCCAGGCCATCCGTACCAGAGCCCTCAAGCAGCGGGCGGCTAACCGCAAGCTCAGTGCCGCCCTGGGGGCCGTGCCCACCAGCTCCGCCTTGCTCACAGAGCTGGCCCGCCTTACCCCGGCGGGGGTGCAGCTCAGCAGTGCCGCCGTGGGCCCTGCCGCCCTGCAATTGGAGGGCATTGCCGCCGATCCCAATGGGTTCATCAGGCTCAATGGCCTGCAGTTGGGTTTGCAGGCCTCGCTTTTATTTGACCCCAAGGGAGTGGTGTTGCAGCAGGCCCAGCGGGAGGAGCACAGCCCCTTGATTCGCTTCCGGCTGGCGGCGGCCTTCGCCAAGGGGAAGCCGCCGCTCACTGAAAGGCAGCTCAAGGACCTGGGCGCCGGCGGCATGGCCCGGCGCTTGGGCTTACTGCGCCAGGGGGGGCTGGTGCAATGACTAATTTCCAACCCCAGAGCCCCCCTCCCCTGGGCCTTAGCAGTGAACGGCTGCTGTGGCTGCTGCCGGCCTTGGGGGGGGGGCTGCTGAGTATGGGCCTAGGGCTGGCTTGGCTATGGCCCCTAGGCCAAAGCTTGCAGGGGCTCGATCGGCAGCGGCAGGAAAGCCAGCGCCAGCGGGACCAATGGCCCGTGGCCCTGCAACGCCAAGCCCAGGCCAGGATCGATTTGGAACGGGCCAATCAGCAGCAGCAGCAGTTACTCCAGCTGGTGGCGGGCACAAAACAACTGGACACCCTGCTGGCCCAGCTGGCGGTGGAGGCCGCCGGGGCGGGGGTGACCTTAGACAGCGTTGAGCCCCAGGCGGCGGAGGGGGCGGCAGCGGCGGTGCCTGAAACCAAATCCAATAAAGCGCCCCCCCCAGCAACGGATCCGCTGCTGGTGCCTGGCCTGGAGAAGCGCAGTCAGCTGGTGATTGCCTCCGGACGTTTCCCGGAATTGCTGGGCTTTCTGCGGCGCCTGGAGAGCCTGTCCCCCCTGGCGGTGGTCTCCGATCTAAACCTGAAGCAGGCTGATTCCCCTAAGGAGGGGGAGCCAGCCCGCACCACCCTTAAGTTCAGCCTCACGGCCTATAGCCTTGCCGCCCCTAAGCCCTAGGGCCAGCTGGGTTTAAAACATGCCTTTGCTTACCAGCTTCAGGGCATAGGGGGCCAGTTGCTGGAGCATGCCGGCGGCGCCGCCCAGAAGACTGCTGCCCCAGCCATTGCCGCTGGTCTTTTTAGGGCCCTCCAGCAGCTGTTGGGAGCTGTGCTCCAGTTGGTTCGCCAGTTGGCTTTCTCCGCTGCTGCGATAGAGCTTGGCCGCATAGGCAAAATCCTGGGCGCCCAGCTGGGTTTTGGCCTGTTCAGTGCGGGCGATCCCGCGGGCCAGCCAACTGATCGCCGCCGTGGGTTGCTTGGCGATTGCTTCGCTGAAGCGCTGTTCGGCCTCCGGGTGGCGGCCCTGCAAGGCCTGTTCCACCCCGGCGTTATGGAGGTCTGCATAGCTGCTGGCGCTGGGGTTCACCCCCTTGGCCCCTGTCCAGTGGCTAAGGCTGAGGGCATTGCTGTCTAGCTTTGCGCCACTGAGATCGGCCTCCCTCAGGTCTGTGCCCTCCAGGCGGGCACCCCGCAGGTCAGCGCCGCTGAGATCAGCCCCCCGCAGCACCGCCTGGCGCAGGTCGCTGCCCCGCAGGTCAGCGGCTTCCAGCACGGCCCGGCTCAGGTTTGCCCGCCGCAGCGTTGCCCCCTTCAGCCGCGCCCCCCGCAGGTGCCCATGCACCAGGTCGGCATCTTCCAGCTGACAGCGTTCACAGCGCCCTTGTTCCAGCAGCCGCTGCAGCGCCCCCAGATCCTCAGACCAGCCCGCTGGTGCCCCCAGGCTCAGCAGAATTGCCAGCGGTGCCCAGCTTCCCAGCGCCCAGTACCTCACCCCAGGCTCCCTGTTGGCTCCGTTCTATCGGTTGGGACCGCCTGCGTCACTGGGGCAGGGCTGCGGCAGCCCATATGCCGGAGCGAAATATCAAGAGTTGCTGAAATTAAATATGATTAGCGGCAGCATGTTTGGCAAGCCCAGTTGTGATCTTCGATATTATGTCCGTGGAGACTATTGACACAATCGGGGAGAAAAGCCCAGGTGCTTCGTTTCGGCTGCATCGATCAAATGGCGGGGCAGCTCAGCGCAGCGGGAGTTCCCCTACAGCTCACCCAGCTCGAGGGGGGCGCCTGCAGTGGTGATCTGCTGCCCCGTCAGATCGGACCGCTCCAGCTACTGCGTGTCCGACTGAATAAGTCGGTGCATGCAACGGGCCCAAAGCTCGACGGGCGCCATATGTTTACCATCGGCCTCGACGTCAATCCGCCAGATCGCCCGTTGGTGGCCCATGGCCAACAACTGCCGGCGCCGGCGATCTTTGGCTTCGATCCCCAGCGGCGGGATGTGCACGTCACCACGCCGAGCACCCTCTCGCTGGTAATGGTCAGCATTGACCGGGAACACTTCCACCAGTGGGCTGAGGAGCTGGGTAGCTCAGGCCTAGAGGAGGAGGTGCTGGCCAGTAATTGGCTGCGGGTCGAGCCGCGCCGCTTTGAGGATCTAAGCCTTTATTTGCGGCAATTGTTCGAGCAGGCGGCCGTGGCACCGGAGCGCTTCAGGGATCCCAGCAAATCTCGGCTGGCCCAGCAAGACCTGCTGCCCCTGCTGGTGGAGGCGGTGGTGCAGGGCTCAGGCCGAGCAGCGGGGCTTGGGCGGCCGCCGGCGCGGATCGAGCTGGTTAAGCAGGCGGAGCGCTGGATGGAGGAGCACCCTTGCGAACCGATCACCCTTGATGCCCTCTGTCGCCAGCTGTTCACCAGCCGTCGCAATTTGATCCAAGGCTTTCGAGAACACCTGGGGATCGGGCCCATGGCCTATCTAAAACGACTGCGGCTGCACCAGATTCGCCATCTACTGCGGGTCTCCGATCCAGAGGCCACGAATATCGCCCAGCTGGCGGCCCAGTGGGACTTCCTAAACCCGGGTCATTTCGCTAGTGACTACCGCAAACTGTTTGGTGAGCTGCCGAGTGAGACCCTGCTCAGCCCGTAATTTTATATGGGCTTATTCAAGCAGGCATCAAGTGAGTATTAGATATTAGGGCAGGGGGTGTTGTGCTCCGTTGACCTGAAAGTGCTTTAGTATTTTTGTAGGAAGCATTCACTTTGCGGCTCTAGTCTCAGATCTCAGGCCCCAGGGCGGCGCCGAAGAGTAAATTTTATGCCTAGCTAAGCTTCGTTGACTCGATTTGGTTGAGATAGTTTTCTACTAATTCCTGTATAAGTGCATTGACGGTGGTGCCTTTGCGGGCGATAACTTTTTCGAGATCTTCATAGATGTCTTTGGGCATCACTATGGACAATTCGTCCAGCTCATTGTCAATCATTGGGGGCAAGAAAAATGTGAAAAAATGTAATGATCTAGGCTGTTGTGCTCTGCTGCTGGGCCGTAGAGAGACTGGAATTACTGATGTAACAAAAGTACTTATGTAGTTGCTCTTCCCGGTCCCCTGGAATTAAATGTTGGCTGGATTGTAAAGTTGGCTGGATTGTAAAAAACTTGCACCCATATGTTGCGACTGTAGCGCAGTTCACATTTCTATTGGTATGTGAAAGCACGTTTTTTGGGGCTTTCACCGCCGCTAGGGCCAGGTTGGCCTGGGGTAGTCGCGGGGAAAAGGCCGGCCTGAAAGGAGGCTCAGTTTTTTGCATCATTTTCTTTACGGTTTTGCAGCTTTGCGTTTTTACGCTTTTGCAGCTTTGTGTACTGTACCCGCATCACTCTGCGGCGTCTACCCAAAAAGTGCACACTTTTGGGTGATGGTGCTGGGGTGATTCTCGAAAGTTATGAGCTTCAGGTAGCGCCAACGCCCTTGGCCGCCGCCCACAACCAAACTGGCTGCGTGCCTGATCCCCTACCTCCCCTCGCCCACCGCCACGGTGGCAACCGCCAGGAGCGGGCGGAGGCCCTGGGCTGCCGGCCCAACCAATTGCTGGATCTAAGCGCCTCGCTGGTGCCCTTTGGGCCACCGGGCTGGTTGCCCCGGGCCCTGGGGAGGGCCCTGCGCCAGGAGCTGGTGCCCTATCCCGACCGCCGCTACGCCCAGCTGCGCCAGGCGATTGCCGCCCATCACCAGCTCGACCCCGCCCAGGTGTTGCCCGGGAATGGGGCCGCAGAACTGTTCACCTGGGCGGCCCGGGATGCGGCGGCCTTCACCAGCCTGTTGCCCCAGCCAGGCTTTGCCGACTACCGCCGGGCGCTGGCCTGCTGGAACGGGCCCCAGCAACCCCTGGCCCTGCGGCTGCATTGGGGTGAGGCCTTCCCCCAGCCCTTTGAGGCCGCCCTGGCGACTCCCCTCGAGGGTGGTGCTGGGCATGCCCTCTGGGTCACTAACCCCCATAACCCCACCGGCCAGCTCTGGAGTCGTTGCAGCCTTGAGCCACTGTTGGAGCGCTTCGGTTTGGTGCTGGTGGATGAGGCCTTCCTGCCGCTGGTGCCCGAAGGGGAGCAGCAGTCTTTGGTGCCCCTGCTGGAGCAGCATCCCAATCTGGTGGTGATTCGCAGCCTCACCAAATTGTTTGCCGTGGCCGGGCTGCGGCTGGGCTATGCCCTGGGCGCAGCGGAGCGCCTGGCCCACTGGGCTACGTGGCGCGACCCCTGGCCTGTGAATGGTTTGGCGGCAGCGGTGGGGGGACAGCTGTTGGCGGATCGGCATTGGGCCCGCCGGGTGAAGCATTGGGTGGCCCAGGAGGGGGCCTGGTTGCCGCGGCAGCTGGGGCAACTGCCGGGTCTCAGGCCCCTGCCATCGGCTGCCAATTTTCTATTGCTAAAGGGGGAGCAGAGCCTTGAACCGCTGCGCTGCCGCCTTGAGCAACGCCACCACATCCTGCTGCGCGACTGCCGCAGCTTCCCTGGCCTCGGCGATCACTGGTTGCGCTTAGCCCTGGCCGACCGGGGGGCCCATCGCCGTTTAATCAGGGCCCTGGGTTTGGAAACAGCGGAGGGGAGGCCTGCAGCGGCTGCGGCCCCGTTCGGGCCCCTTGCTTAGCCTTTGAACATTGCCCTGCTGCTTGATGGATCGTTTCCGGGTTGAACTGATCGCCGCCACCCCCAACCCCCAGCAGTGCATTTATGCAGCGATGCACCAGGACTACAGCGAGGAGTTTGTGGCCGCTGACCGGGCCAATTGGCCTACTGAAACCAAGGCGGGGGAGGTGTGCGTTAAGCGGCTGCTGGCGGGCGAGCGCGGTCACTACGGACCCCTGGAGCATGCCCAAATCGTGCTCAACGTGGGCTGGTTTCCCCATTCAGTGATGCAGCAGGCCCGCACCCATCGGGTGGGGGTGAGCTTTGATGTGCAGTGCCTTGGCGCCGATTCCGAAGTTACTTTCGTGAAAACTTCTGGTGCGTTACACAAAATTGCCATAGCTGACCTTTTCGACCGTTGGACCCATGGGGAACAAGCGATCAGACAGCGGAATTTGAGGGGACGCAAGGGTGAACAACCAGGTAGTTATAGACGTGATTGCCGCAAACGACTCAAATCAATGAAGCTACGGGTTCTTAATGAAGCCACTGGTGTTTTTGAAACTAGTCACATCAAGGATGTGACATGTAGTGGCATTCAACCTGTATATCGGCTCACCATGGAGGATGGGCGCACCCTTGACTGCACTGCAAATCATCGCTTACTAACTCCAGACGGCTGGAAAACAATGGGAGATGCGCTTGCCTTGCGTACACGCTCTGACGGTGGAGTTAGTAGTTTTCGCCGCACAACACGGCTCCTTGCAAACGGAAATGTTGCTGTAGGCACTGGTGCTTACCGAGATAAAGCATGGCTGCAGGAGCATATCAACCGTGGGGCAAATGTTGCAGCTATGGCTCAAAAAGCTGGTTGTTCCATTGCCACAATCCGTGCATGGGCACGAAGGTATCAGCTGAATGTCCCTGCAGTTGAATCTCGATTTAAAATTGGCAGTAAACCGTGGAATCATAGTTCCACTGCTCTTTATCGGCAAAAAGAATGGTTAGAAGAACAACTTAAGGCCGGTCTCTATGTTGATTCAATGGCTGATCTAGCCAACTGTTCCGTTGCAGCAATTAAGAAATGGGTTTATCACTACGGGCTCAAATTAAATTGTCGTGCCCCAGGTTTTCGGCCGGGAATGGTTCCCTGTAATCATAGCGGGGGCGGCTACCAGCTTCAGTTATCAGAGGCAGCACGCCAATTGCGCCGCAGCAATAGCAAGCTTTTTACACGCCGCGGCCCGGCTTCAAACTTTTGGAAAGGAGGTGTTTCTTCCGATCGAGTTTTAGTTGCAGCTTGGACTCGCCAGATCGCCCCAGAGGTGCATCGCCGATTTTATTACACATGCCAACATTGTGGTTTGCGCGGTAGTAACCAGCAGTTGCATGCCCATCACCTAGTGCCTATTTATGCGGATCCAAGTCTCGGCAGAGAGATCAATAATCTTGTAACCCTATGCCAACCATGTCATACCTCTATTCATCAACATAATCAGGAGGCTGCTTTTGCTGATGCCTTTCAGTCCCAACAGCTGCATAAGGTGTGGCCAGCTAAACCACACCCCCATGGTCGCCGCTTGAGGGCTCATCCCCTCACGGTTGTGAATGTGGAATATCTTGGCAAACAACCCACCTACGACCTTGAAGTAGAGGAGCCTTGGCATAACTTTGTTGCCAATGGCTTAGTGGTGCATAACTCGATGCGCTACACAGGTGATCGCATCGTGCGCGCTGCTAATGGTGAAATGGATTTAGAGGATGTTTTTTATCTGCGGCCTGTGGCTGATTACAGCGATCGGCAAGGTAAAAAATATGCCTATAGCGCCGCTGAGCGGGCCATCGATTTGGAGTTATGCCGCACCGCCGCCTGTAGATATCGCGATCTCTTGGCAGCTGGTTTTGCGGAAGAGCATGCCCGTGGCATTTTGCCATTTGATTACCGCCAGCATTTTGTTGTTAGTTTTAGTTTGCGTGCCTTCCTTCATTTCATGGATTTACGCGCCAAGCTCGATGCCCAGCTTGAAATCCGGCGGTTGTGTGATTTGATGTGGCCCCATCTAGTGGATTGGGCGCCTCAATTTGCTGAATGGTATGAAAAATCACGACTGCATCGCGCTCGCTTAGCACCATGAAAAATTATTCAAAAATCTGCATTTCAGGGTTAGCTGCAACGCAGAGAGGTGACTGCCAGGAAAGATGACACCTGCGGTAGCCGTGCCCTGCTGCGGCGGTGCGACTGGCCATAGGGTCGACGGGCCAGTTCCCTGGCTCTTGCACCAGCAGCAATCCCTTCTGCAAGGGCTGTTCCCATACGGCGTACATCCTGTTTTAGTGCCTACTCCGTAGGAGAAGCCTGCGGCTAGATTTCCTTTTGATCCTGCTGGTGGCGTTTCTCTAAATTCCGCTGCTCTGCCATGGTTAGCACTGTATTTGCATTTGCATCAAGTGCATCCGGCACGCTCGCCAATGCCAGGTAGGCTCCGTTTGGCGCCAGCGGTTTACCTGTTCTGTAAATAAATCCTGTTCACGGCAGTAGCTATTCAGCTCATTATGGCTCGAGGACGGTATAATCATGGGGCTAAGGCCACAAGAACAGGGTTGCGCACAGCGATCAACATGTCGTCGAAATCAACCAGTCCATTGCTGGTCCCGACCGTATCTTCGTAACCGAAAACATTCTGAGAAATCACCTTGAAGTGGCTGCGGCCATCTGGGTTTGCGGCTCCAAAGGCAAACAGTTCGTTGCCGTTAACCAATGCGTAGGGAGCAATACAACCGGGCTCGCTGAGGTTGAGCGCAGTGAAAGTATCTGTTTGATCGTCGGCCACAGTGAACTGACGCAGATTTGGCAGGTTGGTGGAATTAAGGGCCGCCTTGGCGTAACCAGCATCCCCTGGTGCCAATACGGCACCCGTCACCGCATCCCGAACCGCACCCTGAGCGTCCAAAACACGATAAAAGCCAACTATGGAGTTGTAATCAGATTCTCGAGAGACCTCCACATCAAAACGAACGGATTGACCATTAAGGCCAGTGAAATTAAAGACCGGGGCCAACTGCTGATCGCGGCTGAGAAATTCCTGCAGCAGGGGGACATCAGACATGACCTGGAGATCAACGAAGACACCGCCAGGGGTGGTGAAGGACTGGATGGTGCCGCCGCTGGTAAGCGAGGACGGAATGCTGAGAACCTGGATGGGGCTGTTTGGATCGCGATCTGATTTCTCCAGTAGCACCAGTTTCTGACCATTGATCAACGACAACGTCTGCCGGTAGTCAACCCCTGCTGCCTGACTGGGCAATGCCGTCACATCGGTCTTTTCAAGGCTGGAGATCAACAGCCTGGAGCGATCGATTAACTCTGCTTTAGTCAGTACTTGGAGACTCTCTGTGGCTTCCAATACTGCATAACGCAGATCCTGAACAACATCAGATCCACTGCGCAGAGTGATCTGCAATGCACCGATCACGCCGTGCCGCCATAGCTCGTATCATTTGACATATAAATGACATTTGTATCCGCGTTTACAGTACAAAAATATTTTTGTTTACTCGTGTCGTTGGAGCACTGCAGCTTTAATGACTCGCTTGTCGGCATTGGCTTCTTTGTTAATGATTTTTGTTTCAGTTTACCATAGCGTCAATCCGTCGTTAGGTTAGGGACGTTCAAGTTGATGTCAGGAGGCGGATGGTTCCGCTGCACAGGCAGAGCGTTGCCCGGATTTAAGAGAAGCTAGGCATTCACGCCCTCACTCTTTACAACTGGAGAATGGCCTGGCGGATGCAGGGATAGGTGGTGCCGGTATCCAATAATGCCGTGAGCGATGGCTCTTTCATGGGCAGGTGAACCGGTGGCGGTAGGCCGCCCTGGATGGCAGCGTCAATCGGCGTGGGAGCTCTCGGTTGCCACAGGAACTGCGCACCGTTCCGCGCCTCAAGATGGATGGGCCAAACAGGGTATGTAGTTGGTACATCAGCTTCCTGCCGACGACAGTGCGCGGGATCTGGCTAAAACTCTATGCGGATCTAGACGTACGGAGTCTCAAGGTTGTTGCCCGGGATGTCGTTTAGGTGGAGTCGGCTGACATCGCGGCTGATGTGGTTAAGGGAGCCTGTCTCAAGGAGTGCTACGGCAGCCCCGGTGGCTTTAGTAGTTATCAGTGCCAGTAGTATCCTAGATATTGCTGGAATGTGTAAATCTAATCATTTTACATCTTTGCCAAGGTAACTCTTTCCGGTTGATGTTGATATTTGCCGGCCCGATCTTGATAGGTGGTTTCACAGGGATCGCCCTCAAAAAACAGCAGCTGGCAGATGCCTTCACTGGCATAGATGCGGCAGTCGGCGCCCGAACTGTTGCTGAATTCCAGGGTGAGATGCCCCTCCCAGCCGGCCTCTGCCGGGGTGGTGTTAACGATGATGCCGAGCCGGGCGTAGGTGCTCTTGCCCAGGCAGATCACGGTGATGTTTGGCGGCACCTTCATTTTTTCTAGGGCCACGCCAAGGCCATAGGAATGGGCCGGAAGAATGAAGTAATCGCCGTCGCCGTCGTTGTGGAGGGGCGCTGGTTCGAGGTTGGCGGGGTTGAAGCGCTTCGGGTTCATCACTGTGCCGGGCACGTGCCGGAAGATCAGAAACTCCTTGGGCGAAAGGCGCAGGTCGTAGCCGTAGGAGGAGCAACCAAAACTGAGCACCGGCTTGCTGCGGTTCTCCGGCTCCAGGTGGCGCACCAGGGTGGCTTGGAATGGTTCAAGCAGGCCATGGGCGGCCTGTTCATTGATCCAGCGGTCGTTTTTCAGCATCGGTCGCGGCGCAGCTGGGTCACCTGATCCGCCATGGCCATCAGCGCCAGCGGCATCTCCGGTCCCGTGAGGATCACATCCATCCGGCCCGGCCGTTGGTTGAGGGTGGCCACTATGTCGGTTTCATCCAAGAGGCCATGGGCCAAGGCGAGGCCCAGTTCATCGAGCACCACCAGATCGGCTTGGCCCTCCAGCACCCAGCGCCGACTTTCCTGCCAAAGGGCCTGCACCGCTTCCTTGGCCCCAGGTTCGTTGGCGCCCATCACGCAACAGGGCAGCTGGGGCCTCAGCCAGGTGAGGCGGCCGCACATCTGCACCGGCCGCTGGGGGCCTTGGTCTACGCCCCCGCGCAGGAACTGACTAATCAGCACCCTGCTGCCCAGGCCAGCGCTGCGTAGGGCCTGGCTAAACACACTGGGGCAACTGCCGCGAAAGCTGGCCGTATGCACCTGCAACAGCCCTTCTGGTCCGGTGAGCAGCAGCCGCAGCGGAGCGGTGATCGGCCTGGGGGGGCGATCAGCAAGGCTGCTGAGCATGGGGGCTGGCGGTGGAGAAAGCTGAATGTAGCGGCCCTAGGCCGCGAATCAAGCGGCACACACCACCTGTAGCGCAAACAGCTGTACTCCTGTCCGTTGGCCGGGCAGCAGAAGGTGTTAACTGCTACAAGGAGGGGACCAGGGGCTCCTTAGGGTCCAGCCAACGCCGGAAAGCCCCCATGGTTGGTGTTGTCCCCACCCCTACCCCCCAGCCGACGATCCAAGAGGTGATGCGCTCCCTGGTGGGTAGTGGCACCGAAGCCATTGAACGCGGCAAAACAATCTTTTTCCCCGGGGATCCAGCGGAGCGTGTTTATCTGCTGCGACGCGGGGCCGTGCGCCTTTCCCGGGTCTACGAATCGGGGGAGGAAATCACCGTGGCATTGCTGCGGGAAAACAGCATTTTTGGGGTGCTTTCTTTATTAACTGGCCAAAAATCTGACCGTTTTTATCACTCCGTTGCCTTCACTAGGGTGGAATTAATCAGTGCCCCGGCTGCCTCCGTGCGCCGGGCAATTGAGCAGGATGCCCGCGTGGCTCTGTTGTTACTGCAGGGGCTTTCCTCGCGGATTCTGCAAACGGAGACGATGATTGAAACCCTTACCCACCGCGATATGTCGTCGCGGTTGGTAAGTTTTCTGCTGGTGCTTTGCCGAGATTTTGGTGTGCCTGGCGCCGAGGGCATAACCATCGATCTCAAGCTTTCCCACCAGGCCATCGCCGAGGC
>JBDLTB010000072.1:0-16407 GCA_039799245.1 Cyanobacteriota bacterium
TCCGGGATGGTGACCCTGCCGGTGGCAGCCCGCTTTAGCGAGTTGATGGATGCGGTGGTCTCCACCCGCCACGCCCGCTTTCCGGTGATCGGTGATTCCCTCGATGATGTGCGCGGTCTGCTCGACCTGCGCCTGCTTGCAGCTCCCCTCTCCCGCGGGGAGCTGCAACCCGATACCCCCCTGGCTCCCTACATCTGCGGCGTGGCCCGCATCCAGGAAAGTGCCTCATTGGCTGATCTGCTGCCGGTGATCCGCAACGGGGAACCGCTACTGGTGGTGGTGGATGAACACGGCGGCACCGAAGGCCTGGTAACCATCGCCGACCTCACCGGCGAGATCGTTGGCGATGAATTGGAAGACGACGGCAGCCCCCCTGACCTGCGGGCCCTGGGCCCAGACAGTTGGTTGGTGGCAGGCGACCTGGAGATCTTTGAACTCAACCGCCAGCTGGGGTTGAAACTGCCCGAAGCCGATGGCCACCACACCCTGGCGGGCTTCCTGCTGGAGCTCATGCAACACATCCCCAGCCCCGGAGAAGCGCTGGACTGGAACGGCCATCACTTTGAAGTTGTGGGCATGGATGGGCCCCGCATCGAAGAAGTGAAGATCCAGGTGGGGCATGGGGGCTAGTTAGTTGATAATGACCCCACAGCAGGAGTAACCCCTTGCCCGCACCGATGCTGAGCGCCCCCCAATGAAACCGGTCAAGGTGGGCGTGATTGGCATAGGCAACATGGGTTGGCACCACGCCCGGGTGCTGAGCCTGCTGCGGGATGCCGAACTGGTGGGGGTCGCTGACCCCGATGCCGCCCGCGGCAACCTGGCCAGCGCCCAGTTCAGCTGCCAGTGGTTTGCCGATTACAACGAGCTAATACCCCAGGTGGAGGCGGTTTGCATTGCCGTGCCCACCCTGTTGCACCACCGGGTGGGCATGGCCTGTTTAAAGGCAGGGGTGCATGTGTTGATCGAGAAGCCCATTGCCGCCAGCCAACTAGAAGCAGCAGAACTGATTCGGGCGGCGGAGGGGGCTGGGCGGCTGCTCCAGGTGGGCCACATCGAGCGCTTCAACCCGGCCTTCATGGAACTGCTCCATGTGGTGGCCAACGAGGAGGTGGTGGTGCTGGAAACCCGGCGCCACAGCCCCTATGCCGACCGGGCCAACGATGTGTCGGTGGTGCTGGACCTGATGATCCACGACATCGACCTGGTGCTCGAGCTGGCCCAGGCGCCGGTGGTGGGCGTGGCCGCCGCCGGCGGCCGCAGTGGCGAAGGCCCGATCGACTACGTGGCCGCCACCCTTTCCTTTGCCAATGGGGTGGCCGCCAGCCTCACCGCCAGCAAGATGAGTCACCGCAAGGTGCGCAACCTCAGCGCCCACTGCCGCGGCAGCCTGATCGAAGCTGATTTCCTGCACCGCAACCTGCGCATCCACCGGCGGGCCCAGGAGTCGTATTCCGCCACCCGCGGTGAACTGCTCTACCGCCACGACGGCTTCATTGAAGAAGTAAGCATCACCCCCACCGAACCGCTCTACGCAGAGCTCGAACACTTCCTGCAATGTGTGCGAGGCTTGGAAACCCCTGCGGTGGGTGGGCTCCAGGCCTCCAGGGCCCTGCAGTTGGCTGATCTGATCGAAAAGGCCGTAGATCAACCCCAACAGAATCTGGTGCTAGCCCATCCGCTCTAACGACTAGGCGCCTATGGCGGTTAGCTCCCGCAGGGCAGCCACAAACAACTGGCGGCAGCGGGTCGGGGAAGCGCGGTAGAAGCCATCCCAGGCCTCCGCCTTGTGGGCCCCGTAGCTGGCCGGAGTGGCCTCTGGATAGGTCTCAATCCAGCCGAGCCGCACCGCATGGCCAATCAACACATCAAGGGCCAGGTGGTCTTCGAAACTCACCGTGGGGTTGGCCTCAAAGAAGGCCATCAGGGAAACCAAAGCTTCAATCGACAGTTGCCGGTATTCCGGCGCCTCGATCTTGCTGAGTAAATGTTCCACCAGGGCCGCGAAATTGTGCTCCCCAGGGGTCTTCTCAGCCAGCACCTCACTGTCCAGCCGGTTGCGGCGCTCCAGCTTGTCGCCAATTAGCAGGCCGCGGCAATGGCGCAGCAACTCCCAAATGCCCGGATAGAAATTGCGGGGTACCCGCTGCAAAGCCCCCTGGCGCAGGCGGTGCTGGAGCCAGCAGCCCCCCATGGGCCGCTCCTCCGCCGGGGCTGGGGCCTGCCAGCGCACCTCACCGCTCACATGCAGCTGCTCAAAGCGGTCAAGGGTGGCGCGGGCGTGGTCTAGGTCATCAAGCACCACCCCCAAGCGGCGGGAGATGCCATGGGGGGGCAAAGCACAGAGGGCTTCAAAGGCCTCCGAAGGGTTGAGGTGGCGCTCGGCCGCCAGCTCACTGGTGAGCAGCAACAGCAATTGCCCCAACTGAAAGGTGAGCGTGCCCTGCAGCCACTTGGGCCGCTGCCGCGCCAAACCCTCCAGGGCCAACAACAACTCCTGCTGAATGATCGTTTCTCTACCGTCTTCGCCACTGAAGCGGCGCATGCGGGCGGCGATCGTGGCGCTATCTAGGGGTTCGCTGATGCGGGATAGGTCGGTGTAATTACGGCCCACCACCAGCTGGCGATGGCGGGCCAACAGATCATCAAGGGCATCCTCCAGGTGGGGATGCACCAGCCCCAGCAGGCCGGCGCAGCGGCGCACCGGCTCCCAATCACCTGCCTCGAGGCTGCGCAGGTACACCGCCTCCAGGAGTTGATTCAGGGGCACCGGCAGGGCCTGGTCTGGGGCCTGCAGCTGGCCATCGGCCCCGAGGCGATGCTGCAACTGTTCCAAAAGTTCTGCCTGTTCCCTCAGGGAAGTGCTGCTCCATAGCTGGCCGGCCAGCACCAACACCGAACTGCTTTCCAGTTCCTGTTCCCTTTGCACCGAGAGGGAGCGATAACCAAGGGCTTCCACCAGGCGCAGGGGGCTGGGCCGGGCCGGAGCGGCCGGGGCCAGGGCCGGCAATGGCATGGGCTCCCAAGCCAGGTGGGGCAGATGCTGGCTGAGGGTGCCGAGCTGCACCTTTACCCCGCCCAGATCACCGCTGGCCAACTGCCGGGCCAAGGCCAAAAAGCCCTCAGGATTCCGGCTGAAGGGGGCCCCCGCCAGGGGTACCAACAGCAATGGATCCCCCGGCTCCACCCAATTGCGCTGCAACAGGCGCAATTCCCCGAGCACGGAATCTGCCAGCTGTTCGGGATCATCGGCCAGGTAAAAGGTGCCCTCCTCCAGCACTGGCGGCAGGAAAGCCGTGGGCTGGCCGCCACAGCTGTAGAGCCGGCTGATCGCCAGGGTGGCCAGGCCCCCAGCCGGGGGGCCACTGAGCCCCAGGGCCGGCCAGGCCCCCAGCTCAGCCAGGGCCTCCGCCAGCCGGGTCGAAGACTCCACCGCCACGCCCCCATCCCCAGGGGTAACCATGGCCATGCCCTCCCGGGCCAGGGCCTCTGCCACGGCACCATCGCCAGGCACCAGGGCGATCCGCACCTGTTGGCAACCGGGCTGGCGGGGCTGACGCCGGCCACAGGGATCCAAGTCGCCTGGTTCAAGCAATCCCGCCAACAACAATTGACCCAGCAGCCAGAGGCTCTGGGTCCACAGCAGCGGCACATTCTCATTGGCATCGCGAGGCTGGCTGCCCGGGGCAAGCCGCTCGGCCTCTACCGCCGCCAGCGGCACCAGATAGAGCTCCGGTTGCAGCAGGTCATTGCCCTCCAGCACGGCCAACCCCCGCAGCCGCTGATCCAGGCCCCTGGCCTCCTCCCAGCGCCCCTCAAAGCAAGCCGTAAGCAACTCAAAGGCCAGGAATAGGGGCCACTGGCACTCAATGCCTTCAAAACAGGCCAGCTCCTCCGGTTCGTAGTGGAGCCGGCTGCTGTCTTCCAGCACCGTTTGGTGACCATCGCGGCGGAAGCGGGCATAGCCATAGGGGCCCCCCAGCTGGCTGCGGATGCCTTGAAAGGTGCGTTGCCGCAACTGCTCAGATTCCACCGCCCAGGCGGGGTAACCAATCACCGTGAGGCAAGCGCTATCTACCTCCTTGCTGGCCGACTCCCGCGGCAGCAGGCCATCAAGGGCGCGGCGCAGCCGCACCAGGGCATCGGGGGGCACCCAGAGGCGGGCCTGGCCATCCCCCTCGGGGCCGTAGAGATCTAAGCCGGCCAGGGCCTCTAGGGCTGCCTTCACCAAGCCAATCGAACTGGCATTGCGTTCAGGGGCCCCGTTGTTGCCCTTATCTCCCCGTTCCCAGATGCCGTAATCGGCGATCCGGTAGGCGCGGCTCACATAAAAAATCAGGTTTTGCACAAAGGCCACCTGGGCCTTACTGGTCACCACCACCAACCCGGCGCGGCTGAGCTGGGCCAGTTGCAACAGGAACAGGGCCGTGGCATCCAGCTGCAGATGGCCCCAGGCGTTGTCGGCCACCACCGGCTGCCCCGTGGCGGTGTCGTATTTGGCGTGCAGGGCATCCAGCGGATCAAGGCTGGTTTTGAAGCGCTCCACCTTGGCCGCCTGGCCCATCATCGAGCGCAGCTGGCCGCGCATCAGGGCCAACACGCTTTGCTCCAGCTCAAATACCCGCCTGGCGTTGCCCCCCTGGCGCCGCCAGGCAATCGCCAGACCCCACACCGCCTGAATTGTGTAAACCCCATCCCTCACCCAGGCATCGCCGTAGTTGCCATGCACCGTGTGGGCTGTGCTGGCGGGCATTAGGCCGGAGATCGGGTGCTGGCGCTGCACCAGCACCCGCTCCAGCTGGGCGTCAATGCGCTCGAGCAGCACTTGGGAACCGGCCGTTGGCATGGGGGCTGGCGTTGTCAGGGCTCTCGTCATCCGCCAGATTCTGCTCCGTAAGCAATTCCGCCATGGCAGCCACCGTCACCAATAGCCATCGAGGGGAGGTGCTTGGTCTGCCGGTGGACATTTGCCCCGATGTGTTGGCCGCGGCCATTGAGCTCCATGGCCGCGGCGGCGGTCAACTGGTGACCCTCAATGCCGAGATGACCATGACCGCCCTGGCCCAGCCGGACCTGGGCCGGGTGATCCGCCAGGCCGAGCTGGTGATCCCCGATGGGGCCGGCGTGGTGTGGGCTTTGGGGCGCCAGGGGGTGCGGGTGCGGCGCAGCCCCGGCATCGAGCTAGCCCACAACCTGCTGGCCCATGGGGCCCGCCAGGGCTGGCGGGTGGCCCTGGTGGGGGCCTCGCCCCCGACAATGCAGGAATTACAGCGGCGGCTGCCCCAGCTCCATCCGGGGCTGCAGCTGGTGTTGGCCCTACACGGCTTCCAACCCGCCGAGGTGTGGCCAGAGCTGGAGCGACAACTGCAGGATCTAAAACCCGACCTGGTGCTGGCCGCCCTGGGCGTACCCCGCCAGGAAACTTGGATTGAACGCCTGCACCAAGGCCAACCGGGGCTCTGGATGGGGGTGGGCGGCAGCTTTGATGTGTGGTCTGGCCAAAAGAAAAGGGCCCCCCTCTGGATGGGAGCCCTGCGGATCGAATGGCTCTACCGCTTGATTCAGGAACCCAGCCGCTGGCGGCGCATGCTCACCCTGCCGGAATTTGCCCTGGCGGTGCTCAGCGGAAACCCACGGAGGCCTGCCACACAAAGGCAAGCAACAGAAAGAAAAGGGGAATGATCGGCAGAATGTCCACAAGGGGTCCAAAGGCCCGATAGGCCTCGGGAAGCTGGGCCAACAGGGGCAGAACAGCGTTCACCATTGTGGTGCAACCATGCAGTAGCTGGACGCTACCACGTGTGCGCGGCCGCAGAGCCTGGCTCCCACGGAGCGAAATGCTCTGAAAAACAGCCCTCCCGAATCGCCTGGCCCATGGCAGTGGTGAAGCGCACCAGCTGGGTGAGGTTGTGGAGGCTCAAGAGGGTGAGTCCGAGGATTTCATCACTCTTGATTAAGTGATGTAGGTAAGCGCGGGAGTGCTGCTGACAGGCAAAACAAGGGCAACTGGCATCCAGCGGCCGATGGTCATGGCGGAAGCAGGCGTTTTTGAGGTTCCAGCGCTCCCCCCCCACCAGGGCGGCCCCATGGCGCCCCAGCCGGGTGGGCAGCACGCAATCAAATAAATCCACCCCATGGGCCACCGCCTGGGCCATCTCCGGCAGGGTGCCCACCCCCATCAAATAACGGGGTTTGTGCTCCGGCAACAGCGGTGTCACCCAGCGCACCACCTCATGCATTGCCGCCGCCGGTTCCCCCACGCTCACCCCACCGATGGCACAGCCGGGCAAGTCGAAACTGGCCACCACCTGCGCCGATTGGCGCCTGAGGTCCTCAAAACAGCCCCCCTGGACAATGCCAAACAGGGCCTGGTCGCTGCGGACCTGGGCCGCCCCACAGCGTTCCAGCCAGCGGTGGGTGCGCCCACAGGCCTCCTCCACCTCCCCATGGCTGGCGGGGTAGGGGGGGCACTGGTCAAAGGCCATCACCACATCGGCGCCGAGGGCGTTTTGGATCTCCATGGAGCGCTCAGGGGTGAGCTCCACCACCGCCCCATCGCGGGGGGATTGGAAGGTCACCCCCACTTCCTTGATCGAATTGAGGCTGGCCAGGCTGAAAACCTGAAAACCGCCGGAATCCGTGAGCAATGGCCCTGGCCAGCCCATGAAGCGATGCAGCCCCCCGGCCGCCGCCACGATTGATTCCCCCGGCTGCAGATGCAGATGAAAGGTGTTGGCCAGCACCATTTGGGCGGCGGTGGTAGCCAACTGCTCCGTGGTGATGCCCTTCACCGTGGCGGCGGTGCCCACCGGCATGAAGCGCGGGGTATCCACCACGCCGTGGGGGGTATGAAAACGACCGGTGCGGGCCCTGGTGTGGGAACAGTGGTGCAGCAGCTCAAAGGAGAAGGGAGCTGTGGGGGCAGTCACCACAGGGGAGCTCTTAACAGTCCTCAACCCTATGTGGGTACCAACCACGGGGGGCAGAATGCCAAAAGCAGCAGCCTGAGCCGGTGTACCGCTGGTGGCCCGATCTGCTGGGCAGCTGGGTTTTTTATTCGATTCTGCCGCTACCCCGCGGCTGCAGGCCCCGATTTGAACGGATCGCCCGCTTTGCTCCCCTGGTGGGCCTTGGCCTAGGGGGCGCCCAAGCGGTTACTTGGCAACTGGGCGCCTGGGCCGGCTGCCCCCCGGGGGCCCTAGGGGCCTTGGTGCTGGCCCTGGGGCTATGGCTCACTGGGGGGCTGCACTTTGATGGGGTGCTCGACAGCGGCGATGGCCTTGCCGCCGGCAGCCGCCAGCTGGAAGCCATGGCCGATAGCCGCATCGGCGCCAGTGGCCTCGTGGCCGGACTACTGGTGCTGCTGCTCCAGGGGGGCGCCCTGCTAAGCCTGGGCCCAGGTGCCCCGGCCGCCCTGGTGTGGAGTGCGGTGTGGGCAAGGGTGGCGCCCCTGGTGGCAATTGGCTGCTTTCCTTATTTACGGCCGGGGGGCGGCGCTGGCTTCCACCGCCAGGGGCGGGGTGCGCTCGCCACGGAACTGCTGCCCAGCGCCCTAGTGGTGGGCCTACTGGGCGGGCTAAACGGCAGCTTGGGGGGCGGGGCAGCCCTGCTGGCTGGCCTAAGTGGCGCTCTTCCAGCGCTGCTGGTGCCCCTGGAGCTGGGCAGGCGCCTGGGGGGCCACACCGGCGACAGCTACGGGGCCTGCGTGGAATGGACAGCGGCCTTCAGCCTCTGGGCCAGCTGGGGGGTCTTGAGCCTGGTTCCCTTGGGGCTCAACTAAAACTTCCAACGAGCGGCAGCTGCAGCCGAAAGGCGTTACCGGCCTCCGGCAGGCCCGGCTCCAACAGGGAGGCGGGCACCAGCAGTTCGAGGCAACCGCCGCAGGCCTCGGCCTGGTCCCGGGCCAGGGCCAAACCAAGGCCACTGCCGCCCGGACCCAGGGCCTCCCCCCTTTGGCCCCGCACGCCGCGGCCAAAGATCCGCTGCCGGTCCTCTGGGGCAATCGCTGGCCCGCTGTCCCAAACCGCTAACTCCAAGCAGTCGCCGTTGCTGCGACACCAGAGCCCCAGCGCCCCGGCGGGATCGCTATAGCGAAAAGCATTTTCGAGCAAATTGGCCAAAATTTCGGCCACCGCCGCCGCGGGCACCTCCACCTCAGGCAAGCCCCTGGGGGGATGCCAAACCCGCCCCTGCAGGGTCGCCGTTGCCGCGGCCCTGGCCAGCAATGGTTCGAGCCGGGGCGCCAGGGGCTCCCGCCGCTCCGGCGCCAGGGCGGGAGGTAGCAGCAAGGGGCCATCGGCCCCATCGGCTGGCGCCAGGCTGGCGGCCCCCTCCGGCGGGTCCAGGGCCTCCAGGTAACGGTCTAGGGCCAATTCCTCCTGAAGCAGGTGCTCCACCAGCAATCGCCGCTCATCGCCGGGTTCCAGACGCCGCAACAACAATTGGGTGAAGGTGCGTAGGGCCGCCAGGGGATTACGCATCTGATGCACCAGCAGGGAGCGCTGGCGGCGGTCTTGGTCTAACTGCAGTTGCAGCCGCTGCTGCTCCAGGTCAAGGCAGCGGGCTTCACTGAGCACTGCGGTTGCCCCCTGGAGCCGCTGCTGCAGGTCTGCGGGCCAAGCGAGGCTGGCACTATCTACCCGTAGGGCGCCGATTGCCACGGCGCCCCGCCGCAGGGGCAACCAGCGCCGCTGCTGACCGGCCACTAGCAGGGGACCCGTGGCCTCAGCGGGCTCCAGCAGCCCATCACGCTCCGGCCAAGTGCCCACCAACTGCAACTGCAAGTCCCCTCCTGGCACGGGCAGGGCCACATACAACCCCAGAGCGGTCAACTCCGAGCGGTCGGCGAACTGGGACAACTGATGGCGCACCAGGCGCCGAAAACGGTCGGAGATCACCGGAAAAATAAATACTCCTGCCCTGGGGAACCAGGGTGGAAGGGGCTTGTCAAATCCAAGAAAAGCCTTAAGATCTTTGTTACGACCAATACTTCACAGTCCCGGAAATCCGGCCCCGTGGAGTGGGATCCAGCACAAAACCGTGGTCTTTGTGGCGCTTTGTCGTCAAAAAGGCTACAGCAGGGGTTAGATCAACTCCTGCTGCCCACCGTTCAAATACGGCGTCGACGGGTTGGACCCATTTCCACCTCTTCGGTTCTGATCTTCGGATCAGGTCTCCGGTCGACAGACGTTTGGACGCCGCAGGTTTTCCTGCCCTTGAGCCGAATCCGGACCGCTTTAGCGGCACCGGTCAGCTTGTTCTGTCCGATCCCGCCACCCCTTAAGGGGCCCCTGTCATGTCTAAGAAGCGCAAGCGCGTCAGCCGTCGCCGTTTGGCTGGCCAACGAGTTCTGGCCCATGTGCCCACATTCAACCTGGAAACCGGCGAGCACAAGCCGGTCACCGCTGCCCGCCGCTACATCTCCGAGTCGTCGCTGATACCGCCGGCCCTGATCAATGTGCGCCGCAACGAACACACCACCGATCGCTTCTTTTGGGGTGAAAAGGGTCTGTTCAGCGCCCAGTACGCCGAAGAAAATCACTTCCTCTTCCCGTCGCTCCGCTCGATTGTCGATAGCGTCGGCGAAGAAACCCTGTTTGCCGGTTTGGAAGCCATCGCCGACGACTGGGAAGAAATGGAAGAGTACGAATACGCCTTCGTTTGATCAGGGCCCCTGGTTTCGATCAGGACCCCTGAATTACGTTTGCAAGCCCAACCCCCTGAGGAAGCTGGCCGCCGCCAGTAATCCCTCGGGGGGAATGGTGTGTTCACCCTCAAAAATTTCCACTTGTACCTCCCCGCCAGCGGCCGTCACCAGCCGTTGGATTTCCGCTTGGGCAGTGATCGGTACCACCGGATCCCTGCGGCCATGGCACAACAGCAACGGGGCTAGCCCAGGCCCCTGGGGCTGCCAACCGGGGTGGGGATAACCACTAAAAGCAATCACCGCCGCCACCGGCCGGGTCAGGGCCACCTCGAGGGCCATGGCCGCCCCCTGGGAAAAACCAAGCACTACCACCGGCTCCTCGCCCGCGGCAGCCAGTTCCCGGTCGAGCCGTTCCCCCAGGGCCCTCACCGCCACCGGCCGCTGGGGCCAGCCCGGTTGGTTGAGGTCATACCACTGGCGCGCCCCCGCCCCGGCCGGATGGGCATCGGGGGCCTCCAGGGGCCGCAGCTCGAGGGGCCGCAAGCTGCGGCTGGCCAGATCAGCAGCCAGCAACTGACCAAGGGCCTCCCCCACCGGCAGCAGATCAGCGCCGCTGGCCCCCCAACCGTGCAGAAGGATTAAACGCATGGCACAGGGCTCCCCAGGGGCCAGCCCATACCATCAGATCCAGGCCATCCCCGTCTATGGCCCCCCGTCCCTTCCCCCAGCCGTCCCATGGCCCCGATTGCCCTGCTGAGTGTGTCGAACAAGGACGGGATTGAAGTCCTGGCCCGGGCCCTGGTGGAACGCCATGGCTTCCAGTTGCTTTCCAGTGGCGGCACCGCCCAGGCCCTAGCGGCGGCGGGCTTACCCGTTACCAAGGTGGCCGACCACACCGGCGCCCCGGAGCTACTCGGTGGCCGGGTAAAAACCCTGCACCCCCGCATCCATGGCGGCATCCTGGCCCGGCCGGATCAAGCCTCAGACCAGGCGGATCTGACCGCCCATGGCATCCCCGCGATCGACCTGGTGGTGGTGAATCTCTATCCGTTTGAGGCCACCATTGCCCGCCCTGGGGTGAGCTGGGCCGAGGCGATCGAAACGATCGACATCGGTGGTCCGGCCATGGTGCGGGCCGCCGCAAAGAACCATCGTTATGTGTCGATCCTCACCAGTCCTGATCAATACAGCGGCTTCCTCTCGGCCCTAGACCAGGGACCGATCAGCCTGGAATTTCGCCAGCAGCTGGCCCTGGGGGCCTTCCGCCACACCGCCGCCTACGACTCGGCAATTAGCCATTGGCTCGCCGCCCAGCTGGAGCCCAAGCCTGAAAACAAATCAGAGGCCGCCCCTAGCCCAGCGGAAAGCCTGCGCCTGGCCATGCCCCTGCGCCAGGGGCTGCGCTACGGCGAAAACCCCCACCAGCAGGCCAGCTGGTACGGCTCCAGTGCCACAGGCTGGGGGGCGGCCAAACAATTGCAAGGTAAGGAACTCAGCTACAACAATCTGCTCGACCTCGATGCGGCCCAGGCCACCGTGCTGCGCTTCCCCCCCGGGGAGGGGGCGGCCGCGGTGGTGGTGAAACACACCAACCCCTGTGGGGTGGCCACCGGCGCCAACGCCGCCGAAGCCCTAGAGCGGGCGATCGCCGCCGACCCGGTGTCGGCCTTTGGCGGCATCATTGCCCTTAATCAACCCCTCGATGGGGACGCCTGTGCCCGCCTGGGGGGCCTCTTCCTCGAATGCCTGGTGGCCCCTGCCATCAGTGCCGAAGCGCGGCAGCTGCTGGCAGGCAAAACCAACCTGCGCCTGTTGGAACTACCTCTGGAAGCTTGCCTCGGGGCTGATCCCCAGCAGTTACGCACGGTGTTGGGCGGCCTGCTGGCCCAGCAGCGCGACAGCGAGCCCGACCAGGAAGCCGACTGGCAGGTGGTTACGGAACGGGCCCCCACCTCCGCAGAATTGGCAGACCTGCGCTTCGCCTGGCGGGTGGTGCGCCACGGGCACTCCAACGCCATCCTGGTGGCCCGCCATGGCCAAACCCTGGGGGTGGGGGCTGGCCAGATGAACCGGGTGGGATCGGCCGCCATTGCCCTGGGGGCCGCCGGTGAGCGAGCCCAGGGGGCAGTGCTGGCCAGCGATGGCTTTTTCCCCTTCGACGACACGGTGCAGCTGGCCGCCAAGCACGGCATCAGCGCCCTGATCCAGCCGGGGGGCAGCAAACGCGATGGCGATTCGATTGCCGCCTGCAACGCCGCCGGCCTGGCCATGGTTTGCACCGGCCGCCGCCACTTTCTTCACTGAACTGCCCTGAATTTTCTTCACTGAACTGCCCTGAATTAGCGTCGGGCTATTCCTGTGTCCTTCCGATGCCTGAGGATCTCGGCCTTTATCTCAGCTTTCTCCATCCCCTGCTGATGGGCAGCCTGCTGGCGGGCTCCGGCTACGCCCTCTTCCTGGGGATAAAAGCCAAGAAAACCCGCACGGGCACCCCGGAGCAACGGAAGGAGCTAATCAAGGGCAAATTCGGCCAACGCCACTATCTGATCGGCAGCTTGGTGCTGGTGGTGATGGTGGGGGGCAGCCTCGGCGGCATGGCCGTGACCTATCTGAATAACGGCAAGTTATTTGTGGGCCCCCACCTGCTGGTGGGCTTAGCCATGACAGGCATGGTCGCCCTGGCTGCTGCCCTCTCGCCACTGATGCAACAGGGCAACTTGATCGCCCGAAAGGCCCATGTGGGGCTCAACATGCTGCTGATGAGCCTGTTCCTATGGCAAACAGTGAGCGGCCTGCAGATCCTCAACAAGATCTGGACTGAGCGCTAAGGCAACCAAGCGCTAAGGCAAGCAAGCCCTAGGAATGTGGACTAAAAGTTTGCCCTTTGCCGGGGCGGACAGGGCAGACAGGCCTGGGCGTGAAAATCCTCTTGCACCTTCCAGGTGAGGCGCCGGGACACCTGGCGCACGATCTGCTTAAGCAGATGGTCACCGCTGGATTGCACCAGGGCTTCAGGTAAAACCCCGATAAAAGCTGGTAAACGAATGGCCACCTCCAGGTCAAGGTCCCACTGCACCTGGGTGAACTCGCCTTCGTTCTGCAAGCTCAAGCTGGCCTGGAAGTCCACGGCATAGCCATCAATTTGCAGCGGGTTGCCGGCCGGGGTGATCGTTTCTATCCGGTAAACCCCCAGGTCTTGGGGCAACAATTCGAGGGCGATGCTGGGTTCCAGTTCAAAACCAAAGTTGCCAAACCGGCCGAGGCTGAGCCGATAACCGTTGGTACCAACGGGCTCCACACTCATCGGCGCTGCACAACGGGTGAACCAACCCCCATGGGCATCCAGGTAGCTGGCCACCTGGTCCACGGGGGCCCGCATTTCCATCACGTCAGCAAACTGGCTGACGTAGCGACGCAACCGGGCATCATCCACGCGCCTTTGGTTCTCCCTGGGTCTGAGGGCTGGGAGCGTGAGTGTCAAACCGAGGAATCACAGCTTTAATTTGCGACAATGTAACGGAGCGTTAAGAGCCCTGCTGAAGCAGCGGTGACACTTTCCCAAGGTCGGGTCCAAGGTCTGGCTGCATTTCGGCCAGCTCCAGCAGCCGGTCAATTACCCCCTCCACCACCCGGTCAGGGGTGGAGGCACCGGAGGTGAGGCCGATGCGCAGCTGACCGGCCGGCAGGAAGGGCTCCAGCCGGGTGAGCTCAGCCCCCAGGGGCTTGTGTTCAACGCTATTACCTGGGCCTATCCGTTCCGGGGCGTCGATGTGCACCGAGGGGATACCGCGGCTCACGGCAATTTCCTGGAGATGGGTGGTGTTGGAGGAGTTGTAACCACCGATGACCACCATCAGATCGAGCGGTTCATCCACCAGGGAGAACATGGCGTCCTGGCGTTCCTGGGTGGCATCGCAGATGGTGTTGAAGGCAAGGAAATGCTGGTTCAGCACCTCAGGGCCAAAGCGGCGCAGCAGCGTGCGCTCAAACAACCGCCCGATCTCCTCGGTTTCGCTTTTAAGCATGGTGGTTTGGTTCGCCACACCAATCCGCACTAAATCGCGGTCTGGATCAAAGCCGGGGGAAGTGGCGCCGGCAAAGCGCTGCAGAAATTCCTCCCGCTGGCCATCGCCAAGGATGTAGTTGCACACCAGCTGGGCCTCCTCCAGGTCCAGCACCACCAGATAAGTACCGGCAAAGGAGCTAGTGGCCAGGGTTTCCTCGTGCTGCACCTTCCCGTGGATCACCGAGGTGAAGGCCTCCTTCTTATGGCGCTCAACGCTGTTCCACACCTTCGACACCCAGGGACAGGTGGTATCAACGATGTGACAGCCGCGCTCATTCAGCAGCTGCATCTCCTGCACCGTGGCCCCAAAGGCCGGCAGGATCACCACATCAGCGCTTTCCACCTCGGAAAAGTCCTTGACGCCGGCATCGTCCAAGGCGATGAACAGCACGTCCATCTGGCGCAGGTGGGCATTCACCGAAGGGTTATGGATGATCTCGTTGGTGATCCAAATCCGCTCAGTGGGGTAATGGCGCCGGGTTTCGTAGGCAATCGCCACGGCCCGTTCCACCCCCCAGCAGAAACCAAAGGCCTGGGCCAGGCGAATAGTTACCCGACCCTGCTGCAACTGATAACCATTCTCACGAATGCTCTGGATCAGGTCGCTCTGGTAGGCATCCTCCAGGCTGCCTGCCACCTCCTGGGCCCTACCAAAGCCGCGGCGGTTGTAGCGGTCGGAATGGTGCAGCGAACGCTTAAAGGCGCGGGTGTCCATAGCTGGCAAAAGCGCCGGAGTCGACCCAATCTATGGGCCAACTCCGGCGCGGGTGGTGTAAGGAAGCCTGGGCAGTCCCAGAAGCTCAATAGGCCATCGGGTCGTAGGCCTCCTCGCCGTGGGCGGTGATGTCTAGGCCACGGTTTTCTTCCTCAGGGGTGACCCGCAAACCAACGGTGGCGCCCACAATCCAGAGAATGATCGCGGTACCCAAGCCCACGAAGCCGTAGGTAATGAGCACGGCCTTGACCTGGGCCCCAAACATGGCGAGGTGGCCACCTTTCTCCAGGATCTCGGCGGAGAGCGGGAAATAGTCGGCAGGCACCAATTCCTTCACCGCCAACAAACCTGTGAGCAAAGCCCCCACGGTGCCGCCCACCCCGTGAACCATGAAGGTGTCAAGGGAATCATCAAACTTGATCGCCGCCTTCACTTGCACGGCAATCAAACAGGCAGCGGCGGTGGCCGCACCGATCAGAATTGAAGAACCAATCGTTACGAATCCGGCTGCAGGGGTGATCCCTACAAGGCCAGCCACCGCACCGGTGGCTGCCCCCACTGCGGTGGGCTTGCCATCCTTAAACCACTCAATCAAACACCAGGTAAGCAGGGCCGCAGAGGCCGCAGTTGAAGTGGTGATGAAGGAAAAACCAGCGCCCTTGGCTGCGAAGTAGCTGGCGCCGTTGAAGCCAAACCAACCGAACCAGAGCAGGCCAGCACCCAAAAGAATGAAGGGCACGTTGTGGGGGGGACGTTTGTTAGCGGGCCAATTGGTGCGGGGACCAACAATGGCAGCGGCCACCAATGCAGCCACACCGGAAGCGATGTGCACCACCGTGCCGCCGGCAAAATCAATGGCGCCGATTGAACCAAATGGACCGATATAACCACCGCCCCAAACCATATGGGCCAAGGGGCAATAGATAAATAGGCTCCAGAGCAGGCAAAACCAGAACCAAGCCTTGAAGTTGATGCGTTCCACCAGGGCCCCGGAGATCAGGGCTGGGGTGATGATCGCAAACATCCCCTGGAATAGGGCAAATGAAGTGGCACTGATGGAGTAACCATCTGCCAAGGGGGCATCCCCCAGGGGGCCGCCAACGCCATTGAGCCACATCGCCTCAAGGCCACCAATAAAGGGGCTCTTGAAACCCAAACCGAAGGAAAGGCTGTAGCCGATTACCACCCAGAGCACCCCGATGAGACCCATCAGGAAGAAGCTCATCATCATGGTGTTGAGCACGTTCTTGGCGCGGGTGAAGCCGCCGTAGAAGAACGCCAGCCCCGGTGTCATCAACAACACCATGGCTGAACCCATCAGCATCAGCAGCGTGTCAGCGCCGTCTGTGGGCAATTTCGTGAGCGCCGCCTTAGCGGACCCCGCCATCAAGGGCAAGAGGCCTGCACCAGCCGCCAAAAGCACTATTCCTGCCCGTTGCAGGGCGCTTTCGTTGCGCAGATTGGAAAGCAGGGAGCCTTGGCGTTGCCGCCAGTTGTCCACGGTCTGCAGGGCCGTGGGGGGGAAGTGATGGGATGACTGCACCCTTCCCGGGTAGCCGGTCTGTAGTGACATGAACCTTGGAAGCCTTCAAAGCCGCACTGAGCCTCGGCAGAGACCCCTTCCGCCGATGTGCCAATCGCTACGGAATGGCGGATTCCCTGTCTTGCACCCCCACAACCCCGAGGAAGTTCACCGCCGTAGCCGAGAACTCAAAGCAGCAGGGGAAAACCTCCACCCCCGCCCCCCGGGCCTGGCGAAACAGCTCTCCATACCTGGGATCAGCGCTGTCTCCCGGGGCAAACAGCTGCACATCAGCGCGGCTGAGGCAAGGGATCAACACGCCGCTGGCCGCGGGCAGCACGCCCATTAATTCCTCGAGATGTTTCTGGCCCCGTTCGGTAACCGTGTCTGGAAACAGGGCCAGGCTGCCGCGGCTCCAGGTGGTGTTTTTAATTTCCACATAGATCGGCCGCTGGTCT
>JBDLTB010000073.1:0-61474 GCA_039799245.1 Cyanobacteriota bacterium
CTTTTAAGCAGGCTGCGACAGAGTTGATAAAAGGTTTCGGCGGCGCCCCAGTTTTCCTTTTTGGAATAGGCCGGCAGTTCTAGGTTCACGATCGGCAAGTTGAAACCCATGCCCTGGGCCAAGGTGCCGGGTTGGTCTTGGATTAGTTCAGCGGTGCAGCTTTCGCCCACCAGCAGGGCCTGGGGCTTGAAGCGTTCCACGGCGTCAGTTATGGAACGCTTCACCAAATCGGCGGTGTCACCGCCAAGATCCCTGGCTTGAAAGGTGGTGTAGGTGACCGGTGGGCGCCGGTTGCGCCGCTCAATCATCGTGAACAGCAGGTCGGCGTAGGTGTCCCCTTGGGGGGCATGGAGCACGTAGTGCACCCCTTCCATGGAGGCGGCAATTCGCATGGCACCCACATGGGGGGGGCCTTCATAGGTCCAGAGGGTTAGTTCCATAGGGAGGGGCGGCGGGGGCTTGGGGGAGGGGGAGGAAGGTTTCTATGGGATCTACAAATTTCGAGATTGCCCCGGGTCAAAGTTGAGGAGCTGCCGCCGGCGCAGGGGCCGCGCAAATAATTCAGCCAAGTCACCGGCCTGGTCACAGCCATGGATCGGGCTAAAAACAAGTTCGATCGACCACTTGGTGGCGATCCCCTCCGCCTCAAGGGGATTTGCCAGGCCCATGCCGCACACCACCAGATCAGGCTTGGCGGCGCGTACCCGTTCCAGTTGCTTTTCCAGGTGTTGACCTTCGCTTAGTTGAATGCCCTCTGGCAGCAAGGCCAGTTCCTCGGCTTGGAGTTGGCGGTCGAGGTAAGGGGTGCCGATTTCCACTATTTCCATGCCGCATTCCCGCTGTAGGAAGCGCCCCAGGGCCAATTCCATCTGGGAATCAGGCAGCAAAAACAATCTTTTACCCTCCAGCACCTGCCGATGGGGGGCCACGGCGCTCCGGCCCCGTTCCGCCAAGGGTTCCAGCACGGAACGGGTATGGGCGGGATCAATGCCAAAGGCCTCGGCGGCCCGCTCAAACCAGCGGCAGCTGCCCTCCACCCCGAGGGGATAGGGGCTTGAGAGCAGCTGGGCGCCCCGCGCTTTTAGGGCCCGGGCGGTGTTGCCCAGAAACGGCTGGCAGAGCAGCACCTGGGTGGCTGGGCCCACACTGGGCAGTTCCGTGGAACGCCGCGGCGGCAGGCTGCTCACCGGGCCAATGCCCAGGCGCTCGAAAAGGTTTAAAAATCGATCTTCCACCCCATCGGCGAGGGTGCCCACCAGTAGCAACTGCTTCTCAGCGCTGCTGGGCAGCAGTGGCACGAGCGCTGTTAGGGCGTTGTCCTCCCCTTGGGTAAAGGTGGTTTCAATGCCGCTGCCGGAGTAATTCACCACCTGCACCTGGCCCCGGTGCTGGCGGTTCAGCCTTTCTGCCGCCTTGGCTAGGTCGAGTTTGATCACCTCACTGGGGCAAGAACCCACCAGAAAGAGGGTGCGGATTTCGGGCCGGCGTCCTAAGAGTTCTTGAACCACCCGGTCGAGTTCTTCATTGGCATCGGCGAGGCCGGCCAGGTCCCTTTCCCCAAGGATCGCTGTGCCAAAGCGCGGTTCGGCGAAAATCATTACGCCGGCAGCACTCTGGATGAGGTGGGCGCAGGTGCGGGAGCCCACCACCAGAAAGAAGGCATCGGGCATACGGCGATGCAGCCACACGATGGAGGTGAGGCCGCAGAACACCTCCCTTTGGCCGTTTTGCTTGAGTATTTCAGGGGAAACCGGAGCGGTTTCCTTAATGGCATCGACTACTGAAACGCCCATTGATGGGGCAATCTCGATCAGGTCGACTTAGGCCTAGCGAGGCCAAGGCTGCTGTTGGATGGATGCGTTACATCTGTTTGGGAATCAATTGCTTAAGTTGTTATTTCCGCACAGGGGAATGCCTTTCAAAGGCGGCGGCGGAAGCCATCGTTGAAACCAGGGGCTGGCCGCTCAGCGGTTTCTGAGGCCCGGCTCAGCTTCCACACGTTGCGGCTAATCCGCCTTGCCACCAGGCCGCCCCGCTCGATTACGGCGGACCCTGGTTTGGCCCCGAGCAATTGGCTCATTTCGGCGGTGCTCAGGGGCGCACCGGTTTGGAGGGCCAGTTGGATCAGTTCCAGCCGCTGGCGCAGGGCGGCCAGATCAGCTTGACCAGCGTCCTCCTCCCCCTGCCAGCTCCAGGGCAGGTCGCCCCCGGGGGGAAACATCTTGCCCATCATTCCGAGGCCAAGGACCGCCAGCACCTGTTCAGGCTTGATGCCCTGTTCCGCTGCCTGGCTAATCCACTCGGGCATCACCCCTTGGCTGTCCCCGGCGTTGAAGCTGCCGTTGTCAGGCCCCTGGGCAGTGCTGGCACCGGATCTGGCCGACCGGGAGCTGGCTACCGACTGTCTAAGGGCCATGGCGATCACAGGGAAGTTGAGCGGACGCTACCGGCTGCTTCTGGCGCCGCAAGGGCATTAGCACCATGGCCCCTGGGGCACCAGTGTTGTCAACGGTTCAAGATCGTCTCAAAGGTAGGATTCCGGCCATATCCATGGCCCATTAATCCCTTTCCTTGGGCAATGGCGCCGTGCCCATTCTGCGAGGTGGCGCCCAGGCGCCGTAATGGATTCCAGATTTTCGCGACCTCTCACCAGCGAAGACGGTGGCCCCAGCCGCCGCCGGGGGGCGTTGCGCCTGGGAACCACCGAGATCACTGGCACTGGCGCTGGTGGCGATCGAGATGGCGCCAGCTGTGTGGTTACCACCGATAGCGAGGGTCGGCGCCTGTCTCGCCACTCGAGCCACGTGCAGTCCATTGAACTGCGCACCTACGTGTTTCTCGACTCGCTCCAGCCCCAGCTCGCTGCCTATATGGGCACGGTCTCCCAGGGGTTTCTGCCCATCCCTGGTGATGCTTGCCTTTGGCTCGAGGTGTCCCCAGGCATGGCTGTGCACCGGGTTACCGACATTGCCCTCAAGGCAAGTACGGTGCGCCTTGGCCAGATGGTGGTGGAACGGGCCTTTGGCTCGATTGCCATGTACCACCGGGACCAGAGCAACGTCCTTCACTCCGGTGAAGTGGTGCTGGAGGCCATCGGTAGCAGCATTGACCGCCGCAGCCGTTGTGAGGTCACTTGGACGGAGATCATCCGTGCCATCACCCCAGACCACGCCGTGCTGATCAACCGCCAGAACCGTCGCGGTTCAATGATTCAGGCGGGCATGAGCATGTTTATTCTTGAAACCGAGCCAGCTGGCTACGTGTTGATCGCCGCCAATGAGGCTGAGAAGTCATCAAATATCACCGTGGTGGATGTGAAGGCCGTGGGGGCCTTTGGCCGCCTCACCCTGGCGGGTAAGGAGGGGGACGTGGAGGAGGCGGCTTCTGCTGCCATGCGCGCCGTGGCCCAAATTAACAGCTAGATGCACCAAAACCAATGGCCAATCAGTGGCTAATCAATAGCTAATCAATAGCTAATCAATTGTTGCTTGACAGTTAATAATTATCTAATTACTAATTAGCTATTAGATTATTAATGTTTAGTTAATAGTTATTTATAAAATATTTATTAGTCTATTTTGGTATGGCCGCTTCGGCCCAGCCCCATTAGGGTAAGCAGGCCAGGGGCCAGGGCGGCGGCGGCTTTGCCTCGGCTGCCGAGCCGACGGCGCAGGTGTTCGCCCATCTCGGCGTAGCTGGCACCAGCCTCGCGCACATAAAAGATTGGGTCATAGCCAGGGCCCTGGCCCTGGGGTTCCCGCAGGATGAGCCCTCGGCAAATGCCTTGGGCCTCGAGCACGGTGGTGCCGCTGGGATCAGCCAAGGCCATGGCACTAACGAATTGGCCGCCTCGATAGAGCGAATCCCCCAGCTCGTGGAGTAGGCGGTGGATGCGTTCATGGTCGGTGGGACCATAGCGGGCAGAAAAAATTCCTGGCCGGCCACCTAGGCCATCCACCTCCAGGCCTGAGTCGTCGGCGAGGGCCCATTGGCCGGTGAGGGCGGCTACGGTTTCAGCCTTGAGCCTGGCATTGGCTGCATAGGTGGAGCCTGTCTCTTCGATCTCAAGGCCCCTGGGCTGGGGGCGCAGGTCTAATTCAACCGGCTGCAACATCGCCACCAATTCGGCCACCTTGTGGGGGTTGCCACTGGCGATGACGAGTACAGGTAGGGCTGGGCTGGGCAAGGGGCCGACGGCGATGCCAAGGGCCTGGGCAGGCTGGCGGGCTAGTGACCATAGCGCCAGGACCCAGGGGGACAAGTTTTCCCCAGGACAAGTTTTTCCTTGATCGGAGCCGCCCAGCGCTTAAGGGGATTGGCAAGCTGCCAGTCGCCCTAAGTTGTTCAAACCTTTGTTCCGAAATGGAATGCAGTCGAGCCTAATCATTCAGAACCTGGTTTCGGCCCCGGTTCTGTTCTTTTTTCTCGGCGTTCTCGCCGTGCTGATCGGCTCGGATCTTGAGATCCCGTCGCCGTTGCCCAAGCTGTTTTCGCTTTACCTGCTGCTGGCGATTGGCTTCAAGGGGGGCGTGGAACTCGCCCACAGCGGCCTCGGCAGCCAGGTGCTGTTAACGATTGCAGCAGCAGTGGCGATGTCGCTGCTGGTGCCGATCACTAGTTTTTACATCCTGCGAACCCGCATGGATGTTTACAACGCGGCCGCAGTGGCCGCCTCCTATGGGTCGATCAGCGCCGTCACCTTCATTACGGCCCAGAGCTTTTTGAATGTGCTCCATGTGGATTTCGATGGCTTCATGGTGGCCGCCCTTGCCTTAATGGAGTCGCCGGCGATTGTGGTGGGGGTGGTGCTTGCCAAGCTGGGACATCAAATTAGCGATGACCACCAGGGCGCCCAGGCCGGCGGTTTGCGTTGGCGGGAGGTGTTGCAGGAGGCCTTCCTGAATGGTTCTGTCTTTCTACTAATTGGCAGCCTGGTAATCGGCTATTTGGTAACAAGTTTCTCGCCCGGTGGCCTGGTGAAAATGGAGCCTTTTACCGACAAATTGTTTTATGGCGCCCTTTGCTTCTTTTTGCTCGACATGGGCATTGTGGCTTCCCAGCGCCTGCGCGATCTGCACCGGGCAGGCCCTTTTCTCATTGGCTTTGCCGTTTTAGCTCCACTGGCCCACGCTGGTGTTGGCCTGGCGATCTCCCGATTTCTGGGCCTAAGCCAAGGCAATACCCTGTTATTCATGGTGCTCTGCGCCAGCGCCTCCTACATCGCGGTGCCGGCAGCCATGCGCATGACCGTGCCCCAGGCAAACCCGAGCTATTACATCTCGTCAGCCCTTGGGGTGACCTTCCCCTTCAATGTGGTGGTGGGTATCCCGCTTTACATGGCTCTGATTCAGCGTTTTGTCCCGAGCAGTTGAAGTTCACTGTTAAAACCAACTCAAGCTTCACCCCCCTAATAAATTGCCGTTTTTTAATCAATGAAAAGGATTGATCTCTTCCTGAGTGAACGTGAAGTTAATAAGGTTTGCAAGGCGATTAGTAAAGCCGGGGTGCCTGGCTACTCGGTGATTCGCCACGTCACTGGCATGGGGCTGGCCGGTGAAGTCTCTGAATCCATGGACTTCAGCGGCCTTGGGGCCAATGCCCACGTGATCGTTTTCTGCGAACCCAGCCTGGTGGCGGCGGTGCGGGCCGCGATCAGGCCGCTGTTTGATCTCTACGGAGGCGTGGGCTTTGTCTCTGAAGCCGAGCCCATATGAGACCACCAAAAAAAATTGGCTTTCACCCCATAAGGCCAAATGGCTTGCGGTGCATGCATTGTGCGCGGTTGCCCACGAAGCATTCCTTACATTTTGCCATCAATTGATAAGCACGGCTTATTGCCGTGCCTGGAAACCTTGATGGCGATTGGCCCCTGAATCGCTTGACGGGGGGGTGGCCGGCCCATCACTGTTACTGGCGAACATTCCACCCCTCCCCCTGGAGCAGGTAATGGCAAACGAAACCATGGGCATCGCCCTCGGCATGATTGAGACCCGCGGCCTCGTCCCCGCCATAGAAGCTGCCGATGCCATGACTAAGGCGGCCGAAGTGCGCCTGATCGGTCGTGAGTTTGTCGGTGGCGGCTATGTGACCGTCCTCGTCCGTGGCGAAACCGGCGCCGTCAACGCTGCAGTCCGCGCTGGAGCCGATGCCTGTGAGCGCGTTGGCGACGGTCTCGTTGCTGCCCACATAATCGCCCGCCCCCACCGCGAAGTCGAACCTGCCCTCACCAGCAGCTTCGCCATCGGGTCTAAGGACTGAGCGGTTCGCCCCTGAAGCGACCAACCCTCTGAATTCCCCATCGACTCAATCGCAGAATCTTTATGAGCAAGAAGTACGACGCAGGGGTCAAGGAGTACCGCGACACGTATTGGACTCCTGATTACGTTCCCCTCGACACCGACCTGCTGGCCTGCTTCAAGTGCCACGGCCAGGAAGGCGTTCCCAAGGAAGAAGTGGCCGCCGCAGTGGCCGCTGAATCCTCCACCGGCACCTGGTCCACCGTGTGGTCGGAGCTCCTCACAGACCTCGACTTCTACAAGGGCCGTTGCTACCGCATTGAAGACGTTCCTGGTGACAAGGAATCGTTTTATGCCTTCATCGCCTACCCCCTCGACCTGTTCGAAGAGGGTTCGATCACCAATGTGTTGACTTCATTGGTGGGCAACGTTTTTGGCTTCAAGGCCCTGCGCCACCTGCGCCTTGAGGACATCCGTTTCCCGATGGCCTTCATCAAGACCTGCCCCGGACCGCCGAACGGCATCTGTGTGGAACGGGACCGGATGAACAAGTACGGGCGTCCCCTGCTTGGTTGCACCATCAAGCCGAAACTCGGCCTGAGCGGTAAGAACTACGGCCGGGTGGTCTATGAGTGCCTGCGCGGCGGTCTGGACTTCACCAAGGATGATGAAAACATCAACTCCCAGCCCTTCCAGCGCTGGCAGAACCGGTTTGAGTTCGTTGCCGAAGCCGTGCAACTGGCCCAGGAAGAAACCGGTGAGAAGAAGGGGCACTACCTCAATTGCACCGCCAATACCCCTGAAGAAATGTATGAGCGTGCTGAGTTCGCTAAGGAACTTGGCCAGCCCATCATCATGCACGACTACATAACCGGTGGCTTCACTGCCAACACTGGTTTGTCTAAGTGGTGCCGCAAGAACGGGATGCTGCTCCACATCCACCGTGCCATGCACGCTGTGATCGACCGCCATCCCAAGCACGGTATCCATTTCCGGGTGCTGGCCAAGTGCCTACGCCTCTCCGGCGGTGACCAACTGCACACCGGCACGGTGGTGGGCAAGCTCGAAGGCGATCGTCAGACCACCTTGGGCTATATCGACCAGCTCCGGGAATCCTTCGTTCCAGAGGACCGCAGCCGCGGTAACTTCTTCGATCAGGATTGGGGTTCCATGCCTGGCGTGTTCGCTGTCGCCTCCGGCGGTATCCACGTGTGGCACATGCCCGCCCTGGTTGCCATCTTTGGAGACGATTCCGTCCTTCAGTTTGGTGGTGGCACCCACGGTCACCCCTGGGGCTCCGCCGCCGGTGCGGCGGCCAACCGCGTGGCCCTCGAAGCTTGCGTTAAGGCTCGTAATGCCGGCCGTGAGATTGAGAAGGAAGGCCGCGACATCCTCCTCGAAGCAGCAAAGCACAGCCCCGAGCTGGCCATTGCTCTCGAAACTTGGAAGGAAATCAAGTTCGAATTCGACACCGTCGACAAGCTCGACGTCCAGTGATCGTCGGCTACTGAATACAAGGAACGGTCCCTGGTCGCCCTCGGCCCTAGGCCGTTCCTTAGTTCAAAGCTTTGACAGCCCAGCACCACCCCTTCACCACAAGGATCCCCATGCCCTTCAAGAGCACCGTGGGTGACTACCAAACAGTCGCCACCCTGGAGACATTCGGCTTTCTGCCACCGTTCACCCAGGACGAGATCTACGATCAAATCGCCTACATAATTGCCCAGGGCTGGAGCCCCCTGGTCGAGCACGTGCACCCCAGCCGTTCCATGGCCACCTACTGGTCCTATTGGAAACTCCCATTTTTCGGTGAGAAGGATCTGAGCGTGATCGTCAGTGAGTTAGAGGGTTGCCACCGGGCATATCCTGACCACCACGTACGTTTGGTGGGTTACGACGCCTACACCCAGAGCCAGGGTGCTTGCTTCGTTGTGTTCGAAGGTCGCTGATTTTCAGCCTCCTAACCTAAAGGAAGAACCCGTTAAATATCGGGTTCTTCTGTTTGGTTTTCTATGGCGGTGGATTCAATTTTCCACTGTTTTTAAACAAGGGGTTAGCTCATTTGCCTGGATTCAAATTCTGGGTTGATTTAGCTTAAGGACCCCCGAATTCGCCACTATTACTTTTCGGACGGATATGGCCAGCCCATCGAGTCGTGAAGCAGCTCTGGAGCGTCGCAAGGCCCTCACCAGTGGCGGCAAGAAATCCGCTGGCCGTTATTCCTCCGGCCCTACCCGGGTTCGTAGCGCCGCAGATGCGCGCCCTACCCGCACAAATGTCGCCCTGCCCAGCCCCTCCGCTGGCAGCTCAAGCGCCCGCTTAAATCCCCCCAGCAGCTCCTTGGGTAACCCCAGAACCCCTGAGCCCAGGGAAGCAGCTATGAAAACAAGTACCCCCGCCAGCCGTTCGATTCCCAAGCCCATTGCCAACCCAAGCAGGCAGCTGGTTCTGGCCCGCCGGGAAGCGCTTTCCCGGGGCGGCAAGCGGGCTGACAGCTCTCGCGATCGCACCCGTAACGAGGAGATAAAAGCCACTGCCTTGGCAGCGGCAAATGCCCCTGCCCCTGCCAAGGAGCACAAATGCAAGTGCCAAGACCCAGCCCCCAGCTCTGCGCCCAGCCGGCGGGCTGGGGGGGCTGATCTGACTGCTTCCCTCGCCAGCCGCCCTGGGGGCCGATCCTCCACCCCCAAACGCTCTGCCCAGCACAACCAAAGCCGGGCCCTAGTGCTGGCCCGCCGGGAAGCCCTTTCAAAACGTGGAAAGGCTGCAAATATTTCCACCAACAGCAGCGCCGCAGCCGTGGCTCGCCAAGGAAATCCCGACATGAACAGCCGGGAACTGGCCCAAAAGGTGCGGGAACTTAAGTGCAAGATTGGTTCCGCTGGTAGTGCCCGCAGCGGTGGGACCCGCCCCAGCGGCCCTAACCGTCACGGTTCAAAACAATCCGCCGTCGCTGAGGCCAGCCTCAAGGTGGGTGTAAGTGAAACCCTTTCTGGTCAGATTGTTACTGGCACCCAGGCCAACCGCTCGGTTAAAACCACTGGCAACGAGGCGGCCACCTGCCGCAACATCACCGGCACTGAATACCTGGGAGCTGAAGTATTCCAAACCTTCTGCCAGGGGAAAACCGCTAGCCGCCAGCCCGATAAGGTGCGCCTCAGTGCCACCAGCCATGGCAACCTGGTAACTGGCAATGAGGTGGGCCGCTCCGAGAAGGTGACCGGTGATGAACCTGGCACCTGTAAGAACATCACTGGCACTGAATACGTTTCTGCTAACCAGGCCAGCAGCTTTTGTGGCAGCTCCGCCGGCAGTATTCCCGCCCCTCGCAAGGTTGCCCATGGGCAAACCCAAGCTGGTCACCCGGTTTCTGGGGTAATGGTGGGCCGCTCGGAGAAGGTCACCGGCGATGAATCTGGTTCCGGGAGGCAACTCACTGGCAATCAGTACGTTAATAACCCCAACCATGGCTCGGAGCGGGCCCCCAGCAAGGTGGCTAGTTTCCAAACCCTGCGGGGTACCGGAATCACTGGCACCTCCGTGGGTCGCAGCGATCAGGTGACCGGCGATGAACCCGGTTCCTGCAAGATCATCACCGGTGATGAATACATTGGCAGCCAGCAATATGACCGCTTTTGTGGCGGCAGTCCTGCACCGGAGGCCGCAAAGGTAGGTTTCAGTGTCACCAACCGCCAGCAGGTGGTGAGTGGTACCCGCACCGGTCGCTCTGAAAAGGTCACCGGCGATGAACCAGGTACCTGCAAGCTCGTTACCGGTACCCCCTATGCCGGCCTAGAAGACTCAGCAAACTGGTGCAACAAAAATCAGGCAAGTACTGGGGCCAAAAGGCCGCCAATTGCCATGGGAACTGTGATGACTGGCATTCGGCCGGGCATCGGTGGGGTGATGACCGGAGCTGGGCGGGGTGCCTGTGAGGACGTGACCGGCACCCCCTATGTGGGCGAGGACCAACGGGCCGAAGCCTGTGGCTCTCAGCCCAACAGCGCCGCAGATTTCCCCCGCCCCCTCCGGGGCAATGCCTGGGAGAACTTCAGTGTTCAATCGCCGGCGGGCTCAGCCCACAGCGCCCGGGAGCGGCAGACAGGGGTAACGGGCTCTAGCTATGAAAAGGGCAGTAGGGTTACTGGACCCTTCGCCATGGCCGACGACAAGATCACCGGCACCGAGCATTTTCGTTTTGATCGGGGCAATCAACGCTTGGTTGGCGCCCAAATTCAGGGAGCTGTAGCTGCCCCTCTAAGCGTTGATGAGGACGCCCGGCCCGTGTCCCGGGTAACCGGCGAGGGTATTTCCGCCGGCTTGAAGATCACCGGTGATGACTGGGATCGTGGCAACCGGGTTACTGGCACTGAGGGGGTTTCCGCCCGGCGCCGCAACCCCAGTCGCCCGGGTTCCAAAGGGTCCATGCCCAGTGTCGAAGCTAAGCGCAATGAGGCAGTGCCATCACCGGTAAGCCGCGTGACCGGTTCCAGTGGCAACACTCAAGCTGGTTCGCTGATTACCGTGTCTGGCGGCGCCAGGGGCTAATCCAGCCATGCCCCGTCGCCCGGAACCACGCGATCGTCCCTTGGCTGGCACTGCCCTCCGCCGCCGCCCGGGCCAGTCAACTTCCGTGCCGGAGTTGCCTACAGATGGGGCTGTTTTGGGCCAACCTGCCCCTGGGCCTAGGGGGACGGCGGCCCGCCAGCGGCGGGGCTTTAGCCCTAACTCTTCCACTGGCCAAAATCCATTAAATAGGGCTAACCGCCTTGGCGCGGCCCATCATCCCCTCACTGATTTAACGACTAATGCCAGCCTGCGCACCTACGATCTGCAGGTAAAAGAATCTTTTGATCGCATAGTGCCGCTGCTGAAGCAGCTTTCGGCGCTCCAGCATGAGCCTGATTTTGTAGATCGGGCTCAGCAATTATCTATTGATTGTCTTGGTTTCAAACTGCCCTTGCCGATTCTTGAGCGGGCTTGGGTAAGTCAACTTGATATGCGCACTTTATTCGCTTGGTGTGTATTCGAAACCTACGAACAGACCAGCGCTAGTTTTTTTCAAACAGATCCCCTGGGCGGCAAGCCCAATGGCCCAGCTGCAGAAGCCTTTGAATTATTTCTTTTGGAATGTGGCTTCCATCTGCTTGATATCACCCCCTGCGCCGATGGCCGCCTTGCCCACGCCATGGCCTATGCCCTGCGCTTGCCTTTTAGTTCCGTCCGCCGTCGGCCCCATGCTGGCGGTATGTTTGATGTGGAAAACACTGTTAACCGCTGGGTAAAAACTGAGCATCGGCGCTACCGAGAAAGTTTACCAAATCCTGCCCATGAGAATACCCGTTATCTGAAAGTGGTGCTTTACCACTTCAGTTCTATCGATCCAGCCCACGAGGGTTGCGCCGCCCACGGCAGCAACGATGACTTGGCTGCCTCCTGCGGCCTCGCAAGGCTGCAGGATTTTCAAATAGCAGTTGAAAATAGCTTCTGTTGTGGGGCTTCGGTAGACCTGCTGTTAATCGGCATTGATACTGATACTGATGCCATTAGAGTTCACGTGCCAGGCATAGATGGCAGCACTAATCTTGAGCGTTGGCTTGATGCCAATGATATTTATAGTGCCACCTTAAATCTCTCGGCGAAGGAGGGGCGATCTAAGATCACCGCCATGGTGGAAGAGGCGGCTGCCAGCACTCCTGATCCTGGCATGGTGCGATTTATTGCTCGACTCCTGGAACACAATCTTTCCCAAATCGACTACGTTCGTAATTACCATAATGGCCATTATACGGATGGGTCCCATGCCGAACGCTTCATTGGAGTAGGCATTGGCTTCAAGGAGATTCACCTGCGCAATCTTACTTATTTCGCCCATATGGAGACCGTTGAAGAAGGGGCGGCAGATCTGGATGTAGGTATCAAAATCTTCAGTGGTCTCAATGTTTCCCGGGGCCTGCCAGTGCCGGTGGTGGCTCGTTTCGATTACCACGGCAATGTGCCAGGGGCCCGGGAGCGGGCAATTCGCCATGGGCGACGGGTGCAGGCAGCCATCGAAAGTCGCTATCCCCACCTGGTTCAGCAGGGTCTGCTTCACACCCTGCTAACCATCCGCGACCAGGATCGCCATGTGCCGGCCGAAGCTGTGGCCTCAACGATTACTTTCCCAACGGCAGGAGGTCACTGACATGTTGATTTGCAAGGTGGTCAAGCCCCTGGTTTCCACCAACCGCATTCCAGATTTCGAGCACAAGCACCTCCAGGTGGTGTTAGACGGCAGCACCCAAAAGGTGGCAGTGGATGCCGTGGGTTGTATCCCCGGTGATTGGGTTATCTGTGTAGGTAGTTCCGCCGCTCGGGAGGCTGCCGGTAGTAAGTCATATCCCAGCGATCTAACAATCGTTGGCATTATTGATCACTGGGATCCTGATGCCAATAAGGCTCCAGCCCCAGTACCAGTACCAGTACCAGCCCCAGTAACAGCCCCACCGGCGGTGAGCTGATGGAAATCATGCAGGTCACAGGTTCGCTTGTTTGCACCCAGAGGGTGCAGGGATTGGCCCACAGCAATCTGCGCGTGTTGCGCAATGGCAAGGGCAAGCTCAGTGTTGCCGTTGATCCGGTTGGGGCCGCCCCCGGCAATTGGGTGTTCACTGCCAGTGGTTCGGCGGCCCGTTTCGCCTGCGGTAACCCCGAAGTGCAAACTGATCTCACCATTGGTGGAATTATCGACTTTTGGGAACCGGACGGGTGATCCCTTCTGACTGGCCGGTAACACCGTGCCTAGGCAGCTTCCCCTCCGCTCCTGTTCCTCTACAACCCCTAATGCAATGGTCAGCCGTCCCCCCCGAACCGGATCCACCACCGCTAAATCGGGGGCGGCCCCTGGCGCCACCCCAGGGGCTGCGGATTCCCAACCCCCAGCCCCTGAGCTGACCGCTAAGTCGATGGAAACAGGCGCCGTTAGCCCAGCACCGACGGCGCCCGCCCCGCCAACACCGACCAAAACCGCCGCCGTTAGTTCAGCTGCCTCGGCAGCTGCCCCAGGGGAGGCCTCCCCTAAGGCCCTACCGGCGGCCGCCGCCGGCCGCCGGTCTTCGGTTGCCCCTGGCCGCAGTGGCAACTCCGGCGCCACTACACCTCCTAAATCCCCTTCCCTCAACCCCTTCCCCATGGCCCCTTCAGTACACGGCATCGCCCTCGGCATGATCGAAACCCGAGGTTTGGTGCCCGCCATCGAAGCAGCAGATGCCATGACCAAGGCGGCTGAAGTAACCTTGGTTTCCCGCGAATTCGTTGGTGGTGGCTATGTCACCGTGATGGTCCGCGGGGAAACTGGTGCAGTTAATGCCGCTGTCCGTGCTGGTGCCGATGCCTGCGAGCGGGTGGGTGATGGCCTAGTGGCGGCCCACATAATTGCCCGCCCCCATAGCGAAGTTGAAGCTGCGATCGCCCCCAGTGGCGTTGAGCGCCGTCTCTGATGGCCATGGTTGTCGTTCATCCGCGGGTACTGGCTTTCCTAGGCCGTGCCCTCAGCCTGGAACTCTCTGCTGTGCAGCAGTACATGACCCAGGCTTGCCTGGTGGAGCTTTGGGGCGATTTGAACGCCGCCACCCGCTTCCGCCAGGAAACAGTGGAGGAGCTGCAGCATGCCGAAAGGATTGTGCAGCGCATGCTTGCCCTGGGGGTGGCACCGGCCAGTTCCCAGCTGCGTCCCGTGCAAGATGCAGCAGATTTAATCGGCCTGCTGAGCTCGAACGCCACCCTCGAAAATGATCTGATTAACCACTATTCAGATGCAACTAGTTTTTGCGTAATGATCGGCGACGATGAGAACGCAAACTTCTTCAGGGCCCTTTGGAATGAAGAGCTGCACCATGGCCAGGAGTTGCACGTCTGGCTGGAGAGTTTGGCAATAAACGGGGGCCCAAGCCAGGAGCGGGCCCGTTTCTAAGCACTAATCATCTCCGCTATAGCTAAGGCCATGGCTCGGCTAGGTGCTTTTGCCCCTGGCCCATGGCTGCTAACTGCTGAGAATCTCTAAAATTTCTAGCCGAGCGATTGATTCCTCTGGCCCCAGGGGCCGCCCCAATCAACTTGGACCACCCTCTCCCCCTGCCCATACAGCTGGCCTGGCTTATACCCCTATATGGGTTAAGCGGCATGGTGATTTCCCTGCCTTGGGCCACGGGCTGGATCAAGCTGAATGGGCCCCGGCCTGCGGCCTATCTAAATCTGCTGGTTACCCTGGCAGCTGTATTTCATGGCAGCTTGGTTATTAGGGAGGTTCTTAACCTCGGCCCGCAGCACCTAGATATTCCCTGGTTCCATGCGGCAGGCCTAGACCTGCGCATTGGCTTTGATCTTTCTCTCACTAATCTGGCGGCCCTGGAGCTGGTTACTTTTACCAGCTTGATTGGTCAGGTTTTTGCCCTTGGCTACCTGGACAAGGAATGGTCATTGGCCCGCTTCTTTGCCCTCGTGGGCTTCTTTGAGGGGGCCATGGCTGGGGTGGTGTTAAGTAGCAACCTGTTTATGAGTTATTTCCTGCTGGAGATGCTCACCCTATCCACCTATTTATTGGTGGGCTTTTGGTACGCCCAGCCCCTAGTGGTAACTGCTGCCAGAGATGCCTTCCTTACCAAGCGAGTGGGGGATGTGCTGTTGCTGATGGGGGTGGTAGCCCTGTCGGCCTGGGCCGGTTCGATGGAGTTTGATGATCTCTATGTCTGGGCTGCTAATACACCGCTTTCGCCCCTGGCGGCAAGCTTGTTGGGTTTGGGGCTGATTGCAGGGCCCATTGGTAAATGTGCGCAGTTCCCGATGCATCTCTGGCTAGATGAAGCCATGGAGGGCCCTAATCCGGCATCAATTCTTCGCAACTCTGTGGTTGTGACCTGCGGGGCGTTGGTGTTGTTGAAATTAATGCCCGTGTTGCGGGTGTCCCCATTGGCCACCACCGTACTTCTTGTGGTGGGCACCATCAGTGCCCTGGGGGGAGCGTTGGTAGCGATCGCCCAGGTGGATCTCAAACGAGCTTTCTCGTACTCCACCACTTCTTATTTGGGCTTGGTGTTTATTGCCATTGCCTTTGAGCAGCCTTTTCTTGCCCTGTTACTGCTCTTTGCCCATGGCCTGGCAAAAGCGCTGCTGTTTATGAGTGTGGGTAGTGTGATCTCCACCACCAATTGCCAAGACTTAACTGAACTGGGGGGCCTGGGCAGTCGTATGCCTGCCACCACCTCGGCTTTCCTGGTGGCAGGGGCTGGCCTTACTGGAATCCTTCCCTTTGGCTGTTTTTGGTGTTATGGCCTGTTGGTTCAAACGCTGATGCGGGAGGCCCCCATTTTGGCCGCTGTAGTATTACTAACTAATGGCCTTACGGCCCTAAATTTGGTGAGGGTTTTTCGTCAGGTTTTCCTTGATGTGGCTCACCCCAAAACCCGCAGGGCCCCTGAGGTGAATTGGTTGATGGCGCTGCCGATGGTAAGCCTCTCGGTGCTGGTTCTATTAACCCCCCTCGGAATAAATCGTATTGATCCTTTCCATGGCATTGCAGATTTCACCCCACTAACCACTATTCTTGTTGTTGCCAGCGGCTCCATCGGTCTGCTGACTGGTTGTGTGATTAGGTTGGATAGATTTTGGTCTCGCTCAGTAATTAAGCCCCTACGAACCCTGCAGGATTTGCTGGCTTACGATTTCTATACAGAAAAAATTTACAAGTCAACGATAGTTGCTTTTGTGGCACGCCTTGCTGCTTTTACTATTAATATAGATAGGTTGCTTATCAATGGCCTTGTTGACCGCATAGGAAGCACCTCGATGGCTACTTCTGAGTCGTTAAGGTTTGGGGTTAGCGGCCAGCTTCAAAGCTATGTGTTGACTGTGGTGATATCGATAGTTGTGCTGATGGGTATTCTTTCGTATTTGCCTAGATGAGGTCTTCTTTATGTTAAGCACCCTCCTGATAATTCCCTTTTTGGGGGCCACGCTATTGCTTTTGTGGCCGGGGCTGCCGGCCCCAGGCCGGATGCGGGTTGTGGCTATTGTGGTGCTTTCCCTCCAGCTTGTTTGGAGTTTGAGGATTCTTTTTGCCTTCGATTCTAGCGATGGAGGCATGCAGCTCCAAGAGTCACTTGTCTGGGTAAACAGCATAGGTCTTGACTACAAACTTGGCATCGATGGCCTTTCATTGCCCCTGGTGCTGATGAATGCGGCTTTGACTTTAGTCTCTATTATTTGTACCCGTGACATAAGCCAAAGACCCCGCATCTATTTTGCCCTGCTTTTGCTTATTAGTGGAGCAGTTAATGGTGTTTTCCTCGCTGGAAATTTGTTGCTATTTTTCTTTTTCTACGAGTTAGAGCTAGTTCCCCTTTGGTTGCTCATCTCAATTTGGGGTGGTGCCCAAAGGGCCTATGCGGCCACCAAATTCTTAATCTTCACAGCCGTATCTGGGGTGCTAATTCTTGGTGCCTTCCTCGGGCTGGCCCTGTTCACTGGCACTGTCGATTTCAGCATCACTCCTGTGCTCAGCGAGAGGCTGGCCATGGGTCAGCAATTGTTGCTGCTGGGGGCACTTTTAATTGGTTTTGGCATCAAGATTCCCCTGGTGCCTTTCCACACCTGGCTGCCCGATGCCCACACCCAGGCTTCCACCCCTGTGTCGGTGCTTTTGGCAGGCGTGCTGCTGAAAATGGGCACCTATGGCCTGCTGCGCTTCTGCCTGGGGATGTTCCCTGAGGCTTGGGGTTTGATTGCCCCTTGGCTGGCGGGGTGGGCCGCTGTTTCAGTGCTCTATGGCTCCCTGGCGGCGATTGCCCAACGGGACATGAAACGGATGGTGGCCTACAGCTCTGTGGGCCACATGGGCTACATCCTCCTGGCTGCTGCGGCTGCCACCCCCCTGAGCCTGCTCGGTGCCGTTTTCCAGATGATTAGCCATGGTTTGATCTCGGCCCTGTTGTTCCTTTTGGTGGGGGTGGTGTACCGCAAAACCGGTACCCGTGATCTTGAGGTGCTGCGCGGTTTGCTCAATCCAGAGAGGGGTCTGCCCTTCACCGGTACTTTGATGATCCTCGGGGTGATGGCCAGCGCCGGCTTGCCGGGCATGGCTGGATTTATTTCAGAGTTTTTAGTCTTTCGCGGCAGTCTTGAGGCTTTCCCCTTGGCCACGTTGCTTTGCATGGTGGGTTCAGGCCTGACGGCGGTTTATTTCCTGTTGCTGGTGAACCGGGCCTTCTTTGGTCGCATGGCAATTACGCCCCCCAGTGATCCAGTGGCCGATGCCCGGCTCGACATCCGTCTGGCCCCGGTGGCGCCGCGGGAAACGATTCCGGCCATGGCCCTTGCCATCGCTGTAGTGGCGATTGGGCTGTTCCCCGCCTGGTTGGGCCGCATCAGTGAGACCGCCAGCACCACCATGGCCGGGCTACCTGCTTTGCTGGCAGGCCTACAGAACGGGGGGGTGAGCTAATGCCAATTATTTCCGCTGATCTCACCCATGCTGGTGGCATGCCCACTGCCGGCGAACTGGAGGCCAAGTTGCTGGCGGGTCAGATTCTGTTGGCCGACACACCCAACCATCTGATGCAGGTGGTGGATGTGCTCGAAAGCTATGGGGAGGTGCTTGATGCCTACAGCAAGAATCTCATTTACCAGGCTGAAAGGCAGTTCCTCAATCCGCTGCCGGTCTTCCGTTACCTAGATGGAGACTTGAGCCCCGCCAAGATCTGGCGCCATTTAATCCATGATCGCATCAACTTTGAATACGCCGAGTACTGCCAGAAGGCAATGTTTTGGCATGGCACCGGTGGTCTTGATGCCTACCTTGATTCTGATGCCTTCGCTGCCAATTGTGCCGCCATCATTGGCAGCAAGACCCGCCGTGATCCTTTGCTGGCCTTACTCAATCCGCTCTTCCCTAATTTCCTGCGGGAGCTGATTCGTTCCGCCGCCACCACCCATGCCCTTGGTCAGTTCTGGCGGGTGATGAGTGATCTATTCCTTGATCTGGCCCGGGCTGAAAAGGAGGGCCGGGTTGGCACAGTTGCGGCGGTGGTTGATTTCCTACGCCAGGGGCTGGTGGCGGCTGCCGCCAAGCCGATCTGTTATCGGGTGGAGTTGGCTGGTGAACAGTTTTGGGTGCTCCCCCCGGAGGCGGGTCTTACCTTTTTGGCGGATGTGGCGGTGCCCTACGTGGAGGCTGTGTTCCTAAGGGGCATGCCGTTTTTGGGCACAGTCTCATTCAATGCCCAGGCCCAGCAGATTTCTCCGGATCAGAGCACCTTCACCTACGGCGCCCTGTTTGCGGATCCTTTGCCCAGCATGGGCGCTGGTATTCCCCCCAGCCTGCTGATGCAGGACATGTACCGCCACCTGCCGCATCGGTTGCACCAGTGGTATCGCCAAACCAGCCGCGGTGAAGGCGATGTGCGGGTGAAGATCTGTCTCAGCTTCCAAAAGTCGATGTTCTGCGTTACCAATGCCGCCATTGCCGGCACCTTCCCCTATGGCCTGGACAACCCTGAGGCCGCTGCCCAGGCCGCCAACCGGGCCTATGCCTCCAGTTGGGCGGCGAGGCTGAGCAACTCCCGTACAGATTGTCTTGACCCCTGTGATCTCTGAGGAGCGCCTCAGGTCTTAATGTCTGCTGCATGGAGCAGCCCTGGATTCAACGCACCCGTCCTGACCGTCTTGAGCGGCGGATCGAGTTCGATGCCTACGAACCAACGCGCAACTTTTTGGAGCGCCTCAACGCCCTCTCTGAGCAGGAAGGCCGCTTCCCAGATATCAGTTTTGGGCGCACCTACGTAAATCTCACCCTGCGTCCTGAGCAGGAGGACGGCCAGATCGGTGATTCCGACACTGGCTTTGCAGCGGCCATTGATGGGTTGCTCCCGCCCCTAGGGGGTTAACGATTTTTACGTCGGGAATCAATTTGCAGGAGATCTTTCACCTGTTGCACCTGGTTGGCCAGATTCGGATCGGTGGCTAATTTCTTGTCTACCTGTTGCACCGCATACATCACTGTGGTGTGATCTTTGCCGCCGAAATGGTCGCCGATCTTCGGCAAGCTGAGGTCCGTGCATTGGCGCATAAGATGCATGCCCACCTGGCGGGCCTGGCTCACGGCCCGTTTGCGGCTACTGCTGCACATCTCCTCGGCGGTTACGCCAAAGACTTCGGCCACCTTGTCGAGCACCAGCTTGGGATTTACATCGGCATCGGGCATGCCGGTGCCTAGCAGTGGGGCTACCGACTCCACGGTCATTGGTAAACCGGTTATCGAAGCAAAGGCCACCGCCCTGGTGAGGGCCCCCTCCAGCTCCCGAATGTTTGAAGTGAAGCGGCCGGCCAGGTACTGAATCAGGTCCCGCGGCAGTCGCATCTCCTCCTGCTCAGCTTTTTTGTGCAGGATTGCCATACGGGTTTCCAGATCCGGTGCCTGAATGTCTGCGATCAGGCCCATGGAAAAGCGTGAGATCAAGCGTTCTTGTAGCCGTTGGATTTGGCTGGGGGGGCGGTCGCTGGCAATCACGATCTGGCGACCCGCCTCGTGCAACGCATTGAAGGTGTGAAAGAACTCCTCCTGGGTGTATTCCTTACCTTCGATGAATTGAATGTCATCCACAAGGATTAGATCTGCGGCCCGATAGCGGTCGCGGAAGGCCTGCATGCCGTCCTTGCGAATCGCCAGGATCAGGTCGTTGGTAAAGGTTTCCGTAGATACATAGAACACCCGCGCCTCGGGGGCGATCTCCAGCCGGTAGTGGCCGATTGCTTGCATCAGGTGGGTTTTGCCCAGGCCTACGCCGCCACAGAGAAACAGTGGGTTGAATTCCCGGCCGGGGGCTTCGGCTACGGCCAGGGCCGCCGCATGGGCCATGCGGCTGTTAGGCCCCACCACAAACCGCTGGAACACATAGCGGGGGTTGAGGTTTGCTTTCAGGCGGGGTAGGGGCCCTGGGCTGGATTGGGCCAGTGGTTTGGCTGGGGCCTCCGGCAGCGGTGGCAACGGCTGTTGTTCGCTGTCCTCGGCGGCGCTGATCAGCACTTCCACTGGGCCGGCGGTGATGGCGCTGGCCACCTCAGCGATCAAGCCTTGGTAATTGCGCCGTAACCAGCCGGCGGCAAAGGAATTCGGCGCCTCTAGCTCCAGCCTTCCTGGCTTGCAGTTAAGGCAGCGGGCCGGCCGGATCCAAGTTTCAAAGGTGGGTTTGCTGAGGTTCGACTGCAGTTCCTCCTGCACCCGTTCCCAGAGTTTTGTATCAGGGGGTGGGGATGCAGTCACGTGAGGAGAACCGATCCACCCTGGGCCGAGGACCGAATATAGGGGGAGCCCCCGGCCCCCACGGGCTGGCGCGATACTGCATTCATCCAAGTTTTTGCAGCTCATCCCGGTGTCCCGAAACCCCTTAGCTGGTTTGCCAGTGGCTGCCTTGTTGCTCTTGGCCGGTTGTCAGTGGCCCTTCCAGCGCCAGGTGCCCACCAAGGCCCCCTTGGTGAGTGATGGGCCCACGGCCGCGCCCCTGCAGCAGGGCAATAGTTTCGTGGCCGATGCGGTGGCCAAGGTGGGCCCTGCGGTTGTGCGAATCGACACCAAGAAAGAGGTGCTGAACCCCATGGGCGGCATATTCGGCTCAGGGCCGCCGGTGCAGGAGCAGCAGGGCTTGGGCTCCGGCTTCATTACCCGTTCCGATGGGGTGCTGCTCACCAATGCCCATGTGGTGGAAGGGGCAGACAATGTCTCGGTAACCCTGCCCGATGGCCGCAGTTACCCCGGCAAGGTGCTCGGGGCTGATCCGCTCACCGACGTGGCCGTGGTGAAGGTGGCGGCCCAGGGGTTGCCAGTGGCCCCCCTGGGTAATTCCTCCGGGGTGCGGCCAGGCGAATGGGCGATTGCCATTGGCAACCCCCTGGGCCTAGACAACACAGTCACCCTGGGGATCGTGAGCGCCACGGCCCGCACCGATGCCCTAGGTGGGGGCCAGCGGGTGGCTTTTATCCAAACCGATGCGGCGGTGAACCCTGGCAATAGCGGTGGTCCGTTGATCAATGATCGGGGCCAGGTGATTGGCATAAATACTGCTATTCGCCAGGCCCCAGGCGCTGGACTTAGTTTTGCGATCCCGATCAACAAGGCCCGCCTGGTGGCCCAGCAGATTCTGGAGCGGGGTCGCGCCAGCCATCCCTACCTGGGGGTGCGACTCCAGGCGCTTACCCCGCAGTTGGCCCGGGAGGTGAATGCCACCGGCAACAGTTGTCGCTTGCCCGAACGCAATGGGGTGGTGGTGGTGGATGTGGTCGCCGCCAGTCCTGCCGCCCAGGGGGGACTTAAGACCTGTGATCTGATCGTTGAGGTGGCTGGCCAGGTGGTGAAGAGCCCTTCGGATGTGCAGGTGGCTGTGGATCGGGGCCAGGTGGGGGCAGAACTATCTGTGACCGTCGATAGGGGGGGGCAGCCCAAGTCGCTCAAGCTGCGGCCCGGTGAACTGCCCCGCCCCCAGGGCTAGGGGTTCCCCTAGGGGGTTTGGCGAGCCTGCAGCGCTGCCGCTGAGCCAAACACCCGGGCCATAACTCCGTAGCCCATCGCCCAGGGGGCACCCACCCCCCAACCCAGATGCAGCACGGTGTCTGTGGCGGTGAACTGCCAGGCATGGATCAAGCCCAGCCCGCCAGCCTTGGCATCAGCCAGAGCAGCACCGATGGCCGGGGGGCTGCCTACGCCAGGGAATGCTTAGGTTGATCATTGTTTTTTTACTAAGCCCAGGCGGGTTTGTGCGTTGGCTAAGTGCTTCATTGAAATTCCCCATGGTTGAGTGTTTAAGATCGGTGCAGGATTATCCGAAAAGAGAATTGTTTTTATCATCGCTCTAATCCTTCTCTCGGCATTTAATTGAGCCTGGTGTCTTGCCAGGGTGATTGACTAATTCTGCTGAAAAAGATAGGCTGATTTCCAGATACTATCTGGTTAGTTTAAATTCCTTGGTCTATATTTTTAGTTCTAATTTACCGAGTTTTATTTGCGTGATTGGGGCGAACGTCTGGCCAGGGCGTTTGGTTTTAGGCGTATGCATTTAATTGGCTGATTTTCTCTGCTTTTCTCGATTGCTTCCTAGGTCAATGTAAAAAGCCTTAGGTAATCTTATTTTTTGTTGGCTAGTATTCGGCTATGGTGTTATTGGATCATATCTGCTTCGATGGCTGGCAGTCTCCGTCACCTATCCCTGCTGGCAGCTGGTTTAGCCGGGGTGGGTTTGGTTCTGGCTTCTGATTTTGCCCTTGCCTCCAGCAAGGCAGCCCCTGCTACCCCGCTAATGGTGGGGGCGGCAGTGAGTTTAATTGAGCCGTTGCAGGCCCTGGCCCCAAGCTTCGCTAAGGCTCAAAAGTTGCCGACTCCCATTTTCAATTTTGCATCTTCTGGCGTGCTGCAAAAACAGATTCAGAAAGGTGCGCCCATTGATGTATTTGTTAGCGCTGCTCAAAAACAAATGGATGCCCTGGATAAGGCAGGCTTGCTACTGCCAGGTAGCCGTCGCGATATCCTAAGCAATGATCTTGTGTTAGTTGTTCCTTTGGATGAAAATCTAAGAATCTTATCGATTCCTGGGCTCACCGCTGACTCAGTTCGCAGGATTGCCATCGGTGATAGTAGTGTTCCAGCTGGGGACTACGCTCGCCAAGTATTATTATTTTATGGGATTTCTGACGCGTTGCAGGGCAAATTGGTGCCCCTTGGTTCGGTGAGGGCTGTGGCCAATGCCGTGGCGGCTGGCGATGTCAATGCTGGCTTTATTTATCGCAGTGATGTTCAAAATGTGGCCAACTTGCGTATTGTTTTGGCTGCACCGCCCAAGAGCCACCAGCCAATTCATTATAGCGCTGCAGTGATTAAAAGCAGTGTCCAACCGCAGCAGGCTAAGGCCTATCTGTCGTCACTAACCACCCCCCAGGCGAGCCAGTTGTTTAAGCGTTATGGCTTGATTCCTTTCTCCCGTGTTGGTGTTACTTCTGGCACCAAATGATTTCCTTGGGGCCCCCTAGCTTCCTCAGCCACTGGTCAAGCCTTGACCTATCCCCCCTCTGGCTATCGCTGCGCAGTGCCAGCCTGGCGGTGCTGCTGGTGGCCCCCCTTGGTGTTTACAGCGCCCAGCAGGTGCGCCTCTGGCATGGGGTAAAACGAACTGCAACTGATCTGCTGTTGCTTTCGCCCTTGGTGCTGCCGCCAACGGTGCTGGGATTTATTTTGCTGCAATTACTTGGTCGCCATGGCCCCATAGGGGGGCCTTTGCATCAAATTGGCATCGAGATTGTTTTTACTTGGCAGGCCACGGTGCTTAGTTCTGCCGTCTGTGCTTTCCCCTTGATGTATCGCTCGGCCTTGGCAGCTTTTGATCAAATTGATGATTCATTGCCCCAGGTGGCCCGCAGCCTTGGTGCCTCGGAATGGCGGGTAATGCGTGTCATCACCCTGCCCCTAGCCTTGCCGGGGTTGGTGGCCGGGATCAGTCTCAGCTTTGCCAGGGCCCTGGGGGAGTTTGGCACAACCTTGATGCTGGCTGGCAACATTCCTGGTAGAACCCAAACCCTGCCCCTCGCAATTTTTTCCGCCGTTGATGCTGGTGATACCAGTAGGGCCTGGTTTTGGACGATATTTGTGTTGGCCCTTAATGGCATCAGCTTGCTGCTGATGCAACGGCTTGAACGTAGGGGCAATGGTCAAAGATTTCTGAGGCAGCAAGGCTCCAGCTCCCATCGGCTTGGGGGTCAGCTGGCCCAGATACCCCTGATACCTGGGCCTCCCCATCCAGCAGTTGTTAAAAACAAGCCATTTCATTTGAGTGTGGTTCTTGAGCGTCAGTTAGCAGATTTTTGCTTGCAGCTTAATTTTGAGACCAGTTGTGGGCACCTTGGTATTCTTGGTGCTTCTGGAGCTGGGAAAAGTCAATTGCTACGCTGCTTGGCTGGCCTAGGGGTGCCAAATAGGGGATATATCAAATTAAATGGACGCTTATTATTTGATAGTAAGACTGCTTTGAATGTTCCTCTCCAGCAACGGCGCATGGGGCTTGTATTCCAGCACTACGCGCTTTTCCCTCACCTTAATGTGTTAGAAAATGTGGGCTTTGGTCTTGCCCATCTATCTGTTATTGAGCGACGGCAGCGGGTGGCCAATCAACTCAGTCGTGTTGGGCTCTTGGCCATGGCCCATCACTTTCCGAGACAGCTTTCAGGGGGTCAGCAGCAGCGGGTGGCCCTGGCCAGGGCCCTGGCCATTGAGCCGGAAATCTTGCTGCTGGATGAACCCTTTTCTGCCCAAGATACCTACTTAAGGCGACAGCTACAGCAGCAAATGGCCGATCTGTTGAACGACTGTGCTGTGCCTGTCCTTTTGGTGACCCATGACTTGGAGGAGGCTTACCGGCTTTGTGATGATTTGATGCTGCTTGATCGCGGCCAGGTGCTTGCCCATGGGCCTAAGCATGCGGTGTTTGACAACCCCCAGCAATTGATGGTGGCTCGTATCAGTGGCTGCAAGAATTTCTCACTGCTGCGGCGCTTGCCGGATCCCACCCAGTTGTGGGCGCTGGATTGGCAGTTGCAAATCAGTGTTGAAGTGCCCCCAGCTCCGGAGTTCACTCAAGTGGGTATCCGGGCTAATCACCTTAGGCTAAGCCCTGGTCCAGCAAACTTCAACCAGTTGGGCCCCAATCAATGGCTCTGTGAGTTGCAGAAATTCAGTGAGGGCCCCCATCGAGTAAGTGTATATGTAATAGCGGGTCAGCAGAGTGAAAATCAGGTTGCTAATCTTGATTGTAATCAACAACCCTCTCCAATTCAGGTGGAGATCCGTCGCGATGACTGGTTTGAACTGCGGCAGTATCCCCAGCCTTGGTTGCTATCGGTGCCCGGAGAGCGCTTGATGTTCCTACGCGATGCAATCACGGGATAGTATTAATATTTTGCCATTATAATTCCGCTTGGTGAATATTATTGAATTTAGCACTCTAAGGGGCCAGTCTGTGCTTGCAGCCGTTGTAATGGGTATCGCTCTCTGGTTGCACCTGTAGTTCGGTAGTCATTAATACAACGGGGGCGTCCCTCTCCGCAGACCATGGGGTAGCGGAAGAAGCTCCTAGGGTTCCGACCAAGCTTTCAAACGCCTTGGTGTTTGTTGGCTGGGTGTCTGGTCCGAGAGGGACTCACCGGGTTTATCCCGGTTGCACGGAGGGATAAAAGCCCGGGAGACCGCCCCAACCCCCGCCGTCCGCCCATGACAGAAGTTTCAGGTGCCTCGTCTTCTGGTTCCTCAGCAGCTTTTGAGCGTCGCCATCCCACCGAGGGGATGGAAGCCCTAGAGAAGGAACGTTCCCTGCCCCTTACCGGTTGGCAGCAGGAGGTGGACCAAGGCCACCGCTACGGATTGGAGGCGGCAGAAAGCATTATTGATCGCCGTATCTCCACTTTTTCGCGGGGGGAATTACCCCACTACGCGGGGATCAATACCTTCATGAAAGCCCCTTACATCGAGGATGTGAATCGGGTTGGCGAATTTGATGTGGCCGTGGTGGGCGTACCCCATGACAGCGGTACCACCTACAGGCCAGGCACCCGCTTTGGTCCCCAGGGTATCCGTCGAATTTCGGCCCTCTATACCCCCTACAACTATGAGATGGGGGTAGACCTGCGCGAACAGATTACGCTCTGTGATGTGGGTGATATCTTCACGATACCAGCTAATAACGAGAAATCTTTCGATCAGATTTCAAAGGGCATTGCCCATGTGTTTTCCAGTGGTGCCTTCCCCATCATTCTTGGCGGCGACCACTCGATTGGTTTCCCCACGGTGAGAGGGGTATGTCGCCACTTGGGCGATAAGAAAGTGGGGATTATTCACTTTGATCGCCATGTGGACACCCAGGAGATCGACCTGGATGAACGGATGCACACCTGTCCGTGGTTCCATGCCACCAACATGGCCAATGCCCCGGCCACAAATCTTGTGCAATTGGGTATTGGTGGCTGGCAGGTGCCTAGGGAGGGGGTGAAGGTTTGCCGCGAGCGGGGCACCAATGTGCTCACAGTCACAGACATCTGTGATATGGGCTTGGAGGCGGCCGCCAAATATGCCGTTGAGCGGGCCACTGATGGCACTGATTGTGTTTATATCTCCTTTGATATTGACTGTATTGATGCTGGCTTTGTGCCAGGCACTGGCTGGCCTGAACCCGGCGGTTTATTGCCAAGGGAAGCGCTGAAGTTGCTGGAACTTATTGTTCGCAATGTACCTGTTTGTGGCCTCGAGGTGGTGGAGGTTTCTCCCCCTTATGACATCAGTGATATGACTTCCTTGATGGCGGCAAGAGTTATATGTGACACCATGGCCCATCTCGTGGTTAGTGGCCAATTACCCCGCAAGGATTTGCCATCCTGGATTAGCAAGGATTGCAATATGAATGTTGATCAGAAGTGGAGGTGAATTATGCATGAGGTTGATATGACGAAATGTTTATTTTTTTCCATGGAGGAATGGAAGACTCAGCATCACCCCCTTGTGCCAAGTGTCGATGTAGTCCATTTACAAGTAGGTGAGTTTACCTGTGTTGAACCTGAAGCGCTTGTCTTTACCTGGTCCGCCATGGTTGATGACACTTGGCTAGCTGGATCTCAGCTGATGATTGAGTCAATTCCCTTGCTTGCGCGTTGCCTGGGTTGTGGCACTTCCTACAGCCCCCGGGCTGAGCAGGCCTATCAATCCCCCTGTTGTCAGCATCCAATGGAGCAGATTATTAGTGGTAGGGAGTTAAAAATTAGATCGATTGATTATTTTCTTTCCCCTGCTTCAACTAAGCCCCCTGCGGTAGATTCATCTTCTGCACTTCTAGCGATTCCCTAGCTTCTTACCCATCCCCCTGGATTTTTTAGCCATGCACATGCCTCTAGAAGATAAGCTTGGCATTAATTTATTGGCAGCAAATCAGCATCAGGCTACCCATAACCGTGAGCTTTTTGATTCATGGAAATTGCTTTGCTTGAATGTGATGAGTAGCCCTGGCTCAGGAAAAACATCGTTGCTGGAGAAATCTCTACCACAGCTTTCTGAGGATCTCTCCATGGCAGTTTTGGAAGGAGATATGACCACCCAGCTGGATGCTGATCGCCTAGGGGCCCTTGGTGTCCCTGTGGTGCCAATCACCACAGGGAGGGCCTGTCACCTGGATGCTGCCATGGTGGCCGGTGGGTTACGCCTGCTGCAGCAGCGGTTGGATCCGAGCGGTTTGGATTTGCTTTGGGTGGAGAATGTGGGCAACTTGGTTTGCCCGGCTGAATTTGAAGTTGGCGAGCACCTTAAGGTGGCCTTGTTAAGTGTTACTGAAGGTGACGATAAGCCGCTTAAGTATCCGGTGATGTTTCGCGAAGCAGATTGTGTCTTGATTACCAAAATAGATCTCTTGCCTTATCTTCCTATAGATATAGATAAACTTGAAAATCATATTCACCAGGTGAATCCCCGCTGCTCAATTTTTCGTCTTTCTGCCAGCAGTGGGGAAGGCTTTGACGCTTGGCACCAATGGTTACGTCTGCGTCTAGAAATCAACTGGTCTGCGAATTCTATGGCAAAAACTGTGCTTACTGATGCCGTTTCAAGTTCCCATATTGGTTACAAGAAGACTGAGTTAGTGGGGGGCCAGCCGTGATGGCGCCTGGTCAGCATGATCACTAGCTTATTTATTACTTAGTTTCCCTCACTTTTTCCTTATTTTTTAAACAATGACCAACCTCAAAAAAGCTTCTTCTCCTAAATCTGCCCTTGCCGCCCTTCTGCTGGTAACCGTTGGGGCCTCTGCCCTAGGGGGGTGCGTCAAGCCCCCTAGCAGTGATGCGCCCGTGCGGATTGGATACAGCGCTTGGCCCGGTTGGTTCCCCTGGAAGGTTACTGAGGACAAGGGAATCTTCAAGACCGCTGCCGTCCCTGTAACCCTACAATGGTTTGATGGTTATTTAGATTCAATTAATGCCTTGAATGCAGCTCAGCTGGACTGCAATAGCCAGACCCTTGGCGATACGATTAGCTCCTTGGCTGGTGGTGCTGAATTGCAGGTGGTGCTCACCAATGATAATTCCACAGGAAATGACCAGATTATTGCGGCCCCAGGAATTACTAGTGTTTCCCAGTTAAAAGGTAAAAAGGTGGCGGCAGAAGAGGGTACTGTTGATCATTATCTTCTTCTACTTGGTCTTAAAAAAGCAGGTCTTAGTGCTAAGGATATTGAGTTTGTGCCATTGGAAACTGGTGCGGCTTCAGCTGCTTTTGTGGCTGGCAAGGTTGATGCTGTTGGTGTTTTTGCCCCGTTCACAACCCAAGCATTGAAGCGACCGGGTAGTACAACACTGTTCTCTTCTAAGGACTTCCCTGGGGCAATTAGTGACCATCTGGTTTGCCGCAAGGATTTTGTTGCCAAGAACCCTGATAAGCTGCAAAAAGTTGTGGATAGCTGGTTTGCAACTCTTAAGGAAATCAAGGTTAATCCTGCTGGCAGCTTAGCAATTATGAGTGCCCGTGCCGGAGTTACGGAGCCCGAATATAAGGCTTACGACGCTGGTACAACTATTTTTAATCTTGAGCAGAACAAGCAGGCTTTTAGGCCTGGTAGCACTATGAAATCGTTGCCTTTTGCCGCCACTGAGATTAGTGCATTCCTTCAGGAAGTGGGTCTAGCTAAAACTCCTCCCAAGCTCACTGATTTACTCAATCCCCGCTTTGTAGATGGGGTGAAATGAGTTTAGTTGGCTTGTTGCGCAGATTCCTGGGCCATTCCTGGGTTCTTGGCCTGATCGGCATTTTTGTTGTCGTTTTGGCTTGGACCTCCATCAGTGCCAGCGGGCTGGTGGATCGCCTATTTCTGCCCAGCCCCGCTGCGGTGCTGGCGGCTGGGCAAGCCCAGGCGGCCCAAGGTTTGCTTTGGAAGGATTTAGTGGCCAGTGTGGGCCGAGTCTTCATCGGCTTTGCCTTCTCTGCTTTGGTTGCTCTCCCCCTAGGCATTGCCATGGGAGCCAATCGCCTGGTATGCCAGTTGCTTGAGCCCTTGATGGGTTTGATTCGCTATATGCCAGCCCCGGCCTTCATTCCGCTTTTGATTATTTATTTTGGTCTAGGTGAGTTGCCGAAAGTTATGCTTATTTTCATAGGAACTTTGTTTTTTAATACCTTAATGATTATGGATGCAGTTAAGTTTGTTCCTTCAGAGCTAATAGAAACCGCCCTTACCCTCGGCGGCAGTCCCAGTCATGTGATCAGGCGGGTGATTGCCCCCTTTATAGCTCCCCAGGTGCTTGATGCCTATCGGATTAATATGGCCTCCGCTTGGAATTTAGTGATTGTTGCTGAGTTGGTTGCTGCTACTGATGGCCTGGGTAAGAGAATTAGTCTGGCCCAGCGATTTTTAAGAACCGATGAGATTTTTGTTGGATTAATTGTTATTGGTTTGATTGGTTTGCTTATCGATCTTGGCTTTAGGTTGTTGATGCGCAGAGCTTGCTCGTGGGCCAATTAAATGGGTAAGTTGCATACTCTCTCTCGCATGCACCTTTCGGTTTGTGGCGTTTCTAAAAGTTTTGGTGAGGGGCGAACTAAGCAGCTAGTTCTTGATAATATAAATTTTGAACTCCATGCTGGTGAGTTCGTTGCTTTGGTGGGTAGTTCCGGATCAGGCAAATCCACCGTCATGCGTTTGGTAGCCGGCTTAGAGCGCCCCAGTGGGGGTGTGATCTCAATGAATGGCACCCCGATTCGCGGTCCTGGGGCTGATCGGGGCATGGTTTTTCAGAAGTACAGCCTCTACCCCTGGCTTACGGCTGCCCAAAATGTTGCCTTTGGCCTGCGTCTTCAGGGTCGTTCGGCTGTAGAGATTCGTGAGCGCACGGATTATTTTCTTGAGGTGGTAGGCCTTGCCGATTCGGCCAAACTTTTACCTCGCCAGCTTTCCGGAGGCATGCAGCAACGTGTTGCCATTGCTAGGGCCCTTGCGGTGGAACCAAAGCTGCTGTTACTTGATGAACCTTTTGGTGCTTTAGATCTGCAGATTAGGGAATCTATGCAGCAATTCCTTCACCAACTTTGGCTAGTGACTGGTTTATCTGCCCTATTGATTACCCATGACCTGGAGGAGGCCTTGCTGCTCGCCCAACGGGTGCATATTATGGCCCCGCGGCCTGGCCGAATTGTGCGCACTGTGGATGTGAACCATGGCAGCAGCGATTTTGCCCAGCTGCGGCTTTCTAGGGAATTCCTGAGCATGCGTCACGAATTAGCCTACTGCCTGCGCAGCTTGGATGGCACCCCGTCTATGTGAGCAACTTTTTTACCTTAATTTTTCTCTGGCGAACCATGGCCTTTTTCAATTTCTTGTGGTTGAATTCCTAGATATACTGCTTCCTTAAATAGGGCTTGTTTTGCCTCTGCATCGCCAAGGCGTTTGGCTTCCAGGTAGCGGTGGCGGAGCGAGCTAAGCAGAGCTTTGTGGCGGGGATCAACGGATGACATGGCAGAAACGGCCTCAATTGCCGCCCTGTAATTCTAGGGCTTCGAGAATGTTCAGCCTGAACTGCCCCCGGCCTCTTTTGGCTCGAAACTAGTGACAGGGCTGGATTACTGGCAATCGCTCACCCCATCGAACTGATTCCCGCTGCCGATTTGGCATTGCTCAACAGGCGTAGTGATTGGGCAGGTTGGGCCCAATTGCTTAGCCATGGTCTTTTTACAGTGTTGGCCGCCCTGGCTTGGGCTAGCCCTAGTTTGCCCCTGGTCCTACGCCTCGTCGCATTACTGCTTTTAGGGACTGGTTTGGCCTTTTGCTTTTGCGCCATGCATGAATGCGGCCATCGCACTGCCTTTGCCAATCGACAACTAAATGATGCCATCGCCTGGTGGGCCGGTCTTCTTAGTTTCTATAACGCCGATTTCTACCGCCGTTATCACCAGTGGCATCATCGTTATACCCATCAACCTGGCCTTGATCCTGAGCTGGAGCAAGAACCTCCTGCCAGCCTGGGATCCTATTTATTCGAATTAACTGGTCTGCCCTGGTGGCTGGCTAAATTTAGGGGCCATGCCCTCGGTTTATCTGGCAATTTCACGGGTTCTCCATATGTTTCAGAGGATTTAGCTCCCCAGATTACCCGCTCAATAAGGCTTCAGTTCCTTGTATATGGTGTCGTATTTTTTGTATCTTTAATTTATGGAAACGGCTTTATTTTCTGGTTTTGGCTTTTGCCTTTGGCCCTTGGTCAACCAATTTTACGTTTTGTGCTTATGGCAGAGCATGGGGGTTGTAGCTTTGAACAGGATGGTTTGAAAAACACTCGCACCACTTTGACCCTTGCTCCGCTCCGCTGGTTGATGTGGAATATGTCTTTCCACGTGGAGCATCACATTTTCCCTTCAATACCCTTTCATGCTTTGGGTCGAGCCCATGGTTGGCTTTGTCCCCACGCTGAGCAGCTGGCCGATGGATACATAAGGCTTAATTTTGATTTTTGCCGTAATCCTTCCCAGTTGGCATTGCCAAAGCAAGGTTAACCCAATGGGTTTTGATCAAAGCTATTCTCTTGGCCATTTTAGTTTTCACTGTGGCAAGGAGTTGGCTGATGCCCAGATTAACTATCAAATCCTTGGTGAACTGAACAGTGATTTTTCTAATTTGATTTTATATCCCAGCGCCTACGGTGCTTGGTCTGAGGATATGCAATGGCTGGTGGGGCCAATTTTAGACCCTAGCCGTTGGTGTGTGCTGCTGGTCAACCAATTTGGCAATGGTCGTTCCAGCAGTCCAAGTAACAGTGCCATGGGTTTGCGTGAACAGGGTTGGCTGCTTAGCCATGTAGATAACGTGCGTGCCCAGAAACAGTTGCTCCAGCATCTTTTTGGGGACATCCGTCCTGCTCTGATATATGGCTGGTCGATGGGGGCCCAACAGGCTTATCACTGGGGGGCGCTTGAACCGGACTACTGTTCTCGCCTTTGTTGTTTATGTGGTACGGCGCGAACCTCTGCCCATAACAGACTCTTCCTTTTGAGTTTGCGCCAGGCGCTCACCGCTGATCCCGCCTGGGATGGCACCGCCTTCAGGGGCAGGCCAGAGCAGGGATTGCGAACCTTTGCCTTGATTTATGCCAGCTGGGCGGCCAGCCAAGCTTTTTATCGCCAGGACATCCATGGGCGTCTGGGTTATTCCTCTGTGGAGGACTATGTGGAGCGCAGTTGGTTGCCTGCTTACCAGCGCCACGATCCCCATGATTTAATCGCCATGCTGGACTGCTGGTTAGCCAATGACCTTGCCAAAGCCACCGGCCATGGTTCAGACCTGGCGGGGGCATTGGCACAGATAAAGGCAAAAACCCTAGTTATGGCCGGTCGCCACGATCTTTATTTCCCCCCCGCAGATTTGGCCCATGAGGCTTCATTCTTATCTAGGGGGAGTTTCGAGTTGTTGGATTCTGTTTGGGGGCATCGGGCTGGTAATCCCCGGGACGACCCGGAGCAACAGGCTCAGATCCGTGAGCTGCTATCGGGGCTGATGGCAGAGCCCCTTGAGTATGAACTTTCCAGATCTTTACCTGTTTTTTAATTGTTATTTTAATTGTCATTTGTACTTGGTTTTTTGTTGCCATGATTGATTTAAATAGCTTTGCCACGGATCGAGGAATTCGTTACTTCCTCTTTTCGTTTTCTGATTTGTTTGGGGTGCAGCGGGCAAAGCTGGTGCCTGCCTCTGCGGCGGCTGAGTTGGCGGTGGGGGGGGCTGGTTTTGCAGGCTTTGCCGCCTGGTTTCAGATGACTCCGGCGGATTCAGATGTGCTGGCAATTCCTGATCCTGCCAGCTTGATGCAGCTGCCTTGGCAGCCGGAGGTGGCCTGGGTTGCCACTAATTTGCAGGTGGATGCCGTAGCCCTTGAGCAGTCCCCCCGTTTGGTGCTGCAACGGCAATTGGCCCGGGCTGCAGCCCTTGGTTTTGATTTTTTTACCGGGGTGGAGCCGGAGTTTTTTCTTGTTAATGGCCATGGCAGCGCCATTGCCGATGGTCTCGATACTCAAGCTAAGCCTTGTTATGACCAGTTGGCATTGATGCGTAATTACCCGTTAATTGTCGAATTATTAGATGGTATGGAGCAGTTGGGTTGGCATCCATATCAGGCTGACCATGAGGATGCCAATGGTCAGTTTGAGCTCAATTGGACCTTTGCCCAGTCGCTATTAACCGCCGATCGCCATGCCTTCTTTCGGGTGATGGTGCAGGCCGTGGCTGAACGCCATGGCTTGGGGGTGTCTTTCCAGCCAAAGCCATTTGCTCACCTCACCGGTAATGGTGCCCATTTGCATCTTTCCCTGTGGAATAAGGAGGGCAGCAACCTCTTCCATGACCCCTCAGGGGTGCTGGGTTTGTCTCAACTTGCTTATCACTTCCTTGCTGGCATTTTGGCCCATGCCCCTGCCCTTTGTGCCCTGACCAATCCCACTGCCAATAGTTATTTGCGCCTGGCCGGTGCCCAGACTAGCTCTGGTTCCACCTGGTCCCCTGCCTGGATTAGCTATGGCGGTAATAACCGCACCCACATGGTCCGAATTCCTGATGGGCAAAGGCTGGAGTTGCGCCTGGCCGATGGGGCAGCTAACCCCTATCTACTCCAGGCGGCGGTGCTGGCAGCTGGTCTAAATGGCATTGAACGGCAGCTAGACCCGGGACCAAGGTCTGATGCCAATGCCTATACAGATCCGCCTAAGGCTGCTTCTTTACCCAGGGACCTACCCATGGCCCTGGCTGCTTTCAGTGCTGATCACGGCCTAAGGCAGGCGCTGGGCGAGACCTTTTGTTCTGCTTACGAAGGTTTGCTTCAAGCTCAACTCCCCAGGGATGAATTTGTTTAGATAGTTACTTTTTTTCGGCTTGCCGTGGGCAATTGGTTGTTTCTATGGGTAGTGGCCCATGCTTATTGGCCTCGGCATACCCGTTGGATGTCTTGCGATCGGTAAAGGTTCTGGGGATGATCTGGATCTAGGTTTTCAAGGCGGTTGTTTTTGGTTAGTAGTAGATCTGTGCCGATTCGATTGGCCAGCTCCTGTTGATGGGGGCCGCTACTGCTGGCCCAGGCCAAACAGTCTTGGCGGAGGTTGGCTTGGGCGCTACTGGCGCCAATTAGCATAAATGTTACGAACAGGCTTATTTCTAAGCTGTTTTTTAGCGGTTTAAGCGAACCTGGTATGGGCTTATTTTTTAGCGGTTTTGCAGCGTTAATTTTTGGGACTATCGAAATTAGCAGTTTTGCTGGGATCAGTGCCATGGCTGATAGCTCCTTTGGCTTGGCTTGGTTAAGTTTGGCTTGGCTTGGTTGAGCTTGCTGCTGTTGATCCAGATTTTGCTGCAGCGCTTCAAGAATTATGCTTGGTTGAATAAATATCTGTTGCCGATCTTCTTTCTCCTTGCCCTTTGCCATAACAATGGGGGCAATGGTTTGGAGGCTTCAGTGATGGATGATACTTCACCTAGCCAGCCATAAGCAGTGAGTTGACGGTCAGTAACTGCTTTTAACAGTTTTTATTGGATTTGTGGCTTCCAAGTCTTTTGTAATATCTGATGCATCGTTAAGGTGACCCCAACTTAGGGAAGCCACCTTTTCAACTTTATCGACCCAGCCGCCTTCGTCAGCCCCCCCTGACCCCCATATGCGAAGGCCCGACAGCCATCTTCCGGGCTTTGTTTTATTACTGATTGGCTAGGGATTTGCAATTGGTTTCATGCCAGGCCGCGTTCCAGCAGGTAGCTGGCCAGGTTTGAGGTGCTGCGGCCCTCTTCGTCGCTGCGTTCGGTGAGCCGGCGGTGGGTTTCCCAGGGGATGGTGATTGAGATTCTTTGGGGGGAGCGGGACAATAGTTCGCGGCGGCTGGCGGAGGCGCTTAGGGGGTTCTGCATGGGCTTAAGGGGCTGGGGCCAGAGCTCGTACCCCGTGAATGTAGCGGAAATGCAGGGTTTCTGCAGGTATTGCCGGTGATTTTGGTGGATCGTAATGGTTGGGCTGTTTTTTGCGTTTGGTTCTGCTAGCGGTCTGTCATTGCTTAAGGGCTTGTATTTAATCGGTTTTAAGTGCTCCATCGATGTTTTGTTTTGTTTGTCTATGGTCTTGCCAATGGCGCTTTAGCGCGGACAATGGCAGTAATGAGATAACTGGCGGGTCGCCCATGCTTGATTTTTCGCCGCTGAAGATGCTGGCTCATCTATTTGGTTTGCCGCCTGTTATTCAGCGCAGTGGGGCCATCCCCAGGTTCCAAGTAGATGAGATCACCCGTTTGCACCGTCAATACAACGACGTTGGCAACCGCATTCTTGAGGGCCGCAAGTCGCTGTCCCGCCAGTCCCGTAACCAGCGTTCCCCAGGTCAAGACCAACGCTGGGCCGCATGAGGTTGCTGCTCAGCGCGCATACCAAAACACACAACGTTGACCGCGAGGTTCCAGGGTCCAACCCTGTTGTTGGTAAAACTCCACCACCCCTGGATCGGCAAACAGCGTTACTTTTTCCACCTCCATGGCGCGCAGGCGTTCCAGTAACACCGCCATCAGGCCCTTGCCGAGGCCGGACCGTTGGTAAAGGGGGTGAATGGCCAGGTCCCAGATGGTGGCGTCTAGCACCCCATCGCCGGTGCAGCGGGCAAATCCCACCAGCCGCGGTAGGCGGGGGTCGTGGCGCCAGAGGCCGATCACTAAAAGGCTGTGGTCTAGAGCCTTGCGCACCCGCCTTAGGGGGCGCCGGCTCCAGCCCACCGCATCACAAAGTTGTTCCAGTTCCACCAGGTCGATGGGCCGTTGCAGGCTCGCCACCAGGCGTAGCTTCTGGTTGCTTGTGGCCAGTTCCCGCCAGTGGTCTCCATAGAGCTGATCCAGCAGCGGTTCAGCCGTAGACAATGCCATGGGGCGGGCGGTGGTAATGGAACTCTAGGAAGTTGTGTGGCGGCTACTAAAAGCCGAGTGTTTTTAGAGACTGGCCAGTCCCCGTTCCTGCAAATCCGCCAGTTGGGCATAAAGGCCCCCCTGGCGTCGCAGTTCCAGGTGGCTGCCCTGTTCCACCAGCACACCGCGTTTTAGCACCAGGATTCGATCACTGGCCTCCACCGTGGCCAGGCGGTGGGCGATCACGATGGCGGTGCGGTGGTCTAGCAGTCGCCCAAGGTCCCGCTGCAGGGTGGCCTCGGTGGCCGGGTCCATGAAGGCGGTGGCCTCATCCATCACCAGCACCGAGGGGTTGCGCAATGCCACCCGGGCCACCGCCAGCAGTTGCCGTTCGCCCGAACTGAGATTGCCCCCCCGCTCCCGAAGGGGGGTGTCTAGCCCCTGGGGCAGCCGCTCCAGCAGCGGTTCCAGCCCCAGTTCGCCACAGAGGCGCTCCAGGTCTGGGCGGGGAATCTGGGAATCAAGCCGCAGGTTGTCGGCCACGCTGCCGCTGAATAGGAAGGTGTCCTGCAGCACCACCCCCAGGCGCCGCCGCAGTTCTGGGATGGGCAGGTCTTGAATGTTTATGCCATCCAGCAGGATGCGGCCCTGTTGGGGTTGATAGAGCCGGCAGAGCAGCCGAATCACCGTGGTTTTGCCTGAACCGGTGGGCCCCACCAGGGCCACATGTTCACCCGGGGCAATGCGCAGGTTCAGTTCCTTGAGGATTGGATCATTGTCGCGGTAGCCGAAACTAACGTTCTCAAATATCACTTCCCCCTGTTGTTCAGCCAGGGTTTGTTGGGCAGCTGGTTGGCTGCTTTCGATAATTTCCAGGGGTTGGTCGAGCAGTTCAGCAATCCGTTCCACGGCGGTTAGCCCCCCCTGGATCTGGGTGAAGCGCTCGGCCATCTGGCGCAGGGGATCAAACAAGCGCTGGGAATAAAGAATGAATGTGGTGAGGGTGCCAAGGCCGATCAGTTCAGCGCCCACGAGGCCACCGCCAATGGCCAGCACCAGGGCCACTGCAATCAGGGCCACCCATTCGAGTAGGGCAGAGATGGCACTGTCGTAGAAGATCGTGCCATCTACAGCCCGGCGATATTTAGCGTTGGTGAGGGCAAAACGTTCACTATTGAGCTGTTCGCGCCGGAACATCTGCACCACCTCCAGCCCCTGGAGGTTTTCCTGAAGGTCTGCATTGAGCTGACCCAGTTCCTCCCGCACCCGGTAGTTGGCCTTGCGATAGCGCTGCTGCAGGTTGATCACTAAGTAAGCCACTGGCAGCTGTAGGGCCAGCAGCAGCAGGCCCAGGCGCATGTCGATCGAAAGCATCAAGCTGGCGATCACCGCCAGGGTCACCAGGTCGGCCAGCACGCCGATGGCGCCACTGCCAAACACCTCCGCCAGGGCATCCACATCACTGGTGAGCCGGGTGAGCAATTTGCCCACGGGGGTGCGGTCGTGGAAGCTGAGCGAAAGGTTGAGGGCATGGCGAAATAAGTCCACCCGCAGTCGGGCGGTGAGCCGTTGCCCAATGGTTTGCACTAAAAAACTCTGGCTGCCTTGGAGGGCCAAACGCAGCACCACCGCCCCCAGCAGCAGCGCCACCAGGCTGCGAATCGCTTGGGCCATGGGCATGGCCGCCAGCCAGGGCCAGGCCGGTTCATGGCGCAGCACCGAAATTGCTTGCCCCACCAGCAGCGGTTGCACCGCACTGGCCCCCGCCACCGGCAACAGCAACACCAGGGCGGTTATCAGCCGGCGGCGGTCGCGATATAGGTAGGGCAGCAGCCGCTGCAGCCGTTTGAAGTCTTGGCCTCCGGCCCCATGCTGGCCCCTATTGGCCATGGGTGCCCCCTTGCAGGTCCATGGCAGCCACCAGGTTTTGGAGTAGGCCGTTGTCTAGGCGCAGGGCTAGGGGGTTACCGATCAGGCGGGCGGTGCTGAAGAACAAATCTTCAATGGCGATCAGGCCGTTGTCCTTGAGGGTGCGGCCGGTGGCCACCAGGTCAACGATTGCTTCGGAAATGCCAGTGAGCGGCCCCAGTTCCACGGAGCCGGTGAGGTGGATCAGGTCTACGGGTAGGTCGAGGGCCCCAAAGAAATCACTGGCACAGCGGGTGAACTTGCTGGCCACCCGGCAATGGGCCGGCAGATCAGCGGCGCGCCGATAGGGGCTGGAGGCCTTCACGGCCACGGCCATGCGGCAGCCGCCAAAGCCAAGGTCTAGCAATTGGGCAACGGTGCGTTGTTGTTCCCGCAGCACGTCGTATCCCACCACCCCCAGCTGGGCCTGGCCATAGGCCACATACACCGGCACATCCCCGTTGCGCACCAGCAGGGCCCGGGCCCTGCCGCAGGCACTGGGCACCATCAATAAACGGTTATCGGGGTTGGTTATTGCCCCGAAATCCAGGCCAGCCGCCGCAAAGCGAGCCACCGAATCCTTTAGTAGGGCCCCCTTGGGTAGGGCAACGGTGATCATGGCCAGCCACACCAGAGCCGGACTTTAACGAGGCCCCTGCCCCCACCAGGGGGTTTTCAGCGGCACACTGGCTCCAGTGGTGGAGAGCCGGTGCTGGAAATCCTGCGGTTGCCAGTGCTGAACGACAACTATGTGTTTGTGCTGGCCGATGCCGAGCGGGCGGCGGCGGCGGTGGTGGATCCAGCCCTGGCGGCCCCGGTGCAGGCCCTGCTGGAGCAGCGGGGCTGGGACCTGGCGTTGGTTTTACAAACCCACCACCACAGGGACCACATCGGCGGAACGCCGGATTTACTGCGCCGCTGGCCCCAGGCCCAGGTGTGGGCCGCCGCCGCCGATAGGGAAAGGATCCCCTTCCAAACCCGTGGTTTGGCCGGTGGCGATCAGTTGGATTTATTTGGTCGGCCCCTGCAGGTTCTGGCGGTGCCGGGCCACACCCGGGCCCACATTGCCTTTTACCTGCCGGCGGCCCAGGGGCAGGGGCCAGAGCTGTTTTGTGGCGACACCCTGTTTGCCGGCGGCTGCGGTCGGTTGTTTGAGGGCACGGCGGCCCAGATGCTGGCCTCCTTGGGGCAATTGGCGGCCCTGCCGGGGGACACCAGGGTGTGGTGCGCCCACGAGTACACCGAGTCAAATCTGCGGTTTGCCCTCACCCAAGATGCCGACAATCCGGCGCTGCAGCGGCGCTGGCAGCAGGTGCAAGCCCTGAGGGCCGCCGGGGAGCCAACGGTGCCCTCCCGCATGGATCTGGAGCTGGCCACCAACCCCTTTTTGCGTTGGGGGGATCCGGCCCTCCAGCTAGCCACGGGCCTCCGGGATCCGGCGGCGGTGCTGGCGGAGATTCGCCGCCGCAAGGATCAGTTTTAGAGAATTTTTAGGCTGATACCGATGGCGAACAGCTTTGATGACCTGCTTGAAGCTCTATGGCCCCCAAATGTTTTCCCCTAGGGCAGGCGCAAGCCGATCGGGTGGTGTTTTGATACGAATTTTGTTTGGCTTAGCCATCAACTGGCTCCCTTGGTGTTTTTAGAATGCGCTGATAGAAGGCAAGGTCAAGCCATCGCCCAAACTTGAAGCCGGCCTGTTTGATCGTGCCTGCATGAACAAAGCCAAGTTTTCTATGTAGCGCAATACTTCCCCCATTGGAAGTATCAATGCCGCCAACCAAGACATGGACTTCTTGCCCCTGGGCAAGGCTGATGATTTCTTCCAATAACCTTTTACCAAGACCACGCCCTCGCTGGCCGTGGTGAACATAGACCGAGTGCTCCACAGTGTACTTATAGGCCGGCCATGGCCTAAATGGGCCATAGCTAGCGAATCCAAGCAGCTCACCTGCCTCGGATTCCAAGCCAATAATAGGATATTGATTTAGCTGCTTAGACTTAAACCAGTCTACCATGCTATCTGGTGTTCGAGTTTTGTAGTCGTAGATCGCAGTAGAGTTTTCAATCGCTTCGTTCAAGATGCCCAGGATTGCCATGGCATGCTGCTCGAACGTGCAGTGCACCAGCTTCATGGTTTACCCCGCCGAGGTCGAAGCCTCCCGGAGGATCTTGGCCAAGTTCTGGGCATATCAGCTAGGCCGTCAACGAATCTAAGCTCACTATAAAAAATGCCATGGCTGGGCTGAGCCATAACTAACTGTTATTTGTTTCAGGCACTAGGGGCAATTTAGGATAACTTGTACTGTTGAAATCCAATTTAGCCGGCTTCCAATTCCAATTTGGCCGCTGTTCTGATCCAATCTGGTCGTTGCAGCTCCCATGGTTTTTGAGTCTCTGCTGGAGTAGCACCTCAGCTCAATGGCTCTGATCCTGCTGCGGATGGTGCTGGTGTGCTAGTGGAACTGGTGCTGCGCGGCGGTTACCCGGAGGCCGGCGCCGCCAGGCCTGGCCCAGGGGGTGGGCCAACTCCCAATCGGAATCAACTGGCCGGCCAGGTGGGGCTGGATAACAAAACAGCAGCTAAATATCTGGGGGTGTTTGAACAGTTGTTTCTGCTGGGACGCATCCTGCCCTGGGGGAGTAATCGCCTCTCAAGGATTGTGATAACCCCAAAGTTGCAGTTCCTTGATTCCGGTTTACTTGCCATTCTGCTCGGCTACACTATTGTCAACCCGCAGCTCGAGCGGTCACACTTTGGGCCGTTGCTAGAGAACTATGGGGTGAGGGAACTACTCAAGCTAGCCAGTTGGAGTAGTGGGGATCTACAGGTGCTGGGCTACCGCGCCAGGGACCAGCTGGAGGTGGATGTGGTGCTCGAAAACAACGCCGGTTAGGTGGTGGGCGTGGAGGTGAAAGTAAAGGCCTCTGTGCAGCATCGCGATTTCGATGGCTTGCGCCGGTTGGCGGATCTGGCTGCTGCCCAGTTCATCTCTGGCTGTGTCCCCTATGACGGCAACGAAACCCTGCACCATGGGCCCAGGCCCATGGGCGGGGCAGGCGTTGCGCCATTGCAAGCAAGTCTTGGAGTTGCTGCTCCGCCAACCCCGCCGCATTCGTCGAAAGGAGCTCCATTCGGAAGCCTGGACTCAGCCGCTGGTCTGCTCCCGCAGGAACCGATCTGCCACCGCCACCGCCTGGCCCAGTTCTCCGCCTCGCTCAGACCAGAACTGCGGGGATCCAGCGCACCTGCACCTGTGGTGAAAGGTTGTAGGTCTCCACTTTCTCCCGCCGCCTGAAGCTGTCTCGCTCCCCCTAAGCGCAGGCTTGTGTGTCGGCTTGCGCCCCCACCAGCAAGAATGCCCCCCAGTGATTGCAATTCCCATGGGCCATGCGCTGATTGAGCCGGTGGAAACCAGCCAGGCCCCGACCCCTGTGGGTCCCTATAACCAGGCGGTGAAGGCGGGGGGGATGCTCTTTTGCTCCGGCCAGATTGCCCTTGATCCCAGCAGTGGAGCCCTTTTGGGCGATGGTGATGTGGAGGCCGAAACTAAACAGGTGCTTGCCAACCTGCAGGCGGTGTTAGCTGCTGGCGGCTGCGGCCCGGATCGGGTGGTGCGCACCACGGTGTTCCTCACGGATTTGGCAGATTTTGCCAAGGTGAATGCTCTCTACGCCCAGCTGTTTAGCCAGGGAGTTGCCCCGGCCCGGGCCTGCGTGCAGGTGGCTGCCCTCCCCAAGGGCGCCCGGGTGGAAATTGATTGTGTTGCCTTGTTGCCCTGAGATGCCAGTACATTTCTGAAATGTTTAAAACCCCTCTGCCCGGATCCGTTCGGCAGATTTAGGCTTGCCTGCCGGAGAACCCCATCAAAGGGGGCAACAACCGCATCAGTTGGCAGGCAAGCAATACCTGGGGGTATGCCATTGGAGTACTTACTTATACCTAGGGTGATGCTTGGCCCCAAGCTTGTAGCTTTGACTACTTGTTTAACAAAAGCATGGTGACTGGCAAGCGAAACTACTTTGGCGGTGATATTGCACTTTGCCAATGGCAATCGGGCTAATTTTGATTGGATAAAGCTGCCCGGTGCTGACAGGGATAAATACTTGACAATGGGCACCGCGAAAAATCCAGTTGTTCGCGCGAATTAATCCGTGAGACCCATGTGCTGATCTCCTCCCACCTGTGGTGCCCTTGCGGTATAGGGGGATTTTTCGAGGCACATTAATGTAATTAAGATGTAACTAGTTAGCAAATGGGCTTCAGTAGCTCAGCTATTTGTATGATAAATCAGAGCCTCTCCGGCAATGTGCCACGTATAATTAACCCTGTCCCTGGTTGTTCATCGTCCTTGACATCTCCGTAATTTGTATTAACGTAGTTAAGAAATAGAGGATATATCGCTGCCATGGTTAGAGCCCTATTGCTAAACGGCTTGATCTTGATCCTAGGACTGCCAGCCCATGCCGCTGGCGGAGATGCCAGTTTTACGGTGGTGGCCGCTGGCGACATTGCCCCATGTAATCGGCGGCAGCCGGTGCTGGATAGCGCCTATGCCAAGACGGCAGCTTTGGTTAAACCCAGCGATGGGCTAGTGCTTACCCTTGGCGATAGCACCTACCCGGTGGGGGCCCTAAGCGAATTTCGTAATTGCTTTAATCCCACCTGGGGGGCATTCAATACCCGCCTCCGCCCGACCCCAGGAAACCATGAATATATGACCCGGGGGGCTGCCGGTTATTTTGACTATTTTGCCGACCTGGCCGGTCCTGGGCGGCGGGGTTACTACAGCTTTGACTACGGTGGTTGGCACTTTATCTCCCTTAATAGCAATATTGATGTATCAGCCCAATCGCCACAATATCGGTGGCTTATTGAAGATTTAGCTCGATCTAGACAAACTCTCTGTACAATTGCCTATTGGCACCACCCGCTCTTTAGCTCTGGATTGCATGGTAATAACCCGAAAATGGCTGCTTTCTTTGCAGCAGCTCAAAAGGCTGGTGTGGATATTATTTTAAATGGCCACGACCATATTTATGAGCGCTTTGCCCCCCAAACGGCTGAGGCGGTGGCTAACCCCCCTGGGGGTGTGCGCCAATTTGTAATCGGCACTGGGGGCGCCCCAACCTATCCCTTCCGGATTGTTAAGGCCAACAGTGAGATTAGAAATAATAACTCCCACGGAGTTGTGCGTTTTAGCTTGTCCCCTGGCAATTACAGCTGGCGTTATGAAGCTATTGCTGGATCAAGGTTCAGCGATGCTGGCAGCGGCCAATGCCACCCTTAGAATAAGCAACATAAGCGCTATCTCCCCATGCGTCGGTATTTCCTGGGCCTGATTCTGCTAGGTGCGCTTTGCACTCCCAGCGCTAGGGCGGCAGAGCCAACGGTTTTGCAGCTCCTAGGAAGGCCCTTGGGCGAGCAACCCCCCACCCTGATTAATCACGGCAATGGGCCCCTGCCCAGCGGAACATTTATTGTCCAAGATAAATCAAAGGGGGTTTCTTGGTTTCTCAACTTGGCTAAGGGCACAGCTAGGGCCGTGGAGTTGCCCTACAACAACGGCAACCATGAGTCGGCATTGAGTGCAGATGGCCTTACCTTGGCCAGCCCCCATTATGAAACCCTCGGCGCCGGTGATCCGGAAGGTGGTGGTTTTTACCCCGGTGCTGAGGTGTCTCTGGTGGATCTAAAAACCGGCCAAAGCAGAGTTTTAACGGCGGCAGCTAACCCCTTGGGACGACCAAAGCCCCATGGAGCCCAATGGCTTGCCAATGGGGACCTTGTTGTCACCGCCCAACAGGCCAATGGTTTGGTCCGTTTTCCTAGGCCACTTAGCCCTGTAGCTGGTGTACCCCAGGTTTTTAACTTTGCCGGTAGCGCCTGCCATACCCCCCACCTGGTGGAGCAAATCCCTAGTTCTAATTTGGTAGTTAGTGGTTGCCGCTGTACAAATCCGGGTGATAAGCCCAGTTGTGCGGGTGCTTTGGCCGTGGCTGACCTTGAAAGTGGCGCCACCAGGGTGCTGCCCGCTGGCCTTGGCGCCGAAGGAATTGCTCTTACCCCCCAGGGGGAAGTTTGGTTGGGGGGCCTGCGGGGAAACCTAGTAAGTATCTATGGCTTTGTTGGTGGGGAACGGCGTTTGAATCAATTGAAGTTGTTGAAGCAGATTTCCGTGCCCAAGCCCCTGAGGCTTGCCTATGAAGCCGGCACCAATACTGTTGGTGTAGTTAGTTATGAGCCAAAGGCGGGTGCTTCTGAGATAAATTTCCGCAGCTTTGATGCAAAAAATCACTCTCTTGTGGCCGCCACTGTGCTTAAGAGCACCCAGCGGGGTCGGATCAATAGCCAGGGACTGGCAGCAGCCAATGGTGTATTCATAACCGGTGGTTTTAATAATCAAACCATTGTTATTGTTGATCCTAAAACCCTTAGGGTTTCAGCCGAAATTTTGATGCCCCGTTGTTCTTTGCCTGCTGGATATAATTCCCCAGCCCCGATGACAGAGCAAGAGGCAATTAGGCAAAAACAGACAGGTGCTAACAACTGGAGTGGTGGTGTGTGTCCTGGCACTCTGCGCAACCCCGATGATCGCCGTTTTGCGGTGTTAGATGGTTTCGCCTGGTCCCCCCAGGATCTTGATCCTTCCTGAATTAATTAATCCGGATTTATTCAGATAAGCTGCTTATCTCAAGCCAGCGATCTTCCCCCTTGCTTATGCGTTCACATAGGGCTGCTAGTTGTTGGGTTAGCTCTTCTATGGTGCCGTAGCTGGCCCCTGCCAGTTTTGCCTCCATGGCGTTTTTTTCTTGTTCCCAGATCGGCAGCTGTTTGTCTAGCTCATTGAGTTCCCTTTGCTCTTTGTAGCTACGTTTGCGCAATTTTGAAATTTTAGCTTCGGGGCTGTCACTGCTGTGGCCTGGGACAGGGTTCTTTGCATACTTATTTTTTCCATTCGCGTTGCCATTGGCGGCCCCATTGCTGTTTTTTGATCCGTTATTATCTGCCGGCCCATTGCCATTTGATCGGTCATTGTTTTTGGCTGCGCCGCTGCCAGTGCTGGGCAAAGTAGCTTGTTTTTGCCGGGTTTGTTGTTCTTGAATGTGTTCAAGCCATTCGCTATAATTGCCTTCAAAACGTTCTAAAGTGCCACCGGGTTGAAAGCAAAAGAGCCGGTCTACGGTGCGATCAAGAAAATAACGGTCGTGGGAGACCACTATTACGCAGCCTCGAAAGTCTTCAATGTATTCCTCTAGCACTGCCAGGGTTTGAATGTCTAGGTCGTTGGTTGGTTCGTCAAGGAGCAATACATTTGGTGCCCCCATCAGCAGCCGGCAGAGGTGTAAGCGGCGCCGTTCGCCACCGGAGAGCTTTGCCACTGGGCTATGTTGCTGGGCTGGGGGAAACAAGAAGCGCTCCAGCAATTGGGAGGCGCTGAGGGCATTGCCATCGCCCAAGTCTATGCGTTCGGCAATTTCCTTAATTACATCAATCACCTTGAGATCTTGACGCAGCTCTTCCGAGTGTTGATCGAAGCGGCCAATCGCCACGGTTTCACCCCGTTGCACCGTGCCGCCATCGGGTTCTTGCCGGCCACTCAACAGATCCAGCAGGGTGGATTTACCCATGCCGTTGGCGCCAATAATGCCCACCCGATCCTCGGGGGAAAAGCTATAGCTGAAGTCTTCTATTAATACTCGACCGTTGATTTCACGCTTTAGATTTTCCACTTCGATCACGGTTTTACCCAGCCGCCGGCCCACGCTTGCCATCTCCACCTTGGCCTTGGGCCCTTTAAAGCTTTGTTCACGCATCTCAGCGATGCGCTGGATCCGGGCTTTCTGCTTGGTGCTGCGGGCCTTGGGCCCCCGTTGCAGCCATTCCATTTCCCGGCGCATCACCGAGCGGTAGGCGCGATGGCGGGCGGCCTCAGCTACTTCTTCTTCGCTTTTGCGGCTGAGGTAGGCGGCGTAGTTGCCGGGATAGCGCCTCAACTCCCCATTGTCAAGTTCCACAATTGTGTTGGTTACTCGATCGAGGAAATATCGATCGTGGGTGATTAGTACCAGAGCCCCTTTGAAGCGTTCCAGGAAACCTTGAAGCCATTCCGTGGCCAGGGCGTCGAGGTGGTTGGTGGGTTCATCTAGCAACAACACATCTGGTTCAGACACCAAAGCTGCGGCCAAGGCCAGGCGTTTGCGATAGCCGCCGGATAGGTCCCCCACCCGCCGTTGGGGATCACTGATGCCCAGGCGCTCAAGCACCTCATGGCATTGGCGTTCCAGCTCCCAGGTATTTAGCTGATCCATCTGGGCACTGAGCCTGCCCAGTTCTGTTAAGAGGGAGCCATTGCTGGGGTCGGCCTCCAGCTGCAGGCTAACGCTTTCGTAGTTTTTTACTAGCTCCATTTTTTCGCCGCAGTCGGCGAAAACCTGTTCAAGCACTGTGCGCTCGGGATCGAGCACCGGGTTTTGGTCTACTAACACCACCCGGGTATTGCTTAGGCGCCGCACCAAGCCCTCCCCGGGGGGCTCCAGGCCGGCCATCAATTTGAGCAGGGTGGATTTACCAGAACCGTTGGTGCCAATCAGCCCCAGCCGTTCCCGTGGGCCCACCTCGAGGTTTACCCCGGCCAACAGGGTTTTCACCCCGAAATCCTTAACTACGCCCTGGAGGCTTATCAGAATGGTGCTGCTTCTTATAAGAGCCTCTCACGGAGGCGGACTTCGGGTGGGATTGCCCCAGGCCCCACCCTGGGGCATAATTGCGGCTGATTCTCAATATCGCTTCCCCATGGCCTGGACGCCCCGCTCCCTGCACCGTTCCCTCGTGCCCTTGGCTGCGGCCCCCCTGGTGCTCACCGCCCTCACCGGTTCGGCCTATGGGGCGATCGAATCCCGGGGCGTGGAGGCCCCCCACTGGCTGATGGATTTGCACCAGGGCGAATTCGGCCCCCTCAACCTGGAGCCCTATTACTCGGTATTGCTAGCCGTTTGCACCCTGGTGCTGGTGGGGAGTGGCGTGGCGATGTTTAGGCGCACCGCTAGAAAAAATCCCTCCTGAGGCCCCAGGTTTAGGAGCCGCTTCTCGATTTCTTATCCCCTATGCGGCAGGCTTTGCCCATAGTTGAAAACCCCGCCCTGAATCGCCCCCTGCGCCTTGGGCTGTTGGGTCTACTGCTGCCCCTACTGCTCACTATTACCCAGTTGCTGCCATCGCTGCAGCGGCCAGGGGCTGCGGCCCCAGCCGTTGGTTTGGGGGGGTTGGTGGTACTGGGTTTCCATGAAATTGCTGAACCGGCCCAGGCGGTAATTCCGGATTATTCCGTTAGCCCTGAACAATTCAGGGCCCAGATCGGCTGGCTCCATGGCCACGGTTACCACTTTGTGAGCCTTGATCAGGTGTTGCAGGCGAAGGCGGGCCAGAGGCCTTTGCCCTCCCAGCCGGTGCTGCTCAGTTTCGACGACGGCTACCGCAGCGTTTTCACCGACGCCTTCCCGGTGTTGAAGCAGTATCAGGCTCCAGCCCTAGTGGCCCTGGTGGGTAGTTGGTTGGAACCGGAGGCTGGTCTGGTGCCCTTTGGGGACCAGCGATTGCCGCGGGAGCATTTGCTCAGTTGGCCCCAACTGCGGGAAATGGTTGGCAGTGGCCTAGTGGAGGTGGCCAGCCACACCTACGACCTACACAAGGGCATAACTGCCAATCCCCAGAACAATTCCGAGCCCGCGGTTACCAGTCGCCTCTATGGCGCGGCTAAGGGCTACGAAACTGAGATTGCCTACCGTCAGCGGCTGCGGGCCGATTTGGAACGCAATAACAAGCTGTTGGCCAAGCAGTTGGGCCAAAGGCCCCGGGCGGTGGTTTGGCCCTATGGCCGCTACAACGCCACGGCCATGGCGGTGGCAGAGGGCCTCGGGATGCCCGTGGGTCTCACCCTTAATGATGGCGAGATTTTCAACAGTTCCCCATTGAAGGCCTTACCTCGGGTGTTGATGACCCTGGAAATGGCTGGGGTGAAAGGGCTGGAAACGGAGCTGGCCCTGCGGGACCGCGATGCCGGCGACAACACCCGGGCGGCGAAGGTGATGCATGTGGACCTAGACAACATCTACGACCCCAACCCGGCCCAGATCGAACGCAACCTGCAGTTGCTTCTGCGGCGTATCCGTGAGATGGGCGTGAATACTGTTTATCTGCAGGCCTATGCCGACCCCGATGGCAATGGTGCCGCTGATGCCCTTTATTTTCCAAACCGCCACTTGCCTGTGAAGGCAGATTTGTTTAACCACGTGGCTTGGGAAATCCGCACCCGCACGCCGGTGCGGCGGCTCTATGCCTGGATGCCGGTGCTGGCCTTTGAGTTGCCCAAGGGTCATCCCGCCGCCCAGCAAAAGGTGGTTACGGAGAAGCCCAGCAATGGACACCTCAACATGGGCTACCCCAGGCTTAGTCCCTTTGCCCCCGAGGCGATGGCCACGGTGCGAGACATCTACGAGGACTTGTCTCGCTACGCCACCTTCGATGGGTTGTTATTCCATGACGACGTAACCCTTTCGGATTACGAGGACGCCAGCCCCTGGGGCCTGCGCCAGTACCGCCGTTGGGGTTTGCCCTCAGATCTGGCCAAGATTCGTGCCAGTGATCCGCTCCAGGGCCGTTGGGTGATTAAAAAGATCAAGGCCCTGGATGCCCTCACCCTGGAGCTGGCAGCCACCGTGCGCCAAAACCAGTCGCAGCTGCGCACGGCCCGCAATATCTACGCCCAGGTGGTGCTGAATCCCAAGGCCGAGGTTTGGTATAGCCAATCTATTGATGATTCCCTCAAGGATTACGACTTCACGGCGGTGATGGCTATGCCTTACATGGAAAAGGCCGCTGATCCCAAGGCATTTCTGCAGCGCATGGTGGCCCAGGTAAAGGACAAACCCCAGGGTTTGCAGAAGGTGCTGTTTGAGCTGCAGAGCACCGATTGGCATACCAAGCGGGATCTACCCACTGAGGAATTGGCCCAGCAGATCACAGAGCTCTATGCCCTTGGGGCAAAGCATGTGGGCTATTACCCCGACAACCTGCATCGCGGCACCCCAGATCCGGCGGTGCTGAGGCCGGTGCTGGCGGCCCACTCCAGTGCCCCGAGCCGCTAATGGAGGGGCTCGGCGGGTTTTTGGTTGGTTATCCGTTGGTAATGGCTTTGGTGTGGATGCTGCTCGCCTTCGGGTTTCTGCTGCGGCGGGAATGGCCGGATCGGGGGCGTTCCTCCCCCCCCCCAGGGATCCAGGCTCCGGTGAGCATTCTGATCCCCTGTTTCAACGAAGCAGCCAACCTGGCCGACACGATCCGCTACGCCTTGGCCAGCGACTGGCCCCAGTTTGAGCTGATCGCCATCAATGACGGCAGCAGTGATGACACCGGCCGTTTGCTGGAGCAATGGGCCGCCAGGGACCCCAGGGTGAGGGTGGTGCACTTGGCCCAGAACCAGGGCAAGGCCATGGCCCTCCAGGCGGGGGCCCTGCTGGCCCGCCACGAATTGTTGGTTTGTATCGATGGCGATGCCCTGCTGGATGCCCAGGCGGTGGCCTGGCTGGTGGGGCATTTTCAGGCAGATCCTGGCCTAGGGGCTGTAACCGGTAATCCCCGCATCCGAAACCGCACCACCCTGCTAGGCCGCATCCAGGTGGGCGAATTTTCTTCAATTGTTGGCCTAATCAAGCGGGCCCAGTCGATGCTTGGCGGCCTATTCACGGTGTCTGGGGTGATCACCGCCTTTCGCCGCTCGGCGTTGCACGAAGTTGGCTACTGGAGCGTAGACATGCTCACAGAAGACATCGCCATTACCTGGGCCCTGCAGCGGGCCGGCTGGCGGGTCGCCTACGAACCCCAGGCGTTGGTGTGGATTCTGATGCCTGAAACCCTGAGGGGGCTGTGGAAGCAGCGCCTGCGCTGGGCGGAGGGGGGCATTCAGGTGCTGCTGGCCAATGCCAATTTGTTGGTGCAGCCCCGCCAATGGCGGCTATGGCCGTTGCTGCTGGAGCCATGGTTGAGCCTGGTGTGGGCCCAGGCCATGGCCCTGATGCTTTTGGCCTGGCTGGGCCAGCATTTGGGCTTGCTTGGTGGTGGGCAGCCCCTGGCTATGCCGCTGCTACCCAGCTCCAGGGGCCTTTGGTTGGGGGCCACTTGCCTGCTGCAATTTGGCTTCAGCCTCTGGCTAGATCGCCCCTATGACCGGGGGCTGGGCCGCAATTTCTATTGGATGATCTGGTATCCCATCGCCTTCTGGGTGCTCACCATGGCCACGTCGGTGGTGGCCTTGCCCATGGTGCTGGGGCGGAGGCGGGGCCTTCGGGCCCGCTGGGTTAGCCCTGATCGGGGGTTTGGCATCGGTTCAGCCAAGCCCTGAGCTAAGGCTCAATCGAAATTGAGCTGGGCCTTGCCGATTTCTGGTCGATCCGCCGCCACCATTGTTACAAATATTCCTGGCTATTCCTGTGACCCTTCGGTCCGCCCCCCTGTTGGATTTGCGTAAGAGCCGCAGCTGGGGCCACCAGTTGCCTTCGGAGCTGGCCACCCTTTCCCTCTGGGGCCTTGGCGCCAAGACCTTGTTGGGCGCCGCCGCGGTTCCTGCCCTGGCGCCCCTGTTGGGGTTGGTTTTGCTTTGTCGTAGCGGCCAGGGGTTGGGCCGCCGCCGCGGCTCCCTGGCAACGGCAGCTGTGGCAGCTATGCCCCTTCCCCAGGCCCAGCCCTTTCGCCCTGGGGGGAGCCCTTGCTTTGTGGCCGACGATCGCAGCCGTCGCCAACTGGCCGAACACTTTGGCCTGGCTGAGGTGCTGCTATTCCGCGGCCAGCATGCCTCGATTTGTACGCTCCATCACGATGATGATGGCCGCATCGCCGATTTGGTTTATTTGAAGCGGCCCCAGCTGGCTCCCCTCCGCGACCGCCATGCGCATTCTGTTGGCTGAGGACGACAATTTGCTGGCAGAACCGCTGTTGGATTATCTACAGCGAGAAAACCATGTGGTCTCTTGGTTTAGCGATGGAGCCCTAGCCCTCGAGGCTCTGCTGGCTGGGGGCTTTGAGCTTGCTTTGCTCGATTGGATGCTGCCTGGTTTGGATGGGGCTGGGATTGTGCGGGAAGTGCGCCGTAGGCAATTGCCGCTGTTGGTGTTGATGCTCACCGCCCGAGACGCCCTGGAGGATGTGGTCACTGGCCTGCGGGCCGGAGCCGACGACTATCTGGTTAAACCCTTTCGCATGATGGAACTGGCCGCTCGGATCCGTTCCCTTGAACGGCGCTCCCTCCAGCCCTATCGCGGTACTTGCCCCCAATGGGGTGAACTGGTGCTTGATGCCGAGGCCGGTTTGGCCTGCTGGGGGCAGCAACCGTTGGGGCTCACCAGTAAGGAATTTCAGCTACTGGAGTGGTTTCTGCGGCACCCAGGCCAGCTATTCAGCCGGGCCAGGTTACTTGATCAGCTCTGGCCCTTGGAGGCGGAGGCTGGTGAAGAAACCGTTAAAACCCATTTGAATAATTTGCGGCGCAAGTTGAGGCTGGCTGGGGTGCCTGACCCAATTGAAACTCTCCATGGCCAGGGCTATCGCCTGGGGCCAGTGCGTTGAACCGTCTTCGTCAAAGGCCCCCGGTGGGTCGTCCCGCCAAGTTGTTGCAGCGCCAACAGCTGGAGTTATGGCTGTTGTATCTGGCCAGTCTGGCCGGGGTGCTGTTGTTATTTGCGTTGGTGTTGCGGGGGGTGTTTCAGCAAAGTCAATTGGGCACCATCCGCAGTGCCCTCAGTGTTGTTAGTGAAGACCTGGCCAGCCTGCCCCTGCCGGCCCCAGGCAGTGAAAGGGATTTACAGGAGAGCCGCAAGGATTTCGCCACGGCCCACCAGCAGGTGGAGTGGTTTGTTAAGGGGGTGGCGGCCCCGGTGGCTCGGCTCGGGGAAGTGCGCACCATTGGTCCTTTGCCAGCTTTGGCGCCAGGTAAACGCCTGCTTTGGCAGCAGGGTCCCGACTGGATCGCCCTGGTGCGTCCCGTGGATTCAGCCATGGTGGAGGGCCATGCCCCAGGCACTGTTTGGCTACGGGTAAGCGAAGGTTTAGAGAACACTGAGGCGCAACTTACCCAGTTGGATTTGGCCTTGGCCGCTTCCGTGGGTGCTGCCCTGCTGTTGTCGTTGTTGATGGCAAGGTTGCTCACCCAACGGGCGGTGCAACCGCTGCAACGCAGCCTTTCACGGTTGCGGCAGTTCAGCTTGGATGCTTCCCATGAATTGCGGGGTCCATTGGCGGCCCTGGGCGCCAATGTGGAGATGGGCCTATTGGAAAGTGATCCTGGCTTTACCCCCCAACGGCGGCGTTTTGAAGCCATAGGCCAAGCTACGGCGCAGATGGAACAGTTGGTGGATGATTTGTTGCTGCTGGCCCGCCAGGACGAGCAGCGGATCGAACATGCCGAGCCGGTTGATCTGTCTGCCCTAATTGAGCTGCAACTGGATTTGATTCGTGATGGCTTGGCATTGCGCCAGCAACGGCTCAATTTGGAGTTGGAGTGTGAGTTGATCGTGTTAGGTCAGTCGATCTTGCTGCAACGTTTATTTCGTAATCTGCTCGACAACGCCCAGCGCTACACCCCAGACCAAGGGCTCATCAGTGTTACCGCCCAGCGCCGTGGCGGCTGGATCACAGTGGCGGTGGAAGACAGTGGCGTGGGTTTAAGTGCTGATCAATTGCCGCGGGTGTTTGATCGTTTCTGGCGGGCCAGCCCCGACCGGGGCGATGGCGGCACCGGCCTCGGTTTAGCGATTGCCTCTCGCATTTGCTTGGCCCATGGCGGCAGCATCCGAGTTACGAGCCAGCTGGGGGAAGGCAGTTGTTTCCTGGTGGATCTACCGGCCTACCAGGCGGCATAGCTGGGTTTGGCGTATTTGGCGGTGCTGAGTTGCCAGCCCTGGCTGGCCAGTTGGCGTAGGCCTGTGATCAGCTCCCCAGTGCTACCCCCCGCCAACCAACTTTTTTTCAAGCTCGGCAGATCATCCATTAATCGTTCCATGGGCATTTCAAGCAACCAGAGGCTCTGATCCCCTGCCGCCCGTTTGATTTCCCCCCCATCGCTCTGTTGCCAGAGCCGTAGCAGCAGATCCAAAGCCAGCGCTTCCCCCTCCTTGCCAGGGGTTTCCCCCGCTGGGATGGCGGCGCCGATGGAACAACCGCCAAGGGGCATCCGGCGACTGCCGTTTTGTTCCAACAGGGCCAGGCTCACCAGGTAGGGGCTGTCGGTCATCGGGGCCTGGGGTGGGGGTATTCCCAAGCCTGACAGGCTGTTAGCGCTGGGGGGCCACCGATCCGATCCTTGATTGGCTGGAGAAGCCATACGCTGAGATTTCGTTATGTGCCGGCCATGGGTGCCATCAGCTTTAGTGCCGCCCTGATCGGGTTTTGCTCCGTACTGACGCTGGTAGTCCCTGCCCTGGCCCAGGGGCCCGCTGGCTTGGATCACGGCGGGCATCACGGCATCCATCCCGGCATCCCCACCCAGACCCCGACGATCGAGCCCTCGGTCCATGGGGGCCACGCCCACGACCTAGGCCCCGCCGGTGCCAGCTACGACCTGCGCTTCATCGACGGCATGGTGCAGCACCACACCGGTGCCTTGCGCATGGCTGAATACATGTTTGACATGGGCGAGCCCGGCGTGGGGGCCCTCGCTAAAACGATTTGGCGCGACCAAGCCCATGAGATACGAGCCATGGGCCTCTGGCGTAAGGCCTGGTATCCCGGCGCCCCTGTTTATCCGGTGGCACTGGCGCCTGGGGCTGATCCCAACAGCCTTAGCGGCCTCACCCGCATGGGCCAGGCCCAAATCGATGGCATGCGAATGCTGGGTGAGGGTCCCACTAAGGAGAATCGGGTGCAGTGGTTTCTTGAGGGGATGCTCCACCACCACGGCGGGGCGCTGACCATGGCCCACGACGCCCTCGCCAAGAGCACCAACCCCACGATCCGCCGCTTTGCCCAGGGGGTGATCGTGGCCCAACGGGCCGAGATTATGCAGCTGCGGCGGATGCTGGCGCTAGGGGGATTGCGCAAGCCTGAATATCACAAGTACGACTCCATGTTTGCCCTCTGATTAACATCACCCCTTGCCAACTCAGGGCAGGGCTAGTTTAGCAAATTTCAAATGGGCTCAGGCGCAATTCTTCGGCAATACCAAGTTGTTGGCGCCACTGGCTCAGGGGCATGGTCCAGCCCTCTTCCCAACGCTGGGCCAATAGCGGTGCACACACACCTCCCAAGCGCAAGCCAAACGACACCGCATCGGCCAGATCTGGTTTGGCATCCTCTAGGTGGGCCCGAGACATCAGATCAGCGGCGACCAACAGCGCCGAACCGGGCTGGCGCAACTGGCGGGCGCCAAAGCCGTTGAGGGCCACCTCCCCAGGCAAGGTGTTGGGAAAGCCTGTAACCAGGTGCCAGATGTCGTGGCAGGCGCGAATGCGTTGCTGTAGGTATTGGTCGTCATCCGGAAGTTGCTCGATTCCTTCTGGCCTGGCGATTAATTCCAGGCCTGCCTGCTGCAGCAGCACTGCAAAGCCATGGCCAAGGCTCCCGTTGGGCATAGCGCCAAGCTCAGCCACCCCAGGCCAATCCCCCCAATAACGCTCTGTTATCAGCGAGGCAATCAGCGGTTCAGCCCGCAGCCGCTGGCGCGCTTCAAAAGCTAAGGGGCTGGCATAGCTGTGGTTAAGCAGGTTCAGGGCGCTGGGTACGTGATCCGGTTGCTCACTAAGCCTCACCAGCGAGGGCAGTATCGCCTCCAGGTGGGGGCCCATGGCCAGGCTAAAGGGGGTTGTGCGGGGCAAACAGATGGGAGAGGTTGCGCATAAATAAGCTAAAGCTCAGGGATGGGGGTCGACACCAAACTCCAGATCAAACAGCCATCGCCCGGGAGCATCGGGGGAAGGATCAAACCAATACTGGCTCACCAACTCCAGAAACACAGCCTTGGGCAGGCGATCAGGGGGTAGCTGGAAGGCGGCGAGCATCCGCGCCAGGTTGGCCGGGATGCCTGCGGTGGGCTTGCCATAGGCAGCGGCATAGGCCTCGAGATCGCTCAACTCCAGCAGCCCATCGCCATTGAGATCGAGGCAGTCAAAGAAGCCACCGGCAGCCTTCGCGATAAAGGCTCGGGCCTGGTCCGGCAGGTGCGCAAAAGCAGCTACCACCTGCCCATGGGAGTCAACAAACTCCTGTTCATTCACTACTCCGTCGTGGTTTAGGTCGCGCCGTTCGGTTTCGTGTTGATAGGTGGCGATTAGCAGCTCAAGAATGTTTGGGAAGGGGGCGCTGCGGTTTTGCCAGCGCTCTGCCAGGGTTTCGGCCGCCTGGCGGAAATCACCCTCCATATTGATCACGCCATCACCCTGCCGGTCGTAGAAGCTAAACAGGCGTCGGTAACGGCGCTGGAGTTCAGGATCCATCTCAGTCATATCCACTCCGTTGTGGCAAAAATAATGGGCGCCCAGGGGCGGGGAAAGAAGGCCACTGGTCGTGGCGCAGCTTGGCAGGCTGGGTGATTTAGAAGCCTATAAGATCAATTAATTTTTGTTGATATGGACCACCAGATTCCTGGATTAGATGCTCAGGATGTACCTGCAAGAAATCCAATGGCGGCCGCTGCTTTAAGAGTTGATTAGCGTTATCGTAATAAAGATTAAGACCAACGCCACTGAACATTAGAGGAGTTTTTTCTAGCGCTTCAGTTGTGTCGTTAGAAGAAGCCACTTTTGGAAACCTCCGTTCCGCTAATGAGCTGTAGCCATTTTGGCGAAGCCTGATTGAAAAGGTTCTGGGCTTCTAGAAAATTGTTAAGTGCCGGTGCTGATCCAATGGATTTACTCATTTCGGCAAACCTATCCTGTTCACCTTCAAATCCTAAGCCAAAATTTCCAACTACGTTTGCGCTTGTAGCCCATTGGGAATTTGTCCATTCTGAAGCTGCGGAAAGGTATGCGACTCTAAATAGATCAGAACCAACATTGCTTTGGAGCATTCTTAGTGGAATAAGCGATGGATTAAGGGATGAATTTACAGCGGTTTGCCAACCGGTTATTTCATCTTTAGTTGCACTCCTTCCCCATAGTGTTTTAGCTGTTGTTTCTACAATTGATGCGATTGGAATGGCGTTCAGTGCCCCACCAAAATGCATTTGAGTTTCTGTTTTTCCCGTTGGGGTTGAAATAAAATCTAGAGCAAATTCGTCGGCTGTTTGATTATCAGCAAGAATTGTTTTGTTTGCCCAAAATGATGAACCAGTTGGTTCAGGGCTTTCGCCAAAATAGGTCCAGTATGCCATGTTAACTAAATTGAATCTCTCCTTTAATCCCTCGGGCTGTATTTTTTTTAGGCCGATAAGATCTTCACTATTAACTAGGTTAATACCATTGATATCAATTGCTAATTGGTCTGCGCTGTCTACAAGTATTGGTGATGTGGATTTGGTTCCATTCACTCCATTACCTTGGGCATACACGAAAGTATTTCCAACCGTTGAACCGCTCATTAAAACGCCGCCATTTGCCATGGCTCCCCCAAATAATGGAGTGATACTTATCCCTGGCCCATTAGGATCAACGGAAGCTAGGTTAATGTCTACAACATGAACAGGGAGAAGCTTTCCTGGTTGCAGATTATTAATTATATCATCAGCATTTTTTGGTGCGCGATTAGCACCACTATTGCTGTGGTGGGACGCCTTGCTGGAAATTGTGCTGCCACTATTGCTATCAATAGAATGATCACTATAAGTGGAATGATCATTCTCTATTGGTGCTGAAGTTGCAATGAAATGGCCTGCTTCTAATTGAAGTGTATAAGTAGTTGCATTTCCGCCTTTCTTCTGAGCTGTGAGTAGAAAATTTTCAAGTGCTATTTGCCCGTAAAGGTTGAAGCCTGAGCTTAGGCTAAGATCATCAGACTGAGCCAATGTTGGGTCGGATATGATTGCATCTGCAAGTATTGCTTGGTTGGGAAAATAACCACCTTCAAAACTTCCTGTTTGCAGTGTTAAGCTAAGAGCTGCTCCATCAAGCAAAGTAACTCTAGCGCCAGCCTCAGTGGCGTAGGCCATGGCGATGTCGCTGAAGTTATCAAGATTAAAATCTCCAACTGCCATGCTTACTTGATTAACAGTTAACCCTTTACGTGGTTCTAGCAATCCGCCGTGGTGAGGCAAGCTATCCCATGGTTTAAAACGAAATAAAGACATCCAGTTATGAGCATCATCAGGTGATGTCCACCCGGCTAATTCAAAGTTGTGAATTGAAACTAGTTCCCCATTACTCTTTACGAAACCACCAGTGATAAGGTCTCGAGCATCATCACCAGTGACATCATCAGCAAACACCCATGGTGCTAAATCTGTGATTGGATACGGATCAAATGTTGAGAGGGTTACACTCTTGCCACTCTTAAGAAGTGCTGCCCCATCCATTATTCTTACTTGTCCAGATCCTTTGCTTGCAATCGTAATTTCTTGGATAAAATCTCCGGTTAGATCACCAACTGTTGAGCGCTCTGGTTGCGAAACTTGTGATGCTTCCCAGCTCAGTTTTTTAGGCGAGAAGTCCTTTGCCAATAAAATATCAGTGCTCCAATTAAAACTGCCATTTATGTCCGTAATGCCTTTTGCCGCAAGATTATCCGCTGGTAGTAACCAGCTGGAATCAGTATTTTCAATCACCATGATTGCTTGCATCATGCCTGCATCTTCATGGGGAAGAATATGGCAGTGAAATACGTAGGTTCCTAAGTAATCCTGGAATAGCATTCGAACTGTTTGATCATTTGCCCCAAATGTTGCTAGGTTATTAACCTGGTTGGGATCTTGCGCTTCTGCGATTTCATGGAATGATCCCCGCAGAGGTTTAGCGCTAATGAGACCGATTTCATTTCCAGCAGCATTTTTTGATGTATTATAATACTTGAAACCAGATGAATTGAGCATTGTTACGTCTTCCAGGGCATTTTTATTGGTTAATTCCGTGTCACTGTTTAGTGTTTGGTAGTCGTTAATATGAATATGAAAAGGATGGCCGATATATTTTTCTGCAGTATTAACACTCCAGTTCCTCAATGTCCATTCTTCAATCGTGCCTAATTGTGCAATTGTTAGGTTGCCATTGGGGAAGACGTGATCATTTATTAGGAATGGATTATTATAGCCTAACCAATTTTCAACTCCAGGCTGGCCTACTGGAAGTGCCGTGTAGCGTTGATAGGTTTGTTTATTAGCTGCCGTGTACTGCGCAAGCAGTTCTTGAGTAGCTGGATCCCAATCCTCGGAGGGTCCTACAAGTGTGCCTTTCGTCCAGTTGAATTGACGGTTGCGTATTGGTTCCCACAGGGGTTTGCCTTTTGTATCTTGTTCAAACAGATTTATACTTGGAACGCTATTTGAATCGTATTCTTCTGGACGTGTTTCGGGGGTAATTTTTTGTACTGATATGCCTGCATTGGCAGTGGCAATAGCATCATTTTGTTGTGTTGCACTCATTGGTGTTACAGGTGCATTTACCTGAAATATCGCCAAGGGACCGGCGCCTATCCCTGGGGTATTTATGTCTTTAACTGTTGGCGTATTCGAGCTGATTAAATCAGGATACCCACCCATGTTTTGGTTGGTATATATCTTTTGTATTCCGCTATCTGTTGTTTGAGTGAATGAATATGTTGAGGCAATTTGTGTTGTTCCCTGTGGAAGATAAACCAAGGCGTCAAGTCGTTTGCCTGGGGGTAATGAAAGAAGATTAGGCTGCTGGGCGTAGCTGGTTGAATGGTTTTTGCCGCTAGTTCCAAGAGTGCCGATGGCAGCAAGTATTTGGGGATACTGATGACCATCTTCCCCAAAAATATAGATCGGTAATTTTGATATTATACCATTGCTGCTGGTATTAACAAAAGAAATATTGTAGAAGGCTTGGTTTGTTTGATTGCTAAGTGTTATAGCTTGCCACCCCCCTTCGCCTCCATTTACAGTTGGCTGGAATTGCCCATTTACAGTAACCATTGTCATTTGATTGGAGGATTTTCCTGCTCCACTACCATCCAGTGATGTGATTACTACTTTTCCAGATTCTTGATCAATTGTGAGATCAATATTTTTAAGAATAGCTAAATTTCGCGGAATATTTTTGAAACTTGGAATTCTACTTAGGGGATCTCCAAGCTGCAGAAAGCCAGACAGACCCCCATAAACCTGCTGATTCACCGAGGGGTGATAATGTGGATGATACCAATAGGAACCAATTCCGTGATCTGAAGGTAAATCTATCTTTGTTGTCCATTCTTGTCCTGTGGTATACCTGCTTACTACATTGTCTCCAAAACCAGTTGGCGTTGTATGAGATCCATGGAGGTGATAATTAACTGATGTGCTACCGCCAAGTCCATCGCTACTGCTATTTCCATAGCTGCTATTTTTAACTAAAGTTGCTTTTTGAAGTTCTTCAGTAGTTAAACCTGGCACGCTAATTTGATTCTTGAAATTTAGATTTAGTTTGTTGCCTGGTTGGGCAAAAAGAGTTGGACCTGGATAGCTTGTTCCCAAGCTATTACCCAAGGCATCTAATTCGCTGTATGTGTACAGAAATGTGGGATACCACAATGGAGGAGTGTTGTTACTATTCGGATCATTTAAAGTATCTATATTCATTTTCAGGGCATTTAAGTCATAAGTAGAGTTGATTTCTATGTTGCCTTTCCAGTTTTTCCATAATCCAGCAGGATTATAATTTGCTTTATTCTGAATATCTGTATAGAAGGAATCTGTAGTCGCACCATAACTGCTCCAGTAGCTATCGCTACTGTTGGCGAATTCCTTGCCAGGCCCCGTGTAGCCAATGAAACTGAGCCCTTCCATCGTTCGGTTGCGAGGTTGGCCTGTCCAATTACTCACATAGGCATTTTTTAGCTGATTGAAAGTTGAGTATGATTGAGTGGTTGCTAAAAGTTGAGGCAAATAAAAGTTGTTTAGAAATTGATCTGCTCCAGGAATAGTAATTGAATCAGTGCTAATATTTAACTTTGCATTCATGCTGAGTTTCGATGGATCATTGGTTGTTGAAATTATTTTTCTAGATCCAGCTTCATAGGCTAGGCCCTCGGCTAGAATTACATTGGGACTACCGTTGGGGAGTGTAGGGAACAGTCCACCAATTATATAGTTGAAATTAGTTGTAGATTTTGTTTCTGGCGCTTCGTTTGAAGGGGCGGATCCTTGGGCTGATTCAGCAAGTTGAATAATGAGCTGATAAAGTAAAGATATATTATTTTTGAAAAATCCCGTCTGACCTAAAAAGAAAAGAAGTTCGGGAGACATGCCTGTCAATTTGTCTATTTTATCTTACCTGGCATTCCGACATACGCAGCATCTACCGTTGAGTTTAGGTTCTCATCTTGGTCTCATTATAAGCTTGCCATGCCAGTCATTAGCGCTGGCATGGCAAGCTCGTGCGTCAAGGGCTGTTTTAGCTCCTACTCCAGCTCCCATTCAGGGTCGAGTGCCTGAAGTTGTCGTGGTGTTGTTGATCTACCCCCAATGGGCTTGATGTAGTCACACCACAGGCCGCCACTCGGTTCAACTCGGAGGTACATAAGTTCGACTGGCCGCAGGCCATAGGGGGCCAAAAGTTGTACACAGTTGCGCCACCGTTGCCTTTGCTTTTAGTGCGGAAGGTGCTGTAGGAGGTGGAGGATTTGCCCAATGCTAATGGCAACTCCATGCCCCTCTTTCCATAGTCATTTTTCCAAGTGCTCTCTTTGATTTGGCCGGTGCGTTCGACCTTGTAACGGCCAAAGCACTGCCAAGCATTGAGAATTTCGTGGCTGGTTTGGAAAAGAGCCGGCTGCGGTGCTGGAGGGGTTGTTCCAGTCAGCTGCTCGAGTGCCTGACGCAAACTGCGCCCCAGTGCGAGCTGCTGTGCAACATGCTTCACCGCCAGCTGGATCCCCCTGGCCTGTGCCGGTACCCACTGAACAGGAAGCACAGCAGTGCCTCGACTGCCGTCGATGAACGGACATCAAGCTTGGTGCGCCCACGCTGTTCTCCGATACGGAACGCAGGGCCAAGGGTGGAGCGCAACTTTGTGCGCAGACCCTGTACCCAGATCGGAGTGTCGGCGCGGCGAGCCATGGAGCGAGTGACGAACGAGTGACGCTCAGCCCTCAAATCCTGCCATTTGCTCCAAACCGCTTCAAGCACCAAACCCCTTGCTGGCTCAAGAATCCTTCTGGGGCCTATGATCTAAACGAACGGGGCGTGGCGCAGCTTGGTAGCGCGGGTGCTTTGGGAGCACTAGGTCGCAGGTTCGAATCCTGTCGCCCCGA
>JBDLTB010000074.1:0-8345 GCA_039799245.1 Cyanobacteriota bacterium
AGGGCCACCGCTGGGTTCAAGGCAGACCTATCCCTGGCTGCCAGGCGGCGTGCTGGCGCAGCCAAATCCCCGCCTGGGGTTCCTGGCGGCAGAGCCGTCGCAGCAGGCTCGCAGGCCTGGAGGGCCCCTGGTGGGCCCCCAACAGCAGTTGGCGCGCGGTCTCACGCCCGGTAATTCGGGTGCTGTGGACGGCTAAGGCCGCCTGGGCCAGGGCCACCGGGGCGGCCGGAGCAAGGCTGAGGCCACCGCTGGCCGGGGCCGCCACCAGCAGCAGTTGTTTAAGCAGGCCCAGCAGGCCCTGGAGGCCCAGTTGGGCCCCCCCCACCCAGGCGCCATTGCGGCCGATCTGCTCGAGCAGGCGCCGGGCCTGGGGACCCTTTAGGGGGATCTCATAGAGCTGGCAGAGCTGGAGCACCAGGGCACCATCAACGGCGGCACTGCCGGCCAGGTCGAGCAGCGCCAAGGGATTGGCGGCCAGGCCCGCGGCCTTTAGTGCCGCAAAGCGGCCGATTAACCCCTGGGCCGCCTTTTGCCGTTGGCCCAGCCGTTGCTCCAGCAGGCGCCCGTTAAAGCGATCCGCCCAACGCAGGCTGTTTAGGGCCAGCAGCAGCGCCCCATGGGCCTCCAGCAGGGGCAGCAGGTGGGCCCCCAGGGCCCCCACATCGGCGGCGACCCGCACGCTGCGCACGCGGCCATCGGCCAGGGGCCGCGGCTGGCGGGGGGCGGCCGCCACCCAAACCAGCGGCAACTCCGAGGGCTGCGCTTCGCTGCCGACCCGGCGTTTGATGGCTTGTTCCAGCTCCCGCCGTTGGTCTGGACCCCAGCGGTCGGAGCGGTTGGCCACCAGCACCAGCGGCTTGCCGCTGGCCTGCAGCACCTGCAGGGCCTCCAATTCAGGGCTGCTCAGGTCGCCATCGAGCACCATCAGCACCAGATCACTGCCGGCGGCCACCCGGCTGGCCAGGCGTTGGCGGGCGGCGGCGGCGATTTCATCGATGCCAGGGGTATCCACCAGCAGGACCTGTTGCAGGCCAGGCACCGGCCGCGGCCAGGGGGCCTGCTCCTGGTGGCGGGTGCAGCCATGGGCCACATCGGTGCGGAAGTGTTCCTCCCCCAGCAGTGCATTCAGCAGGCTGCTTTTGCCCACCCCCACCCGGCCAAACACGGCGATTTTCAGAATGCCGGCCCCTAGCCTTTCCAGCTGGCGGTCGAGGCCCTGCAGTTCGGGACCCAGCAGGGCTTGTTCCCTGCGACTCAGCTGCAGGCTGCGGCGCCAACGGCCCAGGCTGGCGGCAATGGCAGTGGTGGCAACTCCATTCATGAACTGCCCTGGTCGGCCCTGGGCCGCCACCAGCCGGCCAGCACTGCCAGCACCGCATCGGCGCCGATCAGGCCCACAAAGGCTCCGAATTCATCTACCACCACCCGCACCGAATCACTGCGGCGGTGAAAACTAGTGAGCAACCGGTCAGCACGGATCATTTCCGGCACAAACTCCACCGGTTCCGAAAGACTGGCGGCGGTGGCCTGGCCCCGGCCCTGGAGCAAGGCCGTGAGCAGTTGATCCCGGCTGGCCACCCCCAACACCTCATCCACCTCTTCGCCTAGCACCACCCACCAGGGGGCCTCGCTGCTGAGCAGGGTGTCGCGCAGCTCCTGCAACTGGCTATGGCCATGGAGGCTGGGGGCCGCCACCCGCGGCAGCATCAGATCCCTGGCGGTGAGGTCGTTTAGCTGAAACACCTTGGCGATCATTGCCGCCTCATCGGCTTCGATCTGACCCTTCTGGGAGCCCAAACGGGCGAGTAGGCGGATTTCCTCTTCGTCTGTGGTGAGTTCGCTTTCCTCGGTGATCGCTGGCATCAGCCGCTCTAGCAGCAGGATCAAGGGGGCGCAGAGCTTCATCAGCACTGCGATGGTGGGCGCCGAAACCAGGGAAATTGAGGCCGCCATGCGGGTGCCTAGGGCCTTTGGCAGGATTTCCCCAAACAGGATCACCAGCAGGGTGAGGGCGAAGGAAAAAATCGTGAGGGCTGATCCCCCTAGGCCATGGTCGTGGAACACCACCGCCGCATAGCCGCCCAACATCAGGCTGCCGAAGATGTTGAACACGTTGTTGGCGATCACCAGCATCGCCAGCACTCGCCCGAGCCGGCTTTTCAGCTTTTGCAGCAGCAGGGCCCCTGGCACGCCCCTGGCCACCATGTCGTGGACCCTCAGGGGGTTCACCGTCAACAGGGCAGCCTCCACCCCGGAGGAGAGGGCTGAGCCGCCCACCACCAAAATCACCAGGCTTGCCAGTACGAGGAAATCGTTCACGGAAACCCGGTCTGCGGGCCAACCTGACACACTCATTTAACCGCCTGCCCCATGGGCCGTCAGATCCCCTGTGCCGATCTCCCACGCCCGCCGGCGTCAGCAGTTCCTCCAGGCCCTAGGTGGCGCAGCCGCAGTGATCCCGGCTGCCCTGGCCCAGAGACACCACGCCGATGTGGAGTTTCCCTTCCGCCAAGACAGTGATTTTTGGTATCTCACCGGTTTCGATGAGCCAGGGGCCGTGGCCCTGTTCCTGCCCCATCGGCCTGAAAACCCGTTTGTGTTGTTTGTGCCCGCCAAGGATCCCTTGGCCGAGGTGTGGGATGGCTTCCGTTGGGGCACCGAAGGGGCGGTAGCCCAATTCGGCGCCGACCTGGCCCACCCCCTTGATCAGCTGGAAGAACTGCTGCCCGAATACCTGCAGGGGGCTGGGGCCCTTTGTTTTCGGGTGGGCCGCCATCCCCAGGTCGAGCCGTTGCTTTTGAGGGTTTGGGCTGACCAGTTAGACCGCGCCCCCCGGCGGGGCAGTGGCGCCGATTGTTTGCTGGCCCCCTGTCCGCTGTTGCATGCCATGCGCCTGCGCAAGGAACCAGAGGAGCTGGAGCGGCTGCGGTTGGCGGCCCGGATCAGTGCCGAGGCCCATGAACTGGCGAGGGCGTATGTGCGGCCTGGGGTGAACGAGGCGGAGGTGCGCGCTGAAATCAAACGTCACTTTCTAGCCAGCGGTACCCGCGGTTTTGCCTATCCCTCGATCGTTGCCGGCGGCGATAACGCCTGCATCCTGCATTACACCGCTAATAACGCCCCCCTGCGCGATGGCGACCTGCTGTTGATTGATGCCGGCTGCAGCTTGAGTGACCACTACAACGGCGATATCACCCGCACCTTCCCCGTTAACGGTCGCTTCAGCGGCGAACAACGGGCCCTCTATGACCTCGTGCTGGCAGCCCAGCTGGCGGCCCTGGCCCAGGTGCAGCCCGGCCACACCGCCGAGCAGGTGCATGAAACCGCCGTGCGGGTGCTGGTGGAGGGCCTTTGCTCCCTGGGCTTACTGCGGGGCAGCGTCGATGGTTTGATCGAGCAGGGGGCCTACCGACACCTGTACATGCACCGCACTGGCCATTGGTTGGGGCTGGATGTGCACGATGTGGGGGCTTATCGCCTGGGGGAACACCCCGTGACCCTGGAACCAGGCATGGTGCTCACGGTGGAACCGGGCCTCTATGTGAGTGATCGCCTGCCGGTGCCCGAGGGCCAGCCCGCCATTGACGGCCGCTGGAAAGGGATCGGCATTCGCATTGAAGACGATGTGGCCGTAGGGGCCGGCGGGGCTGAGGTGCTCACCGCCGCAGCCCTCAAGGATCCCAGCGCCATGGAACGGCAGCTTTAAGGGTTCAGCTGGGCGCTGAGCAGGGCTGGATTGAGGTCTGTGGTTTGCAGCAGCACCCCATCGGCGCCGGCGGCCCGCAGGTTTTGGGCATAGGGGCCCCCCAAGCCCTCGGCTTGGCGATGGGGGGGCAGCACGGCCATCGCCAGGAGCCGTCGCTCCGGTTGCTGTTCCCGGGCCCGCACCACCGTGAGCACATCGGCCACGGTGTCCCCCAGGTAGGCGAGCGGCCAGGGGCCCTGGGCACCCTCCAGCCGCTGGGCCAGTTGCAGCAGACCGCTGGGGTCGGGTTTATCGGGGGCATCCCCCATGGCGATTAGGGGCGGATCAACGAGCCCCAACCGTTGTTCCAGCACGTAGCGGGCGGAGGGCGGTTCGGCGCCACTAACGAAGCCCCAGCTCAACTGGGCCCGCTCCAACTCAGCAAAGAAACCTGCATCCACCAGCAACGGTTCATCCCCTATGAAGCCCTGCCATTGGGCAGGATCCCCCTGGTCATCGCCGCCGAAATAGAACTGGGAAAAGCGGTTCACCAATGCCGCCCGTTCCGGTAAGGCAGCCCCGTGGCGCCGGAGTAATTCCAGGCTGGCGTCCCAGTCGTTGTTCCAGTGGCCTTCGGCTTTTAGTTGATCAATGGCGCAGGCATCGGGCCGCCAGCCGCAGTAGTGGTGCACCGTTTCCGCCAGGGCCCGGCGGTAGCTGCCGCCCACATCCCGGATCACCCCGTCGATGTCCAGCAGAAGCAGGGCGGGGCTGCCGATGGGGTTGCCTCAAGCGGCTGGTAGGTTAGTCGTTTGCCTGCTGCGTCAGGTTCGCTGTCCGTAAGCCCCTTGAGCCCAGAAACCAGCCCCGTGACTGAATCCGATACCACCGCCGCAGTGGCCACAGAAACCCCCGCAGTTGCCGTTGACGCCCCCGCCGCGCTGCTGGAGGCTGAGGTTGCGGCCCCTGCCCCAGAAGCCGCTGCAGAGGAGGTCCCTGAGAAGGCCTCGGGCATGAAAAGCGCCAACGCGGTGCTGGCCAAGGCCACCATTGATGCCGATGGCGTTCCCTCTGGCTACACCCCCAAGGCCGATGAGGGTCGTTTCCTGCTCAAGATTCTTTGGCTGCCAGATAATGTTGCCCTGGCCGTTGACCAGATCGTTGGTGGTGGCCCAAGCCCTTTAACGGCTTATTTCTTCTGGCCCCGGGAAGATGCCTGGGAAACCCTAAAAACGGTGCTGGAAGCCAAAAGTTGGATTACCGAAAATGAGCGGGTTGAGATTCTCAACAAGGCCACGGAAGTTATCAACTACTGGCAGGAAGAGGGCAAGGGTAAGGGCCTAGATGAGGCCAAGCTTAAGTTCCCTGAAGTTACTTTCTGCGGAACCGCCTGAGCCATGCCCGGCCGCTGCAGCTGGTCGCAGCTGGTTGCTCTTGATCTATATTGCCATCTCTTAATCTACATTTCTCATATTAAAAGCGGCCGTAATGGCCGCTTTTTTGTCTTTCTGGATGTTGATTGTTAAGGATGTTATTGAAGGCTCCGGCTGCTTTCGTGTTGGCGTAGCTAATGTTGATTTGGTTTAATTGCCAGCTTTAGGAATGCTTTGATTTTAGTTGGTTTATTTCTTTTGGCCGAACTGGGCCTTGGCATTGCGATAAAAATCAACGTCTATGGCACTTAGGCCGGCATCCTTGGCCATTGATTCAATTCTGCCGCGCACAGCTGGTCGCACAAAAAAGGGAACTTCCTTGAGAAGTTCCCGTGCCTCTTCACTCCATTCCATCAACTCAAAGTGCCCGGGTGGCTTGGAGGCGGGCCCTGGCTTTTTGAAAGGACTGTTGGGCCTTCACCTTTTCAGCGCTGTTTCCCTTGCCTTCAAAGGAAGCAACTGCCTGTTGGGCAAGGTCTAGCTCCTGCTGGGCTTTGCCCGCATCAATGCTGCTGGCTGGCTCGGCCGCATTAACCAGCACATTTACTTCGTCAGACTCCACCTCGGCAAAACCACCCATCAGGGCAATGGCGGTCCAGCGGTTGCCTTCCCGTAGGCGAAGAACGCCCACGTCTACGGCGGTGAGCAGCGAAACATGGCCAGGTAGAACACCGAGTTGTCCGGTGGTGCTGGGCAGGATTACTTCGTCGGCGAGGCCGTCGAAGACGCTCTGGTCAGGGCAGAGCACCCGCAGGGTCAGCGGCATTGGGAAAAGTCCTCGGTTAATTGGTCAGAGGCTAAGGGGTGAAAGGCGGGATACTGATCAGCCTTTGGCCTTGGCGCGGATCTTTTCGGCCTTTGCCCGAACTTGATCGATGTTTCCAACCAGATAGAAGGCCTGCTCGGGCAGATCATCAAGCTCACCAGCCAGAATCATCTGGAAGCCCTTGATGGTGTCGGCAAGTTTCACATATTCACCGGTTTGGCCAGTGAAGATCTCAGCCACAAAGAAGGGTTGGGAAAGGAATTTCTCAATCTTGCGGGCCCGATCCACCGTGCGGCGATCATCTTCAGAAAGTTCATCGAGACCAAGGATCGCGATGATGTCTTGAAGTTCTTTGTAGCGCTGCAGGGTGGATTGCACGAGGCGAGCAATCTTGTAGTGCTCTTCGCCCACCACCGATGGTTGAAGCATCGTGCTGGTGGAATCAAGCGGATCCACGGCCGGGTAGATGCCCTTGGAAGCTAGGCCGCGGCTAAGCACCGTGGTGGCATCAAGGTGGGCAAAGGTGGTGGCGGGAGCCGGATCGGTGAGGTCATCTGCCGGCACATAAACCGCTTGAATCGATGTGATCGAACCTTCAAGGGTGGAGGTAATGCGCTCTTGCAGTTCGCCCACATCGGTGCCGAGGGTGGGTTGATAGCCCACGGCTGAAGGCATGCGGCCCAGCAGGGCGCTCACCTCAGAACCGGCTTGAACGAAGCGGAAAATATTGTCAACAAACAGCAGCACGTCCTGTTTGTTGACATCACGGAAATGCTCAGCCATGGTCAGGGCTGAAAGGCCCACGCGCATGCGGGCGCCAGGGGGCTCGTTCATCTGGCCGTAGCAGAGGGCCACCTTCGATTTGCTCAGATCTTCCGAGTTGATCACTCCGGATTCCTTGAACTCTTCGTAAAGGTCATTGCCCTCACGGGTGCGCTCACCCACACCGCCAAAAACAGAAACGCCGCCGTGTTCCTTGGCGATGTTGTTGATCAATTCCTGAATCAGCACAGTCTTGCCGACGCCGGCGCCCCCGAACAGGCCCACCTTGCCGCCCTGGCGGTAGGGGGCCAGCAGGTCAATCACCTTGATGCCGGTTTCGAACACCTGGGGCTTGGTTTCGAGGTCGGTGAGCTTGGGGGCTTCCCTGTGGATGGGGGAGCGCAGGTCGGTGGCCACGGGGCCCCGCTCGTCTACGGGTTCGCCCAGCACATTGAAGATGCGACCCAGGGTGGCTTCACCCACGGGTACGGAGATTGCTGCTCCCGTGTCGAGGGCTTCCATGCCCCGCACGAGGCCATCGGTGCTGCTCATGGCCACCGCCCGCACGCGGTGGTCCCCCAGGAGCTGTTGCACCTCAGCAGTGAGGGCAATGGTTTGACCGGCGGAATTGGTGCCTTCAATACGAAGGGCATTGAAAATGCGCGGCAGCTTGCCGGCAGGGAATTCCACGTCGAGCACAGGTCCGATGACCTGGCGAACAATTCCTTTAGTGCCGGTGGTGGCTTTTGCTGCAGCGGCCATGGTTTGAAGCGTAGGGGCGGAAAGGCCAGGCCTTTCGGGCGGGGCAACATTACCACCGCAGCCCTCCCCCCTCGGGAGGTGCGGGGAACCGCCCCACCCCCCAATTGCTAGCCACCACCCCCCGGGCCTAAGTTGGCACTCGGAGGCCTTGAGTGCTAACAGCGCTTTTTGCCCCTCCAGTTCCACGCCCCGAGAACCAAACAGAAGTCATGGCTGCTGTATCCCTCAGCGTGTCCACCGTGAAGCCCCTCGGTGACCGCGTTTTTGTAAAGGTTTCCGCTTCGGACGAGAAAACCGCAGGCGGGATTTTCCTGCCCGACACCGCCCAAGAAAAGCCCCAGGTGGGTGAAGTGGTGCAGGTGGGCCCCGGCAAGCGCAACGATGACGGCACCCGCCAGGCGCCCGAAGTGAGCGTTGGCGACAAGGTGCTCTATTCCAAGTACGCCGGCACCGACATCAAGCTCGGCGGTGACGAGTTCGTGCTGCTCAGCGAGAAGGACATCCTCGCGATCGTCGCCTGAAACCAAGCCTGGGGCCCCCGCTGGGGTCCCTAGCCTCAACCCTTTTCCCCTTCCCTAACTACCAACCATGGCCAAGCGCATTATTTATAACGAGCAAGCCCGCCGGGCCCTCGAACGGGGCATGGACATCCTGGCCGAAGCCGTGGCTGTCACCCTTGGCCCTAAGGGTCGCAATGTGGTGCTGGAGAAGAAATTCGGCGCCCCCCAGATCATCAATGACGGCGTAACCATCGCCAAGGAAATTGAACTGGAGGACCACGTTGAAAACACCGGCGTCGCCCTGATCCGTCAGGCTGCCTCCAAAACCAATGATGCTGCCGGCGACGGCACCACCACCGCCACCGTGTTGGCCCACGCCATGGTGAAGGCTGGCCTGCGCAACGTTGCCGCTGGCTCCAACGCCATCAGCCTCAAGC
>JBDLTB010000075.1:0-13030 GCA_039799245.1 Cyanobacteriota bacterium
GCGGCAACCCCAAAGAGCAGAGGGGCAATTAGTTCCGCCAATAGCCAGCGATCCATTAGGGGAATTCTTTGCCATAGACGCTGGCTCAGCCCTTGGACCCTCAGCAAAGCACTGCCTAGAAATGAATGGTCAACAGAAATGTTCGGCATTACAACTTGAAGGATTCTCCGAGGTAATGGCGTTTCACCTGGGCATTGGCGGCCACCTCTAGGGCCGTGCCAGCGGCGAGGATCTGACCCTCAGTGAGGATGTAAGCGCGGTCTGTGATTGTAAGGGTTTCCCTAACATTGTGATCAGTAATCAACATACCAACGCCTTTCAACTTAAGGCTAGTGATTAGTTGCTGAAGATCATGAACAGCCAGGGGATCAACCCCGGCAAAGGGTTCATCTAGCAAAAGGAAGCGTGGCCCTTGCTTACCCACTGCTAAGGCCCTGGCCACCTCAGTGCGGCGGCGCTCCCCCCCGGAGAGTTGGAAGCCTCGACGGTGACAGAAGCGGGCCAGTTGAAATTCATCAATCAGTTCATCGAGGCGAGCCCGGCGCAGGGGGGCCGGATAGCCACTCTCCTGCAGGGCCAACAGCAGGTTGTCTCGCACGCTAAGGCTGCGGAAGACACTGGCCTCCTGAGGTAAATAGCCAATGCCTTGACGGGCCCGCTGGGGCATGGCCAAAGCCCTAATCGAACGGCCATCAAGAAGAACATCACCACTATCGGGCCGTAGTAGGCCAGTGACCAGGTTAAAAGTGGTGGTTTTACCAGCCCCATTGGGGCCCAGGAGTCCCACAACTTCGCCAGCTTGCAATTGCAAGCTGACCCCCTTCACCACTGGGCGCCCCCCGAGGGTAAGTTCAACGGACTGGAGCTCGAGACTCATGGGGCAGGCACCACCGTTACCTGTCGCTTGATCCGAAACCAACTTTTTACTTGATCACCCGGGGCAGGATCAGCCACAAGGCGATCGGTGGCCACTAAATAAGTGACCCGTTGGGCCTTGAGTCGATTACCGCCGTCTTGCACCACATCCACGTCACCGCTCAACACTATCCGGCCCTCCTTGGTGAAGTACTGGGCCTGACGAGCCGTAGCCACCAGCTTCTTGTCTGGATACAGCACTCGCACATTGCCGGTGGCAGTTACGACCCCAGTGGTGTTATCAGCCTGTTGTAGGTCTGACTGCACAGTGATCAGCGGACCTATCCCAGGGGCTCCCGTGCCTGGGGATGGGGACACTGGGCTGGCGGGGTAAAGCTGTTCAGCCTGGGGCTGGGGCTGAACTAGCGGCTGGGGAGTGGGCTGAGGTTGGGCAGTGGCAGCTATGGGTATCCAAAGCGAAGAAACCAGCAGAGCAATTAACTGCTGAGGGGCCAGCGCCGACGCAGGGATCGGCATGGGGCCGTTGCCTATGGTGGAGTGGGCCATTCTACCCGTCCTCAGACCTGGAAAAGATCAGTTGGGGCAAGGGCTCTGCATGGGGAACTTCCCCTTGCTGCAGGGCCCATAGCCGTTGTTGACAGGGCTTGATCAGTGGCTCCTCCCGCCAATGGGCAGGGGGGGCCAAAGCGGAGCGCAACCTCCCTAGGCCCTCGCCCAATAACACCATGGCGCCGTGGGTGTTACCCCTTTCCCCATGGAGTAAGGCAACGGCAATTTGAACGATGCCTTGCAGCCATCGGCGCTCCGGTTCAGCGGTTTCCTGCCAGAGTTCTTCAAAGAGGTCGTGGCTGGCATACCAATCACCCCCATTAAAAAAAGTGACCCCCGCTTCAAAACGGGGGTCACTGAATGGATCCATTAAGTTCAGCGCTTGGCGGCCTTCTTGGCCGGCAACTTACGGAGGCGGATCGACTCTGGGGTTACCTCGAGCATTTCGTCGGGCCCGATGTATTCCAAGGCTCGTTCCAGATTCATCTGTATTGGCGCTTGGAGTGTATCTAGCACTTCAGCGCCAGCGGACCTAATGTTAGTAACCTGCTTAGCCTTGCAGACATTTAATTCAATGTCTTGGGCACGATTATTTTCACCAACAATCATCCCCTTGTAAACCTTAGTGCCTGGGGTAATAAAGAACTGGCCGCGATCTTCAGCGCCCTTGAGAGCATAGAAGGTGGCCACGCCTTCTTCGAAAGAAATCAGCACCCCGTTGCGACGGGTGTCTAGTTCCCCTTGCATTTTGCGATATTCCAGGAAGGAGTGACTCATGATTCCTTCGCCGCGGGTGGCACGGATAAAGTCCCCACGGAAACCGATCAAGCCCCGGGCAGGCACCACAAACTCCAGTTGGGTACGGTTGTCCATACCAGTTTCCATGTTTTGCATCTCGCCCTTGCGGATGCCAAGCCTTTCGATGCAGTTACCTACTGCTTCCTCAGGCACATCCAACACCAGGGTTTCAAAGGGCTCACAGGGGGAACCATCGATGGTGCGGAAAATAACCTGGGGCTGGGAAACCTGGAATTCGTAGCCCTCCCGGCGCATGGTTTCGATCAGGATGCCCAAGTGCAATTCGCCACGGCCACTAACGGAGAAGCGATCGGGGGAATCTGTATCCTCCACCCGCAGGGCCACGTTGGTGAGCAGTTCCTTTTGGAGGCGCTCCCGCAGTTGACGGCTCGTAACAAACTTCCCTTCCTTTCCTGCAAAGGGGGAATCGTTTACGCAGAAAGTCATCTGCAGGGTGGGTTCATCCACCTTGATTAGGGGCAATGCTGCGGGGTTATCCGGGCAAGCAACGGTCTCACCAATGTTTACATCATCAAAACCAGCAATAGCTACTAGATCGCCGGCGCTGGCCTCTTGTATCTCAATGCGTTGCAGACCCTGAAAGCCCAGCAGCTTGGTGATCCGACCGCGCTTAACACTGCCATCATCCTTAAGCAATGAAGCGGTTTGGCCAGCTTTCACCACGCCATTGTGGATCTTGCCAATCACAATCCGGCCAAGGAAATCAGAGTAATCAAGGGTGGTTATCTGGAGCTGGAAGGGCTTCTCGGGGTCGCCCACCGGGGGTGGTACGTGGCGAAGAATCGCGTGGAACAACGGCAGCATCGTGTCGCTTTCCGTCGCCATATCAGGCTTGGCAAAACCGCCAAGGCCGCTGCCAAATAGATAGGTAAAATCACACTGGTCTTCGTCGGCACCCAGCTCGATGAAGAGATCAAGCACCTTGCTCACTGCCACCTCAGGGTCTGCCCTGGGGCGGTCAATTTTATTGACAAAAACAATCGGACGGAGGCCCTTTTCCAGGGCCTTCTTGAGCACAAAACGGGTTTGGGGCATCGGCCCCTCGTTGGCGTCAACGATTAGCAAACAGCCATCAACCATGCCCAGCACCCGTTCAACTTCGCCACCGAAGTCGGCGTGACCAGGGGTGTCAACGATGTTGATCCGGGTGTTTTCGAAATCAACAGCCGTGTTCTTCGAAAGAATTGTGATTCCCCTTTCCCGTTCCAAATCATTGGAATCCATGACACAAGTGGGCACGGCTTCTCCGTCCCTGAAGATGCCTGATTGCTTCAGGAGGGCATCCACCAGGGTGGTCTTGCCATGGTCAACGTGGGCGATGATCGCAATGTTGCGGATCGCGGCGCACTTAGCGGTGGCGCTCATTTGGAGATGGTGTTTAGCGGAAGCTCTACCGCACCCTGGGAAAGGTGCTGAACATGCCTAGTCTATCCCCTCGCCCGTCAGAAGGGTCCCCGAGACTGATTGAAGTGGTGGGCCGCCTCAAACTGCTGCAAAGCCTGGGCAGAGCCCTCGTAACGCCAATGCCAGGGCTCATAGCTGACCCCTTGGCGATTGCCCTTGGCAAATGAGAGTTGGTAGTGAAAGCGATGGGCGTTGTTCTGGAGCCAGAAAAAGGCTGGGGTGCCCTCAAAGCTTTCTGAAAGGTTGGTCTGGGGCATGGCCTCGTCCCCCAGGTCAAGGGCCAAGCCTGTGCTGTGCTCCGAATATCCCGGGGGAGCACTCACCCTTGCCCGCTCTTCAGCACTCTGGTTGCGCTCGGACTTGACCCCAAAGAAAATTTGCTTCTGCATGGCGATGGGTCTGAAGGCACTGATAACCGTGAGCTGCACCCCATCCGCCTCTGCTGCACTCCGCATTTGCTCGTAGGCCGTTGCCGCCTCCGCTGTAAGGGCTAGGCCTGGGGCCACCTCCACCAGTTGGCTGGCATCTACCTCCCCATAGGGAAAATGACCCAAAAGCCGCCCCTGAAAATCTGGCCTTGCACTGATGCCAGCCACTGGAGGTGCTCCCCAGAACCTTTGTTGCAACTGCTCTTGCAGCAGAAATAGCACCGCCAAGCCTCCGCCTAAGGCCAGGGCAGTGGAAAGCACCACAGCAGCGATCGGCAATTCCCGGCGCTTGGGGGGACGGCTGAGGCGCCGGGCCACCGGCAGCTCCTCTCGGGTGCTACGCATCCGTACCGGTGACGAACAAATCTGTCAAATCCTAGTGCCAGGCTTACTTCTTACCAACAGCTAACGGTTCCGCAGTGTTAGCTTCAGCCCACGTCAGTCCCCGTGAAAAAGGTCCCAGACATGTTGCGTGTCGCTGTTGTTGGTGGTGGTCCTAGCGGTTCCTGCGCTGCAGAGGTGCTTGCTAAGGCGGGGATTCAAACCTGGATCTTTGAACGAAAGCTTGACAATGCAAAGCCCTGCGGTGGGGCAATCCCCCTGTGCATGGTTTCGGAATTTGACCTGCCCACCTCGATCATTGATCGCAAGGTGCGCCACATGAAAATGATTTCACCTTCCAATCGGGAGGTGGACATCCATCTGGAAAACAGCGATGAATACATCGGTATGTGCCGTCGGGAGGTGATGGATGCCTTCCTGCGGGAGCGGGCCGCAGGGTTGGGCGCCACCTTGATCAATGGCTTGGTGCAGTCGGTGGACACTGGCAAACAGCGCCAGGGGCCCTACACCCTCAGCTATGCCGATTTCAGCAGCGGTGGCCCCACTGGTGAACTCAAGACCCTGGAGGTGGATCTGATCATTGGCGCCGATGGCGCCAATAGTCGCATCGCCAAAGCGATGGATGCCGGTGATTACAACGTGGCCATTGCCTTCCAGGAAAGGATTCGTCTGCCCCAGGAGGAAATGGCCTACTACGAAGACCTGGCCGAAATGTATGTGGGTACAGACGTATCCCCAGATTTCTATGCCTGGGTATTTCCTAAATACGACCACGTGGCGGTGGGAACTGGCACCATGCAGGAAAATCAATCCTTGATCAAGGGCTTACAGGCAGGCATTCGTGAACGGGCAAGTAAGCGCCTGTTGAAGGGCGAAGTTATCAAGGTGGAAGCCCACCCAATTCCAGAGCATCCCCGGCCCCGCAGGGTTGTTGGTCGCATGGCCCTGGTGGGTGATGCCGCCGGTTATGTAACTAAGAGTTCCGGTGAAGGAATCTACTTTGCTGCCAAGAGTGGCCGCATGTGTGCCGAAGAGATTGTCGCCACTAGCGGCAATGGCAAGCGAATACCCACAGAGAAGGATCTCAAGGGATACCTCAAAAAATGGGATCGTAAATATGGCACCACCTACAAGGTTCTTGAGATCCTTCAAAATATTTTTTACCGCAACGATGCCGCCAGGGAAGCCTTTGTGGAAATGTGTGACGACAAAGATGTACAGAGACTTACCTTTGACAGTTACCTATACAAACGCGTGGTAATCATGAATCCCTGGCAACAGTTAAAACTTACTTTCTTAACCCTCGGTTCAATTCTGCGGGGCAATGCCCTTGCCCCGCAGGCCTACAAGCCAGTGGATAGTGCCGTTCGCACTGAGGAAGAACTCCAGGCTGCCCTGGAGGCAGAACTCAGCCGTTGATCCGGCTGAAATCAGCCAGCACCGAGGCCTGATTGCGCAGTACTGCCAAGAGGTTGAGCCGATTGCGGCGCACCTCTGGGTCCTCAGCCATCACCATCACGCTTTGGTCCCCATCAAAAAAGGCGGCCAAGGTACCTGCCCCTGCACTCAAACCTTCAGCAAGCTCGGCGTAACGACCGGGGCCGCTGCCAGTGGCAATCGGCTCCAGTTGATTAAGCACCTGGAGCATGGCGCTTTCGCTGCTCTTTTCAAACAAAGCCGGTTTAACTACGTCTTCTGCAGTAAGCACATTCGCTGCCAATTCCCCTTTTTCGGCTAGGCGGGAGGCCCGTTGCACCACGGCCTGCACGGCTGCCAATGCCCCTTGGCTGCGCAGATTTACCAGGAGCTTCGCCCGTTCCCTGGCATCAGCTGGATCAGTGATTACCCGGGCCAAGGCCACGCTTTCCCCTGCCACCGCCTGGACCAGGTCCGTGGGAACCCCCTCTTCCTCCAACAGGCTCAGCAGTCGCTGGCGCAGAAATTCCCCCAGCTCCCCCGCCAGGGCTGGGGCATCCACTGCAAAATTGGGCAGCAATCCCCCCCAATGGGCACTGGCCCGCAGCAGCAGCGCCTGGAGGTCTAGGCCCCAGCCCTGGGACCAAAGAATCTGGAGCAGGCCGTTACCGGCGCGACGCAGGGCATAGGGGTCAGAGGAGCCGCTGGGTCGCTCCCCCTTGGCATAGATGCTCAACAGGAGTTCCAGCCGTTCGGCCAGGGCAAGCACCGCCCCGGCCCCGGAGCTGGGCAACCGATCGCCGGCGCCGCGGGGCAGGTAATGCTCAAGCACCGCCAGGGCTACCTCGCGGTGCTCCCCCTCCGCCAATAGATATTTGGCACCTATTACCCCCTGGAGCTCAGGGAATTCAGCCACCATCTGGCTCACCAGATCATGTTTGCAAAGGTGGGCGGCCCGCCGGGCATGGGCTGTGTTGATGCCGCTTGACGGCAACAGCTCCAGCAACACATCCGTAAACCACTCCAGCCGTTCACACCGGTCTCTGAGGCTGCCTAGCCCTTCGGCAAAGGTGACCCGATCTAGTTGCTCGCGACGGTCAATGCTGGCTATGGCTCGGTCAGCCTGAACAAAAAACTCGGCATCGGCCAGGCGCGCCTTAAGCACCCTTTCATTGCCCCTGCACACGGTGGCCGTGGCGGCGGCCAAACCATTACCTACGCAGAGGAAGCGGGGCAGCAGCGAGTCCCTGGCCTCTAGGGCGAGGGGATCAATTTCCGCAGCAAGGCGGTATAGGGGTACATAGCGCTGGTGGGAGCGCATTACCGTGGCTAAAAGCTCCGAAGGCAACGAGAGGTAGTGGTCGGCCACTGAGCCTTCAAACAATTGCGGCGCCTCCACCAGGTCGGTGAGTTCGTCCAACAATTCATCGGGTAGATCAGGCCTAGCGCCAAGGTGGGCGGCGGCTTCATCCACAGCCCGTTTGATCGCTGCCCTGCGGTTGGAGCGATTTACCTCTACCCCAACGGAGGCCAGCGTTTCTACGTAGGAATCCGCCGAGGCGATCGTCACCGTTTCAGCCCAGAGCCGATGGCCGCGGCTTTCCTGGCCTGCGGTCACCTCCGGGTCACTGCCCTTGAGGGTGAGCGGAATCACGCTGGTATCCAACAGGGCCACCAGCCAGCGCACGGGTCGCGAAAAACGAGTTTCCCCCTCCCCCCAACGCATGAAGCGGCGACCCTGCAGGGCTTGGATCCAGAGGGGGATTTGCTGGGCCAGTACCTCAGAGGTGGGGAGACCCGCCTCCCGCACCCTGGCAAACACAAACGGACCCTTCGGTGTTTCACGCACCTCTAGGGCGGTGGCCTCAATGCCACAACGCTTGGCAAACCCCAGGGCGGCTGGGCTGGGCTGCCCGTTGTTAAAAGCCTGCTCCGCTGGGGGCCCCTTGCGGTCTTCCTCCAGATCTGGCTGGCCTGGGGCTAGCCCTTGAATCAGCACGCTCAAGCGCCTGGGGGTGCTGGTGCAGCTCACTAGCCCGTGGGTTAGCCGTTGCTCAGCCAAATCGCTTTGCACCAGTTGCTCCAGCTGGGGCAGCGCCAAGCGAGCAAAATCCGCCGGCAACTCCTCAGTGCCGATCTCCAGTAGGAACGTGGCCAAGGGATGCGTTCAGCAGTACCTGACTTTATGAATTGATCCGCGTCGTTGCTTAGGGTCAGGGGGATATTCCCTACCCAGTAGCTCATTCCGGCCTGTGACCGTTGTTCCCAACAGCCCCACGAAGTTCGAGCAGCTAAAGGCCAGCAGCCAGCACCTGCGGGAGCCCCTGCTCAGCGAACTCGCCAATGACCTGCCCTACTTCAGCGAAGGGGCTGTTCAGATACTGAAATTTCACGGCTCCTACCAGCAGGACAACCGTGATAACCGTCAAAAGGGCCAGGAAAAAGACTGGGGAATGATGCTGCGGTTGCGGAGCCCCGGAGGCCGCATTCCCGCCCAGCTCTACCTAGCGCTAGACAGCCTGGCGGACAACTTCGGCACTGGGAGCATGCGGGTCACCACCCGCCAGGCCTTTCAGTTACACGGCGTCGCAAAGCACGACTTGCGTACGGTGCTGGGCACCATCGTGCGCAACCTGGGCTCCACCCTGGCGGCCTGCGGCGATATCAACCGCAACGTGATGGCGCCGGCGGCGCCCTTCCAAGACCAGGGCTATCCGGTGGCCCGTCGCTTAGCCGATGACATCGCCGATCTGCTGGCGCCCAAGGCCGCTGCAGGGGCCTACCTGGAGCTCTGGGTGGATGGCGAAAAGCGTTACAAAATCAGGCCATCGGTGGCCAGTAGCAAGGTGCGCAAACGCCAGCAGGAAGGATTGCTGGCCAGTGGTGATCCAGAGGAACCGCTTTACGGCTCCACCTATCTGCCCCGGAAGTTCAAGGTGGCTGTCACCGTGCCCGGTGACAACTCGGTTGATTTGCTCACCCAAGATTTGGGCCTGGTGGCCTTCACGGATTTGGCGGGCCGTCTACGGGGCTGCAACGTCTATGTGGGCGGTGGCATGGGCCGGACCCACAACAAGGACGAAACCTTTGCCCGCACCGCCGATTGTTTGGGCTATGTGAAGGGCACCAAGATCCTCGATCTGGTGCAGGCCGTGGTTGCTTTGCAGCGGGACCATGGGGACCGCCAACAACGGCGCCATGCACGCCTCAAATATTTGATCCAAGACCGGGGCATCAGCTGGTTCCGCACTGAACTTGGTCGCTATTTCGACGCTGCCATCGCCCCTGCCCAAAAGGAATCAAGCCCCCAGCTAAAGGATTACCTCGGTTGGCATGCCCAGGGGGATGGCCATTGGTTTGTGGGTCTTTCCCTGCTCTGTGGCCGCTTGGAGGGGGAGCGCAAACGGGGCCTGCGGGAACTGGTGGAGCGCTATCAACTGGAGGTGCGACTCACCCCCAACCAAGACCTGCTGCTTTGCCAGATCGCCAAAAACCAAAAGGAGACCATTGCCGCTGCCTTGGCTGAGTTGGGTTGGCAGAACCCGCTGGAAACCAGTCTGCTCAGCCGCCATGCCATTGCTTGCCCTGCCCTGCCCACCTGTGGCTTGGCAATTACAGAATCTGAAAGGGTGCTGCCCCAGATTCTCGATCGCTTGGAGCAGCTATTCGCCCGGGAGTCGATTACTCAGCCGATTTTATTTCGGATGACCGGCTGCCCCAACGGCTGTGCCCGCCCCTACATGGCCGAACTCGCCCTGGTGGGCAGCGGTGTTGACCAATACCAGCTCTGGCTGGGCGGTAGTCCTGGGCTCACTCGCCTAGCCCAGCCCCACCTGGAGAAACTGCCCCTTGATCAGCTGGAAGCCACCCTCACCCCCCTGCTGCGCCATTGGCGGGATCAAGGGGGAGGCAGCAGTTTTGGGGACCATTGCCATGGGCTCGGGGTTGAGGGCCTGAGGCAAATGCTTCAGGTGGCCTCAACCCTTCCATAGCGGGCCCAGCGCTGGCCACAGCGCCAGGCCCAGAGTTGATCACCAAAGCTGAAATGCCACCACTCGCCGGGATGCTGGGCAAAACCGGCCTGGCCCATGGCCGCCGCCAGCCAGCGCCTTTGTTGGTGCCATTGGCCTTCCGCTGAATCCGGGCTGGCTTGGCAAAAATGGTCTGGTTCGGCAATGGGCCCGAGCTCGTCGATATCCCCCCCCATGGCCAGGGGTTCCCCACCTATCCAGGCAAGGGTGAGATCCACCGCCGCCCCGGTGCTGTGGGGGGGCGGCGTTAATGGGTCCCTGCTGGGGGGGGCCCAAAGGGCAGCCACTGCTTCACCGGTGGCACCGGGTAAGGCCAAGCTGTAGTCCACCATGAATTGCTGCACAGCCAGCGGTCGCCAGCTATCGAAAATCAAGAGCTCCCACTGGGGATGCAGGGCCTGCAACCGCCGCTGGGCCTGCAGCAGCCTTAGGGCTACCCCTTGGCGTAATTGGTATGGATCCACCCCTTTGGGGTAGGGGGCCCCCAGCTGGCCATAGGGGTGGGGCTGCCAATGGCGCAGCTCCTTCGGGAGGGGCACCAGGGGTTCACAGCATTCGTGGATGGGCAGGGGGCTCCAGGGGCGGGGCATGGCAGTTAATTCAGGCGGGCGGCGGCGGCAAGGCTGCGGCGTTGGGCCGCAAGGCACTCCGCCAGGGCTAGATGGTGCTCAAGCTTGGGATCCTCCTCCAGAATCGCCTGGGCCAAGCTGCGGGCCTCCTCCAGCACGGCGCCATCGTCACTGAGGCTGGCCAGGGCTAAATCCGGGAGCCCCGATTGACGGGTGCCCAGCACCTGGCCAGGCCCCCGCAGCTTTAGGTCCACCTCGGCGATCTCAAAGCCATCGTCGCAACGGGCCAGCACCTCGAGTCGTTGTTTGGCCAGCGCTGAGGAGCTGTCGTTAATCAGCAGGCAATGGGAGGCACAGCTGCCACGGCCCACCCGGCCCCGCAATTGATGCAATTGGGCTAGGCCAAAACGTTCGGCATGGTCGATCAGCATCACCGTGGCATTGGGCACATCCACCCCCACCTCCACCACGGTGGTGGATACCAGCAGTTGCGTGTGGCCAGCGGCAAAGGCCTCAATCGCAGCGGTTTTATGGGCGCTGGAAAGCCGTCCATGCAATAGGCCCAGCTCTAGGTCCGGGAATACCTCGCTGGCCAGGCGCTGATGTTCGTCAATGGCCGAGCGCAGATCTAGTTTTTCCGATTCCTCCACCAGGGGCAGGACTAGGTAGGCCTGGCGACCCGCGGCGATCTGTTCACGGATCAAGGCCTCGGCCTTGGGCCGTTGGGCACTGGTCAACACCTCGGTTTTGATCGGTTGGCGCCCCGGGGGCAAGCTGTCGATCTGGCTCACATCCAAATCTCCGTGCACGCTCAGGGCCAGGGTGCGGGGAATGGGGGTGGCGGTCATGCTGAGTAAGTGGGGTTGCAGGCCCTTGCTCAGCAACCGGTTGCGTTGGTGCACCCCAAATCGATGCTGTTCATCCACCACCACCAGCCCAAGGCTGGCAAATTCCACCGGGTCTTCGATTAGGGCATGGGTGCCCACCAGCAGTTGCAACTGTCCATTGGCCAGGTTCTGCAGCAGTTGCCGCCGCCGGGGCGCCGGGGTGGAACCGCTGAGAAAATCAACAGTTACATGCAGTTGTGGCAACCATTGGCACAGCTTCTCGTAATGCTGCTGGGCGAGCACCTCCGTGGGGGCCATCAGCGCCCCCTGGTGGCCGGCATCAATGGCTGAGAGCAGGGCTGCCACGGCCACCACTGTTTTGCCACTGCCCACATCCCCTTGCACCAGCCGCGCCATGGGCTGGGGTTGGGCCATATCCAGGCAGATCTCTTTGAGTACCCGTTCCTGGGCATCGGTGAAGTTAAACGGCAGCAACTTCAGGAAGCCCTGCAGGAGCCTCCCCTGGCTTCCCAAGGCCAACACCGGTGCCGGCCGCTGGCGCAACTGTTGCCGCCTTTGGCCCAGGGCCAATTGCAGCAGCAGAAATTCATCAAACACCAACCGGCGCCGGCTGGCCTCCAGGGCCTCCCGGGAGCTGGGTCCATGGATTTGGACGAGGGCCTCGGCCAGGGGCATAAGTTGCCACTGCTGGCGCCAGCGCAGCTCCAAAGGGTCTTGGAGCCTGGTCAGCACTGGCAGCACCGCCTGCACGGCCTGGCGCAACTTATCGGCCATCAACCCCTCAGTGAGCCCATAAACCGGCAGCACCCGACCGATTTCGCCCGAGCTCAACCCGGCCTCCGGGTTGGCAAGCACCTCGATCAGTGGATCCTGAAGGCTGAGACCGAAGCGGCTTTCCTTCACTAGGCCACTGGCTGCCACCTGGGCCCCCACGGGGTACAGCCTTTGCTGTTGCTGCAACCAACCCTGGGAAGTGAATCGGCGGCCGGCCATGAATTTGCTGATTCGTAGGCGGCCGGTGGGATCCTGCAGCTGTAGCTCGAGGATCGCCAAATTTGGATTTTTCGGGCTGGCAAAGGCATGGCAGCGGCGCACGCTGGCCACCACCGTGGCGGTAACCCCAGATTGCAGGGCATTGATCCGCACCAGCCGCGAGTAGTCCACATAGTCGCGGGGGTAGTAGCGCAATAAATCACCCACCAGCACCAACCCCAAAGGCACCAGCCGAGTGGCCAGGCGAGGGCCAATGGCCTTCACCTGGCCAAGGGGGGTATCGAGCTGCAGGATTTGCTCCGGGGCTTTTTGCCCTTGGGGCAGCCTCGCTTCACCACCCGGTGGATGCCCATCAAGGCGGAGCCGGGGCGGGCCAATGGGCAGCTCAGGATCAAGGGCTTTGCGCAGGCCGTGGAGGTGCTGACGCAGTTGGATTACTAGGCGCCGGCGGTGGGCTTGATCAATGCTGGGATAAAGCTCAAAGGAGTTAATAAAGACCTGCAGGCCAGGGCGATGCTGGGCGGACAGCTGCTGGGGCGGTTGGCCACAGCTGGTGGCAATGAACTCGTTGAAGCGACAGCGTTGCCCCTGGAGGTTTTGAAAGCCATGCTCCACCTCCAGGCTGAGGCTGCGTTGCAACCTCTTGAGCCATAGGTCCAACTCAGGGGCCAGGGGTACCCCTGTCAGGGGTCCGGGGTTAGGGGTTGCTCGTTGTCCTCCAACCACTGTTGTTCGGCCTGGCGAATGGCTAGCCG
>JBDLTB010000076.1:0-8276 GCA_039799245.1 Cyanobacteriota bacterium
CTATCATTCCCAGACACGGGAACTCTTTTGCTGTCAAAGTTGGATGAGATATCGCCCACCGCTTCAACTCTCCATCCTTTCGGAATCTCACCCAGTTCCGAATCCTCAAATGAATCTGGGAACAGGTCGCTGATTTCTGCTGGCAATTCAGTAGGGCGACCTTCTGCCTTTGCTCTGACTGGATCGAAATCCACAAACCACGACTTGAAGAGCGCCTTTGCCATCGCCTCCAAGGTTTCGTTGGTCTTGCGGTTAAGTTCGATCTTTTCGTCAAGGGTGCCGAGGGTATGAGCGATTGCCTTCTGTTCGATTTTCCCGTGAATGGCGACCTCGATATTTTTAATGTCAGAACCATTTAAATACGGAATGGCAGATCCGTTGGCGATCAGATTAAAATCAACTGTTTTAAGGAGGTAGTAAAAATAAAGGTCATCGCATATTTCTGGGTTACCCTCGGCAACCATTAGATTGTTGTCTACTGCCGTCTCCCTGATCAGAATGCGTCGCCTGTTATATGTAAGCGCAATTCCAATTTTGGCAAAGGCGACTCCTCCCGCTCGATGCTTTTTGACTCTTAGTTCTCGGGCAATTACATCCGAAATGTAGTTATTTGCCCTTGTTATCTTTCGTTCATTACCGGGGAGTTCAAAATCGCTAACCTTGATAAAAGGAAGGTCTTCGAGAGCGATGCCTTGCTGCTCTTTAGGAAAAGCATTTCCTGCTTTTAGTTGACATATTTCGCCTAAGCGCACTTGCGAGAGTTCACTCATATCCCAACCTCCTCAGGTTCTCGGCAATCTGCTGATCCAACTTTGCTCCCTCTTCCTGCTGCTGCTTGAGTAATCCAGTGAGGCGCTTCATCTTCTCCTCAAACCCTTCGCCATCATCTTCAACATCTGCTGCTCCCACATAACGCCCAGGCGTAAGCACAAATCCATTCTTTTCGATCTCCTCTAACTTGGCGTTGTAGCAGAAACCAGCGACATCCGCATAAGCATCAGAGACCTCACCATCACCACGCCAAGCGTGAACGGTATCTCCAATCTTGGCAATATCCTCATCGGTAAGCACCCGCTCAACCCTTGTCTTCATCGTCCCCATCTGGCGGGCATCAATGAACAGCGTCTCTCCACGACGATCACGACCACGCTGGGTCTTGTCATTCGTGAGGAACCACAGGCAAACTGGGATCTGAGTGTTCAGAAACAGTTGCCCAGGCAACGCCACCATTACCTCAACCACATCACCCTTAACCATCGCCTCACGGATCTGCCCCTCACCGCTCTGGTTGGAACTCATTGATCCGTTTGCCAGCACTACACCCGCTTCACCACCAGGGCGTAGTTTCCAGAGCATATGTTGTAACCACGCATAGTTGGCATTGCCTACAGGTGGTCGCCCATAAACCCAGCGTGGATCACTCTCATATTTTTCCCCACCCCAATCAGAAATATTGAATGGAGGGTTCGCAAGGATGTAGTCGAACTTCTGATCGGGGAACTGATCTCTGGCAAAGGTGTCAGCAGGTTCCTGACCCAGATCAGCAGCGAACCCACGGATCGCCAGGTTCATCGCTGCCAACCGCCAGGTGGTCGGGTTGCTCTCCTGCCCATAGATAGAGGCGTCATCCCGCTTGCCCCCGTGCGCCTGAATGAACTTCTCGCTCTGAACGAACATTCCACCAGACCCACAGCAGGGGTCATAGATCCGACCTTTATGGGGTGCCAAAACAGCAACCAGCGTTTTGACGACGTGAGCAGGTGTATAGAACTGACCGCCCTTCTTGCCTTCTGCACTGGCGAACTGACCGAGGAAGTATTCGTAGACCTCACCCAGCACATCACCTGATCGCTGATCGTCGGCAAATCCAATGGTGGAGATCAGATCCACCAGTTCACCCATCCGCCCTGGTTCCAGTTGGGCAGCGCCAAACCGCTTATTCAACTTGCCCCTCAGGGTTGGGTTCTCGTTCTCGATGGCAACCAGTGCCTTATCGATCAGTTGACCAATATCAGCTTGCTTTGCCCGTGCCCGTAGCGACTCCCAGCGAGCATCAGCAGGCACCCAGAACACGTTCTCCTGGGTGTAGTAATCACGGTCTTCCAGTGCTGCCTGGTGGTCGGCAGGGTCATCGCCCAGGTAGAAGTCGGATTCGGGGTTGGAAACCGTCCGAAGCACCTTCCCTTGCTGAGCAGCAAAGGTGTCTGAGATGTATTTGAGGAAGATCAGACCCAGAACCAGATGCTTGTATTCCGCCGCATCCATCTGGGCACGAAGTTTGTCGGCACTCGCCCAGAGCACGGCCTTGAAATCCTTGGCGGGTGCTTCCTTCTTTGCCCTGCCTCGCACCCGCTTCGGCGCTGGTTCCTCGTCTGACCTCACAGATGCCAGCAGATCATCCAAACCACCCAGATCCTCCTCGCCCAGGTCTTCCTCATCGATCTCGGAGGCGGTGGTGAAGGTCGCTGAGTCGCTCATGGGCACCTGGGGCGTTCTCCCAGTCTGCCTACAGGACTGGGTTCTGCCCGTTTTGCAGAATCTGCATTACAGGCAGGACAGAGGAGTCAGGTACAGCAGTATTGACTCACCACCAGAACCTGAGTAGTACTGGTGTACCTGCTGGGGACCGATGCCTTCTGCCCGCCGAATTCCATTCCCAGGTATGGGAGTTCTGGGTATCAGATCTAAGTTAAATTTTCATTACCTTTTCCCATACCGCTCCCATACCGCAGGGATTCATTCATTGTCTTGCCTTGAGACCCCGAAAATTCCTATCGGTAGTGTTCAAACGTGTTTTTGAGGCAGTCTGAACGCTAAATGCAGGTTTTTGAATCTCTCTTGTCTAATGCCAGGACCCAGATTTGAACTGGGGACACGGCGATTTTCAGTCGCCTGCTCTACCAACTGAGCTATCCCGGCTTGCCCGTGGGCAAGGAAAGATCTTAAAGCACCGCTGGGCCCCCTCAGCTAGATGGGCGTCTTTTGGCTGGGGTGCGGGCAAAGCAAGCCATGCCCAGCAGGCCATGGCCCCCGGCCTCCAGGGCGGCCATGGCCGCTACGGCTGTGGCGCCGCTGGTGAGGATGTCGTCTACCAGCAGCAGGGGTTGCAGGCGCGGGCCGGCGGGTCGAGTGCAGATGAATACCCCCTGCAGATTGGCCTGGCGTTGGGCTTTATTTAGATGGTGCTGGCCCAGGCAGGCCCGTTGGCGGCCCAGGGCGGGCAGCAGTTGATGGCCCCCGAGGCGGCTCAGCACCTGGGCCAGCTGCAGGGGCAGGGGGTTGCCCCCCGGCCGCCGGGCCGGGATTGCAGTTACCAAGAGGGGCACCCCCAGGTCTGGCAGTTGTTGCAGTAATTGATGACCTAGCGCTTCCACCAGCCAGGGGTTCGGCTGCCGGCGCAGCTGCAGCAATTGGGAACGCCAGCCCTCGGCATAGCTGCCCAACGCCCACCAAGGCAAGGGGCATTGGCCCCGCAGGCCATCAGCTTCTAGGCCCAAGTTGCGTCGGCAGGAAATACAAAGGGCCCGGCGGGGGGCTGGCCGTTGGCAGCGGGGACAGCGGGGCTGCAATAGCAACCGGTCGAGCCAGGGGGGGAGAGGCATGGCAACAGCATTCCCCCCTGGCCCTAAAAAATGACAAGCCCAGGCACCAACTTGGGCGCCCGGGCTTGTTGAGACGTTTCGAAATCTTTACGGCCTAGGCCAGCCAGAGTTTCTCAGGCGAATCACTCTTCGCCTTCGTCTTCACCACCCACGGGCACGAGGCGGATTTGTTTGCGGCCTAGCTTGATTTCAAACTCGTCACCGGGCTTGAGGTTGAGCATTACGGTGTAAGCCTTGCCGATCAGCAAGTTGCCATTGCCTTGAACGGTGGCCACATAGCTGAGCTTACGACCGCCTTTGCCCACATTGTTACCTTCGCCAAGGCTAACTCCCTTGGCTTCGAGCAGGGCCTCATAGAAAGCGGTGAAGTTCAGCCGCTCACCACCATCCTTTTTGGTGGACACATAGCCACAGGCCTTGACGAGCTCTGATTTAGAGCCGTCGCCAGCTTCCTTGACCTTGGCGAGCAATTCTTGACCAGTGAGCATTGGTGAGATTTGAGGAACGCCTTAAACATATCAAAGCCCATGCATTTTGCCAACAGCGTATGTGCGTTAGTTTTGGCGATATTATTTCCCCCGCCCAGGGGCTGTTGAACAAGCCCTAGGACTTAGCTACTGGGCGCTAGGGGCGATGGCCCGCAACATTGCCACCAAGGTGCGATGGGCATCTTCGCTATCGCTGAGCTGGTGGTCGAAGCGAATGCTCATGGTTTGCCCATCGACTTCCAGTTCCATTGCTTCGCTTTCCACCTTCAGCAGTCGTGCTTTTAGCGGTGCTTCAACGCCGCCGTAGTGGCGGGCATAGGCCAGCAGAGAGTCGGCATGGTCTTTATTCATGTGCAAACAAATGCGGTCACTCACCGCAGCGGTTAGGGGATCAGCGGCCATGGCGGTTATCGGGTGGGTTAAGCCCTTAGGGCTTGGGGGATTGTGGCGTGGGTTGTGCTTGATTCGTGCCTATGGCTGCTCAGCCGGCGCCGAATCTTTGCCAAAGCAACAGCCCCAGCCTTAGGCCGCTGTAGGTCACATAGCCAGCCAAAACCAAAAACAAGCCCATCGACAGCAGGGTGCGTAAGCGGTCGTTCATGGTTGGCTGCGGGGGGTAAGTGCCTGGCCCCAGCCTATGGATACCAGCGCCCATCGGCCCATGGCGGCCGCAGCGGAAGCCCCGGGACGATTCAGCACGGGCCTTTTTAGGGCCCGTTGGCGCAGCAGGCGCCATTGGGGATTGTGGGCGCCGCCGCCAACGCTGAGGACCCGTTGCACCGCTGGGGCCCCCAGGTCTTGGAGCTTTTGCCAACCCAGCCGCTCCAGTTCCGTGAGCCCCTCCAGCAGGGCCTGCAGGTAGAGGGCATCGCCCACTGGCCGGGGCCCTAGCACCGGTGCCAGCTCCGGGTCATCTATGGGGAAGCGTTCGCCGCGGCGGGGCAGGGGCAGCAATGCCATGCCGCTGGGGCGGTTGGGGTCAATTTGGCGGCTGAGGTGCTCCAGTTGTTCGGTGGAAAAGAACTGCCGCAGCACGCCGGCCCCCCCGTTGGAGGCGCCCCCCACCAGCCATTGGCCGCCGAGGCGGTGGTTGCTTATCCCAGCGCCAACCAAGGGGTGGGGGCTGAATTGCTTTAACACCAGGGTGGTGCCCAGCACAGCCACCCCATCGCCCGGACCGGGGTTTGCCGCCAGGAAGATCGCATTGCTGTCTGTGGTGCCGGCCACCACCTGGCAGCTGGGGGGCAGCCCGAGGCTGGCGGCCACCGCCGGGGCCAGGGTCCCCAACCCGGTGCCGCTGGCCACCACCGTTGGCAGGGCTTGGGCCCAGGTTTGGGCGGCGATGGTTCCCGCCCAACGCTGGTGCCCTAGATCCCAGCCCAGCCGCAGGTTGTTGGCCTCCTCCCCCCATCGCCAATCCGCCAACAACCAGCCCATCAACCAGTCGGCTTGGTGGCGTAGGAGGTCGTGGCCATGGCCCATGGGCTGGGCTAAGCCGCCCCAAAGGCGCAGGGCCCTGGCGAGGCTGCCGCTGGCACTGGCGGCAGGGCCCCCCTGGGGCACTAGGGCCCCCAGGACTTCTGTTTGCTCGGGGCAGGCGCAGGCATAGCTAAGGGCCAAGCCCCTTGGTTCCCCAGTGGCGCTACAGCGCAGCAGGGTGCCAGAGGTGCCCGCAATGGCAATGGCGCCTATGCGTTGGCGCAGGTGCTGGGGTAGGGCTTCCACCAGGGTGACGAAGCCCTGGCGCCAACCCTCCGGATCTTCAAAGGGCCTTGGGTAGGCGCTGGAGTGTTCTTCTAAGGGGCTGGGGCCAGCGGCCCCCACCAGGGCCAGGCGCAGGCCGCTGGTGCCCAGGTCTACCCCAAGGCCGAGCGGTGCCTCGGCCGCCATCAAAGTCAGCCCCGGAGCTGGGCGGCGATGGCGTCTACGTTTTCCCAGGGCAGGTTGAGGTCGCTGCGGCCGAAGTGGCCGTAGGCCGCCACGTCCTGGTAGAAACGACCACCGCGTTCCTGGGGCAAGCCCCGCAGGTTGAAGATTTCAATGATGGCGCCGGGCCGGAGGTCGAAGTTTGCCTGCACCAGCTCGGTGAGGGCATCGTTGCTCAGCTTGCTGCTGCCGAAACTTTCCACCAAGATGCTCACCGGCTTAGCCACGCCAATGGCATAGCTGAGCTGCACTTCTACTTTTTTGGCTAGGCCGGCGGCCACCAGGGCCTTGGCCACATAGCGGGCGGCGTAGGCGGCGGAACGGTCCACCTTGGTGGGGTCCTTGCCGGAGAAGGCGCCACCCCCATGGCGGGCGTAGCCGCCGTAGGTGTCCACAATGATCTTGCGTCCGGTGAGACCCGCATCCCCCTGGGGACCACCAACTACGAACTTGCCGGTGGGGTTCACCAGGAAGCGGGTGGTGGCTTTGCTTGGTTTGAGCGGCAGGTCGGCGGTGGCGGGTTCCACCACATGGGTCCAGAGGTCGGCGGAGATGCGATCCCGGAGGCCCTTGTCGTCTGATATCCCGTCGATTTCGGCGATGTGTTGAGTGGAGATCAGGATCGTGTCGATCGCCACCGGCTGGTCGTTTTCATAGACAACACTCACCTGGGTTTTGCCATCAGGCAGCAGGTATTCGAGGCTGCCGTCGTGGCGCACCGCCGCCAGGCGCCGGGCCAGCCGGTGGGCCAGGCTGATCGGCAGGGGCATTAGTTCAGGGGTTTCATCGCAGGCGTAGCCAAACATGATCCCCTGGTCGCCGGCCCCCACCTTGTCGAGGGGGTCGCCGTCATGGTCATCGGCTTCGTTTACCCCCTGGGCGATGTCTGGGGATTGCTGGTCTAGGGCCACCAGCACTGCGCAGCTGTGGGCATCGAAGCCGCCGGCCCGGGCGCCGTTGTAGCCAATCTCTTCGATTACGCCACGCACCAGGGTGTTGAAGTCGACCCGGGCGCTGGTGGTGACCTCGCCAGTGATCAGGCAAAGGCCAGTGTTTACCACGGTTTCGCAGGCCACCCGACTGGCGGGATCCTGGGCCAGCAGTGCATCCAGCACTGCGTCACTCACCTGGTCGCAGATCTTGTCGGGATGGCCTTCAGTGACCGACTCCGAGGTGAAGACGTAGCGACCCATAAATCTGCAGTGCACAGCGGGGGAAAGATTACAGCGGGGCTAGTTGATCCCAGTGCTGGATGTGCCCATGGCTACCCGTGAGCACCGGGGCTGGATCCCAACCACCCGTGTAGGCAAGGCTCCAACCGAGGCCAGCGGCGGCGGCCATCGTTAGGTCGTCTTGGGCATCGCCGATAATTCCGCACTGGGCTGGGGCCAAGCCCAACTCCTGGCAGAGGGCCTGGGCCGCCGCTGGGTTGGGTTTGGCCAGGGGCCGATCGGCCCCATGTACCGCTTGGAAATAGTGACGCAGTTGGTACTCGGCCAAAAAGGCCTCCAGATTGTCCCCCAGGTCGCTGCTGATAATCGCCAGTTGCAGGTCGGCCGCTTGGAGACGCTCCAGCAGGCTGTAGAGCCCGGGGGTGGGGGGCGTGAGTTGTGGCTTGCGATCGGCCCATTGGCGGTCGGCCTGCTGGAGCGCCTCGCTGGCCCAATGGCGGGCCTGGCCCCAGCTGTGGCCGGCGGCAGCCAGCACCGTGGCGGTGGAGATCAGGTTGTCGTGGCGGCTGGCCACGGCGGTGGCGCCATCGCAGCGCAGGCCAGTGGCCGTGACCCCATAGGCCCGCAGCAGCAACGCTTCCAGGCTGGCATCGGCGGCCAACTGGGCACAGTAAGAAGCCCTGGCCTGGGCCAGGGCAAATAGGTAACTGTCACTGCGGCAAAGGGTGCCGTCCTTGTCGAACAGCACCGCCCCAGGGGCAGTTTTGCTGGCCCCCAGGGGAAGCCCAATGGGCCCCATGGTCAGTCGTTGCTGAGGGCCATGGGTTCGGCTTCGTCTTCCGATTGCTCCATGAGCATTTGCTTGTACCTGGCGGCCATCTCCTCAGCGTTGTCGAAGACCTTCTGGGGATCGGTGAGCATGTCGCCGGGTTCGGGTTCGAGGGCCTTGGTAGAGAGCGAGATCCGGCCGCGCTCGGCATCGAGGTCGATGATCATCACCTTCATCTGATCGTTCACATTCAGCACCGTGTGCGGTGTTTCGATGTGTTCGTGGCTGATTTCGGAGATGTGCAGCAGGCCGCTGACCC
>JBDLTB010000077.1:0-13260 GCA_039799245.1 Cyanobacteriota bacterium
CGGTGGCCAACGGTGTTACCCGCACCGACACCATCGCGGCCTTCAATGAGTCGGGCCTACTGGCCCCCTATGCCACCGTGGCCCAAACCGGGGAAACCTTCTTCTCCTTCCGCACCGCCAATAGCGACGGGCTCACCCACTTCCGAGGGCTGGGATCCGGCAGCATTGGTCTGGAGGACATGGCTGGAGGCTTTGACCAGGACTTTGATGACAACATTGTCAGCTTTAGCTTCAAGCTCAAGCAGGGCACTGTGGGATTTACCAATGAAGGGAGAGCCTGGGCAATCTGATCCCAGCAAAAACGCGGCAAAATCTAATTTGCCGCAGGAACAACTTCAAGGCCCCTGTTCTTCAGGGGCCCTGTTATCCTTCTCCAGCAATCAAATAAATATTGTGTCACCAGATTGACCTAGCCGCCGATCAGCTGCTATTCAAATAATCTATTCATTGCCTTGGTCATTTTAGCAAAAAGTAAAATTCAAATCCCACTCCAACAACCAAGTAGAAGACCAATCACAAGCAGCAGAGGGGTAAATCTTTCGGAAGCATTGAATTATGGACACCGCGAAACATCCAGAATCTCACCAATCACAAAACACGCATAGCCTTGCAATTGCCAACTTGCCTCTAACTCGCGGGGGCGGCATAGCCAGTTTTTAGAAATGCACCTAAATTTATTCAACAAGGCTATGGCATCCGACCTCGGATGGGATGAAAGTATTAACTTTTGACCAAGAAGATTAGCAACTCTCGCCTCTGGCAACGGCCACCCAAGAAGAGCAACAAAACCGCAGCCTGCTTAACTTATTCTTATTATAACCTTATTCTAGGAATGGGAAAATAATACAGAATAATTTACAAGAACGATTAGTTCAACGATTATTCTAGGCAACAAAGCCCCCAAACTGCAAAACCCACCTGCCGAGACAGTTTTTATTTGGACAAATTTCAGGCGCATCTGGATCATTGGCCTGCAATGAATCGACTGAAATCACCAACTCTTTAATTCCTCTACCTTTTCAAGGAAATCCCAAATGACAACAATTAGCCTCACCGCCGCAACTTACACTGAAAACTTCGACACCTTGGTAAGCAGTGGCAGTAGCTCCACCTTGCCCAGCGGCTGGGAATTATCAGAAAGCTCCACAAATGCAAATACAATTTACACGGCCGGAACTGGCAGCAGCAACGCTGGAGACACATACAGTTTTGGTGCATCTGGCAGCACCGATAGGGCATTAGGCGGCGTACAATCTGGGGGCCTAATCCCAGTATTTGGAGTCAGCTTTTCCAACAATACTGGCTCAACAATAACAGCACTGAAGATTTCTTATACAGGGGAACAGTGGCGATTAGGGGCTTCAAATAGAGCAGATAGAATAGATTTTAAATACAGCATAGATGCGATATCGCTAACGACCGGAACTTGGGCAGATGTGGACACTCTGGATTTCACTGCCCCCAGCACTACGGGCACGGCCGGGGCGCTGGACGGCAACGCCAGCACTAACCGCACAGAAATCAGCAATACAATTACAGGCCTGTCTATCCCAACCGGCGGAACGGTTTGGCTTCGTTGGAATAGCTTTGATGCGACGGGTGCTGATGATGGCCTAGCAATCGACAACTTCTCAATCACCCCAACTGTGGGATCGGGGACAACAGTCTCGGTTGTTTCCATCGTGGCCAATGATGCGGCCGCGGCAGAAGCCGCCCAAGACGTAGGCATTTTCCGCATCACCCGCACGGGTGATGCGGCTAGGGCCTTGACTGTCTCTTACACCATTGGCGGGACAGCCACCAGCGGTGACTACAGCAAAACTCTGGCTGGCACTGCCACCATTCCTGCGGACGAATCCTTTACTGATGTCACTATTACTCCTATTGATGATGAAGCTTTAGAAGAGCCAGAGACGGTCATATTGACCTTGGTCGATGGGACTGACTATGACCTAGGAAGCAGCACTGCTACTGTCACAATCGCCGACAACGATGCCACAACAGGCACGATTCGAATTCATGATATTCAAGGAGCAGCCCACCTGTCACTGTTAAACGGTCAGGGTGTCGTAAATGTACCAGGGATTGTGACGGCGATCGCCTCCAACGGCTTTTACATGCAAGACCCGTCTCCGGATCTCATCGAGGGCAGCTCCGAAGGCATTTTCATATTCACGACCAATGCAGCAATTCTTAGTGCACGTAGGGTTGGCGAAGCGATTTTAGTTAGCGGCACGGTATCTGAATTCCGACCCGGCGGGAGCGCAAATAACCTAACAGTAACAGAACTCATTAACAACGAGGCTATAAAATCTCTAAGTGTAATTGCATGGAATAATCCGCCTATCAAGTCGATCACCCCGACGATTTTAGGCAATGGAGGGCGGACGATTCCCCCATCAATTATTGATAATGATGCGAGCAACGTAGAAACCAATGGCAGCTTTGATCCCAGTCAAGATGGCATCGACTTCTACGAAAGCCTAGAAGGGATGCTGGTGCAGGTAAATAATCCTGTTACCACCTCCCCCACCGCAAACTTTGGCACCTCTGAGGAAATCTGGGTATTGGCCGACAATGGCACTAATGCCAGCAATGTTTCAGCTCGGGGTGGTAGCTTAATTACATCCAGCGACTTCAACCCAGAGCGTATTCAGATCGATGATCTAAATAATTCCTTGGCTCTACCTGATGTAAATGTCGGGGCAAAGCTCAGTACATTCACAGGAGTAATCAACTATGATTTCGGAAACTACGAAGTATTAGTTTCAACGCCTCCGAGTGTTTTACAAGCCTCCAGCCTGCAGAAAGAAGCAACCAATTTAACAGGTAGCCCCACCCAACTCACCGTTGCAACTTTCAACGTAGAGAATCTAGATCCCGGAGATGGGGATGCTAAATTTGCCGCTTTAGCCAGTGCCATTGTAGACGGACTAAAGTCACCTGACATCATTAATCTTGAAGAGATTCAGGATAACAATGGGGCCACAAATGATAGCGTAATAGATGCCAACTTGACCCTGCAAACTCTAATTAATTCGATCAAGACAGCCGGTGGCCCCACCTATGAATACCGCCAAATCAACCCTGTGGACGACAGCAATGGAGGTGAACCAGGTGGCAACATTAGGGTAGGGTTTCTATTAAACCCCCAACGGGTGAGCTTTGTCGATCGACCAGGTGGCACTTCAACTTCAAATACAACTGCTTCAGTCTCAAACAACGATGCTGTTGCCTTTCTGTCATCCAGTCCCGGACTGATTGATCCCACAAATGTGGCCTTTAATAATAGCCGCAAACCCTTAGTGGGTGAATTTCAGTTTAACGGCCAAACTTTATTCGTGATTGGCAACCACTTCAACTCGAAGGGGGGAGACCAACCCCTGTTTGGACCAAATCAGCCTCCCACCCTAGCCAGTGAAGTCCAGAGGATTCAGCAGGCCACAATCGTCAAAGACTTTGTAAAAAGTATCCTCGCAATCAATCCCAACTCCAATATTATCGTTGCTGGCGACTTAAATGACTTTGAGTTTTCTAACCCACTAACCACCTTGGAAAGTGGTGGCCTAAATACCCTGATTGAAACCCTAGCTGCCAACGAAAGATACACATACAACTACGAGGGAAATGCCCAGGTATTGGACCATATTCAGGTCAGCAATAATTTACTCAGCAAACTTGATGGCTTTGATGTAGTTCACATTAATTCCGAGTTTGCCGATCAGGTTAGCGACCATGATCCAGGCATAGCCCGCTTCAATCTTCCAACCCCGGACATAAATAGAGCACCAACTGCTTTAAATCTATCGGCTAGAAGCTTTAATAAATACATCGCTGCGGGCAGTGCCATTGTAACGCTTTACAGCCTTGATCCCGATGCCAGCAACACGTTTACCTACAGCCTAGTTTCTGGCAACGGCAGCACAGACAATGCAGCCTTCTCAATCTCCGGTGATCAACTCAAAATAATAGCGTCACCAGAATTCAGAACCAAGAGTTCCTATGCAATCCGCCTACGCACCACCGATCAAGGCGGATCAAGTTTTGATCAATCCGTAACTCTTATACCAGCCAACAATAATGAAATCAGAGATATTCGAGACCTCACATACACCACCAGAATTGGTCAATCTGTAACAGCCCGTGTAATGACTCCCTCAGGCAATATTCAAGGTGATGTGAACTTCAATCGTCTGGCGGCAGCTCCCAGCTTTACCAACCAGAAAGCAGGCCTGGTAATCGGCCAAACAGGGATCAACTTCTCCCTCAAGCTCGATCAGTCTAGTAATAGCAATACAGCTAAAACATTTGTGGATCTAGCCCCTCTGGTCGATGGTCTAAGCACCTCTAATAAGTGCTTGGCTTACTTCGTTTACGACACGCCCTCGGCTGGAGCAGCACCCGTGGCCACACCATTCACCTACGACCCCATCAAGAAAGCTGGTGCCCGCTTCTTTGACCTAGATGGCAACGGCACTCCAGATACCGCCGATCTGCAGTTCGTTGATGGCGGCCATGGAGACAAGGACGGCGTCAAAAATGGCGTGGTGGTTGACCATTCCACCACCGCCGGGGTGGTGAGCCTCATCCCCAAGTTCACCGCCACCGCCACAGCCCTCACCGTTGCTGACCCCCTCGACAGCACCTCCCCAGCGGCATTAACCGTGCGCGCCACCCTCACCGCTAAGGCCGCTTCCGTGAATCAAATCGGCTATGTGGCCCTCAACGCCAATGAAGCCGACACCCTCACCTATGAGCTACTGCGCGATCGCGGCAGCATCCTGCTGGCCAACCTGGAAAACAGCGGCACCCCCAACGTGGCAGCGATGAAATTCCAGCGGGACATCAACCTCATCAATGGCCAAAAGCTGGTCTTCTTTGAAGTGGTAGACACCACCCTGGAAAGTCTCTTGGCTAAAAACACAACCCTCCAGGGCTTTGGCACCAGCTTCCGCACCCTCGATCTCAGCAAATCAACCGACACCGCTGCCACGGCATCCAAGGGAGGCAACACCGTTGCCCTCAGCCTCTTGAATGAAAGTGCCATCGCCGGCCTTGGCGATCTGATCTCTAGCCAGATGGCAGACACTCCCATCCTTGATTTCACCGGCTTGGCAGGGCGCACCCTCGAGGGTTCCGTTTCCCTCGCCCGGGAGGCCAATTACGACACCACCATCGGCTTCTACCGCATCCAGCGGGCCGATGGCGCCGTGCTCGATCCCATCACCAACGCCTTGATCACCCCCGGCTCCGCCGGGTACAGGGCCGCTGCCCTAAGCAGCACCAACCTGTTCAGTGGCTTTGGCACCCTGGCGGTGGCCAACGGCGCCACCCGCACCGACACCATCGCGGCATTCAACGAATCCGGCCTGCTGGCTCCCTATGCCACCGTCGCCCAAACCGGTGACACCTTCTTCTCCTTCGGCTCCGCCAATAGCGACGGGCTCAACCACTTCCGGGTGTTGGGATCTGGCGTCATTGGTCTGGAGGATATAGCTGGCGGCTTTGACCAAGACTTCGATGACAACATCGTCAGCTTCAACTTCAAGCTCAAGGACACTATGGCCTGATTAGGCAAAGGGCCACTGGCATCCGGCAGGATGGGGGCCCAAGCCCGCTCCTGCCGTGACGGCCGTGTTTCCCCCCACCACCGCCGAAGACCTACTGGCCCTTTGTGCGGGCGAGTGGCTCAGCCTGCGCTCGAGCTTCCAGCCTGCCGTTAGCGATGACGATTGGCATGCCAGTGACCGGGGAGAACTGAAAATCCAGTGGGACCCCACCAACAACGGCCAAGGGGGCCTGGGGACCATGGTGATATCGGGGCCCAACCAGAGCGAGGGCAACCTCAACTTCGATAGCAACGGTGGCCTTAGCAGCGGCGAAGGCCACCAAGGCCACTGGAAACTCCAAGCCGATGGCAGGCTTGAGTTGACTCACACTGATGGCCACTGCCAGATCACAGAAACCATCTGGTTTCGCAAACCAAACTTGCGGCTGCGCAGTTTATTGATCTGGCGAGCTGGGGAGCTGCAGGGGGCGAGGTTCTGCTCTGAAATCCGCCGCGTTAGCCGTTAGCAGCATGCGCCTAGATGTGGTGAGTCTGGTGCCTGAGGCCTTTGAGCCCTTGAGGCACCTGGGCGTAATCGGCCGGGCCTTCAGTGCCGGCATTGCAGAACTTCACAGCCATAATCCGCGCGATTACGCTACGGATCGCTACCGCAAGGTAGACGACGAACCCTATGGCGGCGGTGCCGGCATGGTGCTCAAGCCCGAGCCTGTGTTTGCTGCCTTTGCTGCCATTCCCCTGCAGCCGCCGCGCCGCAGCCTGCTGATGACCCCCCAGGGCAAACCCCTCTGCCAGGCGGATCTGCAGCGTTGGGCCAGCAACTATCAGCAACTGGTGCTGCTTTGTGGCCACTACGAAGGCTTTGATGAGCGCATCCGTGGCCTCGCCGATGAGGAAGTGTCATTGGGGGATTTTGTGCTCACTGGCGGCGAACTGCCGGCGATGACAATCATCAATGGTGTGGTGCGACTCCTACCCGGCACCGTGGGCAGCGCCGACTCCCTGCTGGAGGAAAGCCACAGCGCCGGCCTGCTGGAGCATCCCCACTACACCAGGCCAGCGGAATTCCAGGGCCAGGCTGTGCCGGAGGTGTTGCGCAGCGGCGACCACGGCGCGATTGCCCGCTGGCGCGCAGACCAACAGCAGCAACGCACCCGCGAACGGCGCCCAGACCTCTGGGTCCGTTGGCAGGCCCTCCAGGGCCAAAATGAAGATCCGGCTCCGTAACTATGAACCTGCGTATCGGCAACGGCTATGACATCCACCGGCTGGTGCCAGGTAGGCCACTGATCCTCGGCGGCCAAAGGCTAGAGCATCCAGACGGACTGGGCCTTGATGGCCATAGTGATGCTGATGTGCTGGTGCACGCCGTGATGGATGCCCTGCTGGGGGCCCTGTCGTTGGGGGATATCGGCAAGTACTTTCCCCCCGAGGATCCCCGCTGGAAAGGGGCAAACAGCCTGGTGCTCCTCGAACAGGTAATCGGCCTGGTACGGCAACGGGGCTGGCAGGTGGGCAATGTGGATGCGGTGGTGATTGCCGAGCGACCGAAGCTCAAACCCCACATCGAGGCGATGCGCAGCGCCATCGCCGCCCGGCTGGGGGTGGATCCCGATCAGGTGGGCGTAAAAGCCACCACCAATGAAAAACTCGGCCCCTGCGGCCGCGAGGAGGGGATCGCCTGCCATGCGGTGGCCCTGTTGACCCGCCCATGAGCGCCCTGCTGGCACTGCTATTGCCGCTCCTGCTCGGCCTGCTCACCCTGGGGGCCCCCGCCTGGGCCCTGCGGCCCCTCGATCCAGCGGCCGGGGTGGTGGAGGTGCTGCAGATGCCGGTGGCCTCCACCCAGCAACCCTGCTGGCGCCAGGCAGAGGAGCAAATCTGGGAACCCTGGCTGGAAAAGCAATCGGGCTATCGGGGTAGGGAATTGCTCTGGGATCCTGAGCGGCAGCAGGCGGTGGTGCTGGTGGGCTGGGCCAGCCAAGCCGCCTGGGATGCCATCCCCGCCACCAGCATTAGCCGCACAGAAGCCCGTTTTGATGGGGTGCTGCGCCGTTGCTTAGGTAATGGCGCCAGCAAACCGTTGCCGCTGCAACGCACCGGCTCATTGCAACCCTTGCTTGCCAACGCCAACGCCAACTCCACCGCTATGGGTAGCCAAAACCAATGAGTTACGTATTGGGCACCCATGGCGCTGAGCGGGAGCGGCTCGGCCGCCAGCACCAGATCTGGCGCAGCGACAGCCAGGCCGCCTGGCAACGGGCTGGCTTCCTGCCGGGTGATCGGCTGCTGGATCTGGGTTGTGGGCCGGGCTTTGCCAGCCTCGACCTGGCGGAGCTAGTGGGGGCCCATGGGCGGGTGCTAGCGATCGACCAATCCCACGACTACATCAACCATCTGCAACAGCAAGCCGAAGCCCATAGGCTCCCGCAGCTGCACAGCAAAACCCTCAACCTGGCGGAGCCTCCCAGCGCCGAGGCCCTGGGGGAGATTGGTGCCGGCAGCTGGGACGGGGCCTGGTGCCGCTGGCTTTGCATGTTCCTAAACGACCTAAATCCCCTGCTGGCACTAACCACCACCGCCCTGCGCCCCGGGGGGCGGCTGGTGCTACACGAATACATCCGCTGGGATAGCTTCTCGCTCCATCCCCAGGGAGAAGCCCTAGGAGAGTTTGTGCGCTGCTGTATTCAGCACTGGCGCCAGCAGGGGGGCGATCCGGATGTGGCCAGTCGCCTGCCGCGGCTACTGGAAGCACAGGGCCTGCAACTAATCAGCAGCCGCAGCCTGATGGCCTGTAGCCCCACTAACCAGCCGAAAGCCCTCTGGCTCCAGGATTTCCTCGGTAGCTATCCCCTACAACTCGCCGACGCCGGCCTATGGAGCCCAGAGCAACAAAAGGCGTTGGCCCAGGAACTGGAAGAGGCAAAAACCCACCCCAGCCTCTGGGTGACCCCAGCCCTGGTGGAACAGATCTGGATCAAGCCATGAACGAGCAACAGCAGCAGCAGCCCCTAAACCATCGCCTCGACCTCGACCGCCGCCGCCGCCTGGGCATGGTGGAAGCCGTGTGGGGCGAACACAAAAGCGCTGGGCAGATCATCGCCATTGCCAGGGAACTACAGGCCGCAGGCGAGCTAATGCTAGCCACCCGTGTGGATCAGGCCAAGGCCCTAGTGGTGCAGGGCGAGCTAGATGGCGTACTGCACCACCCCCTAGCCCGGTGCCTCACCCTGGGGTATCTGCCCAAGCCAGCGGGATCCAGCGTGGCAGTACTAACCGGCGGCAGCAGTGATCTACCAGTGGCTGCCGAGGCAGAACTAGCCCTGGCCTGCCATGGGGTGGCCACAGAGCGCATCGCCGATGTGGGGGTGGCCGGCCTGCAGCGGCTGTTGAACCAACTGACCCACCTAGAGGGCCATCGGGTGTTAATCGTGTGTGCCGGCATGGAGGGCTCCCTGCCCACGGTGGTGGCTGGCCTGGTGCCCCAACCAGTAATTGCCGTGCCGGTGAGTGTGGGCTACGGCGTCAGTGCCGGCGGACGCGCGGCCCTAGAGGGGATGCTGTCCAGCTGCGCCCCCGGACTCACGGTGGTAAACATCGATAACGGCTATGGCGCCGCCATGGCCGCATTGAGAATTCTTAGGGGTGTTTAGTGGGGTGTTTAGTCCGTAGAGTTGCTGGCAAATCCGGCGAACCATGCCCGATTTAGAAGCCCAACCTCCCCGGCTGACCCATCCCCAGGCAACCTTGGTGCGAAAGCTGTTAGAGCAGTTCCCAGGTTTTGCGCTGAAGACGCTCCTGCCTGCCCTGCTTATGAACCTGGGCCCAGCCCCTGGGCCCGCCAAGGCCCAACCAAACGGAAACCAGTTTGATCGCTGCCTGGCTGCACAGCCAGGTCGCTATGTGGTGATGGCTGAGGGCAGCCGCAACGGCATCCCTATCGCTCAACTAATCCAAGAAGACTGGGGAGCGAACGGCAGCATCAACGGCACGGCCTATATCCGGATTGGCAAAGTGTTCCAGCAACTCCCCTACAAAGGTAGTTGGCATGCCTTACGCCATTGCCTGGTAGATGTGAAGCGCCAAAACAACGAAGCCAGCAGCCATAGCCGGGCGGCGCTGAATCAGCAAGGCTTACCCCTATTCGGCCTTTCCCAAGTGCCTGGCACAGTGCTGAGCGAACGCTACTGGCGCCAAACCCCCGCAACCTGCACCGCCGCCAGTCTTGATGGCCTGGTGCTAAGCCAGCAAAAAGGGCTGAGTTGGGCCCAGGGGCAATGGCTGCCCAACGCAGTGCTGCAAAGGGAGCAGTGGGTCCAGGGCAAAGTGCAGGGCCTAGCCCTATCCAGCTACAACGGCACCATTGAACAGGCTCCCTACAGCGGCCGCATTGAGGTGAAGCCCAACTGCCTGGCCAGGCTGGAAGAAACCGACAACAAGGGAGTGGCCTATCGATACCAGGCGATTGTGCTTACGGGCAGCCGCGGTTATCTCTACCTGCAAACCGACAGCGAAGACCTAACCCTTGGACTATTGGAACACCAGCCATAATGCCCCTTAAGGCACAATTCACTCAACTGAACCATGCCTCTACTGCCACCAGAACCAGTAAGCCCAACGATACAATTTGAAAAAGCTGATCCACACGATCAAGCCTAGATTGAACGTCAGCCTTCCGATCGTCCGGCGCAGCCGCATAACGATTAGACGACCAAATAAATAAGATGAAAAGACCAATACAAATCATATAGGCTACCGCATACAATTTATCAAGGTAGGAAAGATAGGGAGTTTGGGGCAATCCAGCCGAATAACCCTGCTGCAGGAATACTAGAGTTAACAGGGCTGTAGAAGGAATTGCCAACCGAGCATCGCCTAGGGAGCTCTCTAAATAAGGCGAAACCAAGACCAGAAGCAAAATGATTGCCATCGGCAATACATATTTTATAAAACCAGGCCAAAAACTACTTTGATAATTAAACAAACACTGCACCTGACTGATACGCACCAATCGCTTCAAGCCATAATCAGTACGATAGGTGCGCACCACGGGCTCAAGGGTTGCGGAGACTAGCGAATAGCCATCCAAGCTGGCATCTTCCCCAATAATGCCCTGCTGGTTGCGCTCAGGCAGCAGCAGCAACGGCTTACCATCAACCACCGAATGGGCTGGCACAATCTGGAAAATAATTGGCAATTGCAAGGAGCCAAAGGGATATTTACGCAAATCAATATTACGCACATCAAAATGACTAGAAAAGCGAAAGCTCTGATACCAGGTCCCATCGGGCCTTTGCTGCGGCTGACTGGTGTCAGGCATCACCTCTGAATTCCAATCCTCCACCTGATTAACAAAATCAACCACCTCCAAGGGGGCAAGTTGCTCCCGCTTCATCCACTCTTGAACATTATTTGGCCACTCCAACCAAAAACGACCATCAACAAAGTAATTCTTTTGAGCCAAAGACAACTCATAAATTGAATCTGCATGGATCCCTACCTCCATGGAGATGGCCTGACTCTGCAGCCGCGGAAAGTAAGTTAAGGGTTGAATTATTGGAGACTGGGGCCGCTGAATCGCCCAGGGTATGCTGGTCGCAGTAGTCGTAGTTAGCCCCATCTGAACCCCCATGTGATGCAGGGGAACTCTGAACAGGTTGAGCATGCTGCTGATGGGCGCCCAAGCCAACAACAGGGCCAGTAGTCCGGCCAGCAACGCCGGCACATACCAGCGGCCAAGCCGACGAAGACCAGGGGGAAGCGGCATTGCCTAGGAGCCTGTCTTCCCAGGTTGGCACCCCAGCCCTGGCTGATTCGTAAAGGAATCGAACAGCTCTCTATTTATTTCAATGGCCTAGATAAGGTTCAAAGGATCCAAATCCGCTACTGCGGACCCAGGAAAATGTCTGAGTTGAAGTGTCCGTTCAATGGCCACGTGGGTGCGGTGACCCCCGCCGGCGGCACCTCAAACGAGCAGTGGTGGCCCGATCAGATCAAGGTCGGCCTACTGCATCAGCACCACCCCGCCTCCAATCCCCTAGGCAAAGACTTCGATTACGCCGCAGCCTTTGCAGGGCTGGATTACCAGGCCCTCAAGGCTGATCTAGGGGCCCTGATGACCGATTCCCAGGATTGGTGGCCGGCGGATTGGGGCCACTACGGAGCGCTGTTCATCCGCTTGGCCTGGCATAGCGCCGGCACCTATCGGCTGGCGGATGGCCGCGGTGGTTCCGGCCATGGCAATCAACGCTTTGCACCACTCAACAGTTGGCCCGATAACACCAACCTGGACAAGGCCCGCCGGCTGCTTTGGCCCCTCAAGCGCCGTTACGGCACTGCCATCTCCTGGGCCGATCTGATTGTGCTAGCTGGCACCGTGGCCCTGGAGTCAATGGGCTTCCGCCCCTACGGCTTTGCCGCCGGTCGCACCGACATCTGGCAACCGGAAGAGGATGTGTTTTGGGGTAAAGAAACCACCTGGCTTGGCGATGAACGCCACGGCGCCGATGGATCGCTGGAGCAACCCCTAGCGGCGGTGGAGATGGGGTTGATTTACGTGAACCCCGAAGGCCCCCATGGCCATCCCGACCCAGGGGCCTCAGGCCGCGATGTGCGGGACACCTTCGCCCGCATGGGCATGACCCTGGAGGAAACCGTGGCACTGGTGGCTGGGGGGCACACCTTCGGTAAATGCCACGGCGCTGCACCCGTCAGCAATCTGGGGGCGGAACCCGAGGGGGCAGCGCTGGAGGAGCAGGGCTTGGGCTGGGCCAACAGCCATGGCAGTGGCAAGGCGGAACACACGATCACCAGCGGCATTGAAGGGGCATGGAAACCCAACCCCACCCGTTGGGATCAGGGTTACTTCGAGATGATGTTCACCTACGAGTGGGAGCTCACCAAGAGCCCTGCGGGGGCCTGGCAGTGGGTGGCCAAAGATGTGCGCCCGGAGCATCTGATTCCCGATGCCCATGTGCCCGGTTTGAGCTCAGCGCCGATCATGACCACCGCCGACCTCTCCCTGCGCCATGACCCGGCCATGGAGCCGATCGCCAGGCGGTTCCACCAGGATCAGCAAGCCTTCGCTGACACCTTCGCCCGGGCCTGGTTCAAACTCACCCACCGCGACCTGGGCCCCCGCGCCCTCTACCTCGGGCCCGACGTGCCGACCGAGGAGTTGATTTGGCAGGATCCGCTCCCCACAGTCGACCATCCCCTGGTGGATGACAACGATCTGCCTACATTGAAGCAACAGATCCTGGCCACGGGCCTAACGGTGCCAGAGCTGGTGGCCACCGCCTGGGCATCAGCCTCCACCTACCGCGGCTCCGACAAACGCGGCGGCGCCAATGGGGCTCGACTGCGGCTGCAGCCCCAACGCACCTGGGAAGTAAACGACCCCGGGCAACTCTCCAAGGTGCTTACACAGTTAGAAACCGTGCAGGCAGCCTTCAACGGCAGCCGCTCTGACGGCAAGCGCATCTCCCTGGCGGATTTAATCGTGCTGGCCGGTGGTGTGGCCGTGGAGCAAGCGGCAGCAGCTGCCGGTCACCAGCTGATTGTGCCATTCCGACCAGGGCGCACCGATGCCAGCGCCGAACAAACGGACAGCGCCGCCTTCAATGTGCTCAAACCCTTGGCTGATGGCTTCCGCAACTGGCAACGGGCCGATCTACCGATCCGCGCCGAGGAGT
>JBDLTB010000078.1:0-50489 GCA_039799245.1 Cyanobacteriota bacterium
GGGTGTTTGTTGAGTTTCTTGAGCAGAGCTGCACCTCAGAATTTTCCGGGTTCTTGCTTTACAAAGAACTGAGCCGGCGGATTAAAAACCGCAACCCTTTACTGGCTGAGTGCTTTGCCCATATGGCCCGGGATGAGGCCCGCCATGCGGGTTTCCTCAACAAGGCGATGGGAGATTTCGGCCTGCAGTTGGACCTGGGCTTCCTTACCGCCAACAAGGCCTACACCTACTTCAAGCCAAAATTCATTTTTTACGCCACCTATCTCTCCGAGAAGATTGGCTACTGGCGCTACATCGCCATCTATCGCCATCTCGAACAACATCCTGAAAGCAAGATCTTCCCGATCTTTAATTTCTTTGAAAATTGGTGCCAAGACGAGAACCGCCACGGCGATTTCTTTGATGCCCTGATGAAGGCCCAGCCCGACACAGTGCGCGGCTTCCAAGCCCGCCTGTGGTGCCGTTTCTTCCTGTTGGCCGTGTTCGCCACGATGTACGTGCGAGATGTGGCCCGTAAGGAATTCTATGGGGCCCTTGGCCTTGATGCCCGCGAATACGACAAGTACGTGATCGCTAAAACCAACGAAACCTCAGCCCGGGTATTCCCTGTGGTGCTCAATGTGGAGCATCCGAAGTTCTATGAGCGCCTCGAGCGCATCGTGGGCCACAACACCGCCCTGCAGGCGGCAGTGGATTCCGATGCCCCCGCCCCGTTGAAACTGATCCGTAAGTTGCCCCACTGGGTGGGCAATGGCCTGGAGATGGCCAAGCTTTTCCTAATGGCCCCCATCCGCAGTGAAAAGTTCCAGCCGGTGATTCGTTGAGTGGTGCTTTCATTCGTTGATTCCCTCTGGCGGGCCCGGCTCGAGCCCTTGCTCGCCGCTGGTTGTGCCGCCGGTGCCGACCTGGTGGAAGTGTTTTTGGAGCGCTCCGATCGGCTCGGGGTGCTGGCTGAACAGGAGCGGGTCACCAGCGTTAGCCCCTCCTTCGGCAGTGGTGCTGGCATCCGCGTGTTCCGTGGCAAGGCCGATGGCTACCGGGATGGCTTTGTGAGCACCACTGATCTCAGTGAGGCCGGCCTGCTGAGCGCCCTAGACCAAGCCCTGGGCATGCTCGGCCTCAACCGCCCCGCTGGGGCCAGCCCCCGGGCCCTGGTCCCCCAGTTCGCCGGCTTGCCAGAGCTGCGGGATTTTGGCCAGGGCAAGGCCGATTGGCTGGCCGCCTGCCCCGGGGTGGCCGAAACCGCCGAGCGGCTGCTCCAAGGCACCGATCGCCTCAGCGTCCATGGCCGCCACCTGCAATCCCGGCGGGGTAGCTACTCCCGCGACTGGCAGGAGGTGCTGGTGGCCGCCAGCGATGGCACCTTCAGCCGCGACCTGCGCTTGCACCAAACCCTCGGCCTCAGTGTGCTGGCGGCCGATGGCGAGCACCGTTCCAGCGTTGCCCGCCGCTTTGGCAGCTCCGATAACCCCGAAGACCTGCGCCAGTGGGATGCCGATGCCGCCGCCAGCGACATCGCCGCCAGCAGCGCCACCATGCTCTATGCCGATTTCATTGAGGCCGGCACCTATCCGGTGGTGTTGGCCAACCGCTTTGGTGGCGTGATCTTCCACGAGGCCTGTGGGCACCTGTTGGAAACCACCCAGCTGGAGCGAGGCACCTCCCCCTTTGCCCACAAGCTGGGCGAAGACATTGCCCATGGGGCGGTTACCGCTGTTGATGAGGGGCTTTCCAGCCAATCCTTTGGCAGCTTGGCCATGGATGACGAGGGGCTCGAACCCCAACGCACCACCCTGATTGAAAACGGCAAATTGAAGGCCTTCCTCTCCGATCGGGCCGGTGAATTGCGCACGGGCCATGCCCGCACCGGCAGCGGCCGGCGCCAGGGCCATGGTTTTGCCGCCGCCAGCCGCATGCGCAACACCTTCATTGCCGCCGGTCCCCATAGCCCAGCCGATCTGATCGCCTCCATCGACCAGGGCATCTATTGCAAGGTGATGGGCGGCGGCAGCGTTGGCCCCACCGGTCAGTTCAATTTCTCCGTGGAGGAGGGCTACCTAATTGAAAACGGCCAGCTGGGTAAACCGGTGAAGGGGGCCACGTTGATTGGTGATGCCGAAACCGTGATGCCCCGCATCTCGATGTGTGCCAACGACCTCGAACTGGCGGCTGGTTTCTGCGGTTCCGTGAGCGGCAGCATCTATGTGACCGTCGGTCAGCCCCACATCAAGGTGGATTCGATCACCGTGGGGGGCCGCTGAGATGCTCGATACCCAGCACCTCTACGACACCATGGATCGGCTGGCCCGCCAGGAGGGCATCAGCCAATGGGACCTGGGCGCCGCCTGCGGCACCGACCTTTCGGTGCAGGTGGACCGGGGCGAAGCCAAGCAGCTCAAGGGGGCCCAACGCAGTGCCGTAACCGTGCGGGCCTGGAACGCTGAGGGCCGGGTGGGGATCACCAGTTGCACCGACTTCTCCGATGCCGGCTTGGCCTTAGCCCTGGCCGGTGCCCGCGATGCCAGCGCCTTTGGGGACCTGGAGGAACCCCCCGCCCTCTCACCCCGCTCCACCGAGCCCACGGCACCGCTGGAACGGCCCTGGTTGCCCCTGGAGCCGATCCAGGGAATGCTCAGCACCCTGTTGGCGGCCGAACGGCAACTGCTGGATTGCCATGGGGCCATTGGCACCGTCCCCTACAACGGCCTTTCCGAGCGCAATGGCGAACGGGTCTATGTGAACAGCCTCGGCGCCCAGCGGCACCAGAGCAGCAGTTCCGCCTCCCTCTATCTCTATGCCCGGGCCGAGCAAACCGGCCGCAAACCCCGCAGCGCCGGCGCCGTGCGCTTGGCCTACGGCTCCAGGGAGCTCGATGTGGAAGGTTGCATCGCCGAGGCCGCCGAATTAACGATCAGCCACCTCGACTACGCCCCCATCGACACGGGCCGTTACACCTGTGTATTTAGCCCTGAGGCTTTTCTTGATTTGATTGCTGCCTTCAGCAATATCTTCAATGCCCGTTCGGTGCTCGATGGCCTGAGCCTCTCCAAACGCGATTCCCTGGGAGAGTTGCTGGCGGTGCCTTTCCTCAGCCTCTGGGATGACCCGCGCCACCCCGGCAGCCTTGGTGCTTCGGCCTTTGATGGGGAGGGCACCCCCACCGCCCGGCTGCCCCTGATCGAAGCGGGCCACCTGGCCAATTTCCTGCACAGCGAAGCCACTGCCCGCCAGTTTGGGGTGGCCCCCACCGGCCATGCGGGCATGGGGGCGAAGGTGTCCGTGGGACCCGATTGGTTTGTGATCGGTGCCACCCCCGGGGCCGGCGCTGGCGACAGCTCCCTTGATCGCCATAGCGCCGATGGGGTGGTGTGGATTGATTCGCTTTCGGCCCTCCATGCCGGCGTTAAGGCCAGCCAGGGTTCCTTTTCCCTGCCCTTTGATGGCTGGTTGCTTAAGGGCGGTGAACGGCGCTCCATCGAAGCCGCCACCGTGGCCGGTGACATCCGCACGGTGCTGCGCTCGATCCTTGCCCTGGAGGGGGAAGCGAAGCTCACCCCCGATGGTCTTTGCCCCCATGTGTGGGTGGAGGGGCTCTCGATCACCGGCGAGGCCTAGTGCGCTTTCTGTTTTGGGGCACGCCCGCCTACGCCGTACCCAGTCTCAATGCCCTGGTGGCCGCTGGCCATCGGCTGGTGGGGGTGGTGACCCAGCCCGACCGGCGCCGGGGCCGGGGTGCTGCCCTGGGGCCCTCAGCGGTGAAAGCCCGGGCCCTGGAGTTGCAGGCGGAACTGGGCCAAGCGATTCCAGTGTTTACCCCCGAACGGATCCGCCGGGAGCCCGCCACCCAGCAGGCCCTTGCCGAGCTAGGGGCTGATGTGAGTGTGGTGGTGGCCTTTGGCCAATTGCTGCCGCCGGAGGTGTTGGCCCAGCCCGCCTATGGCTGTTGGAATGGCCACGGCTCCCTGCTGCCCCGCTGGCGCGGCGCGGCGCCGATCCAGTGGAGCTTGATCGAAGGCGATGGCGAAACCGGGGTGGGGATCATGGCCATGGAGGCCGGGCTCGACACCGGGCCGGTGCTGCTGGAGCGGTCCCTGGCCATGGGCCTGCTGGAAAACGCCGGCCAGTTGGCGGAGCGCCTCAGTGGGCTTACGGCTGAATTGCTGGTGGAGGCCCTGCCCTTGATCGAAGCGGCTGGCCCTGGACCCCAGCAAGAACGCTTGACCCGCCTGGGTATGGAGCCCCAGCCCAGCGAGGGTGTGACCCTGGCCCGGCTACTTAATAAAGACGACTATCTGGTGGATTGGCAGCAGCCGGCCCTGGCGATCCATCGCCGGGTCATGGGCCTCTACCCCGGGGCCCACTGCCAGTGGCAGGGCAAGCGCTTAAAGCTGCTGGCCACGGAGCCGTTGGTGCATCGGCTGGCGGTGCAACTCAGTGGCGAGGCGGCGGCCCTCAGTGGCCGGCCTTGGCCGAAGGCGGAGCCAGGTTCGGTGCTGGAGAGGGTCAAGGGGGTTGGCTTGGTGCTAGCTACCGGCGGTTGCCCCCTGTTACTGCGCAGCGCCCAGTTGGAGGGCAAGGCCGCGGCGGGGGGCCCTGAATTGCTGCAGCAGCTCAGGGCACAGGATCCATAGCAGGCGCCCCCAGGCCAGGCAGCGGGCAATGCTCATCACCCCTAGGCCGATGCAAAGCGGGCAGTGCAGTGGTCCCATCCTCACCTCCCGGAAACTCCATCATGGCCCCGCCGCCAGACAGCCGATAGCCTGTTATACAGAACGTCTAACACAAGGGGGCCATGGTGATCGGTGTGCGGGTGGAGCCGGAGCTTGAGCAGCGGCTGGATTTAGTGGCGCGCAGCTTGGGCAAGAGTCGTAGCGCCTGTGTGCGTGAGGCGATTCGGCTGTACGTGCAGTACTTCGCCGATGACGCCGAAGCCAAGCGTCAGTCAGCTCTGATTCAGGCCCAGGGCGATGGCACCCATTGGAGCGAACAGCTGCCCGATTGGAGCGATTGGACCGCATGACCGCTTTGGGTTTGTGCCGGGGCGCTGTGGTGACGGTGGCCAGCCCTGGGGTGTATTCCGGTAAACCGCGGCCGGCGGTAGTGGTGCAGGCCAACCGCTGGCTGCAAGGGCATCCCAGCGTGACCCTCTGCCCGCTAACGAGCAGTCTTGTTGATGCGCCACTGCTGCGGATTCCGGTGCCAACCAGTGGGCAGAACGGTCTGCGCAAGCCATCGCAGCTGATGGTGGACAAACTATTTACTGTGCCCAGTTCAGCCATCGGCAGTTTGGTGGGTGCCCTGGAGGCCAGCATCCTTAGGGAGCTAGATCTGGCGCTGCGCAGCTGGCTGGAACTCGGTTGAAGCCATCAATTCAGGGATTCACTTCCTCGGGCTTGGCAACTTTGCGGGAAAAGCCCCACACAAACAGCAAGCCAACCACCGCCAGTAGTGCCCATTCAGGCAATTCCAGCGAGGGCCAGATCACCCGCACCAGTAGTTGCAAACCCACCAGGCCCACGGCTAAATAACCGGCGGATTCCAATAATTCATATACCTGCAACAGCCGAATAAATAGGCCTGAGGTGAGTCTTAGGGCAATTACGCCGATCACCCCGCCGCTGATCACTAGGCCGAGCCTGTCACTTACCGCCACGGCCGCCGCCACGCTGTCGAGCGAAAAGGCCAGGTCGGTGAGGGCAATGCTGCCGGCGGTGAGTAGCAGTGACCGCTGGGCTTTGGCCTCTGCCTGAGCTGCGGCTTCGCCGTCGCCGGTTACGGCTGCCCCGCTGGCGCTGGGGGCCTCCTCGCCGTTCCCCTCACCCTTGAGGAAATGGTTGGCGCAGAGCCAGAGCAGGTAGGCGGCCCCCGCCGCCATCAGCGGCCGGAAGCCCAGCACCCAGCGGGCCGCCAGGATCAGGATGATTCGGAAAACCAGGGCAAAGATCAAGCCCAGGTTCAGGGCCCGCTTCTGCTCTTCTGGGCTGTTTAGCCCCCGGGCGATCGCCGCCAGGGCAATGGCGTTGTCGGCGGAAAGCACCACCTCCAGGCCCACCAGCACCGGCAGCAGCAGCAGCACCTCATGCCACTGGTCTGCAGCGCTGATCAGCGGGGTAAGCGATTGGATTGAACTTGCTTCCATGGGGCCAGAGCTGCTGGTAAGGGCTCTGGGGCCAAAAGATCAAATCAGCTTAGGAAGGGCCCGCTAGGAAATGGGCCACCGAGGACCTGGCCTCCGGGGACCTGGCCACCTAGAACTGCTGCTTAGCTCCAGCTCCCCTTGGCCGCTGCCCCCCAATCCCCCGCCCCTGCCACCCAGGTGGAGTTGCTCCATGCCGATGGCCAGCGGGTAATTGTGCGAGTGAGCCGCAGCCTCAAGGGCGTAACAACCGCGGCCCTAGGGGAGGCGGCGGGGGCGGAGGAGGCCGAAGACCGGGCCCGCCAGCGGCTGCAGCAACGGCTTAATGCAGCTCCGCCCCCAGCAAGCAACCCAGTTCCAGCCCCAGCGGTAGCCCGAGCCGCAGCCGCAGCCGTAGCTGAAGCACCCCAGCAATCGGCAGCACCCGCAGAAACCTTGCTCCCACCATTACCCGATCTTTCCCCTGGCCCCCCAGCAGAGCTCCCGTTAGAACCGTCCCCCGAACCCGACGACTGGAGCGAAGAACTGACCGCCGTAGACATGGAAATGCAACGGCTGGGCTGGGATCGCGACCAGGAGGGCTTGTTTCTGGAGCGGGCCTTTGGCCACCCCAGCCGCAGCCGTTTGGTTACCTATGCCGACCTGGTGGCCCACCTCAAGGCCCTGCGGCTGCTGGAGCCGGCGGCGGATCCGGCCACGGCGGCCCTGCCCCTGCGCCGGCCAGACCTGCTGGGCCATAGCGACAGCCTGTTGGAGCAGCTGCATTGGGGGCCGGCCGAGGGCCGGGCCTTCCTGGAGGAGCACTTTTCCCTGGCCAGCCGCCAACAGCTCAGTGACGACCAGCTGTGGCGCTTTAACCAGCTGTTGCAGGAACGGCTGGCCAACTGAGCGCCGCCCCAGGCGCTCGCTTGCGAAGATCAGGGGCTGTTTCGCTGATCCCAATGCCCCTTACCGCCCTGGTGCGCCAGCTGGAGCAGGTGCCCCTCACCGGGGAGGTGCTGGAAAGGGCTAGCCGCAGTGAGCGCCTGCGGCTGCAGGGGGCCAGCCGCGCCGCCAGGGCCCTGGTGGCCACGGCCCTGGCCCGGCTCCAGGGCAGCCCGCTGCTGGTGGTGGTGCCCACCCTGGAGGAGGCTGGCCGCTGGACAGCCCTGCTGGAACTGATGGGCTGGCCCATTGCCCAGCTTTATCCCACCAGTGAGGGTTCCCCCTACGAAGGCTTTGATCCCACCAGCGAAATCACCTGGGGGCAGCTGCAGGTATTGAGTGAATTGCTGGCCGTGGATGGCCAGGGCCAACGCAGCTGGCGCGGGGCGATCGTGGCCACCGAACGGGCGCTGCAGCCCCACCTGCCGCCGCCGCCGGTGCTGGAGGCCCAGTGCCTCAGCCTTAAGAAAGGGGCCACGGTGAACCTGGAGGCCCTGGGCGAAACCCTGGCGCGGCTGGGCTACGACCGGGTGAGCACCATTGAGCAGGAGGGCACCTGGAGCCGCCGCGGCGACATCGTGGACCTCTTCCCGGTGAGTGCTGAACTGCCGGTGCGGCTCGAGTTCTTTGGCGAAGAACTGGAGAAATTACGGGAATTTGACCCCGCCACCCAGCGGTCCCTGGATGCGGTGGAGCTGGTGCGGCTCACCCCCACCAGCTATGGCCCCCTGGTGGCGGAGGCCCTGCGCCAGCAGCTGCCCGAGGGGCTTGAACAACTGCTCAGCGCCGAGGCCCTCGAGCAGCTGCTGGCCGGCGGCAGTCCGGAGGGGATGCGGCGGTTGATGGGGCTGGCCTGGGAGACCCCCAGTTGCCTGGTGGATTTCCTGCCGGCCGACACCCTGGTGGCCATCGACGAACGGCGCCAGCTGGTGGCCCATGGCCAGCAATGGCTCGACCATGCGGCCCAGCACCATGGCGATGAATTTGGGGGCTTACTGGCGGCCGATGGTTCGCCGTTGTTGCCGGCCAGCCTGCATCGCCCGATGGCGGCGGCCCTCGAGCTGGTGCAGCCTTTTCTGGGCATCGACCTGGCGGAACTGGCGGAAACCGACCAGCACCCCAACAGTTTTGACCTGGCCAGCCGGCCGGTGCCCGCCTACCCCAACCAGTTCGGCAAACTCGCGGGCCTGGTTAAGGGCCACCAGCAGGAAAGGGCCCGGGTGTGGCTGCTGTCGGCCCAGCCCTCCCGGGCCGTGGCGTTGCTGGAGGAGCACGACTGTGTGGCGCGCTTTGTGCCCAACCCCCACGATTTCCCGGCCATTGATCGCCTGATCGAGCAGCACACACCGATCGCCCTGAAAACCAAGGGCAGCGCCGAATTAGAGGGTTTGCTGTTGCCGGCCTGGCGGCTGGTGTTGATCACCGACCGGGAGTTTTTTGGCCAGCACAACCTGGTGGCCAGTGGTTATGTGCGCCGCCGCCGCCGGGCCGCCAGCCGCACGGTGGATCCAAACCGCATGCAGCCCGGTGATTTCGTGGTGCATCGCAACCACGGCATCGGTCGTTTTCTAAAGCTGGAGAAACTCGCCATTGCCGGTGAGGCCCGCGATTACCTGGTGGTGCAATACGCCGATGGGCTGTTGCGGGTGGCCGCCGACCAATTGGGCAGCCTCGGCCGTTTTCGCGCCAGCACCGATGCGCCGCCGGAACTCAACCGCATGGGCGGCGTCGCCTGGACCAAGGCCAAGGAGCGGGCCCGCAAGGCCGTGCGCAAGGTGGCCCTCGACCTGGTGAAGCTCTACGCCGAACGCCATGAATCGCCGGGCCATGCCTTCCCCCCCGATGGTCCCTGGCAGCTGGAGCTGGAGGATTCCTTCCCCTACGAACCCACCCCCGACCAGGTGAAGGCGATCGCCGATGTAAAGCGCGACATGGAATCGCCCAGGCCCATGGATCGCCTGGTGTGTGGGGATGTGGGCTTTGGCAAAACGGAGGTGGCGATCCGGGCGGTGTTTAAGGCGGTAACGGCTGGCAAGCAATGTGCGTTGTTGGCCCCCACCACGGTGCTGGCCCAGCAGCACTGGCGCACCCTTTCCGAACGCTTTGCCCCCTATCCGCTCAAGGTGGCCCTCCTGAATCGCTTCCGCACCACGGCGGAACGCAAGGTGATCCTGGAGGGCCTGGCCGCCGGCTCCATTGATGTGGTGGTGGGCACCCATCAATTGCTCGGCAAGGGCACGGGTTTTAAACAGCTCGGCCTGTTGGTGGTGGATGAGGAGCAGCGTTTTGGGGTGCAGCAAAAGGAAAAGATCAAGCTGCTGCGCAAGGACGTGGATGTGCTCACCCTCAGCGCCACCCCCATCCCCCGCACCCTTTACATGAGCCTTTCCGGCGTGCGGGAGATGAGCCTGATTACTACGCCGCCCCCCCTGCGCCGGCCGATCAAAACCCACCTGGCCAACCTCGATGAGGAGGCCGTGCGCAGTTCGATTCGCCAGGAGCTAGACCGCGGCGGCCAGGTGTTCTATGTGGTGCCGCGGGTGGAGGGCATTGAGGAGGTGGCCGGTCAATTGCGCCAGATGTTGCCGGGCCTGCGCCTGCTGGTGGCCCACGGCCAGATGCCGGAGGGGGAATTGGAATCGGCGATGGTGGCCTTCAACGCCGGCGAGGCCGACGTGATGCTTTGCACCACGATTATCGAAAGCGGCCTTGATATCCCAAGGGTGAACACGATCCTGGTGGAGGACGCCCAGAAGTTTGGTTTGGCGCAGTTGTATCAATTGCGCGGTCGGGTGGGGCGCAGCGGCATCCAGGCCCATGCCTGGTTATTTTATCCCGGCGATGCCTCCCTCAGTGAGGCGGCCCGCCAACGCCTACGGGCAATTCAGGAATTTGCCCAGCTGGGCAGTGGTTACCAATTGGCCATGCGCGACATGGAGATCCGTGGGGTGGGCAACCTGCTGGGGATGGAACAGAGCGGCCAGATGGAAACCATCGGCTTTGATCTCTACATGGAGATGCTCCAGGAGGAGCTGGCGGAGATCCGCGGCCAAGACATCCCCGCGGTGGACGACACCCAGGTGGATCTGCCGGTGACCGCCTTCATCCCCGCCGATTGGATCACCGAAGCCGACGAAAAAATGGCCGCCTACCGGGCGGCGGCCGATTGCACTGGCAAGGAAGCGCTGCTGCAGCTGGCCACGGATTGGGTGGATCGCTACGGGGCCCTGCCGGCGCCGGTGCAGTCGCTGCTGCAGGTGATGGAACTGAAGCTCTTGGCCAAACGCTGTGGCTTTTCGCGCATCAAGGCGGAGAAACCCAACCTCGTGCTCGACACCCCCATGGAGGAACCCGCCTTCCGGCGCCTGCGCCAGGGCCTGCCCAGCCATCTCCATGGCCGCTTGGTGTACCAGGCCGGCAGCGGCAGCACCGCCAAGGTATCGGCCCGCGGTTTGGGCGTATTGCCCGCCGATAAACAACTGGAGGGGCTAATGGAATGGCTGCAGGCGATGGCTGCCCAGCTGCCGGATCACCAGCCAGTTTTGGCCCTTTAAGCCGACGGCGCTCTCAGTTACGCAATGTTTCTTTATATAATGATCAGAGTTTTGGGGCCCCGATGCTCGAGATCGTTGACCTAGGGGATGGCCTCGGGGCTGTGCTTGAGCTGGGCGAGGGCAGCGGCAGCCTCGGTTTGATCCTGGGTTTGAGCGTTTGTGCCTGCCTCTGTTGCTTTGCCCTTTGGCGGCAAGACAGCAGCAATGACGATGACGACTCCAGCCCCGGAGGGGGGCTGATGCAGCCGGTCGCCTAGTTGTTGTTTAAGGCCTGGGTCTTCTTGTCTGGGTCGTAGGTAACGGCCGGGGCTCCTGTGGCCCCGCTCATTTGCTTGCTCAAGGTCGTTTCCGCCACCCGGTACTGGGGATCACTTTTGGTGCCCAGTTGATCAAATTTCAGTCCCTTGGCATCTTCCTCGCTGAGTTTTGCCACCACGTCGGGCTGGATGCCGTGTTTGTGGATGTCACGGCCGCTGGGGGTGAGGTATTTGGCGATTGTTACGGTCATGCCTGAGCCATCGGAGAGGCCCCGCACCGATTGCACCAGCCCCTTGCCAAAGGTCTTCTGACCCACCAACACCGCCCGCTTGTTGTCTTGCAGGGCGCCGGAAAGGATTTCCGAGGCACTGGCAGAGCCCTCATTCACCAGCACCACCATGGGCGCCTTGGTGAGGGCCCGGCCGCTGGCCCGTTTGATGTCTTGCACCCCATCGCGGGTGCGGGTGGAAACGATTACGCCGTCATCCAGTAGTTGGCGGGCGATTTCCACACTGGCCATCAGCAGACCGCCGGGGTTGCTGCGTAGATCAAGCACATAGCCTTGGGCACCCTTGCCCTCCAATTCTTTGATTGCATTACGCATGTCCTTGGCCGCATTGGCGTTGAACTGCTTCAGCCGGATGTAGCCCACCTTCAGGCCATCGCTGCCGATGTTTAGGCGGCTATCAACGGCATGCAGTTCAATGCGATCTCGGATCAGATCCACACTGATCAGTTGGTTTTTGCCGCGGCGCAGCTGGATATTTACCTTGGTGCCCACCGGCCCGCGGATAAGTTTCACCGCGTCTTCGGTGCTCATCCCCTTGGTGACCTTGCCATTGATCTGGGTGATCACATCCTTGGGCTGCACATCGGCCCTAGAGGCGGGGGAACCATCGATTGGTGAAACCACCATCAATTCCTTTGTATCTTTATCCAGGCTCAGTTGGATGCCCACGCCGGAGAGTTCCCCAGACGTGTCTATCTGCATTTCCTTGAATTCCCGCGGATCTAGGAAGCGGGTGTAGGGATCATCAAGGGTGCCTAGCATGCCGCGGATTGCCTCGTAGGCATCCTTGGTGTTGCCATAGCTGCGCGCCAGCACATCCCTTCGCAACTTGCGCCAGGTTTCTTCGCTGTACTTACCTGTGGTGTCTAGGTAATCGCGGAAAACAATCTGCCAGGCCTCATCCATTACCTCCTTGGGGCTGTCGGAAATGATCGCGGCGGTGCTGCTGCCCACCATCAGGTCACTGCCCAGGATTACCGCCCCGGAGAAGGCGCCGGCCCCAGCCAAAGCGACCAGGGCAACACGGCGCAGGCGGGAGTGGTTCATTGAGGTAGCCGATATCTATTCAAGGTAATGCTCCCGGAGCCCTTTGCGGCAGGGGCAGCCAGCCCTAGCTGTGTCCGCATCGGCACCATCCCCAGGAGCTCAGGGATCAAACCAGCGGCCGTCCTCCTTGATCAATTCGATCAGCGCTGTTACCCCTTCGGCCTCTGGCACCCGGCGGATCTCATCACGGCCGCGGTAAAGGGAGATGGTGCCAGGGGTTTTGCCCACATAGCCGTAATCGGCATCGGCCATTTCACCGGGGCCGTTCACGATGCAGCCCATCACGGCGATGTCTAGGCCGGTGAGGTGCACGGTGGCGGCGCGTACCTGATGTAACACCTCCTCCAGGTTGAACAGGGTGCGACCGCAGCTGGGGCAGGCCACGTATTCCACCATCGTTTTGCGCAGCCCCAGGGCCTGCAGGATCGAATAGCAAACGGGGATTTCCCTCTCGGGGGCTTCGGTGAGCGATACCCGGATTGTGTCGCCAAGGCCAGCGGCCAGCAGGGTGGCGATGCCGGCGGTGCTCTTGATCCGGCCGTAGTCGCCGTCACCGGCTTCGGTAACGCCTAAGTGCAGCGGGTAGGGGAAACCTTCCTCATCCAGGCGGTGGGCCATGAGCCGATAGGCGGCCAGCATCACCGGCGCCCGCGAGGCCTTCATCGACACCACGATGTTGTGGAAATCGAGCCGGTCGCAGATGCGGATAAATTCCAGCGCCGATTCCACCATCCCCAGGGGGGTATCGCCGTAGCTGAACAACATGCGTTCTGCCAAGGAGCCGTGGTTCACGCCGATGCGTAGGGCTTTGTCTTGGTCTTTTAACAGGCTCACCAACGGCTCAAAGGTGGCCTGGATCCGTTCACCAATGGCGGCGATCTCTTCCTCGGAAAATTCCGTGCGGTTGGGATCAGGTTTATCAAATACAAACAGGCCTGGGTTGATCCGCACCTTGTCCACGTGCTGGGCCACCTCGAGGGCGATCTTCATGCCGTTGTGGTGCACATCCGCCACCAGGGGCACCGGCTGATAGGTGTCTTCCAGCCGTTTGCGGATTTCAGCCACCGCCCGGGCGTGGCCCAGGCTCGGCACCGTAAGCCGCACCAATTCGCAGCCTGCCTCATGCAAGCGGCGGATGCCGGCGGTGGCCCCTTCTACATCGAGGGTGTCCTCGTTGATCATTGACTGCACCAGCACCGGGTGCCCACTGCCGATCCAAAGGTCCCCCACCCGCACGCTGCGGGTGGGCCGGCGGTGGATCACCGTGTCAAAGCGGGGATCGACGCTCATGGCAGGCGGGGTTGCGCTTGGCTCAAACCTTGGCACAGCCGCCGAGCGGTTGCAGGTCTGCGGCAGAACACTGGTCCCAGCGTTCAAAGGGCTGCAGGATCCAGGGGTTGGCGGGCAGTTCCATGGCCCAGAGGTCTGGCTTGAATTGACTGGAAGCTTTTAGCCAAAGCACGGCGGTGCGGAGCCGCTGGGGGGCTAGCTCCGCTTCTAGCCAGGCGCTGGCCGCCGCCAGGGTGGCGCCGCTGTCCGCCAGGTCATCCACCAACAACAGCTGGGGGCCGAGGCTTGCGCAGGTGTGGGCCAGCTGGGGGCCGAGGCGCAGCTCCCCCTGCTGGCGATTGCCCTCCCCTGAGTAGCTGCTGGCGGCCATCACCACCAGGGGCCGATCAAACACCCGTGACAACAGATCCCCCACCCGTAGCCCCCCCCGCGAGAGGGCGATGATCTGATCAAATTCCCAAGCTTTGCTGTGGAGTTGCACCGCCAGGTGTTCGATTAGGCGGTGGTACTGCTCCCAGTTCACCACCAGTTCGCCGGCGGTGTCGTTGCGCGCGGGGGCGGGTTGGGGCCGTGGCTGGCTGGCGGTCATGGCGCTGGCGGCGGTACGGGCCCGGGGGGTGGTGCAAGGGCCCGCTCCCGGGCCTTGATCAGATCCTGGCGGGTGAACCAGCGGGGTGATTGTTCAGCTTCCGAACCGAAACGCAACAGGTAAGAGGGATGAAACACCGGCATTAGCCAGCGCTGATCCCAGCTTTGCCATTGGCCCCGCCCCTTGCTTATCCCCTGTTGTTTGCCCAGCAAAGCTTCCATGGCCGTAGCCCCTGCCAGCACGATCACCCGGGGATTAACCAGTTGGATTTGCTGATCCAGCCAGGGGCGGCATTGCTGGCTTTCCTCCCGTGTGGGTTTGCGGTTCCCCGGGGGACGGCACTTCACCACATTGCAGATGTAGAGGTCGTGGTGGGGGTTGAAGCCCGCCTGCTCCAGCAGGCGGTCCAGCAGTTGGCCGGAGCGACCCACAAAGGGCAGCCCCTGCTCATCCTCTTTTTGGCCAGGGGCCTCACCGAGTAAAAGCAGCGGTGCCTTGGGGTTACCCCGCCCCACCACCACCCGTTGGCGGCCCCGGGCCAGGTCGCAGCGCTGGCACTGGCCGCAGGCACTGGTGAGTTCGGTCCAACGCTGCATGGCCGGAGCCTAGGGGGGGCAGGCAGAAGCCATTGCCAGTTCTGTATCAAGGCGCTCCAGGCCGCTGTAGCGCTCATGCACACTGGTCACTCTGGATTTAGTCGCGGCGGCCGTTGGGCTGGCCCCATTTGTGCAATGAAGCTTTCGGCCCGAGCGGCGGCCCTGCAACCCTCCCTGACCCTGGCCATTGCCGCCAAGGCCAAACAACTCCAGGCGGAGGGGCAGGACATCTGCAGCCTCAGTGCCGGTGAGCCAGATTTTGATACGCCCGAGTTCATTCGCGAGGGGGCGATCCGCGCCCTAGGGGCGGGGGCCACCCGCTATGGCCCCGCTGCCGGCGAGCCCCAGTTGCGCGAGGCGATTGCCGCCAAACTCCAGCGGCAAAACGCCATGGCGGTGAACGCCAACCAGGTGCTGGTTACCAACGGTGGCAAGCAGGCCCTTTACAACCTCTTCCAGGTGCTGCTGGATCCGGGGGATGAGCTGCTGTTGCCGGCCCCCTATTGGCTTAGCTATCCGGAAATGGCCCGCTTGGCCGGGGCCACGGTGCGGGTGCTGCCCAGCTCCGCTGCCACAGGTTTCCGGCTCGACCTCGAGGCCCTAGGGGCCTTGATCAGCCCCCGCAGCCGCCTGTTGGTGCTTAACACCCCCTCTAACCCCACCGGGGTGGTGTTATCCCGCCAGGAGCTGGAGGCGCTGGCGGAGCTGTTGCGGCGCCATCCCCAGTTGGCGGTGGTTTGCGATGAGATCTACGAACACCTGCTGGCCCCAGGTCACCAACACCACAGCCTGGCGGCCCTGGCCCCCGACCTGGCCGAGCGTTTGTTTGTGGTGAATGGCTTTGCCAAGGGTTGGGCGATGACCGGTTGGCGCATTGGTTATCTGGTGGGCCCCCAGGCGGTGGTTAAGGCGGCCATTGCCCTGCAGAGCCAAAGCACCAGCAATGTGTGCACCTTTGCCCAGTTCGGGGCCCTGGCGGCCCTGGAGGGATCCATGGACTGTGTAACCACCATGGCGGCCAGTTTTTCCGCCCGCCGGCAACGGCTCACCCTCGGCTTGCAGCAGTTGCCGGGCCTACAGCTGGTGCCCCCCAATGGGGCGTTCTATGCCTTTCCGGATGTGAGTGCCTACGGCCTTGGTTCGATGCAATTTTGTGACCAAGTATTGGAGCAGGAGGGGCTGGCCCTGGTGCCGGGTGGAGCCTTTGGCGACGACCGTTGTGTGCGCCTTTCCTGCGCCGTTAGCAGTGCCACCATCGACGACGGCCTTGCCCGGCTGGGCCGTTTTCTTGCTTCCTTACCAGCCGCCACCGCTGCTTAGCCCCCCCAAAGGGGGGGACGCTTCCCCTCCCCCAGGAGCTGGTGGAACCGCGGAGTTCCGGAGAGCTTGAAAAGGTTCCCGGTTTTGCTTCTGTCATGGCCCATTCGCTGCCGGCGCCCCGCGGGGCTGGCCGTTCGTTTGATCGTTCCCGCTGCTTGGCCCTCCACGGTGAATACCAGCGCAGCCGTTGCCTAAGGCTGCGCAACCGGCTGGTGGAATTGCACCTCAACCTGGTGCGCCAGCAGGCCCAGCGCTTCACCCAGCACTGCACCTTGTCTTTTGATGATTTAGTGCAGATCGGCAGCTTGGGCTTGATCAAGGCGGTGGAGGGTTTTGACCCCCAGCAGGGCCATGCCTTCAGCACCTATGCCGTGCCCTTTATCCAGGGGCAGATGAAGCACTACCTGCGGGACCGCCACAGCATTGTGCGCTGCTCTTGGCGCCTGCGCGAGCTCCATGCCAAATGCGAGCAGCTGCAGCAGGCTAGGCAGCATGGGGGGTTGCCTCCGCTTACCAGGGAGGCCCTGGGCCTTCGCCTGGGGTGCAATGCCGCCCGGATTCAACAGGCCCAGGAGCTGCATCGGGCCCTGCAATTTTCCAGCCTGGATGGCGGTGCTGGCCAGGGGGAAGAGGGCGAAAGCCTGCAACAGCAGCTGGTGGACCAGCGCCCTGGGCCGGAGCAACGCTTGCTCTGGCAGGAGTTGGAGGAGCATGTGCAGCAATTGGCCCCGGTGGATCAACGGCTGCTGCGGGATTGTTTGCTGGAGGGGCGACCCCAGCGGCAGTTGGCCCAGGAGCTGCAGTGGAGCCCCTGCCAGGTGTCGCGGCGGTTGCGCCAGCTCTGTGCCCTGCTGCGGCAGCAGCTCAGCCCAGCAGAACCATGGCCAGCGCTGCAGCCATGAGGGTCATCAGGCCATTAACGGCTTCGTTGCTCAGCCAGGGGAGCCGCGGTTGCAGTTCTGCCCCCACCAGGCTCTCCAGCAGGGTGGCCCCCCAGGCCACCAGGCTCAGCCCAGCCAGTTGGGCCAGGGGGATGAGCCCCAGGGCCGTGGCAATTGCCCCAAACAGCACGGCGCCCCCCAGGCTGGCCAGGGTGCCCTCCAGGCTCACGGCCCCATCGGTGCCGGGCGGCACCGGCCGCAGGCTTGTGATGCCCACCGTGTGGCGGCCCCAGCGCTTGCCGATTTCACTGCCCATGGTGTCGCCGAGCTTGGCGGCAAAGCTGGCGACAAAGCCCAGCAAAAGCAGGGCCTTTGGCGCCCCCGGCCAGGGGTAGGCCAGGGCCAGCAGGGCGCCGGTGGCGGCCGAACCCCACACATTTTCTGGGCCGCGGCGGCCGCCCCGGCCCTCGGCGATGCCCAGGGCCTGCTTGTGGGCAAAGCCCAGTTTTGTCACAACGGAACCCAGGGCCAGGTAAAGCACCACCGCCAGCCAACCGCGCCAACCGAGGCAGGCCCCCAGCAGGGTGCCGAGGATCCAGGCATGGAGCCAGCCGGCGCGCGTAAGTATGGGCAATGGGCGCAGCGGTGCGATCAGCAGTGCATTGAGGGCCGCACTTAAAAGCCAGCGGCCTGGGAGCCCTGCGGTTGCCAGGCCCCCCGTTAATAGCCCTGGATCCATGGGTGCTCGCCTCGGGCAGTGGCCATTCTCGCCAATAAAAGCCAAGCATGCTAATACATGTGTACTTATTTTTTATGGGTGCTGGCTGAATGGAAGTGTTTCTGCTGGTGCAGGTGGGGGATGTGGTGGCGGTGGCGCCGCCGCGGCTGGAGCCCTATCTCGCCCAGGTGCTGTTTTGCGAAGGCGGCGCCCGCACGGGGGAGCCATCTTTTTTGCAGGTCTTGCGGGAGGACGACCTGGCGGTGCTCACCATCAACGCCAACTGGGTGATTGACCGGATCAGCCCAGGGGCCGATCCGGTCTGACCCGCCCGTCCACCAAAAGAAAGATTGTGCTTTAGTTAAGGGCAGGTAAACAAAGGGCTGGATCGTAGGGCGGGTGTTAGAGGCGGGTTCTTATCGATATCTGCAGCGGTTGGAGGGGCCTCCGGCGGGTTGGTGGTATGACCGGGCCGTGCCTAAGCCCCTGCGGCGCAGCCTGGGCCGCGGGCGGGTTCGACGGTTCCTTTCCCTGGAGCGCCCCGAGGCCGAGCGCCGCTATGGCGAAGTGCAGGAGGAGGTTCAGCGGCTGTTGGCCTTGAGCAGTGGCGTGCTCACCCTGCGCAGCCGCGAGGTGCGCCTGGTGGCCTGCGACTGTGCCCGCGATTGGCAACGGCAACGGGGCCCGCTGGCCCTTGCCGAACTGCCCAACGAGGCAGACCTGGCCGAGTTGCTAGTTAATGGCTTTCGCAGCCGCGGCCTGGTGCTCACCGGGGAGCGCTTTCTGCTGGCCCGGGAGGCTTTCTGTGCGCAGTTGAAACTGCCAGGCCTGCAAAATCCAACGTCCCCCCCCCAGCGCTGGCCCAGCACCGTGGCGGGCTGGGTGGCCCAACGGCAGCAGCAGGGCAGCGGCGCCGCCAGCAGTGGCCGGGCCTGGCAGCGGGAATTGCAGCGGCTGCTCAGTTTCAGCGAAGTGTCGTTGCCGGCGGCGGTAAGTGAGGGGGCCGCCTGGCGGTGGCGTAACCATCTGTTTGCCACGGCCAGCTTCAGCACAGCCCAGCGGCGCCTCAGTTTGATCCGCTCTTTCTATGGGGAGGCCTGCCGCCAGGGGGGGGTGGAGCAGAACCCTTTCGCTTTGCTGCCCCCCCTGGCGCTCAGTGCCCTGCCGCCGCCAGGCCTTGATCCCCAGCTGCTGGCCCAGCTCGACCGGAATTGGGCTGGGGACCCCGTTTATCTGCTGGTGAGGCTGCTGGGGTTGCGGGCCAGTGAAGCGGCGGGCCTGCGGCCCCTCGACTGGGGCCTCTGGGAGGGAAAACCAGCCCTTTGGATTCGCCCTTGGAGTTTTGCCGGGCTGGAGCGCCCTTGTCGCCCTGGCCAGCAACGGCGGTTACCGCTGCCAGAGAGCTTGGTGGAGCTTTGGGATCGCCATCGGGGCCCTGGGGGTGAGCCCCTATGGCCGCAGCAATGGGGCCGGGGCGGCCAGGGGCTGGGGCAACGCTGGGCAACGCACCTGCGCCGCCGGGGCGGTTGTTCGGCCCAGCAGTTGCGGCTGGATTGCCAGCGGCGGTGGCGAAGCCAGGGGGCCGATGCCCTCACCCTGCGGCAGCTGCTGGGCAGCCTCGGGGGCCTAGCCCCTGCCAGCCCAGCGGCCCGGGCGGATTTGTACCCCTGGGTAGAGGGGGCGACTCTCTTGTCCGCTCCGCAGCTGCCCACTCCGATGTTGCCCTCTGCGATGTTGCACTGCCCAACGGATCAGGGCCTGGCGGGGCCCCAGCCCTGATAATCGAGGTCGGCTGGACCTTCCCCATGGTGTTCAACAAGCTGTTTGGCGCTAAGAGCAAGCCCTTCCTGGAGCTGTCGAAGGGCCCCAGCCAGGCGGTGGTAGTGGCGCCAGTGCGGGCCAGCGAAACCGTTGAAGAACCAACCGTTCAAACCAAAATCGCTGAAATAAAAATCGCTGCAGTGGCCCCAGCAGCGCTGGCGGTGCCTACCCCGGGCGCCCCTGGGGCGGCCTCTGCCCCCTTGGAGCGCCAGCTAACCACCGCCGAATTACTGGCGGCTGAGCAGGCGCAAATCCAGGCCCAGGCCAAGCCCAGCGCCCCTATTACCTTCGCCGCTGAGCTGCTGCAGCCCTCCGCCGCCCTACCCCGCCGCCGCCGCCGGCCCGGGGCGGCCCTCGCTGAGTTCAAGGCGATCGCCAAGGGCCTCGGCCGCGGCTGAGCGCTGCTGCTGCATCAGGGTTACCCCCACCAATGCCGCCGTAGCTGCCCGCAGGATGGTGGGCCCCAGGCTCACCGGCTGCCAGCCGGCCGCTGCGGCAATTTCCCGTTCCATGGGCGACCAGCCCCCCTCCGGTCCGCAGGCCAGCTGCCAGTCGCCAGTTTCCCCGGGGCTGGTGTGCTGAAGCCCTTTTAATTGCTCCAGCAGGCTGGGCACCCCCGCTTCCCGGGTAACGGCAATCCAGCGGCGCTCCCCTCGCCCCCTGGGCCGGGCGAGCGCTTCACTGCCGCTAACTACGGCTTCCAGTTGGGGTTGCCAGAGCCTTTCACATTGTTCACAGGCTTCCTTCACCAGGGTTTGCCAGCGGTCCTGGCGCTGGTCGCCGGGGTCCGGCAGGCTGCGTTCGGCCCGCAGCGGCACGAAGCGATCCAGGCCCAGTTCGGTGGCCATGCGCAGCATCGGTTCCAGTTCGCGGCGCATTAGCCCAGCTAATAACACCAGCCGCGGCTGGGGGGGGGGCTGCTGCTCCAGCAGCGGCCCTTGCAAGGCTTGGCCCTCGGCCCCCAGCTGCCCCTGCCAGAGCTGCCCCTGGCCATCGCCGATGGCAAAGCCATCGCCGGGCCGCAGGCGCAACACCCGCCGCAGGTAGTGCTGTTCTTCCTTACTTAGCTTCAATGGTTGCCCCGGCCGCGCCAACCGTTGGGGGGCGATTAGCAAGCGGCGCAGTTCGGCGATGGCCCTTAGTCCTCAAATATCCGGTCTTCATTGGCATCCGCCGGCCAGTCTTCGTTGATGCCCCCCACCCGCAGTTCCTCGATTTGCACCAGATCCCGGTCTAGGCAGCGCAGGGAATTGATCAGGATGTCGATGGCTACCCCATCACTGGTGCCCAGGTCGAGCCAGATGCGACCCCATTCCTCTTGATATTCCATCTCGCCCATGTTGTGCATTAGGGCGAGCATGGAGTTTTCGGCGTCTTCGTTGTCGTAGGCCATCCAGGTCACATCGGCCCCCTCCTCATGCACCTGAAGGTTTTCGGCATTGAAGGCCCCGAGCCGACCGAGGAAATACCAGCTGTTGAAGGTTTCTTCCACGTACTGGCGTTCCCCCTGGCCTGGCACATGGGGAAAGCGCAGCCAGAACCAACAGTCGAAGGGGTCGAATTCGCGGAAGTGCACCTGCATGGCGTCAAGCTAGGCGCCAGTGGGGGGTTGGGCCAAGCGCGTGCTGGAACTGGAGCAGATTTTTTATCACCCAGCGGCGGCGGCGCAACCGTTGCTGCGGGGCCTCAACCTACGCCTGCGGCTGGGGGAACCAGCCCTGGTGGCCGGCCGCAGTGGCAGTGGCAAGAGCACCCTGCTGGAGATCATGGCCGGGTTGGCCAGTCCCACCCAGGGCCAGATCCTTTGGCAGGGGAAACCCACCACGGTGCAGGAACGCCGCTGGCTCACCGGCCTGGTGTTTCAGTTTCCCGAGCGCCATTTTTTGGGCCTCAGCGTTGGCCAGGAACTGCGGCTGGGCCACCGGCGGCTCCCCTCGGAACGGGCGGCAGCGGCCCTGGCCCAGGTGGGCCTGGCGGGGCTTTCGTTCCAGCAGGCCCCCGAACGGCTCAGCGGTGGCCAGCAGCGGCGCCTGGCCCTGGCGGTGCAGTTGCTTAGGGATCCGCCAATCCTGCTGCTGGATGAACCCACCGCCGGCCTCGATTGGTCGGTGCGGCGGGAATTGCTCGAGTTATTGGGGCCCATCAGCCGCGATCGCTTGCTGCTGGTGGTAACCCACGAACCGGAGTGCTTCGAGGGTTTGATTCAGCAACGCTGGCGCCTGGAGCAGGGCCACTGCGTAGCATTCAACGAGGCCCAGTTGAGCGATGGCTGATCAGTTAGTAAGGGCCACCGCCGCAGCTGGTGGCATTCGCCTGGTGGCGGTAAACACCACGGTCACGGCCCGTTATGCCAGGCGGCGCCATGGCCTGTCGTATCTCACCACCGCCCTGTTGGGGCGCTCGATGGCAGCAGGTTTGCTGTTGGCCAGTTCGATGAAGGTGGCCCATGGCCGCGTCAACCTGCGCATCCAGGCGGATGGTCCCCTGCGTGGTTTAACCGTGGATGCGGGCAGAGATGGCACCGTGCGGGGCCAGCTGGGTAACCCCGGCCTCGAGTTGGACCTGGTGGGGGACCCGCCCCAATTTGATTTCAGCCAGGCGGTGGGAACCGGCTATCTGCACGTGGTGCGGGATGACGGCAATGGCCCGCCCTACAGCAGCACCGTGGAGTTGGTGAGTGGCTGTATCGGTGAAGATGTGGCCTCCTACCTGGTTCATTCGGAGCAAACCCCCTCAGCGGTGTTCGTGGGGGAAACCATCGACAGCACAGGGATCCGCAGCAGCGGTGGGGTGTTGGTGCAGGTGCTGCCCAAGGCGGCCCGGGAGCCAGCCCTGGTGGCCTTATTGGAGGCCCGCTGCAGTGAGATCACAAATTTCAGCTCCCTGCTGCAAACCCATAAGGCCAACTTGCGGGAATTGCTGCGGGAGATCTTTCCAGACCTAGACCCCGAGGGGGAGGAAGCCCAGCAGCCGGTGAGTTTCCACTGCCCCTGCACCAGGCGCCGCAGCCTGGGGGCCCTGAAGTTATTGGGCCGTGACGAACTCACGGAAATGCTGGAAACCGAAGGCAGCGCTGAGCTCACCTGTCACTTCTGTAATGAGGTTTATCAGGTGGAGGCCGATGAGTTGCGAAGCTTGATTGCAGAGCTGGAGCCTGTGGCGGGCTAGCTAGCAGCCACAGGGCTTTTGCTGAGCTGGGGCAATTGCCCATTAATTTGCTCGGTTATTACACTCTGATAATCAAGGAAGTGTTCATCAAGTAGCAACATCCAGAAGTAGTCTTTGATTCTTTGTGGTTGGCTAAATATCATTGAACTTAGTTGCCGCCAAAATAGCCAACGGCTTTCCCGGCGCAGCCCCTGGCGCCAAAGAATCGTAAGGATTCCTTTGATTGCAATGGGATTGAGCGCAGCCAGCGGTGGGAGCAGATTTGTGATTTTTCCTTCCTGTTGCCAGCGGGGTACTCCTAATTTCTGGCAATAGGCATAGATCCTCTCCAGATAGGCCCGCGGTTCATAGAGCTGGGAGAAGGCCCCCACAAATTCGCCAGCAATTTCCGCCATGGGCCGGGTGGGTGTGAAATTAAGCAAATGGGTTTGGATCCCCTCATCAAAGCTGTCTGGGGATTCAAGTAGGCGGCCTTCCCGTTGGAGGCGATGCCAAAGGGCTGTATTAGGCAATGCCTGAAGAATTCCAAGCATCGCCACCGGAATACCTGTTTTGGTCACGAAGTCCACAATCCGTTGGCCGGCCCCGGTTTTTTCAGCATCAAAACCAAGGATGAATCCGGCCATCACCTGCAAGCCATGGCCTGTGATCGTATCGACCGCCTCCGCCAAACAATTTCTAGTATTTTGTAGTTTTCCTGCCTCCATAAGGCTATTGCTATCTGGGGTCTCAATGCCAAGGAAAACGCGATCAAAGCGAGCAGCCGCCATCACCTGCATTAGTGGCTCATCATTGGCGAGATCCACAGATGCCTCAGTGGTGAAGGCAAAGGGAAATCCATGCAGTTGCTGCCAACTGAGCAGGGCTGGAAGTAATAGTTTTACATTGCGTTTATTGCCAATAAAATTGTCATCTACCAGAAATACTCCTCCCCGCCAGCCCAGCTCATATAAGTAGTCAAGTTCCTTAATTAGTTGATCTGGGGTTTTTGTTCGGGGTTTGCGACCATAGAGCACAATAATATCGCAGAATTCACATTGGAACGGACAGCCGCGTGAAAATTGCAAAGGCATAATGTCATAGGCGGCGCGCTCGAGCAGGTCAAATCTGGGCACAGGGGAAAAACTAATATCTGGTTTTTCATTCTCTGCAGAAAAACGCCCCTGGGTTGCCCCCTGTTCAAGGGCCTTGAGGAAAGCTGGAATAGTTATTTCACCCTCATCAAGAACCAAGAAATCCGCAGCTTTTAGCTCCCTAGCGTTTGGACTAGAGCTGGCAAATGGCCCCCCCACTGCCACCGAAAGACCCCTATCCTTGGCCATTTGGATTTGGTCGGCCAGATCACGCTTTTGCACCAGCATGGCCGAGAAAATTACTAGATCAGCCCAGCTCCATTCGGCACTGCTAACAGCCCGAATGTTAGTGTCAATTAATTTTAGTGACCATTCCTTGGGCAATAATGCTGCCACTGTGATGAGCCCTAGGGGGGGCATCAACACTTGCTTGCCCACCAGTTCTAGGGCTCGGTTAAAGCTCCAAAAGGTTTTTGGAAAACGAGGATAAACCAGCAGGACATGCATGGGAAGTCAAGAATACTGGAGATTTATATACAGTTTTAGGCGCTTAATTAGCGGAATCCATTCCTGGAAACTATTTTAGGCATATGTGCCGTTAATATGCTGCGAAAATCAAGTAATTATCGAGTTTGGCTTGAGTTATTTAGTGATCTGAATATCTACCCTGCTAGATCTGTATTTAACATTTACTGACACATCTTCGCTCCCTTGGCTTAGGTGTAGATCAACTTGTTCATCCCCGTACATAAGCCCTGAAATGTCTAAGGAATTTACGCCAATGGGCAGTAATGGCTTATTAAGTTGCACCCAAATACGACCTGTTTCAGAATTACTGCCCATGCTAAGTCCTATGATTGCTTCCACTAGGGCAAAAACTGAGCCACTGGCCCAAGCCTGGGGTCTACAGGCTACGGGGTAATGGGTGGGTTCCTCTCCTTCTTGGCGGGGAAAGCCACAAAATAATTCAGGTAGGCGATATAAAGGCATCGCCCGGGCCGTATCAAACAAGCCAGCCATAATACCCATGGTTTCCAAGCGATAGCCATAGCGTGCTAGGCCTAGGCCAATCAATGAATTGTCGTGGGGCCAAACGGAGCCATTGTGGTAACTCATCGGGTTATATCGCACTTCACGGTCATCAAGGGTGCGAATCCCCCAGCCACTAAAACTGTGGGGTGCAAGTAATTGTTTTGAGATACTAGATGCGGCTTTTGTAGTGGCGATACCTGTCCAAAGGCAATGGCCTGAATTTGAACTTCGCACGGCACATGTTTGGCCATTAGCATCTATTGCCATCACGTATGAGTCTAACAAATCAGACCAAAAATAGTGATTAAAGTATTGCTTAAAGGCCTCTGCTTCCCCCAGGCACTTATCTGCTTTTTCAAGTAGTCCTAATTTTTTGTAGATTAGGGCCAGGGAACGTCTAGCCCCATAAACATATGCTTGAACCTCGCATAGTGCAATTGAGACGCCTGCAAGTGTACCATTTGAGTGATGAATTGCATCCTCTGAGTCTTTCCATCCTTGATTTCTTAGGCCACCTTTTGTATTGGAATTGTAGCGAAGAAAACCATCAGGACTATTAGCAATTGAATGGTTCATCCAGTCATGGGCGAGTTCCAGCGCGGGTAATATATAAGTGATGAAGTTTAGGTCATCAGTGCGGCCTAGGTATTCACCGGCAAGCATTATGAATAGAGGGGTTGCATCTACTGTTCCATAATAATTTGCAAACGGCACTTCCCCTAGGGCGGCCATCTCACCGAGCCGTGCTTCATGCAAGATTTTTCCAGGTTCGGCATCATTTATTGTGTCTCTATGTTGGGCCTGGTGTTCAGCAAGATAGCCAAGTACACCCCTTGCTAGCCTTGGTTCCACCATTAGCATTTGCCTTGCTGTTATCAAGCCATCCCTGCCAAAAGGGCAGCTAAACCAAGGCAACCCTGCATAGGGATATATCCCATGGGTGATTGGCGTAGATAGTAAATTAATATCTGAATATGATCTGGCAAGCCAGTTGTTAAAGTCTGAATTATCGCTATTTATTTGTGCCGAAAGGGCTTTGGCTGAGTGAGTATTGTCTATGGATGATTTTATCGCATTGTTGAATTGTTGGCCACTGGCTAGTTGCTTATTTTCAATATCAAAATCAAGGGATATATAGAGGATTTTTGTTTTGCGAGGTATTAAATCTAGTTGTAGCGATAGTTGAGTGTCGCTTTCTGTTTCTGTTCTGGCATCTAGGCTTAGTGTTGTTTGACGTGTTACTCGATCCAGGCCGTAATATATTATGCGCAGGCCGTCTGTGTCATTGTGATGAACAGTTTTGCCCCTGGCTAATCGTTTGAAGCCACGCAATTCAAAAATATCTTTAAAATCTGCATCAACACTAAAAAGTAGAGGTATTGTTAGTTTTTCGCCGGCATAGCTTGTGAACTTTAGCTCCTGCAGGCATGCTTTTGGAGTGAGTGTTGTGCTGCGTTCAATATGTATTATACCTTGGTCTGGTCCATGGCTGCTGCTGGCATTGGTTAGATGGCTAACGTGTAGATTAATCTCACCCCTTTGGGTGGAGCTTAGTACCGCTCCAGCTTCACCGTAAATAAGTAGTTGAAGTCTGCTGATGTGCCTGCATCCCCTGTGGAAAATTCCCGAATCAGGGTGTATCTCCTGGCATACTTCGCCCCGGGAGTCAAGCATGGCAAATGTTTCGCCATTTTTCAATACAAATGGCGGTATTGTGTCATGCGGCATGATTTAGCTGCATTATGATATTGCGTTTGTAATCATGCTTTTGGATAAGAAGACGATATACGCTCTCGTATTCTTCCGCCTCTTTGTCTGCACAAAATTTTGATTCAAAGTTTTTACGAATTTGCAAGCGATCGATTTTTGTAATTTTGTCGATTACTGAAATTGCTTCGTCAATGGACTCAACTATATAGCCATTGAGTCCATTGGTAATAACTTCAGGGATGGATCCATTGTTCCAGGCGATAACTGGAGTTCCACAGGCATTTGCTTCAATCATCACAAGACCAAATGGTTCAGGCCAGTCCACTGGGAATAAAAGTGCTAATGCCTGGCTTAACAACTCTTGTTTTCCTTGGTCATCGATTTCACCAATGAATTCAATCCCAGTATTTGATTCAATCATTGGGGCTATGTGATCCTGGTAGTATGTTTGATCAGTTTGATCTATCTTGGCTGCTATTTTTAGTGGTAAGCCAGCCCGGCTGGCAATTGTAATCGCCCGATCGATCCCCTTTTCCGGTGAAATTCTACCTATGAATGCCAGGTATTTGTTGCAGCTGGTGGCTGGGTCAAATTGGTAGAGATTCTTCGGTAATCCATGGTGAATTGTTTTAAGCCAGTTGGCTTCTGGGCAGGGTTGGCGTTGGGAATTGGATATGGAAATCAGGGGGATCTTGGGAAATTGTTTAAGTAGTTGTTTGTGATTATTTCCTGTTACCGGCCCATGCATTGTGCTTACATGGGGGATTGGTAGCTGCTTGGCCATGGGGAAATGGGAATGGCCCAGATGAAAGTGCAATATATCGAATCGATCTATCTGCTCCATTATGCGGTCTAACTGTATTGCGGTATAAATATCAGCATCAGTTGTTAGCCCTAATGGGCGTAGTGATCGCGGAGCGCAAGGGCAAAGCTCAGCAGTGGTTTGAGAGTCGCCACTGGCAAATAAAACAACATTATGCCCCCTTTTTACGAGGCTTTCTGTTAAATAATAAACACATCTTTCGGTGCCTCCGTATCTTGCAGGGGGTACACTTTCAAGCAATGGTGCTATCTGGGCGATTCTCATTGGTTCTTGACTGAATAAACGCTGCTTCTCACGTCTTTGCCTTCAGCCATGATGGAGTGTGTAGTTATTCGATGCCTCTTGATCCAGCTTTTGGTATGCTGTTTCTAGATTTTCCAGGTAAATGGAGGGCTTGGCGATGTTGAGGCTACTTGTTTACATCTAAAGCTTAGGAAGGATTCAAGTCGCACACCCGCCACCGGCGGCAGCAATCATGGCTTTGATCCGCCGCAGATTGCAGCACTTTTTTGTTGCTAGGTGCTGTTGATTCAGCCCAGCTATTAGCCCTCGGGGCTAGCTGAGATTCGTCTGAACATATATCCAGTGCCCCTGGCGGTCATGATCAACTCTGGATTTTCCGGGTCATCACCAAGTTTTCCGCGCAGTCGGGAGATGTGCACATCTACCACCCGGGTGTCTGAGTGGCGTTCAGGGGTGTATCCCCAGACCTTTTGAAGGATCTCATTGCGACTGAATGGTTGGCCAGGGCGGCTCAGCAATAGTTCCAGCATGCTGAATTCCATCCCGGTTAGGCGTACCCGCTCTTCCTCCTTGAAAACCTGACGTTTATTGATATCTACCTTTAAGCCTGCCACTTCGATCACCGTAGTGGTTTGGATTACGCCATCGGGTCCCTGGGGCCTTTGGGACCTGCGCAATACGCAGCGGATTCTCGCCTCCAGTTCCTTAGGGCTAAAGGGTTTTACCAGGTAGTCATCGGCCCCCAGCTCTAGAGCTGTAACCCGGTTAGCTATTTCACTCACCGCCGTGAGCATGATGATCGGTACGTCTGAATGAGTACGCAGCTGTTGGCAAACGCTCATGCCATCAAGCTTAGGCATCATCACATCAAGAATTACCAGATCTGGTTGTATCTTTCCAAATGCTTCTAGGGCCTCTTCTCCGTCAGCTGCTGCTGTTACCTGGTAGCCCAGCAGCGACAATCGTGTTTGTAATATCTGCCTAATGCTGGCCTCGTCATCCGCCACAAGGATGTTTAGCTTTTCGCTGGCTGGCACAGTGGCGGTCATAGGGGTTGGCAGCCATGGCTGGCAGCCAGTAACGAGACAAGCATCAAACCTTACTGGGCAGGATTACCCATCAGCCGTGGACAGAAGCTTGCAGTCAATGCGGATAATTTTCCTCTAGCAGCTGCCAAGCCTCGTAAAAAGCACTTCCCCTGGGAATCCCAGGTATTGTTAATTAATATTTACCTTTGGCCTTTCTGGTTTCCCTGGGCCGCCACCGCCCCCGCCCCCGCCCCAGGCCACCGCCACCGCCCCAGCTGCCGTGAACAAATCTCTGGCTCCAGCCGCAGCCCAGCTAGGGAGCTGGGAGAATGAGGTTAAGGTTTTGGTCTGGCCCCAATGAATCCGACCCTTTCTGAGCGGGCTAGGCGGCGTAGTAAGCAGCTTTATTGGCGGGTGCACCCTCCCACCCCATTTGGGATCACTGCTGAGCAGCCCTCCAGTTTGATCGCCAGCGGTGGGGCTGGAACCCCTGCTCCTGCCGGGACCCCGGGACCGGGGGCTGCCCGCACGCTGAACCCAGATAGCCCCCAAAGGCTGCTTTTGGAGCTGCTCTTGGTGTTTTTGGATGGATGGTTCGCCCTGGCGGAGTTGCTAAACCCTTGGCTTGCCAGGTTGGTGGTAAGGGCCCGTTTAAAGGCCAGTCTCCCCCTGCTAGCTCTGGCGCAGGTCGTCCCTTCCGGTGCCGCCCTTAGTAATCAACGAATAGGGCTGTTAGGGCCAGGACCAGCAGGGCCGGGAATGCCGCTAGGACCCCTGGGGCTAAGGCCAGTCCCAGGGGGGCCAGGGCTGGGGCCAGCAGGCTGCCCAGCAGCAGGCCCAGGGCCAAGGATATAAATCCATAGCCCACCGCCGGGAAGAAGCGGCCGTTGCGCCGTTGTAAGCACAGCACCGTGAGCAGGGTGGCTAGGGCCAACAGCAGTTCGGCGCTGCCAGGCTGACCACCCGTAAGCAATAGGGCGGCCAGCACCAGCGCACTGCCCCCTAGGGGGATCCAGAGCTTGTTGCCCTCGGCTAGGGCCAGCCTCGGCAGCTTCAATTGGCCCAGTTGGGGCCGGGGCAAATTCGGTAGTTGGGGCAGATTTGGCAGGGCAATGGCCTTGGCGGCGCTGGGTACCACCGCCTCCCGCTTCGATGCGGTGGCGGCGGCACCGGTGAGTTGCCCCAGTTGACGCTCCTTAAGCCGTTGCATCAGCACGCTGTCGTAGGCGGCTTCAATGCGGGCCCGGCCCTTGAGGTCGTCCCCCTGAAGGCTGGCCAGGCGGTCGTGTTTTGCCTGCTGCACCATCTCAAAGCTGGCCTCGGGGCTGATGCCCAGCTGCTCGTAGGGGTCGCTGCTTTGGGGATCGGGGGGAACGGTGCCCTGTTGTGCCATGGCCATGGGCCCTTTATAGGCAGCGTATCGGGCCCCGGGCCGAAAAGGCCAAAACCGCCAGCTTTTAAAGGCTTATCGGCTCTAGGCCACTCACCACTGGCGCCACCGCCGCCAGCTCTAGCTCGGGGTGATCCTCCCGCAGTTGATTGAGGTTCCAGTCGTTTTTGAATAGCAGTACCGGCCGATCCCAGGCATCTCGCACGGTTTTGCAATTAAAGATGCGTCCGAGTTTCTCCAGGGCTGGCCAACCGCCACTCACCCAGCGGGCCACACAAAATCCCAGGGGTTCTAGGCGGGTGGGTACCCCGTATTCATGTTCCAGCCTGTACTGCACCACCTCCAGCTGTAGTTGGCCCACGGCCGCCAGGATTGGATCGCGTTTGCTGAGGTCCGTGTCGTAGAGAATCTGCACGGCCCCCTCCTCCCGCAGCTCATTGACCCCCTTACGGAAACTTTTGAAAGCGGAGGGGTTTGGATTGCGTAGCCAGGCAAAGATCTCAGGACTAAAGCAGGGGATACCTTCGTATTCCACCTTTGGGCCCATATAAAGGGTGTCTCCAATGGCAAACATGCCAGGGTTATTAAGGCCGATCACATCACCGGGATAGGCCTCTTCCACCACCTCGCGATCTTGGCCAAATAGTTTCTGGGGCCGTGACAACCTTATTGCCCGACCGCTGCGGGCATGTTGCACGGTCATGTCTTTTTCAAACTTGCCGGAACATACTCTTACAAAGGCAACCCTGTCCCGGTGACGGGCATCCATATTTGCCTGTAATTTAAATACAAAGCCACTGAACTCTGGGCGTAGGGGATCAATCGGGCCACCGCTGCTCTGCCGGGCCATTGGTTTTTGGGCTAATTCTAAAAAGGCATCTAGGAAGGGGCGCACGCCGAAATTGGTCATGGCGCTACCAAAAAACACTGGGGTGAGCTCACCGGCATGGACCATTTCCAGATCCAACTCGGCCCCAGCTGCCTCCAGCAATTCCAGTTCCTCAAGGGCCTGGGCCAACAGTTCCGGTTCCACCAGGGAAGCCAGGGCTGGATCATCGGCCTGGAGCCGCCTTTCAGCGGCTTGGCGCCCGCGTTCGGCCCGTTCAAACAACATCACCTCATGGCTGCGGCGGTCGATTACCCCCCGGAAGCGCTCGCCACTGCCGATCGGCCAGTTCACGGCCCAGGGGGTGAGGCCCAGTTCCTTTTCAATTTCATCAAGCAACTCCAAGGGTTCCCGCCCGGGGCGGTCCATCTTGTTGATGAAGGTGAAGATCGGAATTTGCCGCATGCGGCAAACTTCAAATAACTTGCGGGTCTGGGGTTCGAGGCCCTTGGCGGCATCTTCCAGCATCACCGCGTTGTCTGCTGCCGCCAGGGTCCGGTAGGTGTCCTCGGAAAAGTCCTGGTGGCCAGGGGTATCTAACAGGTTGATTGTGTTGCCCTGGTAGTCAAACTGCAAAACGGTGGAGGTGATCGAGATGCCCCGTTGTTTTTCCAGTTCCATCCAGTCGGAGGTGACGCGCCTTTGCTCGCCGCGGGCCTTAACGGCACCGGCCTGCTGGATTGCCCCCCCATAGAGCAGCAGTTTTTCGGTGAGCGTGGTTTTACCGGCGTCAGGGTGGGAAATAATTGCGAAATTACGGCGTTTGGCTACGGCCTGGCCCAGTTCGCTGCCGAGGCTGTTTTCGGTGCTGGCGACCATGGGGGGATAAGGGGTGATCCCCCAGCTTCCCATCCCTTTAGCTTGAGCTTCTGCAGCCTTTACCTACCTTGGTCCGCCCCCGCCCAAATCCCGACTCCGCTAACCAGGTTGTGTTCAACAACCCCGATGGCATGGGGATGGCCTTCAGTGAAGCCTGGGAGGGCTTTGACCAGCGGCACCCCGGCCATGGGTTCAGCCGCGAGCAGAAGCTGGAGCAGGTGATGCTGGAGTTGGCAGACCATCCCTTTTTGCTCAGGGAGCCGGAGCAGGCCCAGGCGCTGGTGGCCTTTCGCATGCGACTGCTGGGATATTGAGCCGAGGCACTGCCAATGGGGTGCAACCACTCTTGCGGCCCCTACAGGTGGCGTTAGCCTTGCTCTATAGCCCCTAGTGATCCAGCTCCGTGACCATTGCTCCCCCCCGTGCAGATGAGCTTGGGTTAACGGCCGAAGCCTCCCCCCAGCTTGATTTCCCGCCCACGGCGCCGGCGGCAAATCCTGTTTTTTACCGCACCTATAGCCGCAAAACCGCCCAGGGCCGCGAAAGCTGGCATCAGGTATCTGAGCGCAACCTCGAAGGCCTGCGTCAACTGGGCAACCTCAACCAGGCGGAGGTGGAACTGATCCGCAGCATGCAGAGGCGGCAACAGTCGCTGCCCTCGGGGCGCTGGCTCTGGATTGGCGGCACTGACTGGATCAACCGCCAAGAAAATTTCTCAGGGGCTTACAACTGCACTTCCACCAACCTGGTGGATTGGGAAGCCTTTGGCTTGATGATGGACCTGGCCATGATGGGCTGTGGCACAGGCGCCATCATTGAACCCCATCTGATTGGCCGCCTGCCGGCGGTGCGCAATCAGCTTGTGATTGGCCCTGTTAGCGATATTGGTGCCACGCCGGCGGGCCAGCGCCAGGAGCACACCAGCCACAGCATTGATGGCCAGCGGGTCTCGATCAAGGTGGGCGACACCCGCCGCGGCTGGGTAGACAGCTACCAGTTGCTGCTTAATCTCTGCTCCGATCAAGGCTTTAACGGTCCGATTGACATCAGCATCGATCTCTCGGATGTGCGGCCCGTGGGTGAAACCCTCAAGGGTTTTGGTGGCATGGCCAATCCGGTCAAATTGAAGGATCTCTATGGCCGGGTGGCCCAAATACTTAATAAGGCCCAGGGCCGTCAACTCAGCTCCGTGGAGTGCTGTTTGTTGATTGATGAGGCTGCCGTAACCATCGTTGCCGGCAACATTCGCCGCAGTGCTGGCATGCGTCAGTTTTGCGCCGATGACAGTGCCGCCGCCAATGCCAAAGACAATCTCTGGCAGCAGGATGCCGAGGGCAACTGGCGCATTGATCCGGAGCGTGATTCCCTGCGCATGGCAAACCACACCCGGGTATTCCACACGCGGCCTAGCCGCGAGGTGGTGCTGGAGGCGGTGAAGCGTCAGTTTCAATCCGGTGAGGGGGCGATTCAGTTCGCCCCCGAGGCCATCGCCCGCTCCAATGCCGATCTGCTGAATACCCCGGAACTGCGCAGCGAATTCCAGGCGATCTATTGCGACCAGGGCCGGGAAGAGGCCGGCCGCTGGTTGCAGCTCAACCATCCGGAGCTGGGCGCCGCCGAATTGGAGCATCGCCTGGGCCGCTATGGCCTCAACCCCTGTGGCGAAATTCTCGGCGCTGATTTCCACTGCAACCTGGCGGAGGTGCACCTCAACCAGATCAACCCCACGGACCTGCAGGGCCAGGAGGATGCCTTCAAGGCCGCTGGCCTATCGGTGGCTTGTTTGCTGAACCATCGCTTTGAGGTGGAGCGCTATCGCCAGAGCCGGGCCTGGGATCCCATCGTGGGGGTGAGCTTTACCGGCCTTTTTGACTTCTTTGTGCATGCCTTTGGCACCCCCTGGTTGCAGTGGTGGGAGGCGGGCCGCCCGGAAACGGAGCAGGGTTTGAGCTTCAAGGCCCAGGAGGCCGAGTTCCTGGGTCGCTGGAAGCAGATTGTGAATGAAGCCGTTTGGGAATACTGCGATCGCCAGGGCCTGCGGCGGCCCAACCGTTGCACCACCGTGCAGCCCGCCGGCACCAAGAGCCTGCTCACCGGTGCCAGCCCCGGTTGGCACCCCCCTAAGGCCCAGCGCTTCATCCGTCGGATTACCTTCCGCAAAAATGATCCAGTGGCCCTGGCCTGCCTGGATTACGGCTATGCGATCGTGCCTTCCCAATCCGATAAAGACGAGCAGGGGCGTTTGCTCGACGATCCCTTTGATCCCCGTTGCAGCGAGTGGTTGGTGGAAATTCCCACCGAGGTGAGCTGGGCCAGTATTCCCGGCGCCGATGCGGTGGAGATCAATAACTTCTCCGCCATGGCCCAGTTTGATTTCTACATGCAGGTGCAGCGCCACTACACCGCCCACAACACCTCCGCCACCGTCGAGTTCCGCGAGAACGAGATCGCTGAGTTGTCGGAAGCTATCTACCAGGCGATCGCCCAGGGGGATGGTTACATCTCTGCGGCCTTGCTGGCCCGTTTTGATGCCAATGCCACCTTCCCGCGCCTGCCCTTTGAACCCATAGACGAGGCCACCTACGCAAGGTTGCAGCAGGAGGTGCTGGGGCGGCGCCGTATCAGCGATTTCTTTGAGGCCCTGCAGCGCTACGACGGTGGAGAGTTGCAGGAGGCCGGTCCTGCCGGTTGCGATTCCGACAAGTGCCTGCTGCCCCTAGCCAAGCAGGGCTAGGTTTTGGGCAATACCCTGTGCCAAACTTGCTTCTGCAGGTTTGCCCCCGGGGTATCTGCATTGGAGGGGTGGTCGAGTGGTTGATGGCTCTGGTCTTGAAAACCAGCGAAGTGAAAGCTTCCGCGGGTTCGAATCCCGCCCCCTCCGTTCAATCTGATCCAAGAAAGCCCGCGAAGGGAGCCGTTGAGGTCTTGGAATTCAGGCCAAGAGATCTATTTAGATGGCATGGTGATTCCGGCTGGTTTATTTCTCGTCAGACAAATACACTTTTCTGATTAATTCTGAGGCTTGGGTTGGGTTCATGTGATTCTAGATCCTAAGCATTTTGATATGCACCTGTGCTGGGCACGGTTTATTGTTGGGGCAGGTACTGGAGCCATGGGTTTGGTCGCTATTTGTTCCCAAGATTTCACTTTATATGTTTACTAGTATCTCTAGGCTCTCACTTTGTCGGGTGCATATCTTCTGGTTGGCGCCTGCTTTTCTGAAAGGAATTAGATTATTTTGCCGTCTAGGGTGTAGCCCCGTTGTTGGTTGTTAACCTTGGCACCTTTACCGAGGCGCCTAAGCGCCGGTCGCCTCAGGGTTTTCCCTGTCGCTGTTTTCAGGGTGTCATTCCTGCACGGATTAGGTTGCCCTGTACCCCCATCCGGGTTGGGCCTGCGGCAGATATGGCCAGGGGTGGGTGGGGTTGGATCCCCAGCCCATGGTGCGGGTCACCCCCCTCGAACCCCCGGCAGGTCAATCCCAACCCAGGCGGCTCGGCCTTCTGCGTGGCCACTGCCAAGTGCCTGACGATTTTGACCAATTCGGCTCCGCCGATATTGCCGATCTATTTGAGGGACGCTGAATCCAGCCGGGCCCAGGTCGATGGGCTGCTGTTGCTGATGGCCGATAGGGCTTTCTGCGGATGGATTTAGTGGAATAGGTTCATTTTCAGCATTCAACAAAATTGGGATTTGATTAATAAATTGATTGCCATTGACACCACGGTCGCCAATGGCCAGCAGCAAACCCAATCGCTGGCGTAGCTACCCATGGAAAACAGCGAGGTCCCAGGGGAAGATGGAAGTTCTTTGAAGTGCTGATATGGGGCCGCTACCGCTCTGGTTTGTGTGGGCCCTTGGCTCAGCGGTGTTTGCGGGCATCACAGCTGTGCTTGCCAAGGCTGGCCTCGAGGATGTGGATCCTGATTTGGCCACCCTGGTGCGCACGGGCATCGTTGCCCTGTTTCTGCCCTTGCTCCTGGTGGCTGCTGGGAAATGGAGTAACCCCTTTGAACTTTCAGGTCGCACCTGGTGGTTTCTTGGTTTTTCTGGGATAGCTACCGGGCTTTCCTGGATTTGTTATTTCCGGGCGTTGAAAGCTGGCCAGGCTTCTTTGGTGGTGCCGGTCGATCGACTCAGCCTGTTGGTGGTGGCCCTGCTGGCCTTTCTATTTCTGGATGAACGCCCTTCAATCTTGGGCTGGATTGGGCTGTTGTTGGTGGGCGGTGGTGGGTTGCTGTTTTCTTTGGGGGGTTAAAGAGTGGCGCCCTAGGGCTGATTTGCGCTGGGCCGGCGATCCCAGGGCTGGGCTAAAGGAGCGAAACTAAAAAAGTCCAGCTCCTGGGCCACGGTGCCCCCCCGTTCCAGCCGCACGGTGCCCAGTGGTTGTAGGGGCCCTAGCCGTTTCATCCAGTCTTTGGTTTCTTCCTTTTGCTCTGGATTGCGCAAACTAAAAAGCACCCCCGAACGGCCAGCAAAGCCATCGGGTGGTTGCCAAAACAAAAAGCCCCTGGCATCGCTACTGAAGGTGGTGTATTCGGCTTTGCTATCTGAACCCAGGGCCAGGGCCAGGAAGCCTGGTTCGTAATAGCGGCGGCCCACGATCAATGGGGTTTTGACCAGGGCATTCCAGAGTTTTGGTTGGGCCTTGAGGGCCGCCCGCAGTTTTTCAGGCGGGATTAGTTCCCTGGAGGAATCGATGCTGACCGGTAAGAGCGGGTTGGCAAATCCAAAGCGCACATGGCTGGCGGCCAATAGGCAAAGGATTGGGGGTAGGCCAATGCTGAACCAGCCCCAGGCAGGCAGCCAGCGCGCTCCCCTGGCCTGGGCTGCCGCCAGCCGCTCGCCCGCCAAGGGCAGCAACAGCCACCAGACCGGCACCAGCCAACTCACCAGCACCTGCATGCGCCCCGCCAGCAGCAAAAACAACAGCAGTTGCGGCAGGGCTAGCCAGCGCAGCAGCAGCCGGAAGCCACTGGCCCCATCCGGGCGATGGGGACCAGCCCCAATCAGTAAAAGGATGCCGATGCTGGGGAAGAGCGCCAGCATTTGGGTGAGTAGAAACAGCGGCGGGCCGCTGGGGTTGAAGCCCATGGCCCCGCTGGTGCGGGCCCCATGGAACAGAAAGGAAATCCAACCGTTTTGGGCATTCCAGATCCAGAGGGGACTGGAAACCATTGCCCAGGCCGCCAGGGCTTTAAAGCCCTCGGGGCCCCAGAGGCGCCGCCGCCGTTGCGGTTGGCTGAGGGCCCAGAACAGCAAGCAGGCCAGCAGCGGTAGGGCCTGGTATTTGCAGAGGGTGAGCCCCCCCAGCAGCAGGCCCAGCAGTCCCCAGGGGGCATCAAATGCCAGGGCATAAATAACGGCACTGAGCAGCAACAGCAGCGGCGCATCGGGTAGCAACAGCACCCCGCCACAGGCCAATAACAGCGGCGAAAGGCCCGTTAGGGCCGCTGTCCAGAGGCCGGCGCCGCGGCCCAATTGCCGTTGGCTGGCCAGGGCCAGCAGGGCCGAGGCCAGGGTGTAACTCAGTACCCCGGGCAGCCGCAGGCCAAAGCTGCCGAAGGGCAAATGCAAGCCCAGCCAAGCCCAGATGCCCACGGCGGCGGGGTGGTCGAAATAGCTAAGGGCCAGGTGATGGCCGTAGAAGAGGTAATAGGCCTCGTCGTAGCCCGGTGGTAATAGGGCGGCAATGGCCAGGCGCAGCAGCAGCCCCGCCAGGAGAATCAGCAACAGGGGCGCCATCAGCTTGCCTCTGGCAGCAGCAGGTAAACGCCGAAGCCCCCCCGGTCCGAATCTTTCAACTCCAGGCGGCCCCCATGGGCCTCGGCCACCCGGCTGGCGATGGCAAGGCCCAGGCCGCAGTGGCCGCTGCCCCCCCGGGAGGCATCAAGCCGCTGGAAGGGCATAAGTGCCTGGTCCCTTTGGCCCTTGGCGATGCCAGGCCCCTGGTCTTGGATGCAAATGCTCAGCTCACCGGCTTGGCGCTGCAGTTTGATCAGCACCGGTGGTTCCCCGTAGGTGAGGGCATTGTCTACCAGGTTGCTGATGGCCCGGCCTAGGGCCACCGGTTGCACCAGGGCTTCGATGGCTTCTAGGTCTAGTTCCAGCGGTTGACCGTCGTAACGGGCCGCCAGTTCACCGATCAGGTCTTGTAATGGCAGCCTTACTCGTTGTTCCGCCTGGCCGCCCCCGGCAAATAACAGAAACTGACCGGTGATCCGCTCCAGGGCATCCAGGTCGGCCTGGGCCTGGGGGCTGCCGGATTCCATGGCCAGGCGCAGGCGCAGCCGGGTGATTGGACTCTTAAGGTCATGGGCGATGCCGGCCAGCATCGTTGCCCGTTCCTCCTCGCTACGTTCCAGGCGGCTAAGCATCGAATTAAACCTTCGGCTTAGCCGTTGCACCTCCACGGCCCCCTCCTGGGGCAAGGGCGCCGGCCTTTCCTCCAGGCCCACCCGCCCCAGGGCCCGCTCCAGCCTTTGGAGGGGCCTTTGCACCTCCAGCAGCAGGAAGAGGCCCCCAGCCACCACACTGCCGCTCAGCAGGGAGAGGGAGGCCAGCTGGGGATCAGGGGGCCACCAGTTGTCGCTGGGTAAGGGGGCAAATAACCACACCTTTTCGAGCGGACTAAGCAATTCCACCCAAACGCCATCGCTGGGCTGTTTGGTGGGCACCACCTCCGGGCAATGGTGCAGCCGTTTGCACAGCTCTAAGCGCAGTTCCTGGGCCCGTTCCTGGGGAAAGTTTTTGCCAGGGCCCGGTGCTGGGGCGTTGGTGCTGAGCCGTAGGCCACTGAGCTGGGCCACCTCCGAGGGCGGGAAGCGTTCTAGGGCCACCTCACTGAGGCGAATGCCACTGGCCAGATCCCGGCCCATCTGTTCCATCTGGGCCCGGTCCAGCCGTTGGCCCAGCAACAACTGCAGCACCCCGAGGCTTGCCCCCCAGCTCAATAGCAGAAACAGGGCCAGCCGCAGCAGCAGGGCCCCGGACGGGAGGCTCATGGGCTACTTGGTGCGGGGGGTGCCATCCGGTACAAATACGTATCCATAGCCCCACACCGTTTGCAGGTAGCGGGGCCGGGTGGGATCCGGCTCAATCAGTTTGCGCACCCGCGACACCTGCACGTCCATGCTGCGGCTGTCGGTTTCACTGCTGGGCCCCCGGGCCAGTTCAATCAGCCGCTCCCGGGAGAGGGGCCGGTGCGGGTTTTGCACAAAGGCGGCCAGCAGGCCAAATTCACCGCTGGTAATCACTACCATTTCCCCATCCCGTTCCAGGGTGCGGGCGGAGAGGTCGAGGCTGTTGTTGCCGAAGTTGATCAGGGCCCCATCGGCCAGGGGGGTGCCCGCTGGCATGGCGCCCCGGCGCCGCAGCACCGCCTCAATGCGTGCCGTGAGCTCCCGGGGCATAAAGGGTTTGGCTAGGTAATCGTCGGCCCCCTGCTCCAGGCCAATGATCCGATCCACCGCTTCGCCCCGGGCGGTGAGCATCACCACCGGCAGATCATCGCCGCTGTCCCGCAGCCTTCGCAGGATGGTGAGGCCGTCGTCGCCGGGCATCATCAGGTCGAGCACCACCAGGTCGGGCCGCTGGAACTCGAGGCGGGCGGTGAGCTGCTTGCCGTCATTGAGGGTTCGCACCTCATAGCCCTGGTCATTCAGGTAGGTGCTTAGCAGCTGCCGCAGTTCCGGATCGTCATCCACCACCCAGATGGTCTGCGCCTTGGCCATGGCCGGGCTTAATCAGAGGATGCTCGGACTGTATGGGTCCCGGCCGGTGGAAACCAGCCCCGGGATCAGTCTGATTCCGTCACAGATTTTTTGCAGTTGTGGGCCCGGCCCGGCCGTTTTACCGGGGGGCTTCCATAGGGTTAAACGATGAGTCGCCCCATCGCGCTGCTGTTGCTTTTGCTGGCCTTGGCCCTCCCCGCCGTCGCCCAGGACCCAGCCGCCATGCAGGACCACCGGCGCCGCCTGCTGGAGCTGTTCCATCGCTTGGATCGCGATGGTGATGGCAAGTTGCAACCGGCGGATTTGCAGGGGTACCCGCGCCTGCGCAGCCTTGATCGCAATGGCGATGGCCAAGTGGAACTGCGGGAGGTGGCCCCAGCGGGGGAGCCTTTCCTGGGGGAACGGCTACTTCAGGTTTTTCGGGTGGCTGATCGCAATGGCGATGGTTTACTGAGCCTGGAGGAGACCTCTTTACTGCCTGGCATTCGGGATCACTTTGGCCGCTTCGATCGCAATGCTGATGGGTTTGTAAGCCTTGAGGAGCTGATGTTGTTCCGCCGTTCGCTCGCCCCCAAGCGCTATCGCCAGGCAGAGTGAAATTCCCCCCCTTGCCCCAGCCTGGGAGCCCATCGGTCAGTAACGACCAATCTGCTTACAGGTGGCGATCCAGCAGGTAGCTGGGGGGAGTTGCTGGGGGCTCGTCGCCGCTGGGCCGATGGCGACCGCGGCGGAAGCGGGAAGCGAGGCCATCCGGTCCGAAGCTGCCAGGGCTGAACACCCGCAGCAGGCGCAGCAGTCCACCGGTTAGTAGCACCAGGCTGGTGGCCACCAGAATGATGAGGAGCAGGGCGCCCAGCAACTGCAGCAGGCCAGCCCCCAATTGCAGCAGCCCCATGGTGATGTTGCGTAGGGCCGTGCTGAAGAAAAGCACGGTGTCTAGCCGATTGGGCAGTTGGGAGAGGCCAAACATCAGGCCAGCCCCGGCCGCCACCCAAGCAAGAGCTAGGAATAGTGCTTGCAAGCGCCCCGGAGGCCGCGGGGCCTTGCGGAGGGACCGGATTTTGGCGGGGCGATGGCGCATGGTCTGCAACCTATCGATACCCAGGGGGAGGTCAATCCCCTGGGTGACTCTCTAGGGGCTGTTCCAGATAACCCACCTGGATCATCCAGCGCACAAACTCTTCCACCACCAAGCTGTTAGGGCATTCCACCAGGCTCAAGCCGCGTACGGTGCAATCCCCTTGGCCCCCGTGGTGCAGGCTGAGGTGAAAGTCTTCCCCGCTGAGCCCGCACACCTCCGGGTCACTGCGCACGATCACATCGAGCTCTGCCCCTAAGCGGGTCACGTGGCGGCGTAGGTCACTCCAGCTGGGGGGGGTGGTCATGGCTGGCTCGTGGTTGGGGCTGGGGGTTTGGCCGCTGGCCGCTGGCGTTCGGGCAGGGGGATCACCATGGCCAGTCCAGCGGTGATCAAAAGCGCCCCCAGGGCGGCTGCCGGCGCCGCCCAGCCAGTGGCAGCCCCTTTTCGGCGCGGTTGCTCCCGCCGCCGCAGCGGTCGGGGGGCGGCCAAGGGCAGGCTGATACCCAAGCGGGGGTCCTGCAGCATTTGATCGAGGCACTGGGTGAGGTCCGCCAGTTCAGCGTCATCCAGCTGTAGGTCAAGGGGCTCGGTATTTGCCTGACTGCTGCGTAGTTGCAGTCGATGGCCCCTGCCCCGTGGTTCCAGGCGCACCGGTGAGTGGGGGTCCCCCTGGGGGCAAGGGTGGTTGCTTACCAGGTGACGCACGTAGGGCTGCACGGCGGCCACCAGGGCCTGGAGGTGCTCCAGTTTTCCCTGGAGGGCCGCCCGTTGGCCCAGGTTCAGTTCCCACCCGGTGAGAATGCTCAAGGGCTGGCCAGCTGGGGCGTTGCTGGCATCGCTGGGGCTAGCGCTCACATCTGGCAGCCCAGTTAGTTCAAGCCGACAGCTGGATTCTTCAAAGTGCAGCTTCAATTTGGCCGCACTTAAGCCGCCTAGGGCACCAAGGGAGAAGTTGGTCATTGGCTGCCGTCCATCAGGCTGGCCTCTAACCGTTGTAGCCCACCGGGCCCGGCACAAAACAGCAGGGTTTGCACCACCTGCCGCCGCAGGCCTTCGGCTTCGCTTCCATCAATAAGTAGGCGAATGGCGCCGCGTTTGTCGTTCATCCGTTCCTGGATCAGTTCGCTATAGCGGCCGTTGAAAAGCTCCCACCGTTGGCGGTTGATTTGCTCAGGTTCGCTGCTGGAAAGCAGCTGCCGCACCATGGGGTAAAGCCGTTGGGCCAGGTTGCACACCAGCATTACCAGCCCCTGCTGTTCTTGGCTCGACAGTTCACCGCGGCGGCTGGCCCGGCGTAGGGGATTACGGCAGCGGGATTTCCAAAGGGCCACCCGATCGGGGAAGGCCTCGGAGAGCCCCAACTGTTCACAGCTCCAGAGCATGGCCTCGCTGCCATGGAGATCGAGGGCCTCAATCGCCAGTAGTAGCAGGTCTAGGCGTTCTAGGCCCCGGCGCGGTAGGGGTCTGCTGGGTGGACGGGCGGGGGAGTCGGTCAATGGGCGGGGGCGATGGCTGCGATGATGGCAGCAGGGCAGGGCAGCCGTCACCCCCTGTCACCGTTGCCACAGCCATGAGTATCACCCTGGATCAACAGCTCAAGGCGTTGGTCAGGGATGTGCCTGATTTTCCTAAGCCTGGCATCCTTTTCCGTGATCTCACCCCGTTAATGCGGGATCCCAAGGCCTGGCGCCTGGTGGTGGAAGGCCTGGCGGACCGTTGTGATGGCCATAAACCTGAACTGATTGTGGGCATCGAGGCCCGCGGTTTCATCGTTGGCAATGCCCTGGCTTTTGCCATGGGCCTGGGCTTTGTGCCCGTGCGTAAGCCCGGCAAGTTGCCCGGGCCGGTGGAGGGCCTCGATTACAGCCTGGAGTACGGCAGCGATCGCCTGGAGATCCAGCAGGGTTCCCTGGCGGGGGGTGCCCGGGTACTGATTATTGATGACCTGCTGGCCACCGGTGGCACCGCTGCGGCCTGTGCGGGGCTGGTGCGCCAGGCGGGCGGTGAGGTGATTGGTTATGGCTTCGTGGCTGAACTCACCGACCTGGGCGGTCGCCAGCGGTTGCCAGGGGTTGAACCGGTGGAATCTCTGATTCTTTACTAACTTGCTGCTATTGGCTGTCTTGCCAGTCATACACCTGATTGAGCTGGCCGAGGCTCAACAGGCCAAAGCGCCAGAGCGTTACCGGCAACGGCGCCTGTTCCTGGGAGGATTGGCGCACCCCCAAGGCCAGGGCGTCATCACTGAGCCCAATGTCGCGGCGCAGAAATTCCACCAGGGCCGAAGGGGGGACAGGTTGTGGCGATGTGGTGATCACCATGGCCGGGGCGGAGACTCTGGGGGAAGGGGAACTGCAGGCTCAAGCAGAGTGTGCCGCGAACTGCAGCTAATGGCTGTTAAGGGCGCATTAAGAGGACTGATTATTCAGGATTAACCCCATTTTTGTCAAGGCTCCTTGGGCCTAGCCCGTAGGTGGCCAGTTGAAGTACCCCCTGGCGCAGGGGGCCCGAGCGGCCCAGCATTCCCAGGACAAGGCTGCGCAGGGCCAGCAGCACCGGCTGGCGATTGGAGAAGAGCCGCACCAGCAGATCTGTGGCCACCAAGGTGGCCAGTAGATCGAGCCAGCGGCGTCTTCCATAGCGGCGCACCAGTTGGCGCACACTTTGCCGACCCTTACTTACGGCTGTGGCCTCCTGGGCCAATACAGCTACATCGCGCCAGCAGAGATTGAGGCCCTGGCCCCCCACCGGATGGCAGCGGTGGCCACTCTCCCCACAGAGCAGTTGTTGGCCTTGGCCTAGCCGCGGAGCCAGGCGCCATTCCAGGGGGAAACTCGCCGGTTGGTCACGGAGGCCCAGCGCCTCGATGCCGCTGGGTAGCACCGCCGTGAGTGCCTCCAGGAAGGCGGCTTCCGGCAGGGCTGCCCGTTGGTTACAGCGTTCCTGGGGCGCACTCCACACCACCTGGGCTAGGCCCTTGCCCAGGGGTAGCACCGCCAGGGGCCCCTCAGGGCGGAAAAGCTCCCAGGCGGTGTGATCGCTGTTGCCCTTGAGTTGCACCTGGGCCGTTAGGCAAGCCTGTTGATATCTCCATCCCCAGAAGGGGATGCCCAGCTGGTCGCGGCTGGGGGAGCGGCCCCCTTCGGCGATCACCGTGAGCTGCCGCTGGTGGGCCTCTGAAGCGCTGGCGGCCTGGCCCAATAACAATTCCAGCCCGGGCTGGTGGCGGCAGGCGGCCAGCAACACCTCCATCAAGGGGGCGTGGTTGAGTATCCAGCCCACGGCCCCTGGGCTTGGGCCGAGCCCCCGGAAGCTCACCTGTTTGGCGCTGGAGCAATCAATTAGTTCGAGCCGATCAAAGGCCTGCCAGTGGGGGGCCAATACTTCCCACAGTCCTAATTGCTGGAGCAGGGCCTGGCTGGAGTGGGTGAGGGCATAGGCGCGGCTGCGGTTTTGCAGGGCGGGGGCGCTGGCCTGGTCGTGGAGCGTTACCCGCCAGCCCGCCCTGGCTAGGGCCAGGGCGGCGAGGCAGCCGGTGGGGCCGCCACCGCTTACCCAGGCGGTGGGGCTATGGGGCAAGGGGGCCATAAAAAATCCCGCGGCAGTGAGTCTGCCGCGGGCAAGGGGAGTGCTGCGTAAATGCTCGCAGGGATCAGCCGAGGCCGAGCAGGCCGTGGGTGAAGGCTTCGCCGCCAAGGGCGAATTCAGTGGCGAGTAGGGCAATGAAGCCGAGCATTGCCATGCGGCCATTCAGCTTTTCGGCGCGCTCGTGGAAGCCCCAACCGTTTTCGGCGCTCACCACTTGCATGCGGGGTTCTGCGGCAAAAGCATTAAGGCGACCGCCGTCTTCGGTGGTCACGGTGGCGCCGCGGATGATGGAGGGGGAGGCGGTCATAGCGGTCTGACGAACTTGAAGAACTATAACGCAATGTTGCGGAAGGTAACGATTTTCTACGCAATTGGTCCTGGGCTGGCGGCGGCGGCGTACCCAAGGCGTCCCAGCAGCGGGCCAGCCATGGCGGTGGTTATCAACGCCATCAGCACCATCAGGGTGAAGAGGGTGGGGCTGATCACCCCCAGGCTTAGGCCCACATTGAGGATTACCAGTTCCGTTAGCCCCCGGGTGTTCATTAGCCAGCCCAGGGCCTGGGCTTCCCTTGGCGGTAAGCCCCCCAGTCGCCCCATGGCCCAGGTGCCACCAAATTTGCCCGCAATTGCCACGGCCAGCACAGCCCCAAGGGCCAGCCATAGGCCCAGGCCATGGATTTCGCCCACCCTGGTGCGTAAGCCGCTCACGGCAAAAAATATCGGTAATAAGAGCGTGAGCACGATTTCCTCCAGGTGCAGCTGCAGCCGGCGCAGCAGCGGCCCGTAACGGGGTAGGGCCAGGCCGAAAAGGAAGGCCCCAAAGATGTAGTGCACCCCGGTTTGCTCTGTTATCACCGCCGAGAGGATTGCTCCGGCAAACACCAGGGCTAGCACCAGGGGGGCTAGCTGTCTTTCCCGGCGGTAATGGCGTTCTAACCAGCCCATAAGCGGGCGTAAACCCAGCAGTAGCACCGCCGCCCAAAGGCTGGTGAAGGCCAGGGAAGGTAAGGCCCCGGTGAGTGAGCCCGAGCGGCTAAACGACACCACCGTGGCCAGGAGCACCCAGGCAAGCAGATCATCCACCGCGGCGCAGGTGATTACCAGCTGCCCTAGGGGCTGTTTTAGTAGCTGGCGATCCCGCAGGATCCTTGCCAGCACAGGAAAGGCCGTGATCGCCATGGCTGTGCCCATGAAGAGCGATCCAGCCAGATTGTTTTGACCAGGCAGGAGCTCCGGTGCCCAGATTTCCAAACCCTGGGCCAGCAGTATCCCCAGGGCCAGGGGCAACAGCACCCCCACCAGGGACACCCTGGTGGCTAGGGGGATCCTCCCGCGCAGGTGTTCTGGATTTAGTTCCATGCCGATTAAAAACATGAACAAAATCAGCCCCAACTGGGAGAGCAAATTCAGTTGCTCAAGCACCGGCGGAGCAAACAGCACGGCCTGGCTGCCAGGCCACAACCAGCCCAGCAGGGAAGGACCCAACAAAATGCCGCCGATGATTTCGCCAATTACCGGTGGTTGGCCGAGGCCCCTCACCAGTCGGCCCAACAGTTTTGTGACCACGATGATCAGCGCCACATCGATAAGCACCGTGGAGAGGATGCTTATCCCAGTTGCTGGGGTTGAAGCCATCGCCAGGGGGGTCATTGGCTCAGCTGGTCACCCCTTCAATGCGGTCTTCTACTTCCTGGTAGATCTCCTGTAGTTGTTGGATGTTCTCTTCCGAGGTTTCCCAGTAGCCGCGACCGTTTACTTCCAGCAGGGTGCCCACAATGCGTCTGAAGCTGTGGGGGTTTAGATCCATCAAACGCTTGCGCATTTCAGGGTCATTAATGAAGGTGTCGTTTGCTTCTTCATAAACAAAGTTGTCAACGGCGCCGCTGGTGGCACTCCAGCCCAGGGTGAAGTTGAGTCGTTTTGCCACCTCCCTCACCCCCTCGTAGCCGGAGTTGAGCATCCCCTCGTACCACTTGGGATTTAGCAGTTTGGTGCGGGAGTCCAGCCGGATGGTTTCGCCGAGGGAACGCACCTGGGCATTGGCGGTGGTGGTGTCTGCGATGTAACTGGCGGGTGCTTTGCCATCGTCCCGGAGGCCGGCAATCAGCTTGGTGGGATCTGAATCAAAATAATGACTCACATCGGTGAGGGAAATCTCTGCGGAATCTAAATTTTGGAAGGTTACATCAGCGGTTTTCATCGCCGACTCAAACACTTCGCGATTTTGATTCATCTCGCCAGGGTTGTCGGCATTGAAGGCAAACGTTTTTCTGTTCAAATACATTTCCTGCAATTCCTCTTCCTGTTCCCAACTGCTGTTCTCCACCGCCAGGTTTACGTTGGAGCTGTAGCTACCGCTGGCATTAGAGAAAACCCTGGTGGCGGCATCCCGTAGGGAAATGCCCTGGTCGGCGGCCTGGGTTTGGGCATGCTGGCGCACAAAATTCATTTCTAGGGGCTCTTCAGCCTCGGCCGCCAACTTCACCCCCTGGTCGATTAGGGCCATTTGGTTGATAAATAGGTCACGGAACACCCCGGAGCAATTAACCACCACATCAATCCGGGGCCTGCCCAACTCCTCCAGGGGAATTAGCTCAAGTTTATTCACCCTGCCGAGGGAATCAGAAACTGGCTTGACCCCGATAAACCAGAGGATCTGGGCCAGGGATTCGCCGTAGGTTTTGATGTTGTCTGTGCCCCATAGCACGCAGGCAATTGTTTCGGGCCAGGTGCCCTGTTCGGCCTTTTGACGTTCGATCAAGCGATCTACTACCACCTTTGCGGCGGCGATGGCGGCGCGGGTGGGAATCGATTGGGGATCGAGGGCATGGATGTTCTTGCCGCTGGGCAATACCCCGGGGTTGCGAATCGGATCACCGCCGGGACCCGGCAGTACGTATTCGCCATCGAGGGCCCGCAGCAGGCTTTCCATCTCCATGTCTGCGCAGATCTGTTCTAGGCAGAAGCGCAGATAGCCAAACAGTTTGTCGAGTTCGCCGGAATCCACCCCAGGGAATCCCGCTTGGCAGCAGGCCATCAGCCAGGGGCTGGGCAGCTTGAAGCCAAATCTTTGGAGCAGGTTGATCAACCAACCGAAGTTCTGGCGCATGGTCACCCGGCCATCGCGGCCCGTGACTGCCTTCACCATCGAGCCCACCGCCAAGCGGCTGGTGGCCGTGATTCGTTGGTTTAGTTCCACATCGGCGAGGATCCCGGCGTCGTTGCCCCGGTACACCGCATCGATGCTGCGGCCCAGGCTTTGGGCCAGCAGGGAGGGCAGGCTATGCAGTCCCTCCTCCTCCCGCTCCAGGGCGGCGATGCTCACCAGGGTGGCGATCGCCTCCTCCGCAGTGGGGGGCTTGCCGATCGTGTGCAGGCCACAGGGCAGCAGCCGGCTTTCGATCTCCATCAGTTGCCGATATACCGCCCCCACAACGGCGTCGCGGCCGCCTAGGTCGAGGCTGGAGCCATCAACATCAGGCAGCACTACATCTTTATCAAGGTTGCAGAGCCGGGCCGTTTCAACAATCGCATTCACGATCTGTACACCGCGGCTGCTTTCCCTCAGTTGCTGATAGGAACCCACCAGTTCCCCCAGCTCCTTGAGGCCCTTGTAAAGACCAGCATTCTCTGCCGGGGGGGTGAGGTAGCTGATCGTGGAGGCATAGCCCCGACGCTTGGCAATGGTGGCCTCGGAGGGATTATTGGCGGCGTAGTAGTAGAGGTTGGGCAGGGAGCCGATCAGGCTGTCTGGATAACAGGTTTCGCTCATGCCCATCTGTTTACCAGGCATGAATTCCAGGGAACCATGGGTGCCAAAATGCAGCACCGCGTCGGCACCCCATACTTTTTCTAGGTAGGTGTAGTAGGCGGCGAATCCATGGTGGGGGCTGGCGCTGCGGGAATAGAGCAATCGCATCGGATCGCCCTCGTAGCCAAAGGTGGGTTGCACCCCAACAAAAACATTGCCGAAGTGGCGGCCATAGATCAGTAGGTGTTGGCCATCGCTATTGAGTTCCCCGGGAGGTTTACCCCAGTTTTCCTCCAGCCTTTGGGAGTAGGGGGTGAGCCGTTCGTATTCCTCCACCGTCATGCGATGGGCGATGGCTAGTTCAGGGGAGCCTTCCATGGCTTCTGGATCCTTGAGCACGGCATCCATCAGCGCCTTTGAATTGCGCGGTAATTCACCTAGTTGGTAACCGCGGGCCCGCATTTCTTCGAGCACCCTGAAGATGGAGCCAAACACGTCTAGGTAGGCGGCGGTACCCACATTGCCCTTGTCTGGGGGAAAGCTAAATACGGTGATCGCTAGTTTTTTGTCCTGGCGGGGTTTACGGCGCAGGTTGGCCCAGCGGATTGCCCGTTCACTGATTGCTTCCACCCGGTCCTGCAGGGTGTGGGCCTTGCCGGTGGCATCATCTCGGCCGGAGAGCACGATCGGTTCAATCGCCCCATCCAGTTCGGGAATGGCGATCTGCAGGGCCACCTGCACAGGATGCAGCCCCAGGTCGCTGCCCTCCCATTCCTGGGTGGTTTGAAACACCAGGGGTAGCGCCACCATGTAGGGGCGGTTAAGCCGTTTCAGGGTCTCAATGGCCTTGGGATGGTCTTGGCGGGCGGGGCCCCCCACCAGGGCAAAGCCGGTGAGGGAAACGGCTGCGTCAACCAGGGACTGGTCTGGGTTGAGTGGATCAAAGAAGAAGCTATTTACTGGCTTAGAGAAATCAAGGCCCCCACAGAACACTGGGATCACCCGGGCGCCGCTGTATTCCAGTTCCTGGATCAGGGCCACGTAATGGGCGTCATCGCCGGTAACGATGTGGCTGCGCTGCAGCACCAGGCCAATCAGGGGCCCAGCCCCGAGCTCGCTGCGGCTGTCGCTCCAGTTCAAATATTCCTTGAGGTCTTCAAACATGCCCGGCGCCATCGGGTGCCAGATCCCCTGGTCGGGAAATACCACCGGCTCGGCAATGGTGACGTCTTCGCGGCCGCTGGCTCCCTTGGGATATACATATTTATCGGCCAGCATCAACAACATGTTGCGAAGGTTGTCTGGCGTTCCCCCCAACCAATATTGAAAACTGAGCATGAAGGAGCGGGCGTCTTGGGCCTTCTCCACCGGCAGATATTTGAGAACCGTGGGCAGGGTGTTTAGCAGTTTGAGCATCGCGTCCTGGAAGCCCGCCCCACTGGCCTCCTTGCGCTTGCGCATGAATTGGGCGATGGCGCTCTTGCTTTGGCCCAACTGGGCCATGGAGAAGCTGCCCAGCTTGTTGAGTCGCATCACCTCCGGCATCGAGGGGAAGATCACTGCGGCCTTCAGTCGATCCCGCTGGGGGGCCACCGCTTCCACCACCTTCTGGGCTAGATCTTCAATGAAGATCAGCGAAGCGATGAAAACATCTGCCTCGGCAAGATCACTGCAAAATTGCCGGTAATTCTCTTCGTCCCTTAGCTCTTCGATTAAATAGCCGCGCAGGTCCACCGCTAGATCGCCCCCCTGCTCGTTCAGGGTGGTGGCAGCCAAGGTGAGGGTGTTTTGGTACTGCGGTTCCAGCACCACATAAACGGCCCGCATCACCAGGCGACCCTCCGAGCTGGCTGGGCTCACCCGACGGCTGGCGGAACGGACCTGGGTGAACATGGGCAGGGGGGTCTGTCGATCAGGAAAGATTACGAACAGACTGCCGGGACTGTGGGTCCCCTGCCCCAACCGATGACCCAAATGCTAATTCCTGTGGTGGTGGCCGGTGCCCTTGGCCGCATGGGTGCCGAGGTAATCAAGGCAGTGCTGGCCGCCCCCGATTGCGAGTTGGTGGGGGCCATCGACACCAGCCCCGGTAGCGAAGCAGCAGATGTGGGCGAACAGCTGGGCCTGGGGGAGCTAGGTGTGGCGCTCAGCTCAGATTTCGAGGGCAGCCTTTGCCTGGCCAGCCAGCAGCATGAAGGGGCGGTGCTGGTGGATTTCACCCATCCGCGGGTGGTTTACGAGCACACCCGGGCGGCCCTGGCCTACGGGGTGGCCCCGGTGGTGGGTACCACGGGCCTAAGCCCTGGGCAATTGCAAGAGCTGGCCAGCTTTGCCGAGAAGGCTTCCATGGGGGCCGCGGTAATTCCGAATTTTTCCGTGGGCATGGTGCTGCTCCAGCAGGCCGCCGCCGCCGCCGCCCGCTTCTATGACCATGCTGAACTGGTGGAACTCCATCACAACCGCAAGGCGGATGCCCCCAGCGGCACCTGCATCAAAACCGCCGAACTGATGGAGGAGCTAGGCAAAAGCTTCAATGCGCCGGAGCTGGAGGAACACGAGAGCCTGGCGGGCAGCCGCGGGGGCCTACGGCCCAGTGGCCTGCGGCTGCATTCGATCCGGCTGCCGGGGCTGGTGGCCCACCAGGAGGTGCAGTTTGGCGGCCTAGGGGAGCGCTATGTGCTGCGCCATGACACCTTTGATCGGGCCGCCTATATGCCTGGGGTGCTGCTCACCATTCGCAA
>JBDLTB010000079.1:0-27756 GCA_039799245.1 Cyanobacteriota bacterium
CTTGAGCGACTGGCCCTACAGGTTCCGGTGCTGTTTCCCCAAGGCCCAGAGATCTGCCAGCACTATGCAGAGCAGGCAACGGCCCTGAAACGGGCGGGCACACCCATCGGCGCCAACGACCTATGGATCGCCTGCCATGCCCTGGCAGAGGGAGCCACTGTGGTGACCAACAACCAGAAGGAGTTCCAGCGCATTGCCGGCTTGCCCTTGGCGAACTGGGTTGAGCCCTAGCCACGCCAGGGGAATCAGCGCGGCCCAAACCGATTGATCAGCGGTACACCTCCCGGCGATGTCCAATGCGCAGCCGCCGCATCCAGCTCATTCAAAATCGTGTCAGGGGCCTGGGGCGATGGATTGACCATCAGCCACCCGACCACTAATGGCACACCACAACCCACCCCAGCCCGGCGAGTTCCTTCAAGAGCTCTACCTCGAACCTGGCAACATCTCCATCCGCGAACTGGCTGGCCGCCTGCAGGTTTCTGCTTCCACCCTGCAACGCTTAATCAGCTGCCAAAGCCGCCTGACGCCGGACATGGCCTTGCGTCTGTCGCGCGTGGTGGGCAGGAGCCCGGAAAGCTGGCTGGCCTTGCAAGACCACCACGACCTGTGGTCGAAAAGACAACAACTGGACCTTGAGATCTACAAGATCATCACCCTGCGTCCAGTGGTCGGGGTATGCATTCAGATAACCCAGAAAGTGGCCATCGCATTCGCGCCAGTAGGTAAACGGTTCACTGATGAACTGGCGTTCAGGATTGTTTTGTGTGTTCCTCTCAGCAGGCGTCATTTTGCTTTGAACCCCCCTCGAGGGATTTACCGTAGCCCCGGGAAGGCAGAGCTGGTAGCTGAACTTGGCCAGCTGCTTTTGGGGGTTGCCGTCTGGCTTGCTGCTGTCCAGAGGCAGCGGCCCACCCGCTGCACATGGGCCTCCAGATCGGCGGGCAGCTCATGGCGCAGCACCAGATCCACCTGCCAGGGAAGGCATAAATCATCCACAGCATTCAGCAGTCGCAAACGATCGCTGTGGCCCAGCTGCGGGGCCTCCAGGCAGAGATCCAGATCAGACCCTGGCTGCTCACTCCCCATCGCCCGCGAGCCAAACAGCCAGATGCGCTGAACCTGCGGCTGTGCCGTGAGGACGGCCAGGAGTCGCTCTTGCGCCTGTGCCGGGATGTTCATGGTGCTTCCTCCTGAACCCTTTGCTCCAGCCTGCTGCGCAACTGCTGAAAACAGGGCAGGTAGCAACCGATGATCTGGGCCGCAATGGCATCCGCCGTGGCGCGGTTGTAGGTGTGGCTGGTGAGATTGCGGTCTTGAAGCATCAGCATCCAGGCTTCGCCCTGCTCGATCAGGCCCAGACGGAAGGCTTCGCGCAGGGTGTCCCGCGATCCCAGCAGGGAGGCATCGCCCTGGCTGCGCAGCAGATCGCGCAAGGTGTTCCAAGCCAGTTCATAGGTGTATTCGAATGCCTTGATCAGCCCCTGCTGCTCGCGTTCATTCAACGCCGGAGGCTCCAGGAAATCCTCCAGGCGCTCAAGCGCTTTGCAGTAATTGCTGAAGCGCTGCTGCCAGCGGATGTCTTCTGCCATTAGCTCACGGCCAAGGGGTTGGTGGTGGCGTTGGCGACGCAAAGGCGCTCAAAAAAACTTAGAGGTTCCGTACAGCCTGTAGGGAAGTCTGGACGGTGCATGCATGGTGCATGGAGGGCTCATGGTGGCGCTCATCGCAGTGCTAACCGCTCCAAGCCTTCAAACCGCGCGAAATCGCGATCGAAGCTCACCAGGCGCCAGCCATTGGCGATCGCCAGGGCTGCCAGATATGCATCGGTGCACAGACGGGGCGGCAGCTCACCGCTGTTCAGCAACTGGTGAAACACTTCCCAGCCGGCATGCTCAGCAGAGCCCATACTCACACCCGGCTGCTGGCAAAACGCGTCCAGCAAAGCGGATGCTTCTGCTGCCGTTTTAACCGCCGCACCCATCAGCTTCGGCTGGCCCACGAGCCGCACCAACCCAAGCGCGGTGACCGTGCAGAACAGCACCTGTTCAGCGGCCTGCTGCTCCCAGTAGTGCAAGGCCAGGTGGTGATGGCTGTGGTCTGGGCAGGCCAGGGCCAGCCACACGTTCAGATCCGGCAGGTCAACGGTGGTGCTCACGCGTCGAGCAGATCAAACAGATCAAACAGTGCCGCGTTGCTGAGGTGTTCGCTCTCCATGGCCAAAGGCCCATCCAGTCGCGGCAGGGTGTGTGCCGAACGTTTCGAGCCGGAGCCGCTGGGCGTGGCGCTTAGGCCCTGCTCCACATAGCTGCGCAGCAACTGCTTCAGAGTGAGGCGCTCGCTGGCCGCCCGGGCCTTCAGGCGCGCAAACAGAGGATCCGGCAGCTCCAGGGTGGTGCGCATCACAACCAGGCAGCGATATGCGCATCATAGTGCGCATCAGCCAGGGGGTCGGCCAGCTTTGAGCGCTGCAGAGGTTTGCTGTGGCGGGAGATGTGCCCTACCTCACCACCCTCGGCGAGGATTGAGGGTGGTGAGGTAGGGCCAGCCCCAGCTTTAGATCTGGCAGATCGGCTGGAACGCTCATGCGTCCAGCAGTTTGAACAGTCGAATCAAGGCCCCGCTCCAGCAGCCGGCAGCGCCTGGATCTGGGCTGTGGTGGCGATTGAGTTGGCGGGAAGCCTCTTAGACGCGATGCAGCGTCACGTTGTAACCAGGCCAATGCCCATCCGATGACACCGCCATCAGCCCCTCCACTCGCGCCTGGGCAATCAACAGGCGATCAAAAGGATCGTGATGAACCAAAGGGAGCTGGGCGGTTTCAATTACATGACCATCCAGCACTGGCAGGAGCACCGCACCAGCAGCGAGGCTCTGATCACGAAAGGCAGCCGGTGCCACAGCTAGCTTGCCCAGACGGTGCTTAATAGACACCTCCCAGATGCTGGCGACCGACACCACGCAAGGGCTTGCGGCCATCAGTTCACGGGTTTCGGGGCCTAGCCGAGGATCGTTTAAGAGCCACCAGAGCATCACCTGAGTGTCGAGCAACAGGCGCATCAGTTGCTGAACAGCTCAGATGCAAACAGCCTTGCAACGTGTTGATCCACAGCTTCACTGAAAGCGGCATCCACATGGGCTGGCAAGAGATCGGGCGAGGCAGCGGCCAGAGCTCCAGGCCGCTTCAAGCCAGCAGCAGCAGCGCAGGGCACCAACCTCACCTGGGCTATGCCATGGCTGGCAATGATCACCTCTTCTCCAGCCATAGCTGCCTTAACCAGCCGCGAGAGCTGGTTCTTGGCATCGAGCATGTTGAGCTGCACAAGCATCAGACCTGGGCTTGGCTAGCTTAGCCATAGTGTGGATCGGTGGCAAAGGGATTGATCAAGCTGATGGTGGTATCACTGAAATGGCGCACGTTTCGGGTGGCCAGCTGGGCTTCGTGAGCCAAAGCAATGCCGGCGATCAAGGTGTCGCGTAGATCCACCAACCGTCCTTGCGTTTTGCGCTGAGCCGCCAATAGGGCGGCCTGGTTAGCAGCGCGGGCATCGAGCGGTGCAATGCGCTCCTGGATCATTTCGGTGATCAATCGGTGAAGGGCCAGCTCCAACTTCTGGCGCCGGCTGGCATCAGGATGAATGGCAGCTCCGTAGCGCAACTCAAACACCACCACGCTGGGCAGCCACACTTGGCGAGGGTTGATTCGATCAAGCCAGGCCACCACCTCAGGATCGGGGCGCTGCACCATCACCGCAGCCACCACATTGGTGTCGAGCAGGATCACGTTTCAAATTGCGCCGCAACGGCGGCGACACCGCGCCACTCGCCGAACGGCTCTTCCAACGTTGCACCTGAGAACAACGCTGCCATACGACTGCCCAACCCAACGCTGCTCAGGCTTACGGCTTCCTCTGCCGCCACAGCCTGAGCCAAAATAAGCCGAGCCTCTTCTTCCATGCTGCGGCCATGGCGCAGGGCACGGCGGCGGAGAGCCTCCTTCACAACCTCATCAAGCTGTCGCACCAAAATCTGAGCCACCTCAACCCCCCCGCAAGGTGATATCACGATAGTAGTAAAAAGTTTATCCGTTAACCCCTTGCTTGTAACGCGGCTGTCCGGCAGATGAGCTCACAGGCGCAAAGGCTGGAGCTCACGCGGAATGATGCCTTTTAAGTCCAGCAGCAGGCGCACCAGCTCCAAGCTCAGGGGCAGCCCCTGGTATCCAGCACAGCCGATCAAAGCGCGGGCCGAGCTGCTTTTTTCAACGCCAGCCGGTCGCCTGGTTGTAAACCCAACAGCTATTGAGGGGCAGGCCAGTGCCAGCCCCAGATTTAGATCTGGCAGATCGGCTGGAACGCTCATGGGTCCAGCAGTTTGAACAGCACTGAAGTCGTGACGTGAACGATGCTTCAGCCGTTGGCGGCCAGCCAGGTGGCCAGGACGGCCGGGCCCTGGAAGTTAACCAGGGTTGGCCGTGGGGATTCACCTTTATTGGGCTAAACCCCGTAAAACTCCCGGTACCAGGCCACAAAGCGTGCCACCCCCTCTTTCACAGGGGTGTTTGGCTTGAAGCCGGTCCAGGTTTCTAGGGCTGAGGTATCTGCGGCGGTGGCGGGCACATCGCCGGGTTGCATGGGCAGGAACTCTTTGGTGGCCGTAATCCCCAGCGCCGCTTCAATGGCGCCGATGTAATCGAGCAGGGGTGTGGGGTGGGAATTGCCGATGTTGAACACCCGGTGGGGCGCCCAGCTGGTGGCCGGATTGGGCTGGGTGGGATCGAAGGCTGGATCCGGGGTGGCTGGCTTATTGAGCACCAGTAGGAGGCTTTCAACAATGTCGTCTATATAAGTGAAATCACGCGCCATCTGGCCATTGTTAAACACCCGAATTGGTTCACCGGCGAGGATCGCCTTGGTAAACAAAATCGGGCTCATATCAGGCCGGCCCCAGGGGCCATACACCGTAAAAAAGCGCAGGCCCGTGGCCGGCAGCCCGTAGAGATGGCTGTAGGTATGGGCCATCAGTTCATTGGCCTTTTTGCTGGCCGCATAGAGGCTCACCGGATGGTCTACCCCCTGCTGCTCGGAAAAGGGCAGGTTGGTGTTGCCGCCATACACCGAACTACTGCTGGCATACACCAAGTGCTCGATGCCGTGGTGGCGACAGCCCTCAAGGATGTGGCCAAAACCCACCAGATTTGCCTGGATGTAGGCCGCTGGGTTTTCGATCGAATAGCGCACCCCCGCCTGGGCAGCCAGGTTCACCACCTGGCTGGGGGGGTCGATGCCCCTGGCGGAGCCACGGGCGGTTTCGCCCCGGAAGGCCGCCTCCACCGCAGCGCGGTTTTCCAGGTCGGCCTCAATCAGCTCGAAGCTGGTGCCGGTGCGGGTGGCGGTGGCCTGGAGTTGGGCCAAGCGTGCCCGCTTCAGGGCCGGGTCGTAGTAGGGGTTGAGGTTGTCGAAGCCCAGCACCGGGGCGCCCCGCTCCAGCAGCCTGCTGCTCAGGTGGAAGCCAATGAAGCCAGCGGCGCCGGTAACTAGAACGGTCATGGGATGCGGCAGATTTGCCGTGGATTTGGGGTGGATATCACCTGATCCGGGGGCCGCCCCTTAATTAATAGCCATAGTCTTCCTACCGTCGCCCGGAACGCCAGCGGGGGGACGTTCTGGGGCAGGGCTGGACGGGAGCGGGGGGCTCAACCGTCTCAGGGCCGATGGCATGGAGTCTGCCCTACGAAGGGGAATTTGCGCCAATGTTGGGCGGTTCCTTGGCTGTTTCCTGAAGCTGGAGCAGCTGCTTAGGGCTAGGTGGCCATGGAAAAGCAGCTGTATGACTGGGTTTGCCCGTTTGGGCTGGTGGCACCCCCCTGCATTTTTGTGGAGCTCCTCAAGCCAGTTTTCAGGCCAACCAGTCTTCAGGGTTGATCAGTGGGAAGAGATTGTCCTCTGCCTCCACTGCCTCTAGCCAGCTCAGGTCTTGAGCACTAAGGCCTTGATTTTTAAGAGCAAGCTCGCCCGGGCCCTGGCCGGGTTTAAGCGCCTTCAGCAGCCGCCAGAAGCGATTTAGGTGCCGCTCGATCCTTTCCTTGGCCAGGGCTGTGGTGGTGCCCGCCCGCAGGATGAAGCTCCAGTCGGAGGCCTGGGCCAGCAGCAGCTCCCGGCCCGCTTGGGCCAGGAGCCGTTGGCCCAGGCGGTCCCTCTGGCCCTGTTCGCGGCCGCAGGCTTCCACCATGGCCTGGGAGGCCCGGTGCCAATGGGGCACCACCCAGGCATTGCTTTTACTTAGCCAATAGGAGTGATATCCCCCCTGGCCCCAGCTGGAGGGGGAGGGCCTACACACCTGTAGTTGGGGTTCCCCGGCCAGGCTCTGGCGCAGGGTGCTGAATTGCAGTCCGGCCGCGGCCCCCTGGGCAAATAACTGTTCGAGGAATTGAGGACCCTCAAACCACCAGTGACCAAATAATTCAGCATCAAAGGGCGCCACCACCAACGCCGGCCGGCCCATGGCAGTGGTGAGGCTCTGCAGCTGTTTAAGCCTGGCGGCCCCATAGGCGCCGGCATGGCGGGCCGCGGTTTCGGCGGCGGCCTTGGGGTCGTAGGGCAATTTGTCGGTGAGCGAAGCATCGCCACCACTCACCCGGCGCAACTTCAAGCCCAGGGGCCTGGTGCTGGCGATGCCGGCCGCCTGCAGCTCGCTTTCCGGTAAATCCCAGCCCAGGTCCCGGTGGAATTCCCGATAGCTGCCATCACCGGGGTAGCCATCACTGGCAGACCACACCGGCAGGGTGGCCTCACTATCCCGCCCGAAAAAGGCCACCGAGGCCGGCGAACAGATCGGCGCGTACACCCCATAGCGGGGCCGGGGCAGGGCATGGAGCAGCCCATGGCCATCGAGCACCGCATAGCGGAGGCCGGCCTTGGCCAGTTCCTGGTCTAGCCCTTCGTAGTAGGCGCATTCCGGCAGCCAGATGCCAGTGGGGGCCTGGCCGATTAGGCGCTCGTGTTCGCGCACCGCCGTGCGCAGCTGGGCCCGCACCGCCTGGGGTGGATCCCTTAGCAACGGCAAATAGCCGTGGGTGGCGCTACAGGTGAGTAGATCCAGCACGCCCGCCTTTTGCAGGGCAATGAAACCGCGCAGGGGCCGTTTGCCAAAGCCTTTGAAGGCCTTTAGTTGCTGGCGGAAATGCTCAAGCAGCTGCTCCGCCGCCGGTTGTTCCTCCCGGCTGGCCCGTTGCAGCAATTGGCAGCGTTGCTCCACCCACGGGCTGAAGCGTTCGAGCAACACCGGATCGGTGAGCAGCGCCAGCAACGTGGGCGAGAGGCCCATGCTTAGCCGCGGGTTAACTCCCTTGCGCAGCCGGCTGCGTTCCAGCACCCCCAGCAGCGGCAGGTAGCTCTCCACCAGCGCCTGGAAAAACCAGTCCTCCTCAAGGGAACCGGGCTCGCGGCTGCGCACGTAGGGCAGGTGGGCGTGAAGCACCAGGGCCAGTGCGCCTGCGGCCATGGACTTCCAACGGTGGCAGCAGTTTAGGGCCCCTGGCGCCAGGGCTAGGGCAGAGACTTCTTAGAGTTGACCAAGAGTTGCAGAAGGAGGCGCGGTTTCCGCGAGTGATCGGATGGGTAAGGATCCGGGGCGAGTACTGATTTTTGACACCACCCTGCGGGATGGGGAGCAATCCCCTGGCGCCAGCCTCAACCTCGACGAAAAGCTGGCGATCGCCCAGCAGCTCGCCCGCCTCGGCGTAGATATCATCGAAGCCGGCTTCCCCTTTGCCAGCCCCGGCGATTTCGATGCGGTGCAGCGGATCGCCGGGCGGGTGGGCACCCCGGAGGGACCAATTATTTGTGGTTTGGCCCGGGCCACCCGGGGCGATATCAAGGCCTGTGCTGAGGCCGTGGCGCCTGCGGCCCGCCGCCGCATCCACACCTTCCTTGCCACCAGCGACATCCACCTGGAGCACAAGCTGCGCAAAAGCCGCGCTGAGGTGTTGGCGATCGTGCCGGAGATGGTGGCCTATGCCAGGTCTTTGGTGGAAGACGTGGAGTTTTCCTGTGAAGATGCCGGCCGCAGTGATCCGGAATTCATGTATCTGGTGATCGAAGCCGCCATTGGTGCCGGGGCCACCACCATCAACATTCCAGACACCGTTGGTTACACCACCCCAGGGGAATTTGGTGCCTTGATTGCCGGCATCAACCGCCATGTGCCCAACATCAATCAAGCCGTGATCTCGGTGCATGGCCACAACGACCTGGGCCTGGCGGTGGCCAATTTTCTTGAGGCGGTAAAAAACGGCGCCCGGCAGTTGGAATGCACCATCAATGGCATCGGCGAACGGGCCGGTAATGCCTCCCTAGAGGAATTGGTGATGGCGCTGCATGTGCGCCGCAGCTATTTCAACCCCTTCCTGGGGCGCGATGGCGAGAGCAGCGAACCGCTCACGGCAATTCGCACCGAAGAGATCTATAAAACCTCGCGGTTGGTTTCCAATCTCACCGGCATGGCGGTGCAGCCCAACAAGGCAATTGTGGGGGCCAATGCCTTTGCCCATGAATCCGGCATTCACCAGGATGGGGTACTCAAAAACCGGCTCACCTACGAAATCATTGATGCCCGCACCATTGGCCTCAGTGATAACCGCATCAGCCTCGGTAAACTCAGCGGCCGCAGTGCCGTGCGGGCGCGGTTGGAGGAGCTTGGTTACAAGCTGGAGGGGCTGGATCTCGACGAAGCCTTTGCCCGGTTTAAGGAACTGGCCGATCGCAAACGCGAGATCACTGACCGCGACCTGGAGGCGATTGTTAGTGACCACACCCAGCAGCTGGAGGCCCGTTATCAATTGGTGGGTGTTCAAGTGAGCTGTGGCACCAACCTGCGACCCACCGCCACCGTGACCCTGCGCACCGCCGATGGCGACGAACTCACCCAGGCGGCCATCGGCACCGGCCCGGTGGATGCCGTGTGCCAGGCCCTCAACCAGTTGGTGCATGTGCCCAATGAACTGGTGGAGTTCAGCGTTAAATCAGTCACCGAAGGCATTGATGCCATGGGCGAAGTAACTATCCGTTTACGCCAAAACGGGCGCCTCTATTCAGGCCATGCGGCCGACACCGATGTGGTGGTAGCCGCGGCCCAGGCGTTTGTGAATGCGATCAACCGTTTGGTGAGTGGCCTGCAGCGGCAACCGCTGCATCCCCAGCAGGCGCCCTTGCCGGTGCTGTGACAATTCGCCGTTCCTCCCCATGGTCCTTAGCCCTGCAGTTGGGGCTATTGCTGCTGGTGGCACTGCTGGTGTTGGTGCCGTTGTTGTGGCTGCTGAGCACTTCGCTAAAGGGGCCAGCGGAAGATATCTTTAGCAGCCCCCCGGCCCTCTGGCCCCACCAGCCCAGCCTGCAGGCCTACGCCACCCTGTTCTCCCAGAACCCCATGGGCCAGTACCTGCTCAACAGCAGTGTGGTGAGCTTGTTCAGTGTGGTGGCAAATTTATTGTTTTGTTCGCTGGCGGCCTATCCCCTGGCGCGCATGCAATTCCGCGGCCGCGGTTTGGTGCTGGCGGTGGTGGTGGCCACGATCCTGATTCCCTTTCAGGTGGTGATGATCCCCCTTTATCTATTGATGGTGCAGCTGGGCCTGCGAAATACTTTGCTGGCCTTAATTTTACCGAATGCCGCCACGGCCTTTGGTATTTTTCTGTTGCGTCAAAGTTTTCTGGCGGTACCCAAGGAGCTCGAGGAGGCGGCCCGCATGGACGGCTGCACCCCCCTGGGGGAATGGTGGAATGTATTAATCCCTGCGGCCCGGCCAGATCTAATCACCCTGGGGATGTTTGTATTTATCGGCACCTGGAGTGATTTCCTTTGGCCCCTGGTAATCCTGGACGATCCAAAGCTCTATACCCTGCCCTTGGGTTTACAACAACTGGCCAGTAGCTTTTCGCTTGATTGGCGGCTGGTGGCTGCCGGGGCGGTGGTTTCTATCGTGCCGGTGCTGGTTTTGTTTGTGTTTCTGCAGCGTTTTATCTTGCCCAGCGCCAGTGGGGATGCTGTTAAGGGTTGATTTGGTGTTGTTGGCTTATCAGTTATGGGTTTTTGCCTTGGCCCTTGGAAGGGGTGCCCCTCTACAGCATCGCCTCGGCCTAGACGGCGCTGCGATTATGCAGCGCCCCAGCAATTTTAGGTAAATTTAGCGGAATGCTACGGCCCTGGGGTTGGTTCAGTCGCCGAATCTCTTGCGGGCCGGAATTGGATAGGGGATGCGCCGGTGGCGCATGCGTTTCCACACTTGCACAAAAGAGCGCACTAATAATTCAATGTCGGCAGTGGTGAGCCCGCTATCAGCCAATTGGCCATCTTCGCGGCGGGCCAAAAGGATGCGGCGCACGCTTTCACGGGCTTCAGCTTCACAGGTTTCGGGGGCCATGGACCGCAGGGCCGCTTCGCAACCATCGGCCAACATCAACACCGCCGTTTCCCTGGATTGGGGCGTGGGCCCGCGGTAGCGGAAAGGCTTTTCGCTGGCCTTGGGGTTTTGTTCCCTGGCCTTGTGGAGGAAGTAACCCATCTTTAGGGTGCCCTGGTGTTCAGGGATGAAATCAGCCACCGGCCTTGGTAGGCCATAGCGGCGGGCCATCTTTAGGCCCTCATCCACATGGGCCTGGATGATTTCAGCGCTGCGCCAGGGGTCATCGAGGTGGTCGTGGGGATTGCTGCCGCTTTGGTTCTCAATGAACCATTGGGGCGCATGCAATTTGCCTACATCGTGATACAGAGCCCCGGTGCGCACCAGATCCACATCCCCGCCGATGGCCCGCACCCCCTCCTCGGCGAGCCCACAGATCATCAGCGTGTGTTCAAAGGTGCCCGGCGCCTCGGAGGACAGGCGCCGCAGCAGGGGCCGTTGCAGATCGCTCAGTTCCAACAGCCTCGACCGGGTCACCAGGCCAAACAGGTTTTCAATGATCGGTGCCAACAACAGGCCCAGCAGCAGCAGGCCCCCCATCAGCACCCCCTCCGACCACAGTTCCCCCCCCAGGGGCCGCGCCAGCCGGCCCAGTAATTGCACCAGCAACGCCTCCAGCAGCAGCGCCCCCACCGTGAGCAACACGGCGTTTTGCAGCATCTCGGCCCTAGAACGCTGGCGGCCGGCCAACAGGGCCGCCACCGCCGCCACCGCCGCCGCCACCACCAACTTGGCGGTGGCCACCGCATTCAGGGGCACCGGCCAGAGCAGCGTTGCCAGCGCCAGCCAGGCCAGCCCGCAGGCGGGCCCCAAGCCCTCCGCCAGCAGCAGGCTGGGGGGCACCAACAAAGCCAGCGGACTGGCGGCCGCCCCAAACCACAGCTTGAAAAACTGCACCAGCCCCAGGCTGCCCAGCACCAGCAACGCCTGGGGGGCCTCCAGGTCTGGTTTCCAGCGCCTGCAGATCAATACCAGCAGGCCAGAGCCGATCACCGCCTCCAGCCAGCTGCCCAGGAATTGGGCCAGGGCCGGCCGGCGGCTGATCAGGCCGAAATGATCGAGCACGTCGTAGGAGCGCTGACTTAAGGGTTCCCCCCGGCGCGTAATAACTTCGCCGGCCCGCACCTGAATCTTTGGTACCCCCGTTTCGTTGATCAGGTCATTAAGTAACAGCTGGGTGAGGCTGTTGTCGGTGCGCAGGTTTGTGCTGCCCTGCAACGACCGCGTTATTACCTTGGCCCCCAGGCTGCGGCCCGGTTCCTCCAGCTGTCCTAACTGCAGCCAGCTGGCCTGCAGCAACTGGCCGCTGGCGAGGCTGCCCACCACCCCCTGGGCCAACATCCGTTGCTGGGCCAAACGCAACTGGTTTCCCCAGGTGGTGAGTTGTTGGGGGCCAGCACTTTCTAGAAATAGTTGTTCCTTTGGGGTAACACTAACTGGGGTCAGTTGTTTTTCATGGCTCCGGCTACTGCTGGCTAATTCCTGGAGCAGTCGATCCAAGCGCTGTTGCAGTTGTTTGTTGGCCTGGGGGTCGGTGATTTGCACCTGCACCCGCGGCCCCAGTTGCGAGCGCCGTTGTTCCAGAGCTTCGCTATCCACCACCGTGGCGGCCCCGGGGGCCCGGGCCTCAAAGGGGGCCGGCACCCCCGGCCGCAGGGTGGGTTGCACCAGCCAGGGCCAGGCCGAAAGCAGGCCCACCAGCATGCAGGCGAGGCCAATGCTCACCCCCGCCTGGGCACTCCAGCGGCCAGGCAGCCGCTGGGGGCGTTCGTGGCGCAGAAACTGGCGCCAGAGCCGCTGCCCCCGGCGAAACCAGGCCTGGGGCCACTGGGGCAGGGCAGGGGGCAAAACGCAGGCCAAACGCCAGACTGACGCTAGCCCCTTCAAACCCCATGGCAGCCCTTCTTCTAGATGGCCGCGCCCTTGCTAGCCGTGTAGAAGCCCAGTTGGCCGAGCTCATTCAGGCCGGAGTGGCCCAGGCCGGTAGGCCCCCGGGCCTGGCGGTGCTGCGGGTGGGGGATGACCCCGCCAGTGGCGTGTATGTGGCCAATAAAGAGAAGGCCTGTGGCCGCATCGGCGCCCTCAGCTTTGGCGCCCACCTGCCCGCCGACACCCCCCAGGCCCAGCTGGAGGCGGAGCTGCGCCGCCTCAATGGCGATCCCGCCGTGGATGGCATCCTCGTGCAATTGCCAGTGCCCCAGGGCCTTGATGACCGGGCCCTGCTGCTGGCCCTGGACCCCAATAAGGATGCCGACGGCTTGCATCCCCTCAACCTTGGTCGGCTCGTGCGCGGCGAGGCCGGCCCCCGCAGTTGCACCCCGGCCGGGGTGATGGCCCTGCTCAAGACGGCGGAAATCCCCCTCAGCGGCGCCCGGGCCGTGGTGGTGGGCCGCAGCATCCTGGTGGGACAACCGATGGCCTTGATGTTGCAACAGGCCGATGCCACCGTCACCGTGGCCCATTCCCGCACCAAGGATTTGGCGGCCCTCACCCGCCAGGCGGAGCTGTTGGTGGTGGCGGCTGGGCGGCCGGGCTTGATCGGGGCCGAACATGTGAGCCCCGGCACCGTGGTGGTGGATGTGGGCATCCATCGCCGCCCGGAGGGGGGGCTCTGCGGCGATGTGCGTTTTGCCGAAGTGGAACCCCTCGCCCAGGCGATCACCCCCGTACCTGGCGGCGTTGGACCGATGACGGTGACGATGCTGCTGCTGAATACGGTGCGGGCCTGGGCCCGTAGCCATGATTTGGCAAATCCGCTGCCCTCCTTCTGATCGCCATGGGGCTGTTTGTGCAGAAGTTTTCCCTTGCCTGGGCTGGACCCCGTTTGCTTTGCATGGCCCTGCTGGCCTACCCCCTGGGCGGCTCGCTGGCCTCGGCGGCGCCGGTGAAGCGGGCCCCCCAGGAGCAAACCACCGTGGTGGCCGTGGAGGACGGCCACGTGTTGCGGGTGCGGCTGGGCCGCTGGGAGCGGCGGGTGCGGCTGGCCTGTGTGGATTCCCCGGAGAAGAGCCAGCAGCCCTGGGCCACCGCCGCCCAGCAGGCCCTGGCCAAGCAATTGCCGCTGGGTACGGCCATCACCGTGGAAATGCGGGCCCGGGATGTGTATGACCGGATCGTGGCGGTGGTGCGCCGCGATGGCCAGGATGTATCCCCGCAGTTGTTACAGAACGGCTTCTTGTTTGTGCACGATGGTTACCTCGGCCGTTGTGATGATTTGCCCTATGGCGCCGCGGAGGCCCAGGCGCGCCAAAAGCAGCTCGGGGTCTGGTCTCAACCGGGCGGCATCCAGCGGCCCTGGGACCTGCGCCAGGAGCAGCAACAGAAGAATCCCCAGGGGCCCCTCGATGGCGAACCCTGAGCGGCTTGTTGCAACAACTGCTGTATTCGCCGGCTTTGGGGGAGAATCCTCGAATCTGAAGCCCGTGCCTGCTCCCCCATGACCGCTGTGGTCGCCACCGGCTTTGATTTCAAGACCTACCTGGAGGCCGGTCGCCAACGGGTGGAACGGGCCCTGGATGAGTCCCTGGGCCCGGAACGGCCGGAATCGCTGCGGGAGGCCATGCGTTATTCGCTGCTGGCCGGAGGTAAACGGCTGCGGCCGATCCTTTGCCTGGCCAGCTGTGAACTGGCGGGGGGCGATGCCCAGCTGGCCCTGCCCACGGCCACGGCCCTGGAAATGATCCACACCATGTCGCTAATCCACGACGATCTGCCGGCCATGGACAACGACGACCTGCGCCGGGGCCGGCCCACCAACCACAAGGTTTATGGCGAGGCCACGGCGATCCTGGCCGGCGATGCCCTGCTCACCCGCGCCTTTGAAATGGTCGCCCTGCGCAGTCCGGGGGTGCCGGCCGAGCGGCTGTTGCGGGTGATTGGCGAGTTGAGTTTGGCGGCCGGGGCGCCGGGCCTGGTGGGGGGTCAGATCGTGGATCTTGCCAGTGAGGGCAAGGCCGTAGACCTCGATACCCTCGAGTACATCCACCTGCATAAAACCGGTGCCCTGCTGCAGGCCTCGGTGCTGAGCGGTGCCCTGGTGGCCGGGGCAGAGGAGAGTTTGCTGGCCGCCCTGCGGTCTTACTCCCGGGCCATTGGCCTGGCGTTTCAAATCATCGACGACATCCTCGATGTAACCGCCAGCAGCGAAGTGCTGGGTAAAACCGCCGGTAAAGACCTCACCGCCGATAAAACCACCTACCCGAAATTGTTGGGCCTGGAGGAATCCCGGCGCCGGGCCGAGGCCCTGGTGCAGGAGGCCTGCACGGTGCTCTCCCCCTGGCAGGCCCAGGCGGCGCCCCTGCTGGCCCTGGCCGGTTACATCACCGCCCGCGACCGATGAGCCAGCCTGCGGTGGAGGCCCTACTCAGCAATGGCCCCCTGGCCTGGGGCCTGGCCGCCTGTGGCCTGGCCCAGCTCTCCAAACTTTTGATCGAGCTGGTGTGGCACCGCCGCTGGCGGCCGGCGGTGTTGATCGAAACCGGCGGGATGCCATCTAGCCATTCAGCCCTGGTCACGGGCACCGCAGCGGCGATCGCTTTTGAGCAGGGGCTGGATTCGCCCCTATTTGCCCTCGCCGCCACCGTCGCCTTTGTGGTGATGTACGACGCCAGTGGCGTGCGCCGGGCGGCGGGCCGCATCGCAGAACGGCTTAATTCATTGGCCGAATGCCAGGGCCAGCCGCCCCTGAAAACCAGCCTCGGCCACAGCCGTTTGGAGGTGCTGGTGGGCAGCCTGATCGGGCCGCTGGTGGCCCTGCCGGGCCTGGCCCTGGTGGGTAGCCCCCTGGAGTTGGCCCAGCGGCTGGGCAGCTGGCTGGGGGTCGCCTGATCAGTTCCGCAATCGGTGCCCCGGGGGACCCACCGCTCACCCCTGGCCAGGCCGAGGCGCTGGCGGGCTTCCAGCGGTGGTTGGCGGGGCCCGCCGATGGCCGCCCCCTGGTGCTTAGTGGCTATGCGGGCACCGGCAAAACCTTTCTTTCCAGCCGTTTCCTCGCCTTGGCCGATGCCGCCGGCCTCTGCTGGACCGTGGCCGCCCCCACCCACAAGGCCGTGGGCGTGCTGCGCCAGGCCCTAGCTGACCAGGCCCTGCGCCCCACCTGGTATCCCTCCACCATCCATCGGCTGCTGCGGCTCAAGCTCAGCCGCCAGGAGGAGCAGGAGCGCTGCGAACCCACCGAACAAACCGCCACCGCCCTGGAACACCTGGGCTTGGTGTTGCTGGATGAGGCCTCGATGGTGGATGGCAAGTTGCTGGAAGTAATCCTGCAATGCGCCCATCCCTACGCCACCCGCCTGGTGTTTGTGGGTGATCCGGCCCAGTTGCCGCCGGTGGGGGAACAGCGCAGTCCGGTGTTTGCCCTGGGGCGGGCGGTGCAGCACCAGCTCACGGAAGTGGTGCGCCATGGGGGGCCGGTGTTGCGCCTGGCCACGGCCCTGCGGGAGGGGGGCTTGCCGGCCAGCCAGCCGCCGTTGCTGCCGGCCCTTGATGGGCCCCAGGGGCGGGTGGCGGTGGTGGGCCGCGAGGAATGGATTGCCGAGGCCCAGGCGGCCCTGCGGCTGAGCAGTGAACGGCTGGATCCCGACCACGCCCGGCTGCTTTGTTTCACCAATCGCACCCTGGAGCGGCTGGTGCCCATCGCCCGCCGGGCCCTGCATGGGGAGATGGCCGACCAGCTGTCGGTGCTGCCGGGGGAGGTGTTGATCAGCCGCACGGCGGTGATGGCGGCCGCCTGCCAGGAGGGCCTGGCCAATGGCGAGGAGGCCGACCTGGTGCTCGGCTCCAACCGGGAATTACTGGTGCGCGATGTGACCCCCGACCGCTGTGACCTGGCTGAGTTGGGCATCGCCGATGCCCCGGTGATCGAAACCCTGCGGGTGCAGGTGGAAGCTGGCGAAACCCAGTTGCAGCTGCGGCTGGCCCCCGCCCCCGGCAGTGATGGCCGCCAGCGGCTGGAGGCGGTGCTGGCGGATCTGCGGGGCCGGGCCAAGCTGGCCAGCGGCCGCGACCGCAGCCTGCTCTGGCGTCAGTTTTTCCTGCTGCGGGATTCCTTTGCCCAGCTGGGGCCCGCCGCGGTGCTCACCGTGCACCGCAGCCAGGGCAGCAGCTTTACCGATGTGTTTGTGGCGCCGGATGTGTACTGGCCCCAGCTGGAGGAGGTGCGCCGCCAGTTGATTTACGTGGCGGTGAGCCGGGCCCGGCGGCGGGTGTGGCTGGTGGGGGCTGGGGCCCAAGGCAATGCTGCGGTGAATGGCGCCGAGCAGCAGCTTTGGTTGGATCAGTTGCAGAGTTAACTCACCACCTGGCTGATCACCTGGAATTCCCCAAGGCCCACCCAGCCCTGCCAGCCCAGGTAGCCGGCCAGGGCGAGGCTGAGGCTGCCGAGGATCAGGCTGCTGCGTTGTTCAATTAACTGTTTGCCCTGTTGCAATAGGGGTTCCACCTGTTTACGGCCTATCAGCACCAGCAGGATCGGCAGCAGCAACATCACGCTGCTCACCAGGCTGAAATAAATAATCAGGCCGATTTCCGTGTTTTGGTTGTGGGGGCCCGATTGCACGATGGCTGCCCCCTTGGCCAGCAGGAAGAGGTTGTCTGGGCTCAGCAATTCCGTGAGTGGCGCCATCAACATCAGCAGCAACAGTGGCAGTTGCCCCACCTTTTCCAATTTGTGGATCCAGCCCTCCGAGAGGTCCTCATAGCCCTCCGGTTTGGGATCCAGTTCGCGGATGCCCAGGGCTAAGAGGGCGCCGGCGGCAAATAGGTCGATACCCACCTGGTGCACGCCGCCTTTTTCCATCGAGAGCGTGAGGCTGCGCCCCACGGTTACCAGCAGCCCGATCGCCACGCTGTTGGTTAGAAACCAAGCAAGGCTGAACAGGCCCGAACGCAGCAGCGGCGCACTGCCCAGCAGCAGCAGCAACACCAGGGCAATGTCTAGGGGGCTGAGCGCCACCGCAATGCCGCAGGCCGTCAGTTCTGTGATCGTTCTGGTCAGGGGCAAGGGGCGTTCCAGCGCAAGATCACGGGATTCTCGCGTTCGAAGCCCAGCAGGCTGTGGCTGCCGGTACCTAGGGCCAGATGTTTACCCCCCACCGCCCCCTGGCCGATCCAGGTGCCCGCCAGGCTGCGCAGCAGGTGCCCATGGGCAAACAAAGCGATATTTCCCTCCAGCGCCAGCAGCTGGGCAATCAAGGCTTCACAGCGCTGGGTAACGGCGGCGGCGTCTTCCCCGCCGGGGCAGCCGTGGGTCCACACACTCCAGCCCGGCACCGTTTGGCGGATCTCTGCGGTGGTGATGCCCTCGTAGCTGCCGTAATCCCACTCGCGCAGGTTTTCATTTGGCTGCGCCTGGGCCCCCAGCCCGGCCAGTTCACAGGTGCGGCGGGCCCGCTGCAATGGGCTCACCCACACCTGGGCAAAGTGCTGGCCCGCCAGCAGCGGCGCTAGGCCCCGGGCCTCCGCCTCCCCCTCCGGTAGCAGTGGAATGTCGCTGCTGCCGGTGTGGCGGCCATTGCGGCTCCATTCGGTGGCCCCATGGCGCAACAACCAGATCTCGCGGCTTTTTTCCATGGGAGTGATTTAGGGGGCCGTAGAGGCAAGTATTGCCGCATCCCGCAGCCGTTGGGGGACCAAGGGGCAGCCGCCCCAGTGGAGATGCAGCCAGCTGGCGTGCAGGGTTGGCGTGCTCCAGCCCTCCAACCTCGGCTCCACCCCCCAGCCCTCCAGCCGCCAGGCCTCGCCGCTTTGCTCCAGCTGCCAGCGGTGGAATTCATGGCCCCGCAGGGTCTCCCCCGGGCGCAACACCAGCCCCCCGCCCAGGGGGCGGGCCTCCCGGTACCCCAGGCTCAGGGCGCCGCGCTGGGCCCTGAAGGGCAACACCCCCGCCATGGGGTGGCCCTGGCCCTCGGCATCGCAAAGCTCCTGGCCCAGCAGCAGCAGCCCGCCGCATTCGGCATAGAGGGGCCGCCCCTGGCGGCAGTGCTCCGCCAGGGCCCCGAGGCTGCGCTGGCATTGGCTCAGCTGGGCGCCATGCAGTTCTGGATAGCCCCCCGGCAACACCAAGGCGGCCGTGCCGGCCGGCAGCGCTTCATCCCCCAGGGGCGCCCACCAGGCCAGCCGGCAACCAAGGGCCCCCAGCCATTCGGGCAGCTCTGGGTAGCAGAAATGAAAGGCCTGGTCGCGGGCGATGGTTATTAATGGCCCCTGGTTTGGCCCGTGGCTTGGGCCCTGGGCCTGGGGGGCCGCCGCTGGGTGGCCGCCAAGGGCCTGGGCGATCGGGCTTAGGGCCCCAGGGGCTAAAACCGGCGGCGCCATTAGGGGCAGCAGCCGCTCTAGCTCCAGCCATTGCTGGGCCAGGGCGGCGAATTGCTTGAGCCGCTGGGGCCAATCGGGCAGTTCCTGGGGGGGCAGCAGGCCCAGGTGGCGGCTGGGTAGTGCCAGGGCTTCGTGGCGGGGCAGCACCCCCAGCAGCGGCACGCCAATGGCGCTGAGGGCCTCCGCCAGCAGTTGCCGGTGCCGCGGCGTTGACACGCCATTGAGTACCACGCCCGCCAGCTGCAGGCGCGGTTCGTGGTCGCGGAAGCCCCGCACCAGGGCCGCCAGGGAACCCGCCTGGCGGCTGGCCTCCACCACCAACAGCACCGGCAGCCCCAACTCCAGGGCCACGGCGGCGCTGCTGCCCTCACTGCTGGGGCCGCGGCCGTCGTAGAGGCCCATCACCCCCTCCACCAGGGTTAGTGCTACATCGCGGCTCCACCACTCAAAGCTGCGGCGCACCCAGGGGGCACCGCAGAGCAGCAGGTCAAGGTTGCGGCAGGGGCGGCCGCTGGCGCTGGCCAGCAGCTGGGGGTCGAGGTAATCGGGGCCCACCTTGAAGGTTTGCAGCGGCAGGGCCCGGTGCTGGGCCACGGCGGCCAGCAGCAGCGAAACCAGCGTTTTACCGCTGCCGCTGCAGGGGGCTGCGATCAGCAGGGCCAAGCCGTTTAACCGTCAGCGTGGCAGCAGCTTGGCAGCCAGGGGCACGCAGGCGGCCAGCAGCGGGTTGGTGCTGTCGTGGCCGCCCCGCAGGGTGCGCGACACCTCCTTCTGGGCCGATTCCACATTGGTGGCCACCACCTCCTCCACCAGCTCCATGCGGGCCATGCCGCCGGCCTCCAGCCGCATGCAGCCCCCCGTTTCGGCGCAAAGAATCACGCAGAGGCCCTGGCGGTCCTGGGGTTCACACACCAGCCGCATGCCCACCAGGCTGCCGGGGTGGGTGCTGGGGGTGCCCACCGGCACAGACATCTGCCGGAAGCGCACCGGGGCCCCATCGGGCCGGCGGAATTCAGCGCGGATGCCCCCCTCCTCGGCGGGGGCGGTGTGTTCCAGCACCCAGCCCAGGCGATCGGCGATCCAGGCGGCCATCAGCAGACCCTGCACCGGCTGGTGCCCCTGCACGTCAATGTCGAGCTGCGACACATGGGCCAGGGCATCGCGGCGGCTGGGCATGTCGAAACACATCGCCAGGCTCTCGCGCCAACTCACCAGTCGATACCAGTTCAAGTCACTGATCGCCTGGCCGCTGGCGGCCCGTTGGCGCAGCACCTCCAGGGCCCGGGCGGCGGAGCCGATGGCCGTATCAACGATTAATCGCCGGGGCGGCTGGCTGAGGCCTTCAAATAGCTGGGGGGCCTCGTCGAGGGAACCGTTCCACCACACCCAGCTGGGTAATTCAGGTGGGATCAGCGGATTCACCATGGCCAGCCCCTCCTCCAGGGCCCCCATGCCGCCCCGCATCACCACCACATCGCCACATACCGCAGTTTTGGGCCCCTCTTCCGGCAGGGGGCAGTAGGCGGCCACCAGGGTTTCCAGCGGTTGGTGGCTGTTGAGGCAGGGGGCCAGGGTGATCAGGCGCCGCGGTTGGTGGCGGCTAATCGCCGCATCCACATGCTGGCCGCGGCGGTCTTCCCCGCTGGCGTCCCCGGGCAGGAGCCCCAGCTGCCAGGCCAGTTCCGGCGCCAGCGGTGAGGTGCTGGCGGGCAGGCCACAGCTGGGGATCGCCTCCCGGGCGGCCTGGAGCAGGCCGGTGCTTTCCAGGCCGGTGATCGGCCCCTGGAGCCGACCGAGGCGCACCAGATGTTGCTCGATCCAGGCCGGTTCCCAGATCAAGAGGCTGAAGGTGCTGGCACCGCTGGGGTGGTCTTGGCTTTCTTCCCAGAGCCTTCCCAGGTAATTCGACACCTCCTGGGGGGGAAGTTCCAGGGGGGCCTGAAGCGTGAGCTGCGGTGCCATGGGGGTTATTTGGCGGAGGGGGCTGGGAGTTGCGAACTAGTAAATGGGTCTAGCTAAGGGGCGAGCGGCTTTAGGGGCGCCGCCAGAGCAGGCCATCGCGGGCCAGCAGGCTGTCGGAGGCGGAGGGCCCCCAGGTGCGGGCTTCGTAGGGATATACCGGCAATTGCCAGGGGCTCTGTTCAATTAATTCCAGGAGCGGCGTGTAGAGGCGCCAGGCGGCTTCCACCTCATCGCTGCGGGTAAACAGGGTGGGATCGCCAAGCATGGCGTCGGCCAGCAGCCGCACATAGCCCTCATCGGAGGGTTCGCCAAAGGATTCGTCATAGGAGAAATCCATGTCCACGGGGCGGCTGCGCATGCCGGAGCCCGGGGCCTTCACCTCAAAGCGGAAGTCGGCCCCCTCATTGGGCTGGATCCGCAGGATCAACTGGTTGGCGCTGGGTTGGCCGCCGCCGGAGGAATCAAACAAATGCACCGGCGCTTCGCGGAAGGTAAGCACCACTTCGCTCATCCGTTTTGGCATGCGCTTGCCGGTGCGCAGATAGAAGGGCACCCCCTGCCAGCGCCAGTTGTCGATGAAAACTTTCATCGCCACATAGGTTTCCGTGGTGCTGTTGGCCTCCACCCCGGGTTCCTGGCGGTAGCCCACCATGGGTTCACTGCTGGTGCCGCCCGGGCCGTATTGGCCCCTCACACAGCATTTCCACGGCTCCGCCTCATTGGCCAGTCGGGCCGCCTGGAGCACCTTGGCCTTTTCATTGCGGATCGACTCCGGTTCGTAGCGGCCCGGGGGTTCCATCGCCGTAAGCGCCAGCATTTGGGTGAGGTGGTTTTGCACCATGTCCCGCAGGGCACCCGAACTTTCGTAGTACCCGGCCCGTTCCTCCACCCCCACGGTTTCAGCCGCGGTGATCTGCACGCTGGAGATGTAGTTACGGTTCCAGATCGGCTCGAAGATCGTGTTGGCAAAGCGCAGCACCAAAATGTTTTGGACTGTTTCCTTGCCGAGGTAATGGTCGATGCGGAAGATCTGGTGTTCTTGGCCGCAGCTCTTCACCACCCGGTTCAGGGCCTGGGCACTGGCGTAGTCGCGGCCAAAGGGTTTTTCGATCACCACCCGGCTGCGGCTGGGGTCGGCCAGGAGCCCGGCGGCGGCCAAGCTGCGGCAGCCACTGCCATAGAAATTGGGCGACACCGAGAGATAAAAGGTGCGGTTGCTGCGGGTGGCCCGCAGCCGGTCGATCTGCTCGAGGCGCAGCCCTAGCTTCACCACATCCTCGGGTTTTTCGAGATCCACCGGTTCGTAGAACATCCCTTGGGCGAAGTTGGCCCAGGCGGTGGGGTCCTCACTGATCACTGGGGCGAGGGCGGCGGCCATTTTTTGGCGGAATTCCTCGTCGCTCCAGGGCCGGCGGGCGCAGCCGAGGATCGCAAATTCACTGGGCAGCCTTCGTTGGCGAAACAGCTCAAATAGGGCGGGAATCAGTTTGCGGTGGGTGAGGTCACCGCTGGCGCCAAAGATCACCAGGCATTGGGGCGAGATAACCCTTTCCTGGCGCAGGCCAATCCGCAGTGGATTCGTCAACGTGGTCGACATGGAGGCAAAGCCCATTCCCTCGCCACACCATGGATGATCAAGATCAAAGGAAGATGAAAGCTGTGCCTATTTGCCGAATTTAGGCCTGGTTATCTGAGGAAATGCCCACAAAAAAGGCCGCCCGGAGGGCGGCCAGGGGCTCTTAGTAGGTTTCCACGTGCCAGCGTTCAGCCTTCTTGAGGGCCTGGCGTAGCTCGGTCCAGTTTTGGTCGCACTTGGCCGCCGCCGCCGTCATCGCCTCGTCAATGCCCGGCTCCATGCCACGCAAACCACAGATGTAAACGTGGGTTTTTGGGTTGTCGATCAGGGCGAAGATTTCATCGGCATGCTCGGTGACCCGGTCTTGGATGTACATCCGACCGCCACTGGGGTTTTGCTGTTCGCGGCTAATCGCCTTGGTGTAGCGGAAGTTTTCGGGATATTGCTCCAGGTAACCGTTTAGGTCTTCTTCGTAGAGCAGGTTGGCGGTGGTGGGGGAGCCCATAAACAGCCAGGCCTTGCCCTGGAATTGGTATTCGGGATTTTTGGCGCGTTCCCCTTGGTCAAACATGCGACGTAGGTAGGCCCGCATGGGGGCTATGCCGGTGCCGGTGGCCAGCATGATCACGTTGCAGTCTTCGTCGGGGGGCAGGAGCATTTCCTTGCCCACGGGGCCGGTCAGTTTCACCTGGGCGCCGGGTTCGATGTCGCAGAGGAAGCTGGAGCACACCCCATAGATCTGCTCCCCCGCCTCGTTCTTGTATTCCAGCTGCCGCACGCAGAGCGACACCGTGCTGCCTTCAAGGTTGTCCCCGTGGCGGGTGGAGGCAATGGAATAAAGACGCAGCTTGTGGGGCTTGCCCTTGGCATCTTCCCCATCGGGGATAACACCAATGCTTTGGCCCTCCACGTAGTGAAGGTTGCCGCCGGAAAGGTCAAAGCTGATGTGGTTTACCCGACCGATCGCCCCTTCCCCTAGGAGGCTGTAGTTGCCGAGCACCGTGGCCACGAAGGGATCCTTCGGTTTGTAAAGATTCACCGGCACATCGGCGTGGGCTTTGGCGTGGTTAGTCATGGGGGCGGGGCTGGGGGATGCGGCTGGCTCTGTTTCTGGGGTGGCTGCAGCTAGCACTGCTGCTTGCCCTGCTTCTGGGGCTGCGGCTGAAGCAGGGGTAATGCGCAGGAGGCGGCCGCCGGTTTGACCTAACCGCTGGAGGCTGGCACTCAGTTGGCTGTAGGGCACTTGCCAAATGCTGACGGTGCGCCGAAGGCCTTTGCCAGAGAGGCTTTGCACCTCTAGTTCGTACATGCGGTTTTCGCCTGGGCGGCTGGAGGCTGTGGAAACGCGCATGGCAGAGGAACAGGCCGGGTGACTATAGGGACCCCTGGAATACTGGCGTGACCTGGCTACGGTCAGGGGGAAAACACCGTTAGTGTCTCGAGCATTGCTGTTGATGGCCCTAAGCCGTTATCTAGGTCTTTGACCCCAGCCCCTCCCCTGACGCTCCCCTTCGAGCCCATTGAGCAGGAGATTGAACGTCTCCCTGGAGCCACCCGTCGCCTGGCGGCTCAGCTTTTGCTGCCGCTCGGGGCTGAGGCCGTGTGGGAAGTGCTCACCGATTACGAGCAGCTGCAAAGCTTCATCCCAAACCTGGTGCGCTCTCGGCTCCTCAGCCGCGATGGCTGCAAGGTGCTGCTTGAACAGACGGGGGGCCAGCGATTTGCAGGGCTTTGTTTCACCGCCAGCGTGCGCCTGGAGCTACTCGAGCGCCGCGAGGACGGCATCCTTGGCTTCCGCATGGTGGCCGGGGACTTCCGGCGCTTTGAGGGGGCTTGGACGGTCTCTGGCGATGGCCAGGGGCTGAGGCTGCGCTACGAGCTGCTGGTGCAGGCCTGCATGGGCATGCCCATCAGCTTGATTGAGCAGCGCCTGCGCGACGACCTAGCCAGCAACCTGCGGGCGGTGGCCTTGGAAACCCTGAGGCGTTCCCAGGCGAGCCTTGCCCTAAGCGCCCCCTAGGCAACCAACCAAGCCCACCAAGTAGTCAATAAAACGAGTTATCAATATAACGAGTCATCAATTAAGGGCGCCTCGAAAAATTCAACTACGAGCGCAAACCAGCCGACGAGACTCATGTGCAGTTCAGGCCCCGCCCCTTGCGCTTATTTGGTTTACGGCAATTTTTCGTGGTGCCCTTAAGTGAGTCATTAATAAATAGAGTCATCAAAGAGTCATCAAGAAAAGTAATGAAGATTTTAAATCAAAGTTTCAAAATCAGAAATTTTTAACCAAACAAAAAAGCGATTGGAGTTTTTTGAACTCCAATCGCTTTTTAAAAATTGCCCCTTACTCGAGCTAGTCGCTTGAGTAAGGGGCTTTTGCCGCCTCTCCGATGCAGTGCTTTGCACTGCTTTGAAATACCCCCAAGGGGATTCGAACCCCTGTCGCCTCCGTGAAAGGGAGGTGTCCTAGGCCTCTAGACGATGGGGGCAAAGCCAGATTGGCAAGAAGCCAACCTAGTCATCAGGGGTTCCCACCGTCAAGGGTTAATCCATCTGACCGCGCCAGATCGGAATCGTGAAATGGAAGCAGGCCCCTTCCCCCGGAGCAGAAACCACCCAGATGCGGCCCCCATGCACCTCCACGATCCGTCGGCACACGGAAAGTCCCACGCCGAAGCCGGGCACCTGGGCGGCGGTTTGGGGTAGGCGCACCCGGTCTAGGAAAATGCGCTGCTGCTCATCCTTGGGGATCCCAGGACCGCTATCGCTGACGCTCACCTGCACCCAGTGGCTGGTGCGGTGCAGGAGGGTGAGGCTCACCTGGCCGCCATCGGGGGTGAATTTCAGGGCGTTTTCCAGCAGGTTGAGCAGCACCTGACGCATGCGTCGTTGGTCGGCGTACACATCGGGCAGGTCGGAGGGCACATCGGTGTGAAGCTCCAGCCTGCGGTTTACCCAGAGCTTCTCCAGCTCGAGGATGGCCTCGGCGGCAATGGGGGCCAGCGATAGCCGTTGGGGGTTGAACAGGGCCTCCCAGCGGGTGCTGCCCACCTCCAGCAGGTCGTGGGAAAGCTGAACGATGTCGTCTAGCCGTCGGTTCACTACATCAAAAAAGCGTTCGCTGGGGATTTGCCCCAGCCGAAAGCTTTGGAGGGCAAGCTTGGCGGCCGTAAGGGGCGTGCGCAGTTCGTGGGCCACCATGCGCAGCAGGCTCTCCTGCACCCCAAGGCGGGAGGTGAGCGTTTCGTTTTCCTGGCGCAGCACCAGCAGCTGGTCCTCCAGTTGCAGTTCCCGCTGGCTGTGGTCACCGCTGGCGGTTTTGCCGTGCAGGCCGATGCCGAGGCCACTCACCAGGCCCAGCTGGCGCCACCGGGGCAGCCAGTGTTCCATCTGCTGCAGGATCGCGTTGCCGGCAAATACCTGCCGCGGGGCGGGGTCGAGCTTGATCAGGGCCGGGGTGGCCACCAGGCGATACAGCTCGAGCAGCTCTGGCTCCTTCTGGGGGTCAGCGACCGTGAGCTGGAGCTCGAAATGGTTTTTCTGGTTGTCAAGAAATTCCAATAACCCCCGCAGGTCCTTGCGGGCCAGGTGCAGGGGGCTTGCCACCAGCAGTAAGCGCAACGCTTGCTTTTGCTTTGCTGCTGCCTGGCTGGGCACCGGCGCCTAGGGGAGATCTATCCAGGATATGGATTTTGTGGCGCTTTCCTGGGAAGAATGGACACTCTTAGCTAATGCCGCCAACCTCAACCCCAGCCCCTGGGGCTGTGCTGGCCATTGATCTCACCGCTGGGCTAGGCCATCGCCCCCCTGGTGGGTGTTCTGCTGCCGGGTTTGCGGGGGCGCCATGGGGTGGTTGTTTTATCTAGAACTGGCTAAGACTGATTAGCAGAGGCCCCTCAGGGTCTGAGTAAGCCGATGCTGGAGCCGTTCCCTTTGATTTCTGAAACCCCACCCCTGCGGGTGGGCCGAGACCCCAGCCGCATTCAGCTGGATCGGGGCCTGCGGCGCTGGTTTAACCGTAACCTCGGCCTCTGGCGCTCCCGCCGCCAGTATTTTTTTGAAAATGACGAGTGCCTGCGGGTGGATATGTTGCTGCGGGTGGAGGTTTTTGGGGAACCAGTTGAAGGGGAAGCTGCCTATCGCTTTACCTGGTGGCCAGAAAAAGAATATGATTTCTTCGAGAAGAAGCCCCGATACGTGCGCGAAGGCTCGATGGATGCCTATCTCTGTGGTCACCAATTGCGCCGCAGCTGTGGTTATCTTTCCCCCCACAACACCAAGAGCCAGATCCGCCAAGTGGATGAACACGAATTAGTATTTGAATCCCATTATGAGGAATGGGATGTTACTGAACAAATTCGCCTTGTGGGTCAGGATCAATACCGGGCCCGTTCGATTTATTCCTGGAGCGATGGCAAGCTGATGGTGGCTGAAACCCACCACGAAATCCGGCTGGAGCCCCCCGGGGAGCCCCTCTTGGCCTGAATCCCCAGCCCAGGGGCGGGTAAGAACCCCCTAGGGAACTGACTAGGGTTTACTAACTGGGGTCACATTCAAGAGAGGTTGGCCTCTGTTCGGACAAATGCCGAATCTATCTAGAAGCCATGGCCACTCCTCTTCTTGTTAGACGCCAGTCAGGCCTGTCATTTGGTCTTGCATTTTTACCCTGGCGTCCCAGGTTGGGAGTAGCCAGATAGGGGCGGCCCGCTGGTAAGGCGCCCTGGCTTTCAATTTGCCCATGGATGAATAAATCAGCAACGGGGTGCTCAGGTGCCTGGGGGAGTTCATGCCCCAGCAGCTGCCTGTCCTTGCTCCCCAGCAATGACCAGTGCGGACTGGATCTGGCGGCCTGGGCGGAATGCATCAACATGGGGGCTGTTACGCCTTTCCTTCTGTGTTGCGTCAGCTAATTCCTGCCTCGTTCCTGCTGGCGCTCACCGGCCTCACCAGCTTGCCCCTGGCGGTCAAGGCGGCAGCCCAGCCCGCCACCGAGGCGGAAATGACCCTGTACACCAGGATCACCGCCCTCAATGCCTGCATTGGCACCTCCACCGGCGTGGACTTCAACAAGGCCATCGGCATCGCCGGTGAAACGCTCACCCAGGTGATCCAGGGCCAGAACGGTGGTGCCATTAAGCAGTTGGGTGTGAAGCCGCTACCCCTGGAGGAGCTGCGTAAGGGATCGATTAATTCCGTGCTGATTGGCGTATCCCAGGTATGTCCTGATCTGATGCCCGCCGACGTGCGCGAGAAGGTGAAGCAGGCCCTGAAGGGCCAGGCCGCCGGTGGGGGCGCTAAGGCGCCGTAGGGGCTTCGCCGGCGGCAGAGTGGGGTCTCCATGACTGCCGCCGTGTGAGTAACGCCTCTGCTGCCACCCCCGTGCTGCTGGCTGATTACCGGCCCCCCAGCGTGGCGATCAAGCAGGTGGAGCTCTGCTTTCAATT
>JBDLTB010000080.1:0-15052 GCA_039799245.1 Cyanobacteriota bacterium
CGGGCCTGGGTTCACTTCTGCCCCATTTGTACGGTGCTATCAGACCCGTGGAGGCGATGCTCTCGCGACCACCCAGCTTGTTGACCCCCCTCGGGGGCCTGGAGTCGCCAGGGTCCGTTTCGGGTCTAAACAACCTTGCGCCCCTGCGCCGCCCCCGGAGGCGGGTGCGGCCCATGGCCGCCCTGAAGCGCAGCGGCGACATCAGCTTTGCTTTGGCCCTGCTCAGCGTCGGGGCACCGCTATTTCTAGTCATCGCCCTGTTGGTGAAAATCACCTCCCCGGGGCCGATCTTTTTTGTACAGAAACGCATCGGCCGCCGCTATCGCCGCTTTGGTTGCATCAAGTTCCGCACCATGGAATTGGATGCAGACCAAAGACTTAAATCCCTGCTGGAAAGTTCCCCACAACTCCAAGCGGAATTTGCCAAAGACCACAAACTGAAGAACGACCCACGTATCACTCCGATTGGCCAGTTCCTGCGGGTTACCAGCCTCGATGAATTACCCCAGCTGATCAACATCCTGCGCGGTCAGATGAGTGTGGTGGGGCCGCGGCCGATCGTGCAGGCGGAGATTCCCCGCTATGGAGAAGCCATGGACACGGTGTTGTCGGTGCGCCCAGGTCTCACAGGGCTCTGGCAGGTGTCTGGACGCAATAACCTCAGCTACCGCCGCCGGGTGCAGCTGGACCTCGCCTATGTGCGCCGCGGTGGACTGCTACTCGACCTCAGGATTTTGATCTGCACCATCGGCGTGGTGCTTTTCCCCTCAGACAAGGGCGCCTACTGATCCAGCGCCTAGCCAGCCCCTTGCCCCTGGGAAAAGCCAAAGGCCAAACCACTGGCAAGGGCCAACCAGGCAAAGGCTGTGCGTTGGCTCAACCCCAGCATCCGCTGCACTGAGGCCCCTGTGACCGGGCCGCCGCCAGCATTTAGCAGCGGTTTTTGGCGCAGCTCCCCGCCGTAATAATTCGCCCCCCCCAGCTGCACCCCCACCGCATGGGCATAGGCCGCCTCCGATACCCCGGCATTGGGGGAGGGATCGGAGGCGCCATCGGCTAGGGCCCGGGCCAGCTGGCCCAGGCTTAGGGCCGTGAGCCGGCAGGGCAACCAGGTGAGCAGGTCATCGAGCCGGGCCCCGGCGCTGCCCAACCAGCGCAGCCGGCCGGTGCGATAGCCCAGCATCGAATCAAGGGTGCTGCTGGCCTTGTAGGCCCAGGCAAAGGCCAGGGGACCCGGAGCCTGGGGGGCCAGGCCCCACACAAAGGCTCCCAACAACATCCAAAAAAGCGGCGCAAACAGGCCATCCACCGCATTCTCGGAGGCGGTTTCCGCCGCGGCCCGCAACAGTTCCTGCCGGGGTAAACCCTGCACATCCCGGCCCACGATCCAGGCCAGCCGTTGGCGGGCCTGGGGCAGATCCGGTGGTTCCAGGGCCAGGGGCTCCAGCACCGCCTCCACCGCCAGCCGCAGGCTGCGGCCGGCCAGGGCACTGGCCAAGCCCACCACCACCAACCCCAGGGCAAGCAAGCCCGGCCAGCCCCCAGGGCCACCGCTGATCCGCAAAAGTTGTTCCAGGGCCCAGCCGGCAGCGGCGCTGGCAGCCACCACCAGGGCGGCCAGGAGCGCCCCCCCCCAACGCAGCTTCCAAGGGGAATCAGCCGCCCAGGCCTCCACCCCCTGGCGCAGGGCCCCGATGGCGGCGCCCATGAGCTGCACCGGATGCACACACCAGCGGGGGTCGCCAGCTAGGCGGTCGAGGCCACTGGCGGCAACCACCAGCAGTACAGGCAGGAGCGGCGTAATCGGCAGCAGGGGGCCCAGGGGGCTGGGGCTCAGGCGGCCTTAAGCCAGCTGAACATCGAGCGCAGCCCCTTGCCCACCTTTTCAATCGGGTGCTGGCTATCGCGGTTGCGCACTTCAGTCATCTGGGGCTTGCCGGCCTCACATTCGGCCACAAAATTACGGGCGAAGGTGCCGTCTTGGATTTCAGCCAAGATCTTGCGCATTTCCGCCTTGGTGTCGGCGGTGATCAAGCGGGGGCCACTCACGTAGTCGCCGTATTCGGCGGTGTTTGAGATCGAATCGCGCATGGCGGTAAGACCGCCCTTCACCATCAGATCCACAATCAACTTCACCTCGTGCAGGCACTCGAAGTAGGCCAGCTCTGGCTGGTAGCCAGCTTCCACCAGGGTTTCAAAGCCAGCCTTCACCAGTTCGCTCAGGCCGCCGCAGAGCACCGCCTGCTCGCCAAACAAATCGGTTTCGGTTTCTTCCTTGAAGTTGGTTTCAAGGATGCCGGCGCGGGTGCCACCGATGCCCTTGGCATAGGCCATCGCCAGGGCGCGGGCCTGGCCGGAGGCATCTTGTTCAATGGCAAACAGGGCGGGCACCCCTTGGCCGTTTTGGTATTCCCAGCGCACGGTGTGACCAGGACCCTTGGGGGCCACCATCACCACGTCCACATCCGCGGGCGGCACGATCAAACCGAAGCGGATGTTGAAGCCGTGGGCAAAGCTCAGCACCTTGCCGGCGCCCAGGTGCGGGGCGATCTCAGCGTCGTAAACCGCCTTTTGAAACTCATCGGGCAGCAGCACCATGATCCAATCGGCCTTGGCGCAGGCCTCCGCCACGGTCAGCACTTCCAGGCCATCGGCCCGGGCTTTGTCGGCGGAGCGGCTGCCCTCGTAAAGGCCCACCAGCACATTCACCCCACTGTCCTTGAGGTTCAGGGCATGGGCATGGCCCTGGGAGCCGTAGCCGATGATCGCCACCGTTTTGCCGTTCAGCAGGCTGAGGTCGGCGTCGCTGTCGTAATAAAGGGTGGCCATCCGGTCTACGGGGGAAGCAAACCGCAGATCCTAGGCCTCGTTCGGATTGCTGATCACCCGATCAATCAAGCCATAGTCCTTGGCCTCCTGGGCGCTGAGGAAGTAATCACGGTCGGTGTCCTTGGTGATTTTTTCCAAGCTCTGGCCGGTCATATCTGCCATTTGCTGGTTGAGCTGATCCTTCAGCCGCAGAATTTCCCGCGCTTCAATTTCAATGTCGCTGGCCTGCCGTTGGCTGGTGCCCCCCAGGGGCTGGTGGATCATGATCCGGCTATGGGGCAAAGCCAGCCGCTTGCCCTTGGTGCCCGCCGCCAATAGAAAGGCCCCCATGCTGGCCGCCAGGCCCACACAGATGGTCACCACCTCAGATTTCACGTATTGGATCGTGTCGTAGATCGCCAGCCCAGCGGTCACAGACCCCCCCGGCGAGTTGATGTACAAGTAGATCGGTTTGCTGCTGTCGTCTGAGTCGAGGTAGAGCATCTGGGCCACCAGCCCATTGGCTACGGCGTCATTTACCTCCTGGCCCAGAAACAGGATTCGCTCCACCCCCAAACGGGTGTAGATGTCTACCCAGCGCTCGTATTGGCTGCCGGGGAGGCGATAGGGAACGCTGGGGGTGCCGATGGGCATGGCTAGGAAGCGAGGGGAGAAATAAAAAAGGGGGCAACGCGGCAGCTAGCCGTGGGGCCGAATTCAGCTGGCCGGCAGGGGCGTGGGCAAATCTTTCTTGCTGGAGAGCACCCGGTCGATCAGTCCATACTCCACCGCCTGCTGGGGGGTGAGATAGGTCATGCGGTCGGAATCCTCCGCCAATTGCTCCGCACTGCGACCGGTGTTCTCCGAGAGCATTTCCAACATGGTGCGCTTGTTTTGCAACACCTCCTTGGCCCGAATCTGAATGTCTGTGGCCTGGCCCCTGGCGCCGCTGCGGGGTTGGTGAAGCACGATCGAGGCATGGGGCAGGGAGGCCCGCTGGCCCTTGGTGCCGGCCGAAAGAATCATGGCCGCCGTGCCCATGGCCTGGCCAATGCAAATGGTGTGCACCGCCGGCCGCACGTAGCGGATCGTGTCGCAGATTGCAAACGCCTCGGTTTCAAAGCCAATGGCATCGCCGGAATACCAGCTGGTGCCCGTGGAGTTGATGTAGAAGAAAATTGGCTTATCTGGGTTGTCAAACTCCAAATAAAGCAGCTGGGCAATGATCAGCTCGGTTACATCGATGCCCATCTGCCGCTTGGCGTCGTCGTCGGAAAACAACGGCAAACCGAGATAAACGATCCGCTCCTTGAGCAGCAGCGAGGGCAGGTCTGGGGGGGGGGTGCGGAAGCTGGCACCGCCGCCTTCGTAGTAGGGGGCCGACACAGCCCGGGGGGGGAAGGCGTCTGAGGGCGCGGACATCGGCGGACGCGAAGGCCGTGAGCCTAGCGAGGGTCGGTGACCCGGGCGAACACCATGCGCCCGGCCGGGGTTTGCAGGGCGCCGGTGACGGTGACGGCCAAACGCTCACCGATGCCGCTGCGGCCCCCTTCCACCACCACCATCGTGCCGTCCTCCAGGTAGCCCACCCCCTGGTCTGGCTCCTTGCCCTCCCGGACGATCTTGAGCTGCAGCAAATCGCCCGGTTGCACCTCCAGCCTCAGGCTGATCACCAGTTCGCTGAGGTTTAGCGGGCGCAGGTTTTGCACCTGGGCCACCTTGGCCAGGTTGTAGTCGGTGGTGAGCAGCAGCCCATCGGTGTCTTCCGCCAGTTTCAGCAGCTTGTCGTCCACGCCTTCCCCTTCGTAGCGGGTGTTGTTCACCACCAGCCGCCGGCCGTAGCTATCTCGCAGTTCCGCCAGCAATTTCAAGCCGCGACGGCCCTTACCGCGTTTTTCGCCATTGCCGGAATCGGCCAGCTGCTGTAGCTCATTGATCACGCACTGGGCCACGATCACCTGGCCCTCCAGCAAACCGCAATCCAGCAGCGCCTTGATCCGACCGTCGATGATCACACTGGTGTCGAGGATCTTGGGGCTGGCCGGTTGCAACACCCCATCGGCCACCAGCAGGGCCTCGGTGCTGGTGGGGTTAAACAGCCGCAGCAGGGTGCGCCCATGGACCTCCGCCAGGTTGTAGCCACTCACCCCGAAAAACACATTGCTCATCACCGCGGCCAGGGGTTTAACGAAACCCACCTCCCAGGGCAGCGGCAGCAACAGGATCGGCGCCAGCAGCAGGTTGGCCACCAGCAGCCCCAGGATCAGCCCCAGGGCGCGGCTGATCAACAGGTCGGTGGGCATGGTGCGCACCTGCCGCATCAATTTCTGGCGCAGCTGCTGAAAGAAAAAGCCAGCCAAGAGGCCAAAGAAGGCGCCAAAACCGCCCAGTACCCAGCGCAAACCCTCCAGGTTGGTGACCTGCACCAGCAGCCTTTCCGGCAGCAGGTCCACCCCCAGCCAGCCGGAGGCGGCGCCGGAGATCAGAAACAGAATCAGGATCAGCGCGTCGACCATCAAGCCCTGGGGATCCAGCAGAAGGCCAAGGGGCCCATGGGGAGATTGCCATGAGTGTGCCGCTTCCACCCCATCGGCGCTTGCCCCGCAGCCTCTATCTCCATATCCCGTTCTGCCATCGGCGCTGTTTTTACTGCGATTTTCCTGTGGTGCCCCTCGGGGATAAGGCCGACGGTGCCCATTCCGCCTCGGTGGCCCACTACCTCAAGCAATTACAGCAAGACCTGGCCGCCGCCCCCGCCGGCCCGCCCCTCTCCACCATTTATGTGGGCGGCGGCACACCTTCGATCCTCAGCCCAGCCCAGCTGGGGGCCCTGCTGGGGCAGGTGCGGGGCCACTGGGGCCTGGCCCCAGGCGCCGAGGTAACCCTGGAGATGGACCCGGCCAGCTTCGATCAAGCCCGGCTGGAGGCGGTGCTGGCCCTGGGGGTAAATCGGGTGAGCCTGGGGGGACAAAGCTTCAACGATGGGGTGCTGGCCGGGTTGGGGCGCCGCCACAGCGCCCAGCAGCTCCGGGAGGCCTGTGGCTGGTTGCGGACGGCCGGCTCCCATGGGGCCATGGCCAGCTGGAGCCTGGATCTGATCGTGAACCTGCCCGGCCAAAGCGCGGCGGCTTGGCAGCAGGAATTGGAAGCGGCCCTTGCGGAAGCGCCTCCCCATCTTTCGATCTACGACCTGATCGTGGAAGCCGGCACCGTGTTTGAGCGGCGCCAACGCCAGGGGAACCTGGCCCTGCCGGAGGAGGGGGCCGCCGCCGACCGGCTTGCCTTCACCCACCAACAGCTGGCGGCAGCGGGCTACGGCCACTACGAAATCAGCAGCTGGGCCCTGCCCGGCCATGGGTCCCGCCACAACCGGGTGTATTGGAGTGGCGCCAGTTGGTGGGCCTGCGGCCTGGGCTCCACCGCCGGCGTTGATGGCCAACGGCTGGCCAGGCCCCGCACCCGGGAGGCCTATGGGGCCTGGCTGCAGCAGCGGGCCGGGGCCCAAAGGGAGGGGCTGGCAGAGGTGGGGGCCTTGCCCCCCCTCGATGAACTGCTGCTGGTGGGCCTGCGCCGCCGCGAGGGGGTGAACCTCGCCTGGTTGGAGGCCACGGGGGCCTGGCCCCAGGGTCAACCCCTGGCCGAGGCCCTGGCGGCACCGCTGGCCCCTTGGCTGGAGCGGGGCCTGGTGCAGCTGGAGGGGCAACAACTGCGCCTGGTGCCCCCGGAGGGGTTCAGCCTCAGCAATGCCGTGTTGCGGGATCTGTTGGCTTGGTGGGACCAGCAGGGTCCTGGACAGGATCGGCCTGCACCGCCTGCACCCAGCCCCGCAGGGCATCGCTGAACAGCTGGGCCCCCGGCAGCAGCGCCGGAGAGAAGGGCGGCTGCTGGGGGGTGAGCCCCAGCAGGTCAGCACTAACGCGCACCTGGCCATCGCAATCGTCGCCGGCCCCAATGCCAATCACCGGCAGCAGCAGCTCCCGGCGCAGCCGCCCGGCCAACTCCGCGGGCACGTGTTCAAGCACCAGGGCAAAGCAGCCGGCGGCCTGCAGGTTTAAGGAGCTTTGGCGCAGCCTTTCCTGGGCCAGGGGTTCGGTGGCCTGGCGGCGATAGCCCAGCTGGCGCACCGACTGGGGGGTGAGCCCCAGGTGGCCCATCACCGGGATGCCACTGCGCACCAAGCGATCGATCACCGCCAGGGTTTCCGGTTCTGCCCCCTCCAGCTTCACGCCAAGGCAGGCGGTTTCCTTGAGGAACCGGCCAGCGGCGGCCACGGCCTGGTCGGCGCCGCATTGATAACTGAGAAAAGGCAGGTCACAAACCATGGGCGTGTGGGCCAAGCCCCGTTCCACCGCCGCCGCGTGGTGCAGCATCGCCTCGAGGCTCACCGGCAGGGTGGTGCTGTGGCCCAGGCTCACCATGGCCAGGGAATCCCCCACCAGCACCAGATCCACCCCGGCCGCCTCCGCCCAGCTGGCACTCATGGCATCCCAGGCGGTGAGCACCGTGATCGGCTGGCTTTCCTGCTTGCGCCGCTGCAAGAGCAGGGGGAGCTGGGGGGGGGTAAGGCTCAAGGCAACTCCAGGCCGCAGCTATTGCTAGCATTTAATCGACTCGGATCCATGCGGCTCCGACGCCTAAACCTGGTCAGAACCGGAAGGCAGCAGCCACACGGGATGCTCGAGGCAGGCGTGGACTCCGGGTCACCTAATCAAGTCTGTTCCCCACACGCCTAAGCAGGCTTGGGTGCTGCCTAGACCTGTAACCCCCGGGCCTAGACCTACTCCTGGTTGTTGCGTTGCTGGCGGCTAAGCAGGAACGAGGGGATGCGGACCCCATTGCTATCCAGAATCTGGCTGTTTTCCCTGGCGGGCGTTTCCAGCAGGGCGTTGTGGTGTTGGCGCTGGGGTACGTAGATGCCACCACCCTCGAAGCCGGTGGCGATCACGGTCACGTGAATTTCGCCCTCCAACTGCTCATCCACCACGGCTCCCACAATGATGTTGGCTTCCGGATCCACCACGTCGTAGATCACCTCTGAGGCGGTGGTCATGTCTTCGAGGGTCATGTCGCGGCCGCCGCTGATGTTGATCACACAGCCCCGAGCTCCGTCGATGCGGGCAGATTCCAGCAGGGGGCTGCTCATGGCGGCCATGGCGGCCTCCGTGGCCCGGGACCGGCCGGAGCCGATGCCAATGCCCAGCAGGGCGGTGCCAGCGGCGGCCATCACCGAACGCACGTCCGCAAAGTCCACATTCACCAGGCCCGGCTTGGTGATGATGTCGCTGATGCCCTTGACGCCGCTGCGCAGCACCTCATCGGCGGTGCGAAAGGCCTCCTGCAGGGGGGCTCCTGAGATCGAATCCCGGAGGCGATCGTTAGGGATCACGATCAGGGTGTCCACATGCTCCGCCAAACGGGCGATGCCCTCCTCGGCCTGGCGCATGCGCTTACGCCCCTCAAAGGTGAAGGGCTTGGTGACGATTGCCACGGTGAGGGCGCCCGATTCCTTGGCCACTTCGGCCACGATCGGTGCGGCACCGGTGCCGGTGCCACCGCCCATGCCAGCGGTGATAAAGACCAGATCAGTGCCCTCGAGGGCCTGCTGCAACTCGATCCGGGATTCTTCCGCCGCCTTCTGACCGATGGCCGGGTTACCGCCGGCCCCTAGGCCGCGGGTGAGCTTCATGCCCAGCTGCACCCTTTGGCTAGCTGAAGCATTGAGCAGCGCCTGGGCATCGGTGTTAAGCACCCAAAAGCCCACCCCATGGAGCTCCGAGGCAATCATGCGATTCACGGCATTGCTGCCACCACCACCAACGCCAATAACTTCGATCCGGGCCGTTTGGCTGGGGACGATCCCCTGGCCGGCCAAGGCGCTACGGGTGGGGTCACTCCCCTCATGGACCTTGGCTTGGTAACTATCCATGGCCGGGCGTACACCGTTGAGTGATTGATGCATTATCCAGGGGGCGCCCCAAGACCATGGAATATCAGAACAGGATTACCTGGGTAAGACCAAAGCGCAACCTTTTCAAATATGTTATTTCCGTGACGTACCCATTACCAACTCCGGGTGCTCCGGATCACTTAGGTCTAGGGCCCTGGCCCCAGTGGCTCCGCTGCTTTTCGGCAGTTGGCTGCTGAGATGCTTAAGCACCTGCACCCGCCGGCCCAGGCGATCATCCAGGGGTCCAAAGCGCACATTGCCAAGCCGGCCAGATACAAGCCAAAGCTCCCCATTGGCTTCGAAGCGCAACTGCCTCACTTCAGCAGCTTCTGGTAGCCCATTGAGCAGCAGCTCGAGGCTGGGTTGGAAACGCTCCTGCCAGCCCACCACCGTGAGGCCTGGCAACCGTGAGGCGCCACTTACGGCCTGCTGGCGGGGGCTAATCCAACGGCCGGTGCGGTCGACAAAGCCCTGCTCAGGCCCCGAGGGACTCCGGCGCTGGGCCCGGGCCACCGCCTCCCTTTCCTTGAGCCGAATCGTGAGCCTGGGGGGCAGCATTTGGCGTTGCACTTTCACCTGCTCCACGGGCAGGGCCGCGGCCAATCGCGATTTCACCCGGGCTGGATCCAGCTGGAGGAGGGGCTGGGGAAAATGCAATCCACTGGCCTGAATCACCTGATCGCGGCTCAGATCAGGGGCGCCGCTCACCTGCACCTGGGCAGGCCCCTCCAGGGTCCAGCCATTGCGTAATACCAACCAACCCAGGCCGGCGGTGGCGGCCACCAGGGCCAGCAGACGCCAAAGCTGGGCCAAGAGGTCTAACCGTTTCTTGCGGCGCAATTCCTTGCGCCGTTGCACACCCTCCACCATCAGATTTCGCAGCGAGAGCGGCTCATCAATTCATCAATCCAGCGCCGGGCCCGGTCCGCATCGGAGAAGTGCAAGTCTTGCTCGCGGCCAGCGCCAATCAGGCGCAACCGGCAATTGCCATGGCTTTCCTCCGTGAGGGGCGCATCCCCAGATCCCAGGGAAAGCAGCTCCACTAGCTCCAGTTTGGACACCTCAAAGACCCCCTGGGGTTTGAGCTGACCGGCCTCAAAGCTGCTCCATTCCAGGCGGCCGTCCTTGAGGCGCACCGCCCCACCACCATCCAGCTTGGACAACTCGGCCCCGGCGGCCCATTCCAAAAACAGGCGTTGGCGCCGGCGTTCCAGCCAGCCCAAGGCCATCAACACCAGGAAGGCCACCAGCAGGGGCAGCCAGAGCAGGGCATGGGTCATCGGGCCAACTCCACTAGTTGATGCACTAGATCCTCCAGCGGCAGGCCGCTGGCTGCCCAGAGCATGGGGTACATGCTCTGGCTGGTAAAGCCCGGCAAAGTATTGATTTCATTAATCAATAGCCGCCCGCTGGAGCCTTCAAAAAAGAAGTCCACCCGGCTCAAGCCACTGGCCCCCACTGCCTGCACCGCCGCAATCGCCAGCTGCCGGGCCCGCTGGGCCACCGCCTCAGGCAGCTCCGCAGGGATCACCGTGCGGCTGCGACCTTCGCAATATTTCGTGTCGTAGTCGTACCAATCGGCATCAAAACAAATTTCCCCCAGCACCGAGGCCTGCAGTTGCTCCCGGCCAAGCACGGCGCACTCCAGCTCGCGCACCTTCAGGCCCTGCTCCACGATCACCCGCGGGTCATGGCTGGCGGCCAGCCTCAGCCCCGCCAGCAATTCATCCCTGGTTTCAGCCTTGCTGATGCCCACCGAGGAGCCCAGGTTGGCCGGTTTGATGAACCAGGGACCCTCCAGGGCCTCGACCAGGCGATCCAGCAGCCCCTCAGGCTGGGCCAGGTCCCCGGCGGCCACCGCCTGGTAAGGCCCCTGGGGTAAGCCGGCGGCGGCAAAGGCCGCCTTCATTGCCAATTTGTCCATGCCCACGGCGGAGCCCAGCACGCCGGAGCCCACAAAGGGCACCTGCATCAAGCTGAACAGCCCCTGGATAGTGCCGTCCTCCCCATTGGGGCCGTGCAGCATCGGAAACCACACATCCACCCCCAGGGCCCCGTCGGGAAAACCCTGGAAGCCCGGCCGCAAGGGCTGGTGGGGCAAACTTTCGGGCGCTGGGGGCCGGCCCGTGGCCAGGGCCTCGGCGGCGATCGCCTCCCCCCACCAATAACCATTGCGGTCGATATAAAAACGTTGGAGCTGGTAGCGCTCGGCGTTGGCAGCACTGGCCAAGCCCCTTTCCACGGTGGCGGCGGAGCGGATCGACACCTCGTGTTCACCGGAGGCCCCACCAAACACAAGCCCCACCACCGGGCGTTTAGGGCTGCTAGACGGAGCGAGGGGGGCCAAGGGGGCGGCTCGGGGGCCTCAACGTACCAGTGCCGGCCGTGGCAAGGCCCGGCCCGTTAAAGAGAAGGCACGGATCGCCTCAATCCGCACCGGCACCGTGTCCCCCACCCCATGGCCCTCGGCGGGGAAAAAAGTGAGCCGGTTGGTGCGGGTGCGGCCCATCAATTGGCTGGGGTCCTTGCGGTTGACCCCTTCTACCAACACCTCCTCGGTGCGCCCCAGGTAACGGCCGCTGCGCTGGCGAGCCGTTTGCTCCACCAGGGCATTGAGTTCCTGCAGGCGCTCCACCTTCACCGCCTCCTCCACCTGGTTGGGCCAATGGGCGGCGGGGGTGTGGGGGCGGGGGGAATAGGCGGCGGTATTTAAGAGATCGAAGCCCACCTCCTCCACCAGGGCCAGGGTGCGGCGAAACTGGGCATCGGTTTCCCCGGGGAAGCCCACGATGGCGTCGGCACTGATGGCCGCCTCGGGCATCAACTGGCGGATTTGAGCAACGATGCGGCGATAGCGATCGGCGGTGTACCCGCGGGCCATCGCCTTGAGCAGCTCGTCATCGCCGCTCTGGAAGGGCACATGGAAGTGTTCGCACACCTTCTCCAAACTTGCGCAGGCGCGGATCAGGCGTTCGGTGAAGTAGCGGGGATGGCTGGTGGCAAAACGAATCCGCTCAATGCCCTCCACGGCGTGGATCTGCTGGAGCAGGTCCGTGAGCGTGTGCTGGCGCCGACCTTCGCTGGTTATGCCCGGCAGGTCGCGGCCGTAGGCATCAATGTTTTGGCCCAGCAGGGTGATCTCCTTGAAGCCCTGGGCCGCTAGCCCCTCGATCTCCAGGCGAATCGCCCCGGGCAGCCGCGATTGTTCCTTGCCCCGCACCGCCGGCACCACGCAATAGGTGCAGCGTTCGTTGCAGCCATAGATCACATTCACCCAGGCGCATAAACCACTTTCCCGGCGGGGGGTGGTGATGTCCTCAAGGATCTGGTGTTCGTCGATGGCCAGCACCTGCTGGCCGCTTTCCACCTGGGTGAGCAGACTTTCCAAGCGGTTGGCGTGTTGGGGACCCATAACCAGGTCAAGTTCAGGAACCCGGCGCAGCAGGCTCGCCCCCTCCTGCTGGGCCACACAGCCGGCCACCACCAAAGTGAGCCCAGGGTTTTCCCGTTTGCGCTGGGCCTGCCGGCCCAGGTAGCTGTAAACCTTTTGTTCAGCGTTATCGCGGATCGTGCAGGTGTTGTAGAGCACCAGATCAGCCTGGTCTTCGGCGGTGCCCTGGGCATAGCCCATCACCTCGAGGATGCCCGCCATCCGTTCGGAATCTGCCTTGTTCATCTGGCAGCCGAAGGTGGTGATCCAGTAGGTCCCCCGGGTGGAGTGGGCCATGGGCTGAATAGTGCAATACGGGGACAGACAAGTTCCAGTGTCAGCCATGGGCGGCAAAGGCCGTGGGCTGCGGCTGTCGTGGCAGCCTGAGAGGTGTGGGTCTTGGCTTGGCTGCCAATGCAATTTCAGCTGCGGCGTTTTCCCCTAACCAAGCGGGTGCCCCTCACCATCAGCCGCGGCACCACCGCGGCGGTGGAACACCTGTTGCTGGAAATCCACCACCAAGGCCTGGTGGGCCGCGGCGAAACCGGTGGCTTTGACACAGGCCAGCGGGCCTACGAGCTGGGGGACCTGGAGGCGGAGCTGCGGCCGTTGCTGCCCCCCCTGGAGGCGCAGCTGGGGCACCAAGATCCCAGCTGTTTCATGGCCTTAGAACCGCTGCTGGCCCCCCTCAGCGGCCCTGCCCGCTGTGCCATTGATCTGGCCCTGCACGATTTATGGGGCCAGCAGCTGGGGCAACCGCTCTGGCGCCTCTGGGGGCTGGACCGCCAAGCCTGTAAACCCACCAGCGTTACCCTCGGCCTGGCGGCGCCCAGCCAAATGCTGGAGCGACTCCAGCTCTGGCGCCAGTTGCTGCCCGCCAGCCGGGTGAAGTTAAAGCTGGGCAGTCCGGCGGGCATCGGGCAAGACCAGGCCCTGGTGGAGGCCCTGGGGCCAGCCCTGGGCGGCGCCGAATTACAGGTGGACGCCAATGGTGGCTGGGACCTGGCCGGAGCCACACAAATGCTTCCCTGGTTGGCCGAGCGGGGGGTGGTGCTGGTGGAACAACCCCTGCCCGCCCGCCCGGGGGATGAACAGGATTTCGCCGCCCTGCAGGGGCTTGCCCCGATCGCCCTGGTGGCCGATGAGAGTTGCTGGACCCTCGAGGATCTGCTGCGGCTCGCCCCCCACGTGCAAGGGGTGAACTTGAAATTGCTAAAAACCGGCGGGCTTGGCGAAGCGTTATTGATGGCCCGCACCGCCCGCAGGCTCGGCCTGAGGCTGATGCTGGGCTGCTATTCAGACAGCAGCCTGCTCAATGGCGCCGCCGCCCAGCTGTTGCCCCTGGTGGAATGGCCCGACCTAGACAGCCACCTCAACCTGCTGGATGACCCCTTCGCAGGGCCCGAGCGGGTGGGTGATCTGCTGCTGCCCAGCGAGCGGCCGGGCCTGGGGGTACAGCCATGCTGATGGCCAACCGCCTGACGGCGGATGCGCCGGTGCTGCTGCTCCAGCACGGCGGTTTAACCGATCTCTCAGGCAAAACCGGATTGGCCTTCCTGCGCTATCGCCAGGGGCCGATCGTGGCCGTGCTGGACCCAGCCCATGCCGGGGCAGACCTGCCGCTGCTCACCGGCATTCCCCGGCCGGTGCCAGTGCTGGGTTCCGTGGCGGAGGCCATGGTCTACGGGCCCCAGGTGGCGGTGGTGGGCCTAGCCCCCTCCGGCGGCCGCCTGCCGGAGGCCCTGCACCAGGCCGTAGCTGAAGCCCTGCGGGCGGGGCTGAGTGTGGCCAGTGGCCTGCACACGCGCCTGGGGGACGATCCAACCCTGGCTGCCCTGGTAAAACCCGGGCGTTGGATCTGGGACCTGCGGCAGGAACCGCCACACCTGCAGGTGGCCGCTGCCCGGGCGGCGGCCCTGCCCTGCCGCCGAATCCTCGCCCTGGGCACAGATATGTCCGTGGGCAAGATGAGCGCCGCCCTGGAACTCACCAGCGCCGCCCGGCAGCGGGGCCTTGATGCCCGCTTCGTGGGTACCGGCCAGGCGGGAATCCTGATCGCCGGCACGGGGATCGCCCTTGATGCCGTGCGGGTGGACTACGCCGCCGGGGCGGTGGAACAGGCGGTGCTAACCACGGCGGAGGGGGCTGGCCCCGAGGCCCTGCTGTTTGTGGAAGGCCAGGGTTCCTTCTGCCATCCGGGCTCCAGCGCCAGCCTGCCGTTGCTGCGGGGCAGCCAGCCCACCGGCCTACTGCTGGTGCATCGCGCCCAGCAACAGAGCATCCGCAATCTGCCGGCGGTGGCGATTCCGCCCTTACCCGAAGTGATCGCCACCTGTGAGGCCCTGGCGGCCCTAGCCCTGCCCCGCGGGGCGATGGCCCCGCGGGTGGCGGCCATCGCCCTAAACACAGCACAGCTAAGCCCTGCCGCAGCAGAGGAAGCGATCGCCCAAACGGCGGCCCTCACTGGGCTGCCCTGTGCCGATGCCGTACGGGGGGGGGCAGGGTTCCTGTTGGAAGCCCTGCTGGCAAGCCCCTAAGGAAAGGAGTTGCCTGGGTCGAGTGAAGGGCGAGCGAGGGGACTCGAACCCCCGAATAGCGGCACCACAAGCCGCTGCCTTAACCACTTGGCGACGCCCGCCGTGGAACGACAATGTACCAGCGCGTCGCTCCTTTCCCTTGGCCGGCAGACCTCCAATTCCCCTGCTGATCACCCTTGGGGCGGCCGGTGGTTTGCTGGCTTTCACCAACCCGGGGCCGGCGGATTTTCGCGAGTTTGCCGGGGCCGAATTGGCCGAACGGGGCGCCCGGGAGTTCTGTCGACCGGGGGGGATGCCGATGCTGTTGCAGATGGTGGTGGAAAACTGTCC
>JBDLTB010000081.1:0-15365 GCA_039799245.1 Cyanobacteriota bacterium
GTGCCGGAATGGGTGGCAACTCGCTGGTTTGCTGATGCCTGCCGCCTGCACCGCAGCCCTTACCGCCCGTTGGATCACAGACGGATCTAGATGGTGGCGACCCTGTTCAGCTGTGTCGCGATTGCGCCAGCGCGTCACCTGCGGGAACAGCCACTGCCAGATCCAAACGATGCAAACGCCTGACTTCTTGCAGGTGGATCTTTAGTGGTTCCATCTGGTTCTGGGGCAACACCGTTACGCGGTCCTTGTTGCCTTTGCCCCCGCGGATTACCAGATGTTTACCTGTAAAATCAAGGTCTTTCACCCACAAAAACATCAAGGCCGCTAGCGCCTGATTTTGGGTAGATGCGCTCACCCGCTCCTCCACAGCCAGATGAGTAAGAAATGCATTTATCTCTGGCCCGCCAATCTTCCTGGGATGGCGTAGCAGGTGAAAGCGCAGGAAGCGCCGCAGCCAGCGCTCGTAGGTGTCGATGGTTCGGTGGGCATAATGAATTGCTATTAGGGCTTCGCGGTAGACGCTAACTAGAGGATGACCAGCTGAATTCATGGCGACACACGTTCTGCCCTGAGCATTCCCCTAACCGGCAGGTTGGCGTGCTTCCCAGGAGCAACATCTCTGTAGCCAAATCTTGAATCCAGGCTGTAGTGGCCCTGGATCAATGCAACTTGTCACCGCAAGCTAACGGTATTAGGTGGGTCGATCGCTTTGCCCAGTTGTTGCCATGGCATCTTCAATCTGTTGCGCCGCCCATTCGGCGCTGGCTGGGCCCAGCAGGATGCCATTGCGGTAATGGCCACTGAGGAGCAGCAGCCGCGGCAGCGGTTGCTCCAGCAGCGGCGCCGGGCGACCCACCGGCCGGCAGCGCAGCCCCTGCCAGTGGCTCACTAACTCAGCGTTGCGCAGCCAGGCGGGGGCGGTGCCCCCCAGGCTTAGCAGGGTTTCCAGGGCCTTGGGATCGGCCTGGGTCCCCGGTTCGAGGCTGGCCCCCAGCCAGAGGCGACCGCCGGGGCGGGGCACCAGATTCATGCCCTGCCACACCAGGCAGCCAGCCCAGGGGTCTTGGCCCGGCGCCAAGGGCAGGGCCAGTTGCAGTTCCACCGCCTGGCCCAGCACCGGCTCCATGGGCCGCTCGATGCCCAGGGGGGCCAGCAGGCTGGGGCTGCCCAGCCCAGCGCAAACCAGCACCCAGTCACTGCTTAGTTGCGAGCCATCCGCTAACTCCAGTTGCCATGGGGCTTGGGGATCCCCAGGGGAAAGTTGCCTTAGGGCAGTTACCCGCCCTGAAATTTCTTGCAGGCCCTGCCGGATAGCAGCGGTCCGGAGGGCGGCAGCCCAGGCGCTGGGGTCTAGCTGGCCATCTTGCGGCGACCAAAGGGCCCCCTCCACCCCCTGGGGCAATTCCGGCAAGGCGCCCTGGGCCACCGCCGCCTGCAGGTCTGGGCGGGAGCGCAGGGCCAGGGGAAAGCCCCGGGCCTGCCGTTGGATCCCCAGCTGTTGCTGCCTTAGCCATTCATCGGTGCTGCTGGCCAGCAGCAACAGGCCCCGGCGCAGCTCCACCGGCTGGCCGGCCTCGGCCAGGGCCCCCTGCCATTCCTGCAGCAGGGCGAGGGATCGCTGGCGCAGGCGCCAACCGCGGCCACTGCTGCGCTGGTAAACCTGGGCCATCAACAGGCCCAGGGCGGCGGCGCTGCCGCTGCGGCTGGGGGGATCTGGGGCCTGGTCCACCAGGGTGACCCGATGGCCGCAATTAGTTAGTAACCAGGCGCAGCAGCGGCCCACAAAGCCGCCGCCAATTATCAGGACTGACCTGCTCAGACCTGGTTCAAGGCGGTCTTCACTTGTTCAGGGAGCACCTGGGCATAGAGGCCGAAGTCACTGGCCACGCGGATGTAATCCCGGGTGAGCCGTTCGCCTTCCTGGAGGCGGGCGGCTTCATCCAGTTCTGCCAGGGCAGTTTTCAGTTCTTCGGCCCGTTTGTTGGCCTCGGGACGGTCAGCGGGCAGCAGCCGTTGGTTGATGTAGCTCATCTCGCGGCCCACCTCCTGCATGGGTCCGTGGATCAGGTTGCGGGTGAACACCCAGTTCTTTTCATTCACCAGGGTGGCCAGCTCAGGCAGGTGGTTCCTGGCGTCGAGGAAGCCCTCGGCCTGGCGGGTAATGAAGGCGATGTCGTCGGCGCTGAGGCTTGGCGCGGCCTTGGCCTTGCTGCCATCACAGGCGGCTAGCCCCACGGAGAGCACCAGGGCTATCGCCAGCAGGCCTAGGCGACGCAGAACGGAAACCAGGGGGGAAAGCATCGTCACCAGCTGAGCGGAGAGGGACCTCTAGGGGCGGAGTTTAACGAGTTCCGGGTTTGGTCCCTTGGCAGTGCTGCGGCAGCATCAGGCCTAGCGACTGGTTATGCCGTGCCCCAGGCCTTTGACCCCCAGCGCAGCTATGACGCCCTGGTGGTGGGCAGCGGCGCCACCGGGGCGGTGGCCGCCCACACCCTGGCCCAACAGGGTTTAGAGGTGCTAGTGCTGGAGGCCGGCCGCGACCAGGGCCCCGGGGCTGCCCTTGGTTCTGAACCGCTCAACAGCCTGCGCCGGCTGGCCCAGCTCAGCGCCGGCAGCCAGCGGCTCCAAAGCCAGCACCCCGGCTACTGGAAAAACAACCCGAATCTTTACGTTGACGAGGGCCTACATCCGTACAGCACCCCCGCCGACAAACCTTTTCTTTGGACCCGGGGCCGCCAGGTGGGCGGCAGGAGCCTCAGCTGGGGGGGCATCACCCTGCGGCTTTCCGACCAGGAGTTCCGCCAGGGTTGGCCCCTAACCCACGAAGACCTGGCCCCCCACTACGGCGCCCTGGAGCGCCAGTTGGGGGTGTGGGGCCAGCGTGATCAGCTGGAGCTGTTGCCCGATGGGGAATACGAGGCGCCAGCCCCCTTCACCCCCGCCGAACGCCACCTGGCCCAGGTGTGTGGCCAGCTGGACTTGCCCTTTATCCATTCCCGCGGTTTTGCCCGCCATCGCCCCGCCAGCGATGGCCCCTGGCCGCGGTTCAGTGCCCAGGGGGGCGCCCTGGCTTGGGCCCTGGCCAGCGGTCGGGTGACCCTGCGCAGCAACTCGCTGGTGAGTCAGCTGCTGTTTTCCCCAGACCAGAGCCGGGTGGAGGGGGTGTTGTTTATTGATCGGCTCAGTGGCTTGGAACAGCGGGCTCGGGCCCAGATGGTGGTGCTCTGTGCTTCCACGGTTGAAAGCCTGCGGCTGTTGCTGCTCTCCCGGGATGACCGGCTTAGCGGTGGCTTGATCGAGCCCTCAGGGCTGCTGGGCCAGGGCCTGATGGACCACGTGTCGGTGGCCCGCTTTTTTGCCCTGCCCGACCAGGCGCCGGCGCCGGCGGGTACGGGGTTGTCGGGGGCGGAGAGCGTCTTTATCCCCAATACCGGCGAGGGCTATGGCCTTTGGGGGGCCGCCCAGCGCTTTGAGCCGCCGGCTTTGTTGCGTCGCGATCCGACTGCCGCCGTGGGCTTCTTGATCGGCCATGGGGAGGTGCAACCCCAGCCCAGCAATCGAGTCAGCCTGGCGCCAACCCTGGGCGATGCCTGGGGAATTCCCGCCCCCCACATCGCCATGGCCTGGGGGCCGGCGGAGCAGGCCTTGGTGGATCAGATGTTGGCGCGCATTGGTGGCGTGGTGGCCGCCGCCGGTGGGGTGGTGCGTCCCCTCGAAGACCTGTTCCGCCTGCCCCTGATCGAACCCTGGCTGCGGGCCAGTGTTGCCGGTTCCCAGGCGGTGGCACCCCCGGGCTACTACATCCACGAACTGGGCGGTGCCCCCATGGGCAGTGATCCCACCCGATCGGTGCTGGACCCCTGGAATCGGCTCTGGACCTGCCCCAACCTGCTGGTGACCGATGGGGCCAGCTGGCCCAGCTCCGGCTGGCAGAGCCCCACGCTCACCTCGATGGCGCTCACGCGGCGGGCCTGTCTGCGGGCGGCGGCAGGGCGCTGATCTGGCGGTAGATCTCCGACTCCTCATCGGCGGCCACGATCTGCAGCTGGGCGGGGCCGGCGGGGGCGAGGCCCAGCCCCTGGAGCCGTTGCCGTAGCCAGATGTGCAGGGCGCTGTCGTGGGCGCCGATGCCACCGGTGAGCGCCAACACATCTAGGCCGCCCAGCAGGGCGATGCCAGCACCGATCCCCTTGAGCAGTTGCTGCTGGAACACGGCGATCGCCAACTGGGCGTCGCCATCGCCGGCGGCACTGGCCTGGCGCAGCACCCGCATGTCGCCGGAGCGGTTGGAGAGGCCCAGTAGGCCACTGCGGCGGTGGAGCCCCTCATGTAATTCCGCCGGTGTTACCCCCTGGGCCAGCAGTTCCAGCAACAGGCCCGGGTCGAGGCTGCCGCTGCGGCTGGCCATCACCAGGCCATCCAGGGGGGTGTAACCCATGGTGGTGTCGATACAACGGCCCTTTTCGATCACCGCCAGGGAACAGCCGGCCCCCAGGTGGGCGCTGATCAGCCGGCCCACGGGGAAGCGTTGGGCTATCGCCCCGTGGCTGAGCCCATGGAAACCAAAGCGGTGCAAACCCCGGGCCCGCCATGCCGCCGGCAGCGCATAGGTGCTGGCCTCCGGCGGCAGGCTGCGGTGGAAGGCGGTGTCGAAGGCGGCCCCATGCCAGGCCCCGGGCAGCAGCTGCCGCAGCACCGCCAGGCCCTCGAGGGCTGGGCCGTTATGGAGGGGGGCGAGCCGGCGTAACTGCTCCAATGCCTGTTCCACCTGCCCATCGAGGACCACGGCTGAGCGGAAGTGGTCGCCCCCATGCACGATCCGATGGCCCACGGCTTTGATCGCTGCGGCCCCCCCGGCGCTGGGGGGCAACTGCTCGAGCAATTCCCCTAGGGCGGCAGCCAGGCTGGCCCGGTCCTGGGCGAGGGCGCCCCCCCGCTCACTCCAGTCGATCGCCCCCTGCCAGAGCCGCTCCCCTTCGGCGTCAAACAGCACCAGCTTGTGGCTGCTGCTGCCGGCATTAAGCACCAGGGTGGCCATCGCCATCAGTTAGGGGCGCAGGAGCCGTAGCCAAACGGCCAATGCCAATCATTCACGGCGGGATCGTCCATGCCGTGCCTGTAGGCGTAGGCCCGTTGCTTGAGGATTTCGTCTTGCATTTGTTGCTTGAGGTGGGCGGCCCGGGAGCCCAGCTCTGGCACCCGATCGATCACATCGATCACCAGGTTAAAGCGGTCGATCTGGTTGATGATTGCTAGCTCCAAAGGTGTGTTGATGTTGCCGTTTTCCTTGTAACCCCGCACATGGATATTTTCGTGGTTATGGCGTTTGTAGGTGAGGCGGTGAATCAGGAAGGGGTAGCCGTGGAAGTTAAAAATTACCGGACGATCGATGGTAAAGAGATCGTCAAAGTCACGGTCTGGGAGGCCGTGGGGGTGTTCGGAGGGAAGGGTAAGGCTGAATAGCTTAACTACGTTTATGTAGCGGATCTTCAGCATCGGCAGTTCCCGCCGCAGGATTTCGATTGCCGCCAGGGTTTCCTTGGTGGGCACATCACCGGCGGAGGCCATCACCACATCGGGGTGATCCATGCTGTCGGTGCAGCTGTCATTGCAGGCCCAAGACCAGAGGCCAATGCCCCTGGCCACATGGCGGCGGGCGGCCTCCAGATTTAGATATTGCAGGTGTTTTTGCTTATCTGAAACGATGATGTTGGCCACATTTGTTTCCCGCAGGGCCTCCTCGGCCACCGCCAGCAGGCAGTTGGCATCGGCCGGTAGATACACCCGGGTAACACTGCCTTTTTTATTGCCTGCCAGGTCGATAAAGCCGGGGTCCTGGTGGGTGAAACCATTGTGATCCTGGCGCCAGACGGTGGAGGAGATCAGGCAATTCCAGGAGCCGATCGCCGCCCGCCAGGGTACGTCTTCGCACACATCCAGCCATTTGCAGTGCTGGTTAAACATCGAAGAGATCACATGGGCAAAGGCTTCATAGGTGTGGAAGAAGCCATAGCGACCGGTGAGCAAATAGCCCTCCATCATCCCCACAAGGGTGTGCTCTGAGAGCATCTCCACCACGTGGCCATCCATGCTCAGTTCGCCGCCATCGGCGTCCTCTGGCAGATATTCCGCCATCCATACTTTCTTGGTGGTTTCATACACCGCCTGCAGGCGATTTGAGTGGGTTTCGTCAGGGCCAAACAAGCGATAGCGGCCGCGGTTGAGCTCGATTAACTCCTTGATCAATTTGCCTAGGGGGTAGGTATTTTCCGCTTCGGTTTGGCCGGGGTTTTCCACCGGCACCGCCAGGGCGTCAACGTTGGGCCAGCGCAGCTTCTGGCGCAGGCGACCGCCATTGGCATGGGGGTTGGAGCCCATGCGCAGGGCGCCCGTGGGCGATAGCTGGCGCAGCTCAGCCCGCAGGCGACCGCCTTCGTCAAACAATTCCTCCGGCTGATAGCTCTGCAGCCACTGTTCCAGGGCTATCAGTTGCTCAGGCTTGTGTTTGGGGTCGGTGAGGGGCACCTGGTGGGAGCGCCAGAAACCTTCGAGCTTGTGGCCATTGAATTCGTCTGGTCCGGTCCAGCCCTTGGGGGAGCGCAGCACCACCATGGGCCATTGGGGCCGGTGGGCCTTGCCGCTGCTGCGGGTTTCTTGCTGGATGGCGCGGATTTCAGCCACCGCTTCGTCCATGGCGGCGGCCATGGCCTGGTGCATGGCCGCGGGCTCACTGCCTTCCACAAAGATCGGCCGCCAGCCGTAGCCCCGCAGCAGGCTTTCCAGCTCCCCGCGGGGAATGCGGGCAAGGATCGTTGGATTGGCGATCTTGTAGCCGTTGAGGTGCAGCACCGGCAGCACCGCCCCGTCGCGGATCGGGTTGATGAACTTATTGATGTGCCAGGCGGTGGCCAGGGGGCCGGTTTCCGCTTCGCCATCGCCCACGCAGGCCAGGGCGATCAAATCGGGGTTGTCAAAGATGGCGCCGCAGGCGTGGGAAAGCACATAGCCCAGCTCGCCCCCCTCATGGATTGAACCGGGGGTTTCCGGGGTGCAGTGGCTGCCGATGTGGCCGGGGAAGGAGAACTGCTTGAAAAAGCGCTTCAGGCCGATGACGTCTTGCGATTTGTCGGGATATACCTCGCTGTAGCTGCCGTCTAGATAAACCGGTCCGAGCATGCCGGGGGCGCCATGGCCTGGCCCCGACAGATAAATCATCTCGAGCTGGTGGCGGCGGATCAGCCGGTTGGCATGGGTCCAGATGAAGCTTTGGCCGGGGCTGGAGCCCCAGTGGCCCAGCAGGCGGTTTTTGATGTGTGCCGGCCGCAGGGGTTCCCGCAACAGCGGGTTGTCCTGCAGGTAGATCATGCCCACCGCCAGATAGTTGGCGGCCCGCCACCAGGCATGCAGTTGGGCCAACTCCTGGTCGCCCAGGGGCTGGGCTGGGGTTTGGCTGGGGTTTAGCGCTAATTCTGTGGTGGTCATTCCAGTTAGGGCAGCATTGCTAAATGGGGTCTAGGCGGCTTTGGCAAAGGGGGCATTAGGAAACTATTTGGTTTTTAATCTCCCCTTCTTGCACCGCTGGCCGCTGGGACTCAAATCACCCGGGATCCGGAGGCTTTTTCTTGGATGTCAGGATCAAACACTGCGGCAATCACCCGAATCAACCAGCGACCCCGTTCGGTAACTGTGATGCTGTTGCAGTGGCGATTGAGTAAGCCCTCCGCCTCCAGATCCCCACAAATGGCCCACTCCTTGGGGAAAATGCTGGCCCCATCAACGGCCATGGTTGTGAAATCCACGGCGAAATGACACATCAATTCCTGGATGATCTGGCGCCGCAGGATCACCATGGGATCCTTCACCTCTAACCCCCGCTCCACCGCCAGTTGGCCTTGTTTTGTGGCCTCCTGGTAGGCCTTGAGCGAGCGGCTGTTTTGGGTGTAGAGCTCGGGGAAGAGACTGATCGCTGATAGGCCCACCCCCAGTAGATCGAGGTTGGCGCGGGTGGTGTAGCCCTGGAAATTGCGGTGCAAGCTGCCCTGCTGGGCCGCTATCGCCAGGGGATCGTTGGCCAGGGCGAAGTGATCCATGCCGATGGCCACATAGCCCTGCTCCAGCAGATGGCCGTGGGCGTTTTCCAGCATTTGCAGCCGCTGGTCCCGCGGGGGCAGTTCCTCCGCTTTGATCCGCCGTTGCAGCGGCAACTGCTCGGGCAGGTAGGCAAAGCTGAATAGGGAAACCCGATCGGGGCGCAGGTTGCTCACTTCCCCCATGGTGGCGGCGAAGCGTTCCGGCGTTTGTAGCGGTAGGCCACAGATCACGTCGAGGTTGACGCTGTCAAAGGCCGCCTCCCGCATCCAGCCCATGGCGGCCCGCAGTTGTTCCACCGGCACGGGACGATTCACCGCCGCCTGCACCGCCGGGTCCACGTCTTGTAGCCCAAAGCTGATCCGGTTGAAGCCCAGCTGGCGCAGCTGCTGCACTGCGCTGCGGTCGAGCCGTTCGGGGTTCACCTCGATGCCGGCCTCCAGGTTGGCCTCCAGGGGGAAACGATCGGCTACCGCCTGCCATAGCCGATGGCGTTCTTCGGCATTTAGGTAGTTGGGGGTGCCACCGCCCCAGTGCAGCTGGGCGAGCGGTCGGGGGTTGGGCATGGCTGCCACCAGCAGATCCAGCTCCCGTTCGAGGGCATCGAGGTAGGGCAGCACCGCCTTAGACCCGGCGGCGGTGGTGATCCGATTACAACCGCAAAACCAGCAGGCCTCCCGGCAGAAGGGCAGGTGCACGTAGAGGGACAGGGGCGCTGGGTTGGGTTTGGCCAGTGCCGCCAGCAGGTGGCTGCCCTCTACGCCGGGGTGGAAGGCCTGGGCGGTGGGGTAACTGGTGTAGCGGGGCACGGGGCGGTCGTGGCGCCGCAGCAGTTCAAGCGGTAAGGGAGCAGTGGCCATAGGGAGTGCAGGGGGGAGAGGTTCAGGGTGTGGCCGCTGCTCAAGCGGTGGCGGGGGTGGGGGCGAGATCAGCTAGGGCGCGCAGCAGCTTTTGATTGAGGCGGAAACCAGCCGGGGCCTCCTCCAGCAGGGCGGCTTCCTCGGCGTCGTTTAGTTCCAGTTGCTCAATGCCGTTGTGCAATTCCTGTTTCAGTTCGGCGATGGGCCGTGGGAAATTCCAGAAGTTGACCGGGGGCAACCCTGCCCTGGCCAGGATTTGATTGGCTTGTACGGCCAGTTGCTGGCCGCCGGAGAGGTCGCCGCCATAGCGCACGTACACATGGGCGAGGAAGCGGGCCGGCGACTCCTGGGCCAGGGTGGCCAGGCTGGTGACCACGGTTTCCACCAGGGCATCCAGTTCAGCCAGCTCGGGGTGGTGGGCTACCCCGTCGGCGTGGGCGGCCACGTCCTGCTCCAGGGTCTGGTGGCGGGAGAGGTCGGCCCAGGGAATGCCGCTAGGGCGGAGGCCCTCGGGCAGGCTGGCCCCAGCGGTTTCCAAGGCTGTGTAGATCGGCAGCAGGGCGCGGACCAGGCAGGCGAGTTGCAGGGGGGTGGCTTCCCCCTGCAGCAGGGAACGGGAGAACACCATGCCTTCGGCCTCGCGGTGGGCGGCACCGATTACCCGGTGCAGTTTTTGGAGGCGGGGGCCGAGGGGGGCGCGGCCCTGGTTGTGCACGGAGATAGGCAGGCTTGGATGGGTGGCAGTCACGGGAGCAGCTCGACTGCATTAACGATATAATGGAAACGTTGTAATGGCATGTCGCTTTGCAAATGATTGCTGTCCGTTTCGCATCCGTGCTTTTTGGCCCTCCGGGGTCCCTCAGTGGCGATGGCCAGTTGCGGGAGGTGTTTGAGGAGCGCATCCGCGGCCAGGAGCCCGCCGGCAGGGATCTCTGGTTTGTGTCTGCCGATCAGTTCAGTGGGCAGCTGCGCGCTGCCCTAGCCCAGCGGGGACCTCGATCCACAGGGCCTTTGGAACTGCTGATCAGCAGTGAACCCCATCTGCTGGTGTGGTTGCAGGTGCGCTTTGGCGGGGAGTTGTTGGAGCACATGCCCCTGCTGGGCGCTGGCTTCCAAGATCTGGACCCCCGCCTGCCCCCCGCCGCCGCCCCCGTCGGTTTAGAGGCGCGCTAAGGCGCGGGCCACCCCCGCGGTGCTGATCGCCATCGCCTCCTTGGGCCCAAAGCCGATGGCCCCCAGGGAATCATTTAAGAGACCGCTGAATTCAGCCACCAGTCCAGCGGGGGCGATGCCAATGGCCTCCAGGTCTCTCCAGAGTTCCCGCAGGATTGTGAGGGTGGTTGGCAGTTCCCGGCGGCAGGCCTCAGCGATTTCCTCCCGGTGGCTGCTGAAATTGCGTTGCAGCCATTGCTCCCCATAGTTGAGGTGCAGATGTTCATCGTCTATCACCCAGGTGGTGATGCCCTTGGCGTAGGGGTCAGCCACCGGCAGATAGCAGTGATAGGCGGCAATTGCAAAGCATTCGATGATCAGGCACTGGATCACCAGGGGACGCACGAGGTCCCCCTGGTTTAGGGCGGTGGTAAGGCTGTCGTGCAGGGGTTGGAAAAGTTTGCGAGCCAAGGGAATGTTGGCCTGCACCTGGAGATTGCGGCCACAGCCCACAAACTCCCGGGCATGGCGCGCTTCCATGGCTGCCAGGGCGAGTAGTTCCTCCCGGTCGGCGGGGATCGCATCGGCCAGCAGGCGGAAGTGATGGTCGGCATGGTTCTCGCCCATGATCACCACCCCGTTGATCAGGGCATAGGCCTGGCGGTAGGCCTCGCTGCTGTAGTCGATGGTTGGGGCTGGGGAGAGGTTCATTGGCTGGCCTCCATCGGGTTGAATAGTTGGCCAAGGGCATGGCCTGCAAACCGCAGTTTCAGGCCCAGGCTTTGGAAGCTGCGTTGCAACGACCAGCCTTGGTTGGCCAAGGATTGCAGTTGCTGGAAGCAATGCACCAGGCCATCGCGGTGGGCCAGGAAGCGATCGTCGCTCAGCTTGAACACCACCGGGAAGGCCTGGCGGGCGGTGCGGTTGGTGGCCTCGATCACGGCATCGTCAAACCGGCGGGCATCCATGCCAAGCAGTTCGTAGAAGTCACTGCGTTCGGCCACCGTGAGGCTGTGGGTGAGAAACACCGACCAGAGGAAAAAGCGACTGAGCAGTTGACCGCGCAGTCCTTCGGTCATCTTTGGCCAGCATTGCAGCAACACATTGAAGATGTCGCCGTGGCGGTTTTCGTCCTGGCACCAGGGTTCGAAGAAATCAAATAGCGGTGCGAAACGGTTGCTGGGGTGGCCATCGAGGTGGCGCTTGATCAGGATGTAGCGCCAATAACCGATCTTCTCGGATAAATAAACGCTGTAGAGCACCCAGCTGAGTGGGAACCAGGTCACTGGCCGGCGGCCGCTCAACTGGGGTAGGTCGAGTTCGATACCCTCCGATACCAGGGCCCTGTTGAGGAAGCCGGCGTGGCGGGCCTCATCCCGGGCCATGAGCTGAAACAGTTCACCCATTTCCGGCCGTTGGGCTTCCTTCAAGCGGCGGGAGAGCTCTTTGAATAGCAGGAAGCCAGAAAATTCTGAGACGCAGGAGCGCACCAGATAGCTTTCGTAGGCCTCTTTCTCTTCTTGGCTAAGGGCTTGGAGACGATCGAGGGGGGCACGGCGATCGAAATGGTCGCGGTTGTGGTCGGCCTGCATTTCAGCCAGGAGGGCATCAAAGCGCTGGCGCGCCCCCTCCAGGTTTGTTTTGGCGGCCTTCTCGATTTCTGTGGTGTAGAAGCGCGGGGTGAGCAGGTCTTCGCGCAGATGGGGGGCGGAGCTGGTCATCGGTGGGCTTGCAGCAGTGGGGGGGATTGGCGAATGCTTTTGGTTTGTTTCTGCTGGGCATCGGCCCGGGCGTAGGCGATTGCGTCAACCCCATGGCGATGGGAGTGGAACCACTCCTGCACATCCATGAGTATTTGCATGCGCTGGATTGGGTCGTGCTCGCATTGAGGTAACGCCCGGGTTACCAGTTGCCGGATTTCCTGGTGGGCCAGCCGGTGGCCCCCACAGAGACTGTGTTCTTGCAGCAGCCAGCGTTCCTCCAGGCGCAGGTGCAGCCCCAGGCGCCGCACCAACTTGAGGAAACGTTCCTGTAACCCCCCATCTGGGGCCTGGGCCCCATGGGCGGCGACCAGGGCCCCTAGTTCCTGCTCGAGGTAATCGTGTTGGCGTTCCAGCAGGGGCTTGCGACTCCACCAGCGGCGAGGCCAGGGCCCCTTGCCCAATCGAAGCTTCATCCCGGCTATTGCATCATCACGACAACGTTATACTAGACATATGTTCAAAGCGTTGCCAGCAGGCCATAGATGGCTGGTAGCGTTAAGCGAATTCACTCCTGATAACCCGATGGAAGCCCTGGCCGAGTACCTCAAAGTGTTCAGTGAGCCCAACCGCCTCGCTGTGCTTGAGGCGCTGCGCCAGGGATCCCTCAATGTGACAGCGGTGGTGGAAGCCACTGGCCTCAGCCAGGCCTTGGTTTCTAAGCACCTGAAGCTGCTCACGATCGCCGGGGTGGTGCGGCGTCGACCCGAGGGCAGCCTTGTTTATTACGAGGTGATCGACCGCGGCGTATTCCGTTTGTTGGCCTTGGCGGAGAAGCAATTACAGGCCAGCCTTCAGCAGCAGCTGAGTGCCCTGCAGGCGCTGCTCTGAGCCTTTTTCTGGCAAGGTTGCTGGATGGATTACGCCGGCAAGGCTCCCCTGCCCACCGACCTCTATGGTCTGAAGCAACAACTAAAGGTTGGTGCCCGTAGCTTCCCAGGCCTGGGGCTAGGGGAGGTGGACTTCGCTGATCTGGAGTTGGCGGGCTGTGATCTCAGTAATGGTGATTTCAAGGCCAGCCGCTTTGGCCATGGCCGTTTAGCTGGGGCATTGCTCAATGGCGCCTGTTTGCAGCAGGCGCTGCTCTGGGGCGCAGATCTTTCTGAGTGCCAGGCCCAGGGCTCCCAATGGCATGAGGCGGATCTATCCGGGGCCCGGCTCCAGGGGGCTGATTTCCAGGGGGCTTACCTGCACCGGGCCTGTTTGCGCGGCGTGATTGCCCCCCATAGCCGTTGGCAGCAGGCCCGCTTGATTGAGGTGGATTTCCGTTCGGCCCTTGATCAGCTCACCGACCTGGGCCACGGGGACTTTCAGGGTGCCGACCTCAGTTTTGCCCAGTTCGCTGGCGCCCAGCTCCAAAAGGCCGACCTGCGCGGCACCTGTCTTTACCAGGCCAGTTTCCGCGGCGCTGACCTGCGCGGTGCCGACCTGCGCGGTTGCGATCTCTCCGCCAGCGACCTGCGCGAGGCCCAATTGGAGGGGGCCCAGCTCCCCTAGCCCACCGCCACCAGCCAGCGGCCGCCGGCCCCCAGCAGTAGCGCCAGGCCGGAACCCCACCACAGCAGGGGGCCTTCACTCAGCAACATCCGTCTCAGCAGCAGCAGGCTCCCAACCACCCCGGTAAGCACGGCGGTGCTTTGGCAAAAGGCCAGCACATGGGGATCGGCACTCCAGCCCGGCCATGCCGGCCCAAAGCTCACTGGCAGCAGCTGGCCGGCTTCGGCCATGGCTAGGGGTAGATGGCGGGCCAGTAACAGCGCCCAAACCAGGGGAAGGAGGCCGTAGAGCGTTTGGCGCCCCTGCCCAGGGCTCATCAGGCGGCCCAGGGCTAGGGCCAGCAGGCCGGGTAGGCCCAGGGCCAGGGCCGCCAGGGGCAAGCGGGCCAGCGGGGGTAGGCCCTCCAGGGCCGGTTGCCAGTGGTGCAGGCACACGCCCCCAGCTAGCACCAGCAGCAGCGCTGGTTCGCCTTCGGGCACGGTCATCTCCCGTTGCAGGTCGGCGGCGGGGGGGCGCAGGCTCAGTTGTACGGAGCGGTGGGGACAGGCCTGGGCGCAGGTGAAACAGAGCACACAGTTGCGGTTGTCGGTGAGGTGGGCCGGGTGGGTGCCTAGGGGGCAGCCGGCGGTGGCTAGGCCCTCTCCTTCCGCTGGGCCCCCCTTGAAGCAGGCGTAGCTGCTGCAGCTGCCGCTGCAGGTGCCGGCCTGGGCCCGCAGTTCCAGGATTGAGAGCTTGGCGAACAGGCCGTTCATGCCGCCCACGGGGCAGAGGTAACGGCACCAGAAGCGTTTTTCAAAGCGCAGCGAGCCCAGCACCGCCCCGGCGGTGATCAGCAACAGCAGGCAACTGCTGAGCCAGGCGGTGTTTTCCAGGTGGGCCAGCTCCTCCCAGAGCAGGATCGCTGCAAAACCAGCTGCCATGAGCGGCGAGGCCCAGCTGTCGCTGCTGCCCCGGGGCCAGCGGGGGGGCTGCCAGCCCAGGCGGGCCGCCAGTCGCTGCACGATCTCACCCCACACCATGAAGGGGCAGAAGGAACACCAGAGCCGCCCCACCAGGGGAAACCCCAGCAGGATCAGCGGCCACCACCAGGCCCAGAAGATGTTGAGGGCGCCGTTGTGGGCCCGGTCCTGGGGGCCCAGCCAGAGCCAGAGGTTCACCAGCACAAACAGCCAACTGACCAGGCCAAACAGCAGGCCGTTCCAAAGCCGCTGGGAGCGCAGCAAGTTGCGCAGTTCAGGTTTCCAGCGCCAGAGGTCAAAGCGCAGCCGGGTTTGGCGGTTGGCGGTCCAAAACACGTCCTCCGGCAGTTGCTTTGGCAATTCATTGCCCTGGATCCGGCGGGCCTGCTGCAGGGCCCGATAGATCAGCACCTCCAGTTCCCGCAGGTTGTTGGGGAAGTCGTATTGCTGCAGCCGTTCCACCACCCCGGGCGCCACGCTGGGCGGTTGCTTCCAGCCCAGCCCACGGCTCTGTTGGCGGATGCCGTAGCGCAGCCATTCCCCCAGGTCTTGGCGGCGCACCCGCAGGGGCGGCACCCGGATCAGGCGGCAGCGGCGGTCAAAGCTGGGCAGGGCCGTTTCGCTGGTAAAGAGCAGCCGGCCGGGGTGGCTGTCCGCCAGGCCTAGTAGGCGTTCCTGCAGGGCGGGGTCGGTCAGGTCCACGTTGTCGATCAGCAGGCTGCCGCCCTCGAGGCAATCGAGCAGGGAGCTTTGCTCACCGCTGCCCGGGGTAAATAGTTCGGCGCCATCGGCCCGCAGCAGGGCCGCATCGAGCCGAATCAGCGGCAGCCGTCGATCGCTGGAGCCGAAGTGGATCAGTGCCGCCAGGTTGTCTTTTTCCAGCCCCGGTTCGCCCATCAGCAGCACCGGCTGGCGGCTGGGGTCGGCGGCGGCCTGGCGCACCGCCTCCCGTAGGGATTTGGCATAGCGGCTGCTGCCCACGATCCCCCGGCGGGTCTGGGCCACCAGATAAGGAGCCAGTCGCCGCAAGTCCACGGGTGCGTTGCTAT
>JBDLTB010000082.1:0-32676 GCA_039799245.1 Cyanobacteriota bacterium
GAAACGGACCCTGGCGACTCCAGGCCCCCGAGGGGGGTCAACAAGCTGGGTGGTCGCGAGAGCATCGCCTCCACGGGTCTGATAGCACCGTACAAATGGGGCAGAAGTGAACCCAGGCCCGCTAGGTCAGCTAACCCACAGGCACAGAGCCCAGGGTCCCCCTGCGGTGCTGATCCCACCAGCCCAGCAACAGGTCACTTAAGCGTTGGTGAAAGACTGCTGGAGCAAAGGATTCCGCCTGGAGTCGCAGGCGTTCGGCGGGTAGTTGTTGCCAGAGTTGCCCCGCTTCGAAGGCCGCCAGCGCCCCCTGGAGATCAGCCAGTTGTTGATGCGGAAACAGCATTCCGGTGGCGGTGCTGGGGTCTTGGAGCAGGCAGCGCACGGAATCCAGCAGCCCCCCCTGGCCCAGGCCAATCACCGGTGCCCCGGCGGCCATGGCCTCCACCGGGGCAATGCCGAAATCCTCAAGGCCGGCATACACATAGGCACGACAGCGGGCCATTAACTGCTCCACCTCGCTGGCGGCGCAGCGGCCCAGAAACTGGGTGGAGGGTCCGGCCAGGGCCTCGAGGCGCTGGCGATCGGGGCCATCCCCCACCACCACCAGGGGCAGATCAAGGGCGCGGCAGGCCTGCACCACCAGGTCCACCCGCTTGTAGGGCACCAAACGACATACGGACAGATAGAACTCAGCGCGGGGTTGCTGCCAATCGAAGCGGCCCACCGCCACCGGTGGCGGCAGCACCGTGGCGCTGCGGCCCCAATAGCGGGCAATGCGGCGGGCGGTGAAGCGGGAATTGGCAATTAAGTGATCGGGACGGCCGCTGCTCAGCACATCCCATTGGCGTAATTGGTGCAGCTGCCACCTCACCCAAGGGCCCAGGGGGCCGCGGGCGATCTTGGAGCCGCGCAGGTAGGAATGCATTTGGTCCCAGGCGTAACGCACCGGGGTATGCACATAGCTCACATGTAACTGATCGGGACTGGTTAAAACCCCCTTGGCCACCAGGTGGCTGCTGCTGAGCACCAAGGGGAAACCAGCGAGGTCTAACTGTTCGATGGCCAGGGGCAGCAGCGGCAGATATTGCTGCACATGGCTGGGGCCAAAGGGCAATTGCTGAATGAAGGAGGTGCGGATCGAGCGGCCCGCCAGCCAACTGTGGGGCAAAGCACTCTCCCCATCCACCAGGGCAAATAACTGGGGATTGAGCAGCCCATCAAGTTCACGCACCACCAGCTCAGCGCCCCCCACCGAGCGCGGGCTGAACCACTCGTGCACCAGGGCAGTGGGGAAAGGAAAGAGGCTCATCGGGGCGGAGCGTAGGCGGGCCCATGGCGAAGACAGCACTACAAAAGCTCACGGGTTCTTGCGGAGGCCAGCCTTGGCCTGCAAGCTGATTGCAGGTTTAGGCCCCCATGGCGCTGCATTCCCTGCTGGAGGAAGACCTCAAGGAAGAGCCCATCGGCAGCACCGATCGATTTGAGTGGCATGCCACGCGGGTGGGGATTGCTGCGCTTTGGACCGCCGGTGCCGTACCAGCCCAGCCGCCCTTTGACCTGGCCCTGCAGGAGGGGTTAGCGCTGGGCCTCGACCTCAGCCGGGAGGAACGCGAGTTTCATCAGGTGCGCCAGGGGTTGGTATTGCTGTTCCATAGCTAAGATTGGTAGATGGACCAGGAACTACTTCTCCCGCTTATTGGTGCTGGCGTGCTGGTGCTGATTGTGGTTGCGGGAACTGTGCTCGTTTTTCTTGGTCCCAGTGACACTCCCCCTGGCAAGCGTTGATGGCTTTTCCGATCACCCTTAACTGGATCCGCGCCGGCCTGATTCCGCTGGCGGCCCTGGGGAGCCTCGGCTGGTCGCAGCTGGCCCAGGCCCAGAGCTGCAGCTTTTTGCCCGTAATTGGTGGCAATGGCGGCATCAACGTGGCAAAAAGAGTGGATGCCCCAAAGGTTTCGCCTTTTGGCATGTTGCTGGGACGAACCAACTGGAACACCGACTTTGCGGTGAATCAGCCCTACAACAGTTACAAGCTCTTTTTTACTGCCCAATCCAGCGAAACTGCCCGTTACCCGATCACGGCCTATTTGAAATTTAGTGACGGCACCAACTTACAGGTGGTAAACGAATTGATGGCTCCGCCCCTAGGCCAAGGGGCGATGTTTGGCCCCTTCCAGGCGGTGCCGGGCAAGCAGATTAGCCAGGTAAATTTCAAGATTGGCGCCAGTGCTGACCCCGGCAGCACTGGCTTTAGTTATCGCATCTCTGTGCAGGGTTGCAATTAATAAACTGGGGTATGGCCCTAATTCAGTCCTGAATGATTTAATCTTGTAATTTGATGCTCTTATGGGCAGATCCAAAGATTGCCCAATATCGCAAGGGCGGAATAGGCGCGAGGAGATCAGCCAATGAGTCCCAGGGACTGATTGGCGCACCTAACTGGATTTTTCAAGGTGCCCTTGTGGTACGGGGCAGGCCTGGGCCAAGGGGATATGCTATTTAGAATTTTTACTTGCTTCTTTGCTTAATTGGCTGCAAAGTTGCTTAATCAGCTGTTTAATTTAGCGGCTTCAGGCAAAAACCCTGGTTACCACCTCCACCACCAGGAAGCCAAATAGGGCAAAGAAGGCCAGTAGGGATATGGAAGCCATGGACTCCGCTCAAATCTGAACATAATCTAAAGCAGACCTGCCCATTGCGAAACCACTTTGTTTCGCAATGCAATCATCCACTGCTGTATTTGGCACAACCCCCTTGGGCCTGGGTTTTATTTGTCAAGTTTTAAGTATTAAGTTTTCAAAGTTAGGTATTTAGTTTTGCTGGCATGTTTTTTCGGCTGGGGCCCAATGGGGGCAGATATCGATCAATTGCCAAGTGGGGCTAAGCAGGCTTCCCCATAGGTGGCAGAAGGGATTGCTGGTCTCGCAGCCAGAGCAGTGCCTACAGATAAGGCATTTTGCGTAAAGTGCCGACAGGGGGAGGCGAAGCGAAATGAAGGATTATTAATACATATTGACTCTGGTGGGGGCTTTCCGTGGGTGGGGTCGGCTTGGCCAGGCTCAAGCCGAAGCGCCTTCCTGAATTTGCCTGGGATTTGCTGGATTTGCAGCCTGCCTTGCGATATTTTTTGATTTTTGAACTCAGCTATTTAGCAACTTTATTTCTGGATTCTGTGTCGCAAAATTATACAGTCTCTCCTGAAGTAGTTCACGCAGTTTTATTATTTCTTGGTGTGCTGAGAATTCCCTGCGCACAACAATTGCCTCTCCAGAATTGAAGGGCAAGTTTAGGGGGAGCCTGGCTAGGTTCTCGCCACTAATTTTCATACTTAGGGCAGTGGCATAACCAATTGTGAGATCGGTCTCAGTTTTTCCTTCCCAAAGTTCTCTTCTATATCGGGCCATGCGGATAGGGTCGTTCCAGAGGCCAAGTTCCCTAAGGGATTTTTCTACCATTGGATATTCACCTCTCGGCAGGGCAAGGGTGGGATACATGGCAATATCATTAAATGTTAATTTAGATTTTTTAGTTAGCGGGTGGTCTGGATTGGCTACAAAGAAAACTGGCATTGATGAAAGGATGAAGGCGGTTAGTTCGGCATCGTCTGGAGACGGTAAATCAGGGAGACCAGTGATGTAGGTGTCAATAATTCGTTCCCTAAGAAGCTTAAAGTTTCTGCGTATTCCTACAATATTGCATGGGCCTAAGAGCCACCTTTCTGGGGTAGGGGTGCACAGTAGTGGTCCCGACCAATAGGTGGCCTCTAGTCGTAAAATTCTGCTGCCCATCCATCTCGCCTTTTGATGGATGCGACGTTGCATAAGTAGTAATTTTGTATCACCAATGGTGTCCCACTCACCATTAATACGCTTTAATTCCAGTCTAAATATATCCAGGCATCTATTTGTCTGCCTACTTATCGTAGACATGCTGCACCTAAATCTCTTGGCTGCCTCTTCTGTTGTTCTGAGCCATTGGATAGCATCGAGGCAAGTTAGTGTATCTTGATCAACCACACAGCCCATTCGTGAACTTCAATTATATGCTAGGAGCGCCCAGATAAAGTTAAGGTTATTTGATTCTCCAGTCCCTGGAAGTCTCCGCGGAGGCAATGGGTCTTATATGGGGATTTGATTTATTGCATTATCAGTTTTTCCGCTGCCTGGTCAGGATTGCCACTTGACCATCGCTTCGGCTGGGAATGTTGGGGCCTAGGGGCCTTTGTGAAATTTGCTAAGGCGCTGGCCTAGGCAATTCAGTCATTTTCCCTGAGAAATTTTGGTGCTAGCTTCCAGGCCACAACGATGGCTGCCAGTCCATAGGTGGCAAAAGTTGAGGCTTGGCCCATGGAACCGTTGTTATATAGATCTGCCCCCAATAGGGCAAAGTCTACTAGAGAGGCAATTGTTCCCCAAATTATTACCCATACACTCACATAGGCTATGCCTTTAGTTGTTTTGTTCATGCTTGAGCTGCCGTCGGCATAATTTTTACAGGTGTCAGGTGAGTTTAACATAATTTTGTCCAGCTTCAGGCTTTATGCAGGTGGAGCCGATCACCTGATTTAGTAAGGGCTGATCGGCTCCACTGGGGCCACTTGCTGTAGCCTGCTGCTTATTATTGCTAGCTACTGCTATGGATGCCTAGCACTTGCTGAATTTATATTAGCAAATTTGTATTAGTTAATTGATGGGCCTCTACGCCAGGAAGATATACCCGCTGAGCATTGAAAGCTAGATCAATATTTGTACCCCCAGCCACTGCCACCCCATGGGAGGCTTTTGCCTCTCCCCAGAATCCCCGTAGGTCTAGGATGTCTTGGCTCGGATTAAATCCATTGATCGTTAGGTTGCGTCCCCAAGCATAGGAAAGTTTGTATGTTTCAGCAAAAGAGTTGCTTGCGGTTAGTAGAGTATCGGCCGCTGCAACATTGATGCTTCTTAATCCCACTGAATTGGTTATGGGGTCATTGATGGGAGATTTTGGTATGTCTATTTGCGAATTTGATAGTCCAGAATTTATCAGGGGATCCTGTGGTGTAGTGCTGGCTGCCAGTGGTATAGGGTTAGGTGTGGATCCAGTAATTAGTAAATCAGACGCCTGTACAGTTTTTCCTAGGGGAATTGTACCTTGCACATAGGAACTGCTCGAGGCACCAGCATTTAGGGTTAAACCCCAGCTGGGGGGCTTCAAATTTACCTGCCATGTGCCATCTATTAATTGAGTTTGTGTGACGCTAAAGTCACTGATATTTTTCAATTGATAGCGACTATTTATTGTGGCGCTCCATTGACTAACGGCGCTATTGCCAGTGTTGCTAATAACAATCTGCCCTTCAAAGGTTCCATTCCACTGACCGCTTAGGGTGAGCTTTGCAGTTAGTTCAGCTGTAGCTGCCGGAGAAGGGGTGGGGGCACTTGGTGTTGGCACCACGGGGACGGGCAGAACCGTGATTGGAGTCACGGGGGTTGGCACCACGGGAGTTGGCGCTACTGGAGTTGGCGTTACTATGGTTGGTGATCCTGTCCCTTGGCCGAAGTTAGGATCGTTGAGAATTTGCGCTAAGTCAAAGGCGCTATTGCCGCCAACTACATAGTCAAAAGTTAGACCTGATGCCGCTGAAATATCGGCAAAACTTTTGCCATTTAACCAGTAGTCAGAGGCAGCCTTGACTAGGCTATTTTTATCGCCTGTGGCATCGTTGGATAGATCCCAGAACATGACACCACCAAGACCTTTCTCGCGGGCCCAGGCACTTTTTAGGGCAATTGTTCCTGGTGTTTCAAATGAGCTATATATTTTTTGAGCTGGGTTCCATAGATATGCTGCTTGGGCATTGTCGTCCCAAATAAGTTGCCAGCCTCCGGCACGGTACTGGTTAAGCAGATCTTTGTAGTCGTAAACTCCTTTCTCAAAGGAACCTGGGGCTGCTCCACCACTGGCATCCTTATAGCCAAAATCTGCAACTCCGTAGTCATCGGCACTGGCTTGTACTCCAGTCCATGCCCTTGTGTAGAGCGGATTACCAAGAACTATTTTACCTGCTGGTACTTCATTGGCTAAGTAAGCATTCACAGCTGTGCTGATGTCATAGCCGATTGGATCTCCTGTAAGGGCAGACTGGTGACCCGTTGAGTTTTCCCAGGTTCCGTGGAAATCGTAGGACATCAAATTGAAAAAATCTACATATTTTGCAAGTTCAGTTAGGTTCATGCCGGGAATCTTCTCCACCCCTGCTGGTGATGCCACGGAGATTTCGTAATAACGACCACTCTCAGCGCCGAGGCCATTTAGCTTGGCTCTTAGCAGTTTAAGGGTCTCTGCATAGTTAACTCCATCCTGGGAAGATGTGCTATTTCCGTCTAGGCCACCGCCACCTGGGTACTCCCAATCAAAATCAACCCCATCAAACATGTTGTATGTCTTTAGAAAGCTGATCACGGAGTTTGTAAATACTTCCTTTTCGGTGGCAGTGTCAAGGGTGGTTGAGAAGTTTCCTGATAATGTCCAGCCGCCAATTGCTATGCTAGTTCTCAGTTTTGGATTTAAGGCTTTTAGTTCTGTGATCTGATTGAAATTGCCGAAAACAGTCTGAGTGGCACGGGAGTCGCCAGCTGGGTAGTAGTAGCTGTCTGCCTTGCCCGCAACTGCATCGGCAGGGTTTGTGAAGCGTTTGTCTGTGGCTGCATAACTATCAAATAGAGACACTTGCCCGTTGCTGTCGATCCTTGCAAATGCATAGATCAAGTGAGTGAGCTGATTGACTGGGACATCTGCGATTTGAAAATTACGGCCGTAGATTCCCCATTCAGGGAAGTAGGCCGCAACAATGGGTTGCGCGACTGCGCTGCTATTCGTCATTTTCAGCCAATGGCGTGGTCTGGATAGGCGCTTTAAACAGGGGCTGGTTAGGACACCTGTTCAGTCGCTAGCTTTAACTTAGCTGCATATACGCTGCAGTTAGCACTCGTTTTGCTTAGCCTTAGCTTAACCCTTGCTGAAATTTGGCTGAATATTTTCTGAGCGGAGGCTGAGAGCCGTTTGGTTCTTTTTGAAAATCCACCTATCGGAAGAAAAATAGGGCCAAGTGGAGAACTTAGCGATCCTCTGGGGAGCCAGGTAGTGGTTCGATCAGCGCAGGCGGATGATATGTACCTGTAAATACCTCCTGTTCCCGGCCTTGCCAGAATTCACCCAGGCGCATCAGGTCGGCGTGGGACTCCTCTATCAAGGCCATATAGGCTTGGGGATCCATGCTGTCTTTGGCTTCTTTGAGTTTGGTGAGCCGTAACAGGTGCAGCATCCAGGGTTTACTTAGTTCACCGCGCTCCTCGAGATACCGTGCAAGCTCCACTGAGCTGGGGTAGGGCACCGAAGCCATGGTTTTGGGCAGATAAACTCCGATTTTATGGAGATTTGCAGTCTGGTGCGTTTTGCCAGTATTTTGACCCTATCCGGGGGTGCCTTCAGCGGGTTTCGGCTATGCTATGGGAAGCAGGTAAAGCGGCAAAATTCAAGAAACTGTAAGTGTGATCACCCCCACCAGGCTTTTGCCAGACAGGCTAGCCATGTTGGTGGAACTCAACCAGAGCCTTAAGCAAAACAGCTGCAAAGTTGAGCATGTGATTGTTGTTGACGGCAACAGTGCGGCCACGCTGCCTGAGGAGTTGGCTGGGCAGGCAACTGTTTTGGCAACCGAACGGCAGATCGGTCAATCTGCGGCCCGTAACCTTGGCTTGGTTGTTGCCCAAGGTGATTGGATTACCAGTGCTGACGACGATGACTGGCTTTACCCCAACTCGCTGGATAAAAGGCTTAGCGCGATCCAGCGGCATCCCAATGCTCTTTGGTCTGCGGGTTATTGCACAGATGATTTCAAAAGTGACCCTCAAATTCTGCCCGCGGGCGCCTGTTCCCCAGGGGATGTTTGGCGGGCCTGGCCATCGCCGGGGGACAGCATTCCCCTGGGGCCCACCACCTTACTTGTGGAAGCAGGTTTATTAAAGCGTGCCGGCGGCTGGATGGGACTCTCCCAAGGGGAAGATATTGGTATGATGATTGCAGTTACAAGTATGGCTCCGGGGGTTTTAATTGATGAATTTGTTTATCACATTCGCTTGCATGGTGGGCAGATGACCAAGGCTAGTTGGTTTGATGATTTAGAACTATTGTCACGGCGATCTGCCTGGGACCGGGGGGAGCAAATCCTTTCCCATGCCCTCAGCGCCAACGCCAGGTTGGCTATTCTGGAGTTGCGTTGATTAGCCTGACTGCCAAGGGCCATGTCTATTCTTTACTTAAGCTGTCGTAAATAGATTCCCCCCATGGTTTAGTTGGCGCTAAATTCTTCAGTATTAATTTTCTCAGGTGCTATGGGCTTGTTGCTTTGTCTATCGAGTTTTCGCCGTGGGCCCCAGCTATGGGGTGGCGTTGGCCGTGGTTCTTGGCTGAGTTTGCTCCTCAGCGTGCTGGTGGGTTTCGGCATCCTGCAGGCGGCTCCCCTGCAGGCGGCTGCGGAATTCAGCCTGCCGCCCTTGCCCTACTCGGCCAATGCCCTCGAGCCTGTGGTTGATGGTCGCACGATGAAAATCCACCATGATCTTCACCATGCTGCCTATGTGGCAAATCTAAATGCCCAGATCCCCAGCTTTCCAGAGTTGGCATCGGCGGATCTCACCACCTTGCAAGGATCTATCTCCAAATACCCCGCTGCCGTTCGTAACAATGGAGGAGGCCACTACAACCACAGTTTGTTTTGGACTGTGATGGCCCCGGCAGGAAAGGGAGGCCATCCCTCTGCTGACCTGACTAAGGCAATTAAATCAGCCTTCGGTTCCCAGGAGGCCATGCAACAGCAGTTCAACCAAGCTGCCACAAGCCGCTTCGGCTCCGGTTGGGCCTGGCTGATCGTTAAGCCCGATGGATCCCTGGCCATCACCAGCACCCCCAACCAGGACAACCCCCTCATGGATCTACCTGGTATCGAGCGAGGAACACCCATTTTGGCATTGGATGTTTGGGAGCACGCCTATTACCTTAACTACCAAAATCGCCGGCCTGAATACATCAATACTTGGTGGAATGTGGTGAATTGGACAGATGTGAATAGCCGCTATGCTGCGGCCCAATCCGCCCAATGATTCCAGTGCCAATGGGGCGAGCAGCAGGCAGCAGCAGCATGTAGTTACATCAGTATTTATTTAGTTGTCCCCAGGGGGGTGTAATGCATAAACTGGAAGGATGGAGCATCTGAACTGGGGTTATATCCAACTGGCACTGCTTGCAGTTGTCTTTGCAGCACTCCAGCTCTGGTGGATCAGCCGTACCCTGAAAAAGCGAGATCTGGCCAGGCCCCTGGGTGAGCAGGAGTTTCGTAGGGCGCTGGAGAGAATTTGGGCAAAGGATCAGCAGACGCGTTGACCATACTCCCATCGCTGGCGGCACCGCCTAAGCGCTGTTGCTGCCAGGGCCTCTTAAAATTAGTAAATCTGGATTGGCCTTCAAACCCACGGAGTCGTTGCAAAACTTTATAAGATGTTGATGGTCATCGAGCGGGTCCTTGGGTCCGCTTTTTTTATGGGGTGGCGGGTATTGAAAGAAGGGACTAGCCGCCAAGGATTTCAAGCCAGTGGCCTAGGCTGGCTATGCAGTGGAATGAATGTAATAGCAGATGTCCCTTGGAAGCAACGGATGATACAATCTCATCGCCTGTTTGAGTTGTTTGGCGCCGAAATATCGTATAGCCATCGGCGTTGACAAGATAAATAGCCTGATGGGCTGCTCTATTTAGTCTCTGTAATGCTACTGCTGGTAGCGAAAGCAACTGATCAACCGAGGAAAGCTTTTATTTAAGCAGTGCTAGATGGAAAGCATCTTGAAACCAAGAGCAATCAGAACAGCTCCACCCACAATCTCAAGTCGACTACCGAATGCTGCCGGCATTCTCCTGGCAAGACCCAAACCTAAATAGGTAGATGCAAAAGCAGCAATAGCAATGGGAACAGAGTAATCAAGAATCGGTTTACCAGCTAACCCAAGGGTGATGCCGACGCCGAGTGAATCAATACTTGTTACGGTTGAAATAAATAGAATCTTCCAAAGGCTATGAGTGCGAGGGTCCTCTGCCTCTAGATTCTCATCTGGGTCATGATGATATGCCTCCCAGCACATATGAGCACCAACAGAAACCAATAAGATGAATGCTACCCAATGGTCATAGGCGACAATCATGTCCTTGGCAAAATGACCAAGGAAAAATCCAATGACGGTTGCAACGCCCTCAGCAAATGCTGAACTGAAGGCAAACGAGAATGCTCGCTGCGCTGAAAAGCGACGGAAACCCATCGCAAAGGCAGCGGAGAATGAATCAATGCTTAGAACTACTGCAAAAAGAATTATTTCCCAGGTCATTACAGAGAGAATTGTTCATGCCATCATACATTCTCTCGCTAATCAGGGGTGCCACGGGAGTCAATGCTTTAAAAATTATTATCTTGGAAAACCTATTGGTTGCCACCTTCCCCCTGGATCAGGCGACCTCCCGGCGCCACCCATCGACTGCTCCCGTCTTAACGCCCCCTTAGGCGTGCCACATGCTCATATGCTTTCTCATTAAAAATCTGTAAACGATCGATAGGATTAGTATAACTTTAATCATATATTTACCTAGTTTTGCATTATCCAGAACCCGCATGACTGGATCCGCCTGGCAAGGAGGTGCCGCCTGTACCACCGGCTCGGAACATCTGCTGGGCGCTGGCAGCAGTTACCAAAACAAAGGCGGATGCTAACGCATCTGTGATGTCTACAAGCAATGATTTCCTTGTAAAAGGATAGCGCTGAAATAATCCAGGATAATCGGCGCCAGATGCTGTCTTGTGCCCACGACCCAAGGGGAGTGTTGGCTTTAATCTCTAGTCACCGATATTGGTGCAAGTGCCTAAAATTAATTAGCTTGGACCAGTGAAATTGCCCGCGAAAGAGTTAATCCCATCACATCATAAATGACGAATCCGTGAAGAAGAATTAGCATTCTTGCTCGAGCAGATGTTCCCTTGATGCCACTGATAGAGGCAGAGAAAACAGAAGAAAAAGAAGCTAGCAAATAGTCAATAGGTCGGGGGGTGTCAGTTTCGCAATCCAGTCGAAATAATTGGCGATGCTTTCTTCCGGCACTTGTGTCCAGTCGCCAATATACCCACCCCCAAATAAGAAGTGAATATGGCAAAAAAAATAGTAGTTGTGTGATTAGGAGAAACCGTGAGCTGGTGAGGTCGAATACCAAAATATTCAGACCAATCAACTGAATAGTCATCCTGATAACGAGATAGATTCCAAGGAGGTCTAGATACCTCCTTGCCCACTGGGGTCTCCCTCGAGAGGCGAATAGATAAAAAAGGGGCGCGATAATCAGGGGAAAAGTCAAATAGGAAAGGTGGCCAACAACAAATAATTCGAATGAGGCAAAGAGGGACATTGCTCCCCTAAGGGAAGAGAGGAATTCAGTGTTTGCGACGAAGGCTAAATTCTCAAAACACAGCAGCGCGAAAGTGAAGAAAAAGAATAACTCTTCCCATCTGTGCGAAAAATAGGATATTGCCGATGACCTTAGGCGTGAACTCTCCTTTCTGCCTTCAAAGTTTCCGCTCATTGCTCCGCTATCTCCAATAAATCCTCAATTGAACAATCAAGCACCGTCACAATCTTCCCGGCCAGATCAAGCGACAGTGCTGATGCTGCCTTGTCGTCACGCCGTGCCAGGCGAGTAACCGTGGTCGCCGCCACGCCCGCTTGAGCTGCCAGCGAATTCATGGTGATCGGTTTTTCCCCTGCCTCTACCCTGCGCAGATTTGCCTTGGCAATTGCCTTGGCGAGGGTGAGGCGAACTTGTTTTGCCATATTTATACTATACCTCAAGCATCCAGAGATTGCAAAGCTCACTTAGGCACCTTGCATCTAGTGCTAAATGCTTTGATTCAAGTGTTAAAGCCACCTGGAGAGGTTTAGGCCGTGGATTCCGATCTCTCTGTGCTTACCGCCATGGGGGACGACGGCTCTATGGCTTAAAACATTAGCCCATTTATTTATTTAGAACCCCATGGCACCTTCTCCGATGCCTTGCTGCGCTTTGATTTTTCCGGCCTTGGTGGTTGGGTTATTGCCCAACGGACCGCACCACCGCCCACGGACCACTGAATCCAGGGAGCCACCATCAGATGCAAAATACTTTCTGCAGGTGGGTGATCGGGTTGCGGGGGTTTCCGCAGGCAATCCAAAACTCTGTGCTTCCGCTTCTCAGCAGAGCTCGGAAGTCTTCTGCCTCAATCAAAATCCCTTTATTTACTGCCAAGGAAACCATTCCCTCAGGAGTGCTGGCACTATAAAAATAGCTTTCAAGCTCTGGATCGCCATCCACTTGATGAAGAAAGTGATCTAGCGCATCCAGCAGTGGTGAGCAGGAGGAATCCACGCTGGGCGATCAGGCACCATGAAACGCTACTTAGGCACTGGCATGGGCAGCATATAGCTTATGAAAAACAGTGTTATGCGCTAAAATTGCAGTAGAATGCTAGGGCTGACCAGTATCTTGATTGGGTAATGGTTTGAAGCACTCGGCTGTTTGGCAGCAGTGGCAGCGCTGCTGCTTTGACCGTGATTGTGGCGGACAGGATGGTCGTCCATTTAGATGATTTATGGTCTCTGTTTGACCATTTAGGGGACAGCCCGGTATCGCTACAGAATCACAAATGAATTATCTAAGAACACAGACGATAGAAAACTAGCAGTTTGTCAGATCTTTCCGTTTTTTCCCCAAGGGCCGCAAAAACGATTTCGCATAATTTGACTTCAGGATGCCTCAACGGCCGCTCCCCTGCCACAACGAGCACCGTTGCACCGCTGCCATGGCTCCAGTGAGAACCCTCTGCCACACCCCACAGATGCCGTGGGGGCCAGAGCGCCCAGTGAAGTGCCTGCAGGACTCACAGGAGTTCAATAGGTAACCAGGGAGTGCGCAGGAAGCGCAAACCCGCCAAGGGGAACAAGAAAGGACATAAGCACTGGGGTTATTTAGAAAGTCTTCCCCTACAAAGTGTTTCTAGGAACAATTAGCGACAGGTCGGTCCTCTCATGCTTGAACCAACGCATTACCAACTGAGTGGACCACGACAAAAATGCTCTCTCGCCAACGGCTCTGCTGTGGGATCGCAATGGTGAACTGCGTTCTCAGGATTTCCAATGGCTGCTAGCGCGTCTTCAGGCCCAAGTAGGTCATTTCGTGACATCAAGCGGCCACTGGTCGTAGTCGGCGCTGATCACGCGCCCTTATGCCTCACACCCCCTCAACGCACCACCCCACCGCCACCTCCCGTCCCCGTTGCAAGGGTTAACATGGTCGCCATAAGAATCTGCCCCCCTTACTGTTGCGCCTCAGCACCCGCAGACCAGTCGGGTGCAACACGATGGTGGGACTCTCTCTTGCTCTGGGGGCACTACGGTGGGCATTGAACAAGTGATGGAGAACCCGCTCTGGTTGCTGGCGCCCTGGGCGGTCTTTGCGGTCGCTGCTGGGATCAAGTTCTGGCGCCTGAACTCCCTGTTCCGAAATCACCTGCTGGGCATCCCCTCACGAACCGAACGCCTGAGGCAGATGCTGGAACGAATCTGGGAAAGGGATCAGCAGGCGGTGTGATGAATAGAGCATCTATTGTGCAGGAGGGAAACTAAAACCAACGACTACTTCCTGATCGTTTTCCAGATCCACCAGCCAACCAGCGCCAGCACCACCCAGGGAACCAGTGCTCTAAAGAGCAGCAAGACGAACAGAACCACCAAGGCAGAGACGGCAGTTCTCTTGGTCAGTGCCTTCGCTTCATCGGTCATGTAGCGCCAGCGGGGAATCAGGGTCATTTGGTTCAGCGGGAAGGGGGCCGCGTGGTCATTTGGATCATGGGGTGTGAGTCGGTCAGTGTAGTGGAGACTCTTGAACGACTGTCCTTGAAAACGGGGGAGGTTCAGTTCTCCTTGGGCAGGGATATGAGGATCAGACTAGCAACCGCTAGAAGCACAGATGATCCGATGAGATCAGTCTCGTTACGACTGTTTGATTATGCAGAATCTGCAAGAACGTCAATATCCTTCGAATTTGGGTTAGTGATCTGATCGGGAGTGTGGCGCTTGCGTTTAATAGGGCTTCTCCTGGCCAAGTCTGGCCGGTGAGGAAGTTCTCATAAGGCCTGGTTTAGTTTTTGGGGTCCGCGTCACAGGCCTATCAAAACTTGCTTCTTATTCATCAGCCTGCTCCAGCCCCAAACGATGGAGCAGACCAATCCGTTGCTGGTTGCAGCCAGATTCTGTGTGGATTAATGAACTAATAGAGGGACTAGAGTCAAGTCTCCATGTAACATTGGCTCAGGCAGCCTAATAGACAGCTAAGAGGTGTCATCTTTCCTGGCAGCTACCGAACCAGTCTCACACATATCGATTCTATCTCACATAATACCGTTTTCTATCTCACATAACGTCTCACACAAAAGATCTGAATCCAATGGCATCGCTCGCGCCTCCTGAGATATTGAACTGATCTGAAACCTAGTCATAGAGACAATCCTGGACGGTCTGAACCGTCTCAGGATTGACTTATAACGGAGAGGGTGGGATTCGAACCCACGGAAGGTTTCCCTTCAAACGATTTCGAGTCGTTCGCTTTCGACCACTCAGCCACCTCTCCAGTGCCCAGGCCAGGCCTGAACGGTTAAAGCTTACCGAGCCCCGGTCACGGGGTCTGCAGGAAGCCGCGCACGCCGGTGAATTGCCAGCCAGTGGGCCTGGGCTGCTGGCGACTGGCTAGGCCGCTCACCCACACCTCACGGCCTTGGGCCAACTGGGCCCAGGGCCCTTGGCGTGCCCGGCGGGGGGGATGGCCCAGCCAGATTCCCCGCAGGGCTGGGGGTGCTAATTCCGGCAATTCACCGGCTGGATTGGGAAATAGGCCCCAGCGCTGGCCCCCCACCTCCAACACCGCCGCCCCGCCGGCTAAATCGAGGCTGGTGAAGCCCAGGCCAGGGCTCGCTAAGTGCCCCTGCGGTAATACGGCCAGGTGGGCGGTGAGCCGTTGCCAACAGCCGGGGTCCTCAGGGGCCACCGGATCCAGCAACACCAACCAATCAAAACGCGGCACCCCCAGGCCCTCGCGCAGGCGGGCCGCCCTGCGGCAACTGTTGGCATCGGCCTGGTTGCTCACCAGCGCCCCGCGGCCCTGGTGGCGCGCCAGCAACAAACTGCCGGCCGGTTGATGCACCAACAACAAACCATCGGCCAGCAGGCCATGGAGTTGCAACACCACTGCCGCCACCAGCAGGCCCAGCCCTGGCAAGCGCCAACGGCGCAGCCCCAGCAACCAGGGCAACAACCCCAGGCTGAATAGCAACACCAGCCAGGGGTCGGGGCGACCGGTGAGCAGCTGGGCCAGCGGCAGCTGGGCAAAGCCAGCCACCATGCTGAGCAACAACTGGCCCGGCCCATGGAGCAATGCCGCCGCCGGCCCCACCAGCCAGGGAAAGATCAGCACCAGCAGGGCGCTGCCCATGGCACCAAGGGTGAGCAGGGTCACCAGGGGACTGGCCAGCCCATTGGCGGGCACCGCATAGAGGGGCACCACGCCGAAATGCAGCAGCTGCAGGGGCAAAGTCCAGAGGCTGGCGGCCATGGGCACCGCCAGGGCTGCGGCCACCGCTGGCGCCCAGGGCCCTGGCCATTGAGCCTCCAGCCGTTGTTGCAGCCGGGGGGCGGTGAGGATCAGGCCGGCGGTGGCGGCGGCACTGAGTTGAAAGCCCACATCGAAAAGCCAGGCCGGTTGCCAGAGCAGCAGCAGGCCGAGGCTGAGGCCCAGCAGCCCCAGCGGTCGGCTTTGCTCCCCCGTTTGCTTGATTGCCAGGGCGGCGACCCCCATCAACAGGGCCCTCAACACCGAGGGCTGGGGGCCAGCCAGCAGCAGGAACACCAGCATCGCCCCCAGGCCAGCGCAGAGCCGCACCGGCGCCGGCGCCCGCCGGCAACAGGCCATCACCACCCCCAGCAACACCGTGAGGTGGAACCCAGAGGCGGCCAGGGCATGGCTGAGTCCGGCGGCGCGGAAGTTGGTTTGCATGGCGCTTGGTAACTCCACCACGGCACTGCCCATCACCAGGGCCGCCAGCAACGGCCCCTGCTCCGGACCGGCCGCTGCCACCAGCCGATCGGCCAGGTGTTGACGCAGGCGGGCCACGGGCCCCTGCCGTTGCTCCAGCACCCGGGCCTCCCCCACCAGCAGCCGACTGAATACCCCCTGGCGGGCCAGGCGGGCGCCGCCATCGCCCAGCAACGGATGGGCCGCCGCCTGGGGCCGTTGCAGGGCACCGCTGAGCTCCAGCCGCCAGCCCTCGCGCCACCGCTGTTCGCTTTCACCACACTGTTTAACAAGCAGTTCAGTGCGGCCCTGGTAGGGCAGCTCCAGGGCCAATTGACCCCTGCAACCGCCGCCGGCCAGGGGCTGCAGCCGCGTGAGCAGCTCGCCCCGCACTACCACTGCTGCCCCCGGGCGCTGCTGGCTGGGGTCAAGGGGGCCGGGCCGGGGCCAACGCCAACTGCCCCAGCTGACCACACAAGCCAGCAGGGCTAAGCCCAAACACCAGCGCCGCCAACGGCCCATGCCGATGCCCCAAAGCGCCAGGGTTCCCCGCTGGACTGCTGCGGAGCAGCCGATAGCGTTCAGCGATCCGTGCCCCGGCGTTAAAGCGCCGATTTATTGATATGCCGCGCTGGTTGCCAGTCCATTGCCCTATGGCCCTTGCCCTGCTGCTGGCCCCCTGGGCGGGCGCTGCCTTGGCGGCAACGGTCACCGTGCAGGCCGGCGACACCCTGGAGGCGATCGCCCAGCGCCAGGGGGTAACCCTGGAATCCCTGCGCCAGTTGAACCCCCAGGTGCTGCCCGAACGGCTGGCGGTGGGCACGGTGTTGCAACTGCCGCCGCCGGGGCCGATTGCGGTGGTGCAGGCGGGCGACACCCTCGAGGCAATCGCCCAGCGGAAGGGGGTGTCGTTGGCGGCGTTGCTGGCGGCAAACCCCGGCGTTCAGCCCGAACGGCTGGCCCTGGGCAGGGTGTTGAAACTGCCAGGCGGCAGTTCTGGCTCCGGTTTCCAAGCCAATGGGAGCCCCCCTGGGGCCCCCGCGGCGGCAATGCTGCCCAGCCCCGATGGCGCCACCAAGGAGGCCAGCGCCGCCCTGTTGATGAGTGCCGCCGAACGGCGCGACCGGGCCCAGCAACTGCTGGTGGATCCGGCCGGATGGCGTTGGTACGGCGCCACCGCCGTGGACTGGAAAGGCTGGCGCCTCCACCCCGGCGGCGTGCGCATCACCCTGGTGAAACCAAGCAGCAAAGAGCTGGGCACCATCCGGGCCCTGGCCACCGCCGTGGCAGTGCAATGCGACACCCTGCGCCAAACCTGGCGGATCGACGGCCAGTGGGAAGCCTGGAAAACGCCGGGGGGTGGCACGGTGCCGGCCCGGATCGTGCTTGACCTCTGCAGCAACACCACCGACGCCCCGGCGGTGCCGGTGTTACCGCTGGAGCAGGGGGAACCCCAGGGCCTCCCGCTCCGCTAACCAGCCCTCCGCCACCTGGCGGGCCAGATGGCGGATCCGGGCGATGGTGGCGGTGCGTTCGGTCACGGAAATCACCCCCCGGGCCTCCAGCAGGTTGAAGGTGTGGCTGCACTTCAGCACCCAGTCGAGGGCTGGGGCCGGTAGGGCCTTGGCGCAGAGGTCGCGGGCCTCGGCTTCGTAGATCTCAAACAACTGCTTGAGCCGTTCGGGGTTAGAGGCCTCGAAGTTGTAGGTGCACTGGCCCTTTTCAAACGGCAGCCAGATGTCGCCATAGGTGCGGCGACTATCCCAGTGCAGATCCCAAAGGCTTTCCACATCCTGGAGATACATGGCTAGCCGTTCGAGGCCGTAGGTGATCTCGATCGACACCGGCCGGCAATCGAGGCCGCCGCACTGCTGGAAATAGGTGAACTGGGTCACCTCCATGCCATCAAGCCACACCTCCCAGCCCACCCCCCAGGCCCCAAGGGTGGGCGATTCCCAGTTGTCTTCCACAAAGCGGATGTCGTGGTCGGCGGCGCGAATGCCGAGGGCCTCCAGGGAGGCCAGATAGGTCTCCTGGATGCCGTTGGGGGAGGGCTTAATCAGCACCTGATACTGGAAATAATGCTGGGCCCGGTTGGGGTTTTCCCCATAGCGGCCGTCGCTGGGGCGGCGACAGGGTTCGGCATAGGCCACCGCCCAGGGTTCCGGGCCGATCGCCCGCAGCACCGTGTGGGGGCTCATGGTGCCCGCCCCCTTTTCGGTGTCGTAGGGCTGCAGGATCAGGCAGCCCTGGTCCGCCCAGAAGCGGTTGAGGGTCTGGATGATGTCCTGGAAATGCATAGGGCCCCTCGACCGCTCAAGCGGCCATTCTCAATGCTCACTAAACTGATGATGCGTGATGACTGTCGTCAGATGCGCACGACCTTGAGGCTCGATCACGACATACTTGCCGCCGCAAAGCTTCTAAAGCCACAAAGGCGAGAGCCCATTGGCAGCATGATCCGCCCCTGGGCCCGCCAAGCCTTGGCGGCCGTCCAGGCCCAGGCATCCAAAGGTCCATCGCTGCTTCGCAATGGCTTACCCCTATTGCCGATCCAGCCTGGCGGGGCAGCGCTGGAACTGATCGCTGCCCCCAGCTAAATCGGAACGCAAACTGCACCGCAGTGAGGGAAAACTGCCGCAGGTTTTCATAGCCTGTCAGGGTAAAGCCTCGGTTGCAGAAGCCATGCGTCACCGCCTTCTGCCCGGTTGGTGGCTTTTTTTATTGGGCCTATGTCTGCCCCTGCAGGCCCATGCCAGCGATGGGCCTATCCCGCTTCCGGAGTCGCCGCAACCCACTGCCCAGGCGATCCCACCAGAGCCACCAGAGCCACCAGCGCCGCTACAGCCAGCGGCCCCTTGGCTCTCCTTGCAGCAGCTGTTCGACCTGCCCGATTGGATCCAGCTCGGGGTTCAGTTGCAGGCGGAGCCGATGGCAAATCCCTATGGCGGCAGCAAGCAAACCAACAGCTGGATGCAGCAGGTTGTTGGCAGTTTGTCTATGGGCACTGGGCTGGCTAAAGATCAAAGCAAATGGAGTGAATGGGACCACTGGCATGTGGATGCCAGCCTCAATCTCTACAACGGTGATCCAAGCTATGCCGGCCAGATTGGCGCCGCCCTGCCCCTGCAACAGGTGGCCCTACCCCTAGGGCTTTGGTTAACCCAAGCCCAGATCAGCCGCAGCAGTGGCGATGGCTGGTTTGGTTTTAAGGGCGGCATCCTTTCGATCATTCCTGATTTCATTTATTCGCCTATTTACGACTACTACATCCACTCCACATTGAATGACACCCTGAATATTTCTATAAATGATCTACCGGTTAATCCCTTGGCCGCCGTTGGTGGGGTGGTGGAGCTCAAGCCCAGCCCAGACCTCTCCCTGCGCTATGGCTTGTTTGATCTGGCCACCACTAGACCCATTGCCAAGATCTTTGGGGTGAACCCCCAGATCACAGTGGGCGGCACTGGGTTGGTGCAGTTGCTACAACTTAGTTATTCCCCCGATTGGCTTGGCCCAGCCCCAGGTAGCGCCCTGGCCGTATGCATTAACGGCAACCGCTACAGCCGTCGCAGCGCCGTGTGCCAAACCCCAGGGGCAATTCAAAGCCAATTGCCGGCAGGGGTGTTGCAGCTGGGGGGGTATAGCACCAGCTACAGCGAAGATGGCAGCGGTGTGAACGGCACCCTTAGCTTCAATAGTGGCCTACCGCTGGGGCTGGACCATCGTTTTTGGATTGGCAGCAACTATTCCTTCAATACTAATGTTGATACAACCCCGGTATTTGTATCTGCTGGCTTTGTAAGTCAGGGCATTATTTCCTCCCGCCCTTTTGATGTATTCATGGTGGGCCTGGGTAAAACCGGTTTTTTACCCTCACTTTCGCCGGCCAAAACCTATGAAGGGGTGGTGGAAGTGGGCTATCAAATTCAGCTAAATCCCACCTTGAACCTGCAACCTTCGCTGCAGTGGATTATCAATCCAGGTGCCATGGGCCGCACCCCCGGCATCTTTGCCACCACCGTGCAACTCACCTTGAACCTTTGAATCCCTAAACCTCAACAACTCAACTCCAGCAGCCCCATCAGCCCGCCGGCCAGGGGCCGGTGCCGGCTGCCGCTGAAGCCCGCCGCCCTGGCCAGGGCCAGCTGTTCTACGCCGCTGGGGAAACGGGCGATGCTGGCTTCCAGGTAGCCGTATTCGTGGCTGAACCCCAGTTGGCTGGCTATGGGCACCACCAGATTGCGCAGGGCAAAGCGCTGTAGCTGGGCCGGTGCGCCCTCGGTGCGGTTGAAGTCCAATATGGCCGCCCGTCCATGGGGTTTGAGCAGCCGCCGCAATTCGCGCAGGCCGGCCCCTGGATCAGCCAGGTTGCGCAGGCCGTAGGCGACCACCGCCCCATCAAAACTTTCCGCTGGCAGGGGCACCGCCAGGGCGTCGGCCTGGAGCCAGCCCACGGGCAACCAGGGCCGTTGGGCCGCCCGCCGCTGGGCCAGGGCCAGGGGTGCCGCCGCCGCATCTATCCCCATTACCTGGCCGCCGGGCCGCAGGCGTTCGGCCAACAGCAGGGCCAGGTCGCCGGTGCCACAGCACAGGTCCAGCCAGCGCTCGCCCCGCTGGGGGGCTAGCCCGGCCAGCAGCTGGCGTTTCCAGAGGCGGTGCAAGCCGAAGCTAAAGAGATCGTTGAGCTGGTCGTAGCGCGGCGCGATTGCCTCAAACAGGGCGCGTACGGCCGCGGGATTAGCTGCTGGATTGGCGGCTGAGGCGCCAGGTTCTACCACTGAATTCCCGCTGCCATCGCCGCTGATCCTGCCTGGAAAATGTGCACCAAGGGGGCCTCGGGGCCGATCACCGTGATCACCATCACGGTGGCCAGGCCCACGGCCGCACAACAAACCATGCAGCCCGCCAGCATCAGCGAAAATTCCTGACGGTCATTGGCGGTTTGCATCAACTGCAACGCCCAGGCCACCAGCGCAATCACCAGGGCCACCATGGTGAGCCCAATCAGTGAGGGCCAAAGGGAGCTGGCGCCCGCCGGGAGCATGGAAAGCAATCATTTCAACTTCTCAATCACCGTAACGAATGGTTATGGACATTGACTGGTCGCACCGCTAACCCCCGGCGCAGCAGATCTGCCTTTATCTCCTCCACCGTTAAAACTCCGTCATGGAGCAGGGAGGCCAGCAGGGCCGCCGAGGCACCGGTTTTAGAAAGCACAGCGGCGATGTGATCAAGGTGGCCAGCGCCCCCGGAGGCGATCACCGGCACCGGCACCGCAGCGGCCACGGCGGCCGTTAAGTCCAGGTCGTAGCCCTGCTGGGTGCCATCGCCATCCATCGAGGTGAGCAGTATCTCGCCGGCGCCCTGGGCCACCACCTGGCGGGCCCAGGCCAGGGCATCAAGGCCGGTGTTCTGGCGACCGCCTTTCACATACACATCCCAGCCGCCCCCGGCCCGCCGGCGGGCGTCGATGGCCACCACGATGCATTGGGCGCCAAATTGGCGCGCCCCGGTACTAATCAGTGCCGGATCAGCCACCGCAGAGGAGTTAAGGCTCACCTTGTCGGCGCCGGCCCGCAGTAGGGCGGTGATGCCCTCGATGCTGCTGATGCCCCCTCCCACGGTGAAGGGAATGAACAGCTTCGCGGCGGTGCGCTCCACCAGCTCCACCAAGGTGCCGCGGCCCTGGTGGGTGGCGGCAATATCCAGAAACACCAGCTCATCGGCGCCGGCGGCGTCGTAGCGGCAGGCCAGCTCCACCGGATCGCCGGCATCGCGGAGGTCCACGAAATTCACCCCCTTAACCACCCGGCCGGCGGCCATGTCGAGGCAGGGGATGATCCGCTTGGCAACCACGGGACTGTTCAGGGGCAGCTTTAACGGTGCCACCCCAAGGGCGCGGCTGGCATGGGGCCACTGGTAGGGTTGCCCCGGAAATCCAGTCAGCGTCGTTGATGTCTAAGGCTGCTACCCCTTCAGCTATCACCATTGGCACCCAGGTGAAAATCACCCGGGTCAGGGATCGCATCCCCGCAACCATGGTGAAACTGCTGCTCACCGATTCCCAAGGCCAGGTCATTGGTTTCAAAATGACCGACGGCAGTGGCGTGGGTGTTGAGGTGAAGCTGGGCGACGGCAGCAGCTACTGGTTCTTTGAAGATGAAATCGCCCCCGTCTGAGCCTGAACCGTTGAGCGATAACCCAACCACCGCGGGCGGTGCTGCCCGCCAGCTCCTTGGCATGAAGGGGGCCAGTGGCAGCACAAATATTTGGAAACTGCGGCTGCAGTTGATGAAGCCTGTCACCTGGATCCCACTGATTTGGGGGGTGTTGTGTGGGGCGGCGGCCAGCGGTCATTTCCAGTGGACCCGCAGCGATGTGCTCGCATCCTTGGCCTGCATGCTGATGAGTGGGCCGCTCTTGGCGGGTTTCACCCAAACAATCAACGACTACTACGACCGCGAGATCGACGCGATCAACGAGCCCTACCGGCCAATCCCCTCCGGGGCCATTGCCCTCTGGCAGGTGAAGTTGCAGATCTGGGTGCTTTTGCTGGCCGGTCTTGGTGTCGCCTGGGGCCTCGACCAGTGGGCCGGCCACGGCAGGCCGGTGCTGCTGCTGCTGGCCCTGGGGGGCTCCTTTGTTAGCTACATCTATTCCGCCCCCCCCCTGAAGCTCAAGCAAAACGGCTGGCTGGGTAATTACGCCCTTGGGGCCAGCTACATCGCCTTGCCCTGGTGGGCCGGCCAGGCCCTGTTTGGCCAGCTCAGCTGGGCCACGGCCTTGCTCACCCTGGCCTACAGCCTGGCCGGCCTTGGCATTGCCGTGGTCAACGACTTCAAGAGTGTGGAGGGGGACCGGGCCCTGGGCTTGCAATCGCTGCCGGTGGTATTTGGCGTGAAGCGGGCCAGCTGGATCAGCGCCGCCATGATCGATATCTTCCAGATCGCCATGGTGGTGGCCCTGGTGCTGCTGGGTCAGCATTTTGCCGCCGTGCTGCTGGTGCTTTTAATCGTTCCCCAGATCACCTTCCAAGACATCTGGCTCTTGCGGGACCCCGTGGCATTTGATGTGAAATACCAGGCCAGTGCCCAGCCATTCCTGGTGATTGGCATGCTGGTCACGGCACTGGCCCTTGGCCACAGTGGCTTTGGTGGGGCCAGCTAGGTTTCTCTGAATGTTTCCCCCCTGGGGCTGAAGCGTTGCCCCTGACCCCAGCCCCCAACCCCCCTCGGCCCCGTAAAAAACTGCTGCTAGCTGCCCTGCTGGCGGCAGGGGCCGGCACCATCGCAGCCACCGGCAGTTCGGCCCTGATCCAGGGCCTGGATGCCACCCTGCCCGACGCCAGTCGGATCAGCACCTTCAGCCGCCCAGGCACGGTGACTGTGCTCTCGGCCGATGGCTATGTGTTGCAGAAACTCGGCCCCGCCACCCGCGAAAAGGTGGCCAATGGCCAGATGCCACTGCTGGTGCAACGGGCCTTTATCGCTGCGGAAGACCGGCGTTTTTACCAGCACAACGGGGTTGATGCCGTGGGCATTGGCCGGGCAGTGATCACAAACCTCACCCGTGGTTCGGTGGAACAGGGGGCCAGCACCATTACCCAGCAGCTGGCCCGGGTGGTGTTTCTCACCCAAGACCGCACATTGCTGCGCAAGCTCAAGGAGGCGGCCCTCGCCTTCAAGCTCGAACGCCAGCTGAGTAAAAAACAGATTCTTGAGCAATATCTCAACTATGTGTACCTGGGCTCCAGTGCCTATGGGGTGGCCGATGCCTCCTGGGTTTATTTCTCAAAATCCCCCAACCAGCTGACCCTGCCGGAGGCGGCTTTGATTGCGGGCCTGCCCCCGGCCCCATCGGTTTATTCGCCCCTGGTGAACCCGCAGCTGGCCCTGGAGCGCCGGTCGGTGGTGCTGCGTCGCATGCGGGAGGCGGGTTTTATTGATGATGCCCAGCTGGACAGGGCCAATGGGGCCCCCCTGGATCTAAAGCCGGCCCTGCCCAAGCACTGGAACAGTGCAGCGCCCTATTTCACCAGCTTTGTGGCCCAGGAATTACCCAAGGTGCTCACCCCGGAGCAGCTCGAGGTGGGTGGACTCACGATCCGCAGCAGCCTCAACCTCGGCTGGCAAAAACAGGCCCAAAAGGTGATCAATGCCAATACCTATGGCGACCTGGAGGGGGCCCTGGTGTCGATGGAACCGGGCTCCGGCCTGGTGCGGGCGATGGTGGGCGGTAGGAATTTTGAGAAGAGCCAGTTCAACCGCGCCACCCAGGCCCTGCGTTCGCCAGGCTCCACCTTCAAGCTCTTCACCTACACCGCGGCGGTGGCGGCGGGTATCAAGCCGGAGGACGTATTTGTTGATGCGCCCCAATGTTTTGGCAACTATTGCCCGAAAAACTTCGGCGACCGTTATCTCGGGGCGGTGTCGATGGCCGATGCCCTGCAGAACTCGCTCAACACCGTGGCGGTGCAGCTGTTGCGCAAGGTGGGCTTCGACCAGGTGATCACCACGGCCCGATCCCTGGGTATCACCCGCCCCCTGGGCCGCTTCTACCCGCTGGCGATCGGTGCCTACGAGCAAACGGTGCTGGATATGACCGCCGCCTATGCGGCCATCGCCAACCGCGGCATTTATGTGTCCCCCACCCCCTTTGAAACGATCACCGGTCCGGAGGGCAACCTGCTCTGGAGCCGCAGCAGTGCCGGCGATCGGGGTCGCCGCGCCGTGGATAGCGACACCGCCGACACCATGCTGTGGATGCTGCAGCGGGTGGTGAGTGGTGGCACCGGCGGGGCGGCCGCCTTAACCGATCGGCCTGTGGCCGGCAAAACCGGCACCTCAGAGGGGGCCAGGGACCTTTGGTTTATTGGCACGATCCCCCAACTCACCACTGGCATTTGGCTCGGTTACGACAACAACCGCGAAACCGGTGGCGCCAGCAGCCAGGCGGCCTGGGCCTGGAATCAGTTCATGACGCCGGTGGTGAAAGATATGCCGGTCAAGCAATTCCCGCCCAAGCCGGTGTTGCATCGCAGCTTCAAGCCCCCCGCCAGCAACAGCGGCAGCTGGGCCGGCGGCAGTGACAGTGGCACCGGTAGCCAGGGACCAGCCCCGGCCCCCTGGAGTGATCCCTATGCCCAGCCCTGGCAACCGGACGGCGGTCGCAGCGGCACCGGGGCCCCAGTGCCGGGCCCCAGCGCCGCCCCCGCGGCCCCAGCGCCGCCGGCCGCCGCCCCCCTGGCTCCGCCCCCCCCCGCCCCTGTGGCGGATCCACCCCCCGCTGAATAACGCCCTTAATGCTTGCTTCGCTTGATTGGTTGTCGCTGCTGCACCCTGTGCTGGCGGTGCTGTTTATTTATCCGGTGGCCGGCACCGTGGTGCGGCTTGGCCTCTTGGCGCGCGAACGGCGGACGGGCTACAACAAATTGCTGCCGCCCACGGTGGGTACGGAGCACTGGGAACACGGCCGTTGGCTCACGGGGGCCGTGGTGCTGGCGGTGCTGATTGCCTTTGCTTTTAGTTTCCTTCGGGAGGGGGGGGAACCCGCTAGCCGTGGCTGGTTGCTGGCTTTGGCATGGGTGGGCAGCCTGGCGGCCTTGGCTTCGCTTTGGGTGGTGAAAACCAAGCTCCTACGCGCCAGCTTTGCCCTGCTCACCTGGGCTGGCCTGTTGGGCCTGGGGAGCCAGCCCCAGATCTACCGACTTAGCGATCAACCCTTCAGCACCGCCTTCTGGAGTTCCCATTACTGGGCCGGAGTTTTGGCCACTGGTTTGCTGCTATTTAATTTGGCGGTGCGGCCCGAAATCCAAAAATCTGCCCAGATTTTGCGACTCCACGTGAGTGCAAACATCCTGGTGTTGCTCTTGCTGGCGGTGCTGGGCATCACTGGCACCCGGGATCTGCTTCTGCTGGGGGGCTCGTGAGCGCCACCGCATAGAAACCATCGCCTCCCACCCCTGGGGTGGGCCAGAGCTCTAGGGCCTCGCCGGCGCAGCACCAGCTGGGGTGGCGCTCGAGGAAAGCGGCGATTTGTAGCTGGTTTTCGGCCGGATGCACGGTGCAGGTGGCGTACACAAGCCGACCACCGGGTTTAAGCAGCCGGGCACCCTGGTCCAGCAGGGCCCCTTGCAGGCGCACCAGCTCGGGGATTGTTTGGGGGGTGAGCCCCCAACGGGCATCGGCATGGCGGGCGAGGGTGCCGAGGCCGGAGCAGGGCACATCCAGCAGCACCCGATCAAATTGCCCCTCTAGGGCCGGCAGGTTGGTGGCATCACCCTCCTCAGGCCGCACGCAGCTGAGCCCCAGGCGCAGGGCATTGGCCCGCACCCGCTCCAGGCGCCCGGCGGCACAATCCAGGGCTAAAAGCTCCCCCTGGTTTTGCATTAGTTCGGCCAGGTGGGTGGCTTTACCCCCCGGCGCTGCGCAGGCATCGAGCACCCGCATGCCCGGTTTTGGATCAAGCAGCGGGGCAATGAGCTGGGCAGCGCGGTCTTGCACGCACCAATGGCCCTCCGTGTAGCCGGGGAGCTGGGGCAGGGGGCCGGGCCTTTGCAGGAGGTTGATCCCCTGGGGTTGATCCGCCAGGGGCGCCACCGCCAGGCCCGCCGCCGTGAAGGCTGCGAGCACTGCCTCACGGTTGCTGCGCAGGGGGTTTACCCGCAGGTCAATGCTGGGGATTTGGTTGCTGGCCTCGGCTAGGGCAATGGTGCGTTCTGGGCCTAGCTGCTGCCAGAGCTCTTGCACCAACCAATCGGGCAATGACTGCTCAAAGGCCAGCCTGGCGATGGGATCGCTGGGGGACTGCAGGCGTTCGCCGGCGGCGATGGCCCGGGCGGCACTGCGTAGCAAGCCATTCACCACTGGGGCCAGCGGGGCCAGCCGTTGGCGTTTGGCCAGTTCCACGGCGGTGCCCACCGCCGCTGGGGCCGGCACCCGATCCATGGCCAGGAGCTGTTGCAGGCCCACATGCAACAACCAGCGCAGCCGGGGTGGTTGGCGGCTGGCGGGCACCTTGCCGAGCCGATCTAGCCAGCCATCCAGCTGGCGCCGCTGGCGAATGGCGCCGTAGGCCAGTTCCGTAGCTAGGCCGCGGTCTAGGGGAGAGAGGGGTTGCCGCCGCAGTTCCCGCTCGAGGGCGAGGTCGGCATAGGCCCCATCGCCCACCGCCTCCAACACCCGCCAGGCCACCAAGCGGGGCCCCAGTCCTGGGGGGGTAGGGGCAGGATTGGGGTTGGCGGGCAAGGGTTGTGGATGATTTGAGCCTTGATCCTGCCCGAGGGACCAAAGCTTGGTTATTTTGAGCTCAGAGGTTTGGGCTGGCGTTCGACATATTTACGAGCAGCAGGGCGAAGCCCGCCAGGAAAAGCGCCAAAAATGGCACTAACACGTCAGTGGTGGTCATGGCAATTTCCTGCAATACCGGGATTCTGGCGCATTTCGTTAAGAATTGCGAAGGTGAAATCTTCCCCTTTTAACGGGCTTCGCTTGCCACTGGTCCCCTGCATGCGGTTGAGTCTCTGGGTGAGCACCCGCCCTGCCTGCGCTTTTGGCCCTGCTTGGCCCTGGGTAAAGGATCTGCCGCTGATGCAAAGCTGATCTGAGGTGGATTTGATTAGCACAAAAACTGAGAAATTCAAAATTCTGTTTTAAAGTGTTATAGTGTGGTGTACCCGCAGGATGGCATGACTTTCACTATCGAGCGCGCAGCACAAATTTTTTCGAGCACACGCTCGGCTGATGTGGTGCCAGCCCTGACGGCTCGCTTTAAACAGCTTTCCCCTACCGATCAGTTGGCCCTGATCTGGTTTGCCTACTTGGAAATGGGAAAAACTTTGACAATTGCCGCCACGGGTGCGGCAAGAATGGAATTTGCTGAAAGGACGCTTAATGAAATTAAGCAGATGACTTTTCCCCAGCAAAGCCAGGTAATGAGGGATTTGGCTGAAGGTAATGATACACCCATTTCAAGAACCTACTCCTGCTGGTCTGTAAATATTAAACTGGGCTTTTGGTATGAATTGGCCCAATGGATGAACCAGGGGATTGTTGCGCCGATCCCCCCCGATTATCAGATGTCACCCAATGCAGCCCCAATCCTTACGGAAATCAAAACGATTGAGCCAGGCCAGCAGATCACCATTCTGCGCAACTTTGTAGTTGATATGGGTTTTGACCCGGCCAAGCTTGAAAAGGCTGAGCGCATTGCCGAGCCCCTGGTGGCTCCCACTGCCTTGGCAGATCGTCAGGGCGTTTCAATCGCAGGCATTGAAAACCAGACGGTTATCGACTACATGAATCTCTTAAATGCCAACGACTTTGATAACCTTATCGAATTGTTTTTGGCCGATGGTGCCCTGCAGCCCCCCTTCCAGCGCCCCATAGTTGGTAAAGAAAAGGTACTGCGCTTTTTCAGGGAAGACTGCCAAAACCTCAAGCTTCTGCCTGAGCAAGGGGTAAGTGAAAATTCCGATGGGGGCTTCACGCAGATCAAGGTAACCGGCAAGGTGCAAACCCCCTGGTTTGGGGCTGGGGTGGGCATGAACGTGGCTTGGCGCTTTTTGCTTGATCCCCAGGGCAAAATCTACTTTGTAGCGATTGATCTGCTTGCATCCCCCAAGGAGCTGCTAAATTTCGTGCGCTGAGTAGGGTTATTGAGTTAACCGCTAGGTATTCTTGGGCTGGATCTTTAAGTAAAAGTCCAGTCCAAATTTTGCTTGGGGTAGTTAATTTTCATGCATGGCCGCTGGATCCCTATGGCTGGATGCAAAAGCATTTTTTTGGCTTTACTTGTTCTCTGGCTATGGCTTTCTAGTCTTTACTGGTTCCTGACTAGCCCGAGTTTGAGATATTCGTTGCCTTTAATAGTGCTTGCGGTTTTATTGAGAACTTTTTTGCAGACCGGTCTTTTTATTGTTGCCCACGATGCTATGCATGGCAACTTGGTGCCTGGAAAGGCGGTTTTTAATACTTGGTTGGGGGTTGTCTTCCTGGGGGTTTATGGGTTGCTCTCCTATGATATTTGTCGTGAAAACCACATAAACCATCATCAGTTTTGTGGCCAGTCTGGCGATCCAGATGTTCCCCTGGCTCTGTTGGCAAAGCCCTTGGCTTGGTATTTTCGGTTTATGTACTCCTACACATCTTTGGGTCAGTTATTAGGTCTAGTTATGATTTGGGGATTGTCTCTGCTGGTTTTGCCTGGGGATTGGGGGCAATTGCTCTTTGGTTTGGCCTGTTTTTGGATATTGCCCATGGTTTTGAGTTCAGCTCAATTATTTATATTTGGTACCTATTTACCCCACCGCTCGGCCAGTGGTGCTCAGGAAAATGCGAGCCAAGGACCAGGTGATTGTTTAATAGTTAGTACTGATTTGCACGAATTTTGGTCGCTGCTGAGCTGCTACCACTTCGGGTATCACTGTGAACATCACAACAATCCAGCCCTGGCTTGGCACCAATTGCCCCTGGCCCGTAGGCAGAATTTGAAGGCAGCCACAAATCTCCCCCTGGCTAGCTAGGGTTGATTATCAATTCAAGTAATGACCAGGACCTTCATGGCTGAGGATAAACACTGTTCTGGCTGGAGCCAGGAAGAGGCTGAACTGGCAGCTTCCATTTATTCTCTTGCCCAGCAGCGGGAATCCGAAAGGCTCGTTGGGGTTGTTAAGGAGCGGGTCTCTGAGGTGAATGAACTTAATCATCTCTGGCAGTTGCATGATTTTCTTAGTGCCCGCCGTTACGACATTGAAGGTAGATCTGAATTAGATTTTGATACCGTATTATTTACCTTCGCAGATTTTGTTAAAAGTCAGCTGCTGGTCCTCGATGAGTTGAATGGGCTAGCCCCCCAAAAAATCAGCAAGATCTCTGCCATGGTTAGCTATCTTCCCGACTGACCCTGGGATTCCATGAGCACTGCCCGCTGGAAACGGCTGAAATCGCTGGGTGCAGCCTGAACAATGCCACTGTTACCTAGGCGTTTTGAGCGGCTCAAAGCGGTGCTCAACGGCCGCATGGCTGACCTCACTGTGGTGTTGGAGGAGGTGGAAAAACCCCACAACCTCTCGGCAATTTTGCGCAGCTGTGATGCGGTGGGGGTACTGGAAGCCCATGTGGTGAGCCTTAAGGGAAGGCCCCGCACCTTTAATAACACCGCCCAGGGATCACAAAAGTGGGTGCCCCTGCGGGACCACAGCTCGATTGAGGCCGCCTTTGGCCAGTTGCGCCAGCGGGGCTTTCGCCTCTATGGCACCCACCTGGGGGTACAGGCCGTGGACTACCGCCAATGTGACTTCACTGGCCCCACAGCCTTTGTGCTGGGGGCAGAGAAATGGGGGCTTACCGCCGCTGCCACCACTGGCGTGGACCAGCCCCTGTTCATTCCCATGGGGGGAATGGTGCAGTCGCTGAATGTGAGTGTGGCGGCGGCGGTGCTGTTGTTTGAGGCGCTACGCCAACGGCAGGCGGCTGGTTTGTTGCCCCTGGCGGGGGAAGGCCTGGCGCCAGAGCTCTATGAACGCACCTTGTTTGAGTGGTCCTATCCCCAGGTGGCCCGCTGGTGCCGCGACACTGGCCGCCCCTATCCGGCCCTTAATCAAGCCGGCGAATTGCTAGAGGACCTACCCCGCACCGTGAAGCTGCGCTATTGAGACCCAGGCTATGGTTGGCCAGGCTTCAGAGGGGCAAAAAGATCTCATTGGTGTCGGTATGGGGTAAAGGCGCTTGGTTGGTGCGGGCCTTGGGCAGGGTTAGGGCCAAGCCAAACAAGCCAAAGCAAATCAGCAGGTGCAAACCGCCCACGCAGAGGGTTAACACCAGTAGCACCACCGCCAGCACCTTCTCGAGGATGCCAATCACCTCATCACTGTTCCGGGCCCCCAGGATCCAAAACAGGGTGGTGAGACCCATCAGCAGCAGTGAAACCGGCATGGCAAACCGATTAACAGTTCCAACTTAGGGATTCTGCCCCCCATTGGCGCCACTTACCCAGGCATCTAAGCCTTCCCCGATAAAGGAAAGGCCCAGCACCAGCACAAACATGGCCAGGCCGGGGTAGATGGCGGTCCACCAAATGCCGATGGGCAGGGCGGTGAGGGCCTGTTGCAGGTCGCTGCCCCATTCGGGTACGGATTCCGGTAGGCCCAGGCCCAGAAAGCCCAAACCGCCCAGCACCAACACGGCATCGGCGGCATTGAGGGTGAGCACCACCGGCACGGAGGTGATCACATTGCGCAGCAGGTAATGGCGCAGGATCCAGTAGGGGCCAGCCCCAAGGCTTTCGGCCGCCTCCACAAACAACTCGGCTTTCACCGAGGCGGTTTGGTTGCGCACCACCCGGAAGTATTGGGGCACATACACCACACAGAGGGCGGCGGCCGCATTGGGCAGGCCCCTGCCGAGCAAAAAGGCAAGCACCACCGAAAGCAGCAGCACCGGCAAGGTGTAAAGGGTGTCCATCAGCAACACCAGCAGCCGATCCACGGCGCCGCCCAGGTAACCACTGAGCATGCCCAGGGGTACACCAATCACCAGGGCCAACACCAATGCCAGGGCCACCACCTCCAGGGCCACGCCAGCGCCGGCCAGGGTGCGCACGCACACATCCCTGCCGAGCCGATCGGTGCCACAGAAATGCCCCCAGCTGGGGGCGGCATAGATGGGGTTATTGATGCCGCTGTTGGGGTCGCTAAGTAGGCCCAGCTGGATCAAGGGGCCGGTAACAAGGGCGATCAGCGTGTAAGCAAGCACCACCCAAAGGCCGATGCGGGCCAGCCGGGCCGAAAGGCTGCGGGGGCGCCAAGTCCATAGGCGCCGCAGGGGGGTGAAAGCCATGGGCGAAGGCTAGCTGGCATTGCTCTCAGCTAATTCTTGCGGCGCTTTAAGCAAGTTCTCAAGTGGGGCTCAGCCGGCTCTCAGATACAAGCCGATTAATCGGGGGATATTGAAAGCAACGCACCCCCGGCGCCCCGGGCAAACTTCCATGGCCAGCACCTTCAAGTCCCAGTTCGTCCGTCACCTGGCGAGCAACCCCAACGGCAAGCGCAACGCTCTGCTGCAAAAAGGCTTCACCCTTGTTGAACTGATGGTGGTGATTGTGATCGTGGGGATTTTAAGTGCTGTGGCTTTGCCGAAATTCTTGGGGGTAAAAGATAAGGCGAAGATCAATACGCAGTTGGGTGAGGCTGCTGGGCTTATTAAGGAGTGCTCGGCGGCAATTATTTCTGATGGACCGTTCCCCGCTGCCTATGCTTCCCCAACAAGTACCGGACTTACAATTACAGGCACATGTAGTGGTACGACTACCAACGATAAGCCAACTGCTAATATTGTTTTCAAAACAACTGCTGCTCCAGCGGGCCCCGGTTCTGTGGCTAACTGTGGACCAACTGCTCTAGCAGTTAGCAAGGCATGTGAAATAACCGTCAACTTTACTACTGGTGATGTATCCTATGCTCAGGTTTAATTTCTGTTGACTCCTTGATTTTCGCTGACTTATTTTTTAAC
>JBDLTB010000083.1:0-4736 GCA_039799245.1 Cyanobacteriota bacterium
AACCGACAAAACCGAAGTCGGCGCATTTTGAGTGCGCTGCGTCTACCAATTCCGCCATGCCCCCGAACCCTGATTCTACGGCCGTGATGGCCACCTACGCCAGATTTCCGCTCAGCTTTGAAAGGGGCAGGGGCGTGTGGCTCCAGGACAGCGCTGGCCGCTGGTATTTGGATTGTGTGGCGGGCATTGCCACCTGCAGCCTCGGCCACAGCAATCGCCCCCTGCGTAAGGCCCTTACCCGACAGCTGGGTCGGCTGCAGCACGTTTCGAACCTCTACCGGATCCCCGAGCAGGAGCAGCTGGCCCGTTGGCTCACGGAGCACAGCTGCACCGACAAGGTGTTCTTCTGTAATTCCGGCGCCGAGGCCAACGAGGCGGTCATCAAGCTGGCCCGTAAATATGGCCACAGCCGTCGCCAAATAGATCGCCCCGTGGTGCTCAGCGCCCGGGCCAGCTTCCATGGCCGCACCCTTGCCGCCGTTACGGCCACCGGCCAAGACAAATACCACTGCGGTTTTGAACCGCTGCCGGAGGGCTTCGCTTACTTCACCTACAACGACATCGACAGCTTCAACAGCACCCTGGCCAGCCATGGGGACCGGGTGGTGGCGGTGCTGATCGAGCCGCTCCAGGGGGAGGGGGGCGTGGTGCCTGGCAATCCTGAGTTTTTCCGCCAGCTGCGCCAGATCTGCGACCAGCACCAAATTTTGTTGATCCTTGATGAGGTGCAGGTGGGCATGGGGCGCAGTGGCCGCCTCTGGGGTTATGAGCAGCTGGGCATCGAGCCCGATGGGATCACCGTTGCCAAGGGGCTGGGCGGCGGGATTCCCATCGGTGCCCTGGCAGTGAAAGCCAAGGCCGATGTGTTCACAGCCGGTGACCATGCCAGCACCTTTGGCGGCAATCCCTTCTCCTGTAGGGCTGCCCTCACCGTGGCCGCTGAAATAGAGCGGCGCCAGCTGCTGCCAAAGGTGGTTGAGCGGGGTGAGGAGCTGCGGGCTGGCTTGGCCCGGCGGGTGGCCCAACATCCTGAACTGTTGGCGGGGGTGCGGGGCTGGGGCCTGATCCAGGGCCTGTTGCTGCGCGATGGGGCAGCCACCGCCGGGGATGTGGTTAAGGCCGCCCTGGCGGAGGGTTTGCTGCTGGTGCCCGCCGGTCCCCAGGTGGTGCGTTTTGTGCCCCCCCTGGTAATCAGCCAGCGGGAAATTAAACAGGTGCTGAGGCGCCTTGATAAGGCCCTGGCCCGGCTGGGCTGAGCAGTGCAACTGCCTGATCCCGTTGAGCTCTCCGACCTGCTGGAACCCTTCAGCCGGCGGGGAATCGATCTGGCCCTGGGACGGCTGGAGGCCGCCCTGGCGGAGGCGGGCCATCCCGAGCGGCAATTTGTTGCGGTGCAGGTGGCAGGCACTAATGGCAAGGGGTCGATTTGCACCTTTCTGGGGGCGATCCTCCAGGCGGCGGGTTTGCACTGCGCCATCTACCGCTCCCCCCATTTGGTGAGTTGGTGTGAGCGCTTGGAGCTCAATGGCCAGTGGATCAGTGGCCCCGACCTACGCAGGGCCGTAGCTAGCTGGCAGCAGTTGGGGGAACGGCACCGGCTCACCCCCTTTGAGCTGCTCACCGGTGCCGCCTTTTCCCATTGTGCTGGGGCCGCCATCGACCTGGCGGTGTTGGAGGTGGGCCTGGGGGGGCGGCTTGATGCCACCACCACCCATCCGGATCGGCGGGTGCTGGGCATGGCCAGCATCGGCCTTGACCACTGCGAACACCTGGGCTCCAGCCTCGGGGCGATCGCCGCTGAAAAGGCAGGGGTGTTTCAGCCTGGGGCGGTGGCGATTAGTGGTCCGCAGTTGCCGGAGGTGGCAGCGGTGCTAACCCGGGAGGCCCAGGCCCAAGGTACGCAATTGCATTGGGTGGAACCGCTGGGAAGCGATCAACCGCTTGGCTTGGCGGGCCAGTGGCAGCGCAGCAACGGCGCCGTGGCCCGGGCCATGGCAGAGGCCTTGCGGGGGCAGGGCTGGGCGATCCCGGCGGCGGCCATCAACCAGGGGCTAGCGGCGGCCCGCTGGCCGGGCCGCTTGGAGCTGTGCCGCTGGCAAGGCCAGGAGTTGCTGATCGATGGGGCCCACAACCCCCCTGCCGCCGCTGCCCTGCGCCAGGAACTTGATCACATCAGCAACAAGGGCGCCCCTGGCCCCCGCCGTTGGTTGCTCGGTATCCAACGCCATAAGCAGGGGCCAGAGATGCTGGCCAGCCTGTTGGGCCCCGCCGACCAAGCCTGGATCGTGGTGATCCCAGGGCACCTCAGCTGGGGCGCCGCGGAGTTGGCGGCGGCGGTGCCAGGCCTGGCCGGCCAGCTCAGCCCGGCGCCGAGCCTGGAGGAGGGGCTGGCCCAGCTGATGGCCCCCGAAGGGCGACCCCTGGCCCCGCCGCTGGTGGCGGGTTCCCTTTATCTGCTTGGGGCATTGCAGCCGTTGTTGGAGCGCCCAGATTGCCGCTGAGTTGCCCTAGAGGCCCCACAGTGGACCTAGCTGCCGCATAAGCGTGATCCCTGCCCTGGCCCGCCGCTGTTTTGCCCAGGCGGCCCTGCTGTGGCTGGCCTTTGTCATTGGTTTTGCCCCCCTGGGGGCGGCGGCGGCCAGCAGTTATTTGGAAAAGATCGATTACACGCTCACCAACCAGAGCAACGGCGATTTCCATGGCCAAGCCCTGGAGGGCAGTTCTTTTGCCGGGGCCCAGGCCAGGGGCGCTGATTTTTCCGGGGCCCAATTGCAGGGGGCGATCCTCACCCAGGCGTCTTTCACCGGGGCCAATTTTCGCGGGGCCAACCTCAGTGATGCCTTGATGGACCGCGCTGATTTTGCCGGCTGCGACCTGCGTGATGCGCTGCTCAGCGGCGTGATTGCCAACGGCAGCAGTTTTGCTGACGCCCAGATTGAAGGGGCTGATTTCAGTGAAGCGCTGCTGGATCTAGGGGACCTGCGGCAACTCTGTCGCCGGGCCACCGGCGTCAATCCCAGCAGCGGCATTGCCACCCGCGACAGCCTTGGTTGCGGCTGAGGGGCAGCGGGACCTTGCCCAGCTGGTTAGCCCGTTAATTTGCCGGGATTGAGCAGGCCAGAGGGGTCATAGCTGGCTTTGGCGGCCAGCTGATCGGCATCCGCCTGGCCGAGGCCGCCGCCTTCAACGGTTAGGGCATGGGCGTTAAACACCAGGCCCCCCGCCTGGCGACAGGCGTTATTCAGCTCCTCCAATTGGGCTTCCCCTTGCCAACGGAATAGGGGCAAACCCACCCAGCGGGGCCGGCCCCCCTGGCGCACCCGTTCCAGGTGCCAATGGAGCCAGCCGGGCCAGCGGGCCCCTAGGGCCCCCATGAAGCTGGAGGCTGGCTCCGGCAGCAACACCAGCTGATAGCTAAAGCTGGGATCGTGGGCCCGCACCTGCAGGGTGGTGTGGTTCCAGCAGAGTTCGCGCAGCAAAAGCCCCCGGGGCGGCCACTGGGTTCTTTGCCAGAGCAATTGCCCCCCGGCGGCCCGGGTGAGGGCTTCAATCAAGGGCACCGCAGCGGGGCTGGCCAGGAGCAGCAGTCGATCCCCTGACCCGGCCGCTAGGCCAGCTAAATCAGGCATCCTCTCCACCAGGCGCCTTTCCAGGTAGCAGAGCTGGTCAATGTCTAGGGCCGCGGAAGTGAGCTCCTCGCCCAGGGCCAGGGCCGCGGCCGGATCTGGTAATTCCAGCACCAGTTCCCGCCAGTCCTGCCAGGGGGCGGTGGGCACCGTTACTGCCGTGAAGATGCCGTTGGTGCCGTAGGCATGGTTGAGGGCCTGGGCCTCGATCGGTCCCAGTTGCACCAGCCTTGGCTCGGCCTCCACAGTCACCACCTCCAGCCCCAGCAGGTTGCCGCGGTCCCGCAATAGACCCCAGCGCAGGCTGCCCACCCCACTGGAGCCGCCGGCGATATATCCCCCCAGGCTGGCGCTGCGCCAGGTGCTGGGGCTGAGCCGCAGGGCCCAGCCCTGGGGTTGTAAAAAGCGATCCAGTTCCAGCAAGCGACAGCCGGGTTCGGCCGTAAGCACGCCGCTGGCGGGATCAAAATGCCGCACCTGATCTAGGCCTGAGGTGTCCACCACCAGCCCCCCCCCCAGGGGGACGCATTGGCCGTAGTTACCTGTGCCCGCCCCCCGCAGGGTGAGCGGTACCTGATGGCGAAAGCACTGGGCCGCCACGCGGAGTAACTCCTCCTGCCGGTGCACCCGCACCACCAGCTGGGCGACACAGGCCTGCAGGCGCTGGGCCAGCAGCGGTGAATAGCTGAATTGATCGTGGGAAAGCTGGCTGAGCAGCGGTTCATCCCAAACCAGGTCGAGCCCGGCCAGGTCGGCACCTAGGGCCTTAATCGTTGCCTCAGGAACCATCGCTGCGCTCCGACTTCAACACAAAGAACTGACCAGCGATGGCGAGGGTGTCGAGCTGATAGCCCGGCAACGACAGCTGGGGAATCAAGGCACCCCCTGCCACCCGGGTGATGTACAGGCTAAACAGGCCAAAATTATGGCGTTGGCTCAGTTGGGCCGCCAACACCCCTAGGGGTTGGCGCTGGGAACGAATCAGGGCTGGACAGTTTTCCACCACCATCTGCAACAGCATCGGCATCCCCCCCGGTCGACAGAACTCCCGGGCGCCCCGTTCGGCCAATTCGGCCCCGGCAAACTCGCGAAAATCCGCCGGCCCCGGGT
>JBDLTB010000084.1:0-42499 GCA_039799245.1 Cyanobacteriota bacterium
GCAGACCGCGCACATCATCGAGGGAATCACCGATCACCGGAAAGCGGGCGTGGCGGGTGGAGACCACCGCATCCATCAACTCGCTAAAGCGGGCTGCCACCGGCAGGGTCACCATCCCGGAGCGGGGCACCATCACCTCGCGCACCTGGGTGTCCCGCAGCGAAAACACCCCCTCAAGGATGTTGCGTTCATCGGGTTCCAAGCCAGTAACCGCATCGTTTTCGATCAGGCTTTCCAGTTCGCTAGCCGAAAGGGCAGGCACCAGCCGATCCCATTGGCGCGGTAGGCCGGTGAATTGCAATAGGCCGTCAGCCAGGGGTTCCACCACGGCCAGCAGCGGTGAGAGGCAGCGGTTGACCGCCTCCAGCAGGGGGCCGAGCTTGAGGGCGGAAGCCTCCGGTTTATCGAGGACCCAGGCCTTGGGCAGAATGCCGCCGATCAGGGTGGCCAACAGCGCCACCAGCAGAAATACCAGGAGCTCCAGCAAGGGGTAATCCCGTCCGGGCAGCCCCTGGCTGAGCAGTTTGTGGCTGCCCCAGCCCAGGGCCAGCAGCGAGAGGCTGGCCCCCAGCTGGGTGGCGATTAAGGCCCGGCGCAGGTGCCGTTGCAGCCTCTCCACCGAGCGGGCGGCGCTGCTGCCTTTTTCGGCCAGTTCCTGCACCCGGGTGGGCCGCAGTCGGATTAGGGCAAATTCACCGGCGGCAAAGAAAGCCAGCAGTGCGAGTAGCAGCAGTAGGCCGAGTAAGCGCAGGGTTAAACCCATGGAAACCGCCGACCCAGCCAAGGAATTGCCTGGATTATGGGCCGGCAAGCGTTTAGGGGCCCAGATCAGGCAGAAAGCGATTGATGAAGCTGGTCAGCAACATTGGGCCACAACGGCGTTGCCAGTGGCTTTCGCCGGGATAGCGCCGCCAGCATTCGATTCGCACCGCTGGCCGCCGCTCACCACTTAGCTGCACCAGGTAGCGATATTCAGCGTCGCCGCTTTGTTCTGGGGAAACCAGGCTTTCCGCCTCCGGTTGGGTGAGTAGGAAGCTGCTGAGATAGGCAGCGGGGTTTTCACTGAGCTGCTTGGCTTCAGCGAGCCGGAAGGCGGCTCCGGCTGGGTAACCATCGTGGTGCAGATAGAGATGTTGGGCCGGTTCATCGGGGAATCCCAAGAACGTATAAACAGCACGGGTGGCCATGGGGGCAGGGGCGACTGCTGATTAAAAGCCCCCCAACCTCGGTTTTGTATCAACGGGCATTTCTATGAGTGCAGCCATATTTCCGGCAACAGCAACGGCCGTGCAAGTCTGGAAAAGTGATGGTCAGCTATGGTTTAAATCACAGAAGCCACCAGCATTGAGCAGCTTGTAGTGATCATCAGTGAGGTGTTGGAGGCGGCAGGGATAACGGCTACTTTGTTGGGAGGTGGCGTTGTCGCAATCTATAGCAAGAACCTCTCTACGAGTGATGACCTGGATTTTGTAACTTCAGCTGCCCCTAAGAGCTTTCTCAAGGCGATTGCTCCCTTAGGTTTAGCCTAGGGGCTTACAAGTTGCCCTACAAACATCCCCCACGCCAAGTGGTTGGTTGAGTTTCCGGCCGGCCCCCTCGGCTTTGGTGAACGGTATGTGGATCGTCGGTCGATTGATTTACTGCAAGCTGAACACGGGTTTTTGCGGGTAATTGCTTCCAATTATTATGTATAAAACTTGTTGGCATCTATGAAAGCTAAAGGCTGGAGACCTAATTATTTATCAATGCAAAAGCCCATTGAAGAATATCCTGATCATTCTTTAGGGCCCCTCGAAAAATCGACGTATACCGCAAGGGCGCAACCAGCGGGAGGAGATCAGGACATGAGTCCCATGGGCCGATTCGCGCGTGGAACTAGACTTTTCCTGGTGCCCTTTAGCCATTGCTTAAGCAGGGGGACCGTTGAAAATGGATTGATAATCCTTAACTCCTTTGGTTGTTAATTCAAACCAGTTGCCCTCGGCATCGCCAATGAGGCAACTCGTTTCGGAGGGGGATTCAAGAATCTCTCCTACCGTAATTTCGCCATATTGGGTGCCGCTGGCGAGCGCCTGATCTCGAATGAAGCGAAGATCATTTGCATCGTCAATATTGAGAACCCAGCGCACATCGCTATGCATTGGCAATGAGTTGGGTACAGGAATTCCTAGGCTAACTACCGCAAAGTTTGCTACACCGGTGGCATCGCTGGTCCCGGCAAATAATATGGCCTGGGAAATGTATTGGACGGTATTGAGGCCAAGGACATCGCGCAGCAGGCCCCGTTCCTGCTCAAGCCCAATCGCCTTCATGGTGCCGTGGGTAAGGTCTCCGTCACCAAGAATGCAACCGGTGCCATTGCTTGGTTTAATTCTCTTGGCCTTGGATGTAAGTTTTCCGCCTGGGGATAAGGCTCGCTCAAGCGAGTCGCCCCGGGAAAATATTCCGGCATTGTCGTAGCCATGGACGATACATTGCACTTCCCACCAGTTCTGATCACTGTCGATCAAATAGAAGCCATAAGCGCCATGGGCCTTGGTGATCGGCATGATTTTGGCCAAGCCTAGTTCTTCTTGCCGTTCTTTAAATACCGCATTAATACGATCAACCTCGTCAGTTGAATCTACGTCAAATCCCCAATGGTTACACATGTGGTGGGGTGTTGTAATCGTATCTACTTGTTTCACGTCGATCAAAATGAAGTCGTCACTGCCTTGGTCCATGGCTGCTTTGGCATAGCGATCGCGGATCAACATTTGATCCTCGCCATGCCGCACACATTCAAAGCCAAATGCCTGTTCGTAAAAGTGCCGCGCCCGGTCTAAATCCGTAGAGACTAGGGTGCCAGCAAGCATTTTAAGCGGACGACTAGTGGCCATGGGATTTAGTTGAGAAGCGAAAATTAGTTTATCAATTTTTTTTGACAAAAAGACCAGGTTTAGCAGTGTAATGGTAGTGTTATATTTACATATTGCTGGTCGCGCTGAGGTGGCCAACGGGAGAGCTGGCGCTCTCCTTGGCTTCCAGGCCGCAGCCTGATTTGTGGGGCTGCTCCATTGCCTCCTAGGGGAGCCCAAGGGCAAAGTTAGGAGCCGGCTTCCATTTGTAATTGGCCTGGGTGCGACTGGCGCTTTGCAGGTGGCGCCAGCCCATGGCGGGTCCCTCGTGGCGATTTGCCCCAAGGAAGGCTTTGCCGTGGTCTTGCGCGGGCGTTCGATTTAAGGGGAAGGCAGCAACGGCGAGGCGTCGATGAAGCATATCCTGCTCATGATTGAGGAAAGCCTCATTAAATGGACCATTTCTAAATAGGTTTTGCAGGATGAATTTTGATTTTTAATGCCAGTTTTCAGTGTTTTCGATCTCCGTTTTCTACTCTCACGTTCCCACTCAACCTGGTTGGTAGAGGAACTTGGCGGTGTAGCCCCCCTTGGACCCACTGGTATTCGCAACGTTCGGGGGATAGGCAATAACACAAAAAACCCTGCGGCCCCTGGCTTCTTCTTTGGCTCAGCCGATACCCTCTTTAAGCGGCTCAGCTTTAACAGGCTTCTGTCGCCCTTTAAAAATGATGTTATCTCTGGCCCCTTTGCCAACTCCACCCGCGACACCACGTTTGCCATTGGCAACACCGTCCGCGTACTTAACAACGGCGTCGCCCTGCCACCAACAGCAACCACTGGCAAGGTTGTCGATTCGCTTAACCCTCGAATCATCAGCAATCTGATTGCCGACGTCAGCAATCCGATCGGATTCCAAGCTCTGGATCCTAATGACCCCAATTATGCGGCCAAGCAGGAGCTCCTCGAGCAGGATAATCCCACCGGGCGAATCGGTCCTGCCGATGGCGGTATTAACCCCCTTCCGTATAGCAACTGGCTTAGCCAGTTCGGTCAGTTCTTTGACCATGGCCTGGACTTTGTTGCCAAGGGTGTCGATGGCCAGGTATCGATTGAGCTCCTCGCCAGTGACAGTCTCTATGGCCGCGCACTAGCCACCACGGCTCCTGGTGGCAAGCCAGCAATCACTGGCTCCCGCAACAACACAATTAACGTCACAATTGGAGTTGGTTCAACCGACAGCTTGCTGGCGAAGTTGGGAATTATTGCTGACAACAATGCAGACTTTGTCTCTTGGGCCTCGCTAAGTACAGCAACCAATGAGAGCAAGCAAGTAGGCAGTTATTTTGCCTATGAGGGTACATTGGTTCTCAATAATCGTATTATTGAGATTTTTGCCACTGATGCCCAGGATTTAATCAGGCAAATCAATGGCTGGACTCCCACAACAGGAGTTGTCGCGTCGTTGGCTCCAGGGGTTGGCCAAGGGGCTTACACCCTCACCCTCACTCCGGCTCGGGCTGAAAGCTTCAACCAGATTTCACCTCCTGTTGACCTGAGCCAGAATTACGGCTCAGACCAAAGCCGCACACTGTTCCTCCGTGAGTACCTAAGCGAAACCGATTGGCTCACTGGTCAGGGCGGCAATCAAGCAACCAATCCTCCCAGCATCTCCGACCTCACCACTGGTCGCCTGGCCAATGCAGGGGTTGCCATCAATGGTGAACTGTTTGGCGGCATGGCCAATTGGGCGAAGATCAAGACCAATGCAGCAAATGTTGGCTTGATCCTGCATGACAAGGATGTGGCGGATGTTCCCCTGGTGGCTTTTGACGCCAATGGCCTAGCCATCCTCGGCCCAGACGGATTGCCCCAGTTGGTGGCAATTCATAAGGTCACCGGCGAGCAGGTATTTGTGAAGAACAGCTATCTCGCTGGCGATGCCCTCTTCACGGGCGGTTCCCTGGTTAACCAGGCTGGAGATTTCGTTTTGGCCACCACTGGTCACGCTTTTCTTGCCGACAAGGCAGCCTTCAGCCTGGCGAGTAGTACTGCCCCCCGCGGAGCCGCCACTATTCCCGGGTTTAGTGAGACAGATTTTATTTTAAGTGCCGCAGGCGATAACCCTGCAAACTATGCCGCCGCTATGACGGCGTACATGCAAGGCGCGCCTGGCGGACCGTTTACCTTCCAGCCCCTTGACAGCCACCTGATCGCTGGTGACGGTCGCCTCAATGAAAATATCGGCCTAACCGCTGTGCATGAAGTGTTCCTTACCGAGCACAATCGAGTGCTGACCCAGCTGAAGCAGCAGTACGGCATGCCTGCCGATATTCCCCAGGGCGGCTTCGATTGGATCGATCCACTTACTAACGTCACCACCAAGATCACCAATGAAGATCTCTTCCAGCAAGCCAAGATCTGGTGCGAGATGCTTTATCAACATCTCACCTTCGATAGCTTCATCCGCAAACTAAGCCCCCATGTGGGTGGGTTCGCAGGCGTTGATCCGGCAATTGATACCCAGATTTTTGCCGAATTCGCCCACGCTATTTATCGCCTTGGCCACTCGATGCTTCCCGAGGAGATCGGTCTTCGTAAATCCACTGGTGCTGAAGCTCTGAGCACCACTGATGGGCTGAATGAGGTTACCGTGACCCTGGTCAACCATGGCCTGAGGAGTGGCGATTCTTTCACCCTCTCCGATGTTAATGCTGCTATCGGTGGCATCGCAGCTACGGCACTCAATGGCACCTTTACGGTGGACGTGACCAGTGCCAATACATTTAGCTTCGCCGTAGCAGAAGCCGCCACTGCGACTGACCAGGGTTTGGCCTCTGACCAAGTGCTGATTGACCTCAGCCGTTCCCTGATCGATGCTTTCCTAGCCCCCACCAGCTTCACTCCGGGAGCTACTGCTGGCCAGTTGGCCGATGGCAGCTCCGCCCAGGTGGGCTACCGCATCGACGAAAAGGTGAGCGATTCGCTGCGCGACAACCTGCTGGGTAAAGCGCTTGATCTCGCTGCCCTAAACCTGATGCGTGGCCGCGATGGCGGGTTACCCACTCTCAATGAGCTGCGGGCAGCGATTGTCCCGGGAGCTCCTCTCGCCCTGCAAGCCACCCTTACTCCTTACTCCAGCTGGCTCAGCTTCCGCGACAACCTCAAGGGCACCCTGGATCAGCAGAACGCCACCGTGAAGAACTTCATGATGGCCTACGCAGCAGATGCGCTCTTCACGGATTTTGGAGTTCAGGCGCGGGCCGCTATCACTTCCCCTACTCTCGACACCCTTGAAGAGTGGTACAGCCTGCGGGCCAGCACGGACCCCGCGGAGCAGGAGCAATACATGCTCGCCCTAAAAGCTGCCACCCAGGCTGCTTTTGCCAACCCCGCCTGGATGAGCACCAACGGCAACAAAGACTTCAATCGCATTGATGCCTGGATCGGCGGCCTAGCGGAGCGCGAAGTGGTTGGTGGCATGTTGGGGTCGACATTTGATGCCGTCTTCGCCATTCAGATGATGAATCTGCAAAATGGTGATTTCTTCTACTACCTCGGCAGGGTTCCCAATACGGAGTTCTTCGTAGAGGGGATGGAGGGCAACCAGTATTCAGACCTGGTGATGCGCAACAGCACTGCCACTGATATCTACGGCGATATTTTCTCCGTAGCCGACAGCTACGAGAAGGTGGGTGACACCGACGGCAATGTGAGTGCGGCGACCTTGGATGACCTGGCCGCGATCACCACCACCCAGGAGGTGTTTGACCTGGCCGGCAATGTGATTCTGGCTGATATCGGCACTGCAGGCTTCATCGGGACAGACCCAGCCACCAGGATCTTCACCGGCAACCAGGGCAACTATGTGGATGCCCGCAATGTGCTTAACGCCAATGGCATTGGTAACGCCAGTGAAATGATCACCGGTACAGCATTGGCTGACAGGATTGATGGCTTGGGTGGCAATGACACCATACGGGCGGGTGCCGGCAATGACACCATCAACGGTGGAAGTGGGGTTGACTATCTCTATGGTGATGCTGGCGATGACATCATCAATGGTGATTCGGAAAATGATTTTATCTACGCTGGAGATGGAAATGACACCGTGAGAGGTGGTCTTGGTATCGATGTCATCTTCGGCCACGGGGGCGACGACACCATCCATGGGGGGGTGGATGCTGACGTGATCGTTGGAGGCAGCGGTAATGACACGATCTTTGGTGGTGATGGGATCACCGTGGCAGTGGTGGATCCCCTCCATCTGGATGTGCTAACAGCCCTGGATCCTGAACCTGCTGTGGCAGTGGCTTTGCTCGACGACAACCTATCTGGTGGTTCGGGCGATGACATCCTCTATGGGGGCGGCGGCTGGGACACCCTGCTTGGACAAAGTGGCAACGACATTCTCCTGGCGGGCACCGGTGGGGCCAACATCCTTGGCCATGAAGACCTCGATGGCGGCCACGGAGACGACATTTACCTTGTTGAGCATGCGTCCTGGTTCCTTGATGGTAATTACACCGACAGCGGTCTCACCACCGACCAATTGGTCAACAAAAGCCTGAACGGCTTCCGCACTGGCAATGGCATCGGCATCGACGAGGTGCGCTTCACCCAAGCAGTTGCGACTGATATTGTCCTCGGTGGTACCAACCTTCAGGCCGTAGCGCAATTGTTTACGGGAATTGAGCGTGTGGTCATCGGTACCGGGCTTGCTAATGCTGCCGATCGAACCGGCACCACCCTGATCAACATCGATGCCTCCCTTGTGGGAACGCCCGGAGCCCCTGGTTCTACCCAGGGATTAGAGCTGCTTGGCAACGCAGCTAACAACATCTTTGTTGGCACTGCTTTCGACGATCTCCTCGATGGGGGCCTTGGCATTGACACCATGGACGGTGGTTTGGGCAATGACACCTACGTTCTCAGTGAAGTGGGAGACGTTGTTATTGAGGATCCACTTCTTGGAGGCGGTCGAGATGCCGTCGTTGTGAATTTTAACGCTAACTACACCTTGGGCGCCCAGTTTGAGAATCTCAAGTTGAACGGCACCGCAGCTACGGCCAACATCAATGGCACTGGCAATGCCCTTGACAATGTGATCACTGGCAATGCAGGTGTCAATGTGCTGCTCGGCCTCGCTGGTAACGACAAACTGGACGGCGGAGCTGGGGTCGACTTGATCAATGGCGGTGCAGGCGTTGACCAGCTAATTGGTGGCCTGGACAATGACCTGTTTATTTTCTCCAGCGTTGCGGAGATTGGTAACAATCCACTGTTCCGCGAGACGATCACTGATTTTGCGACCGGTGATCGAATCGACCTGTCTGCCATTGATGCGAACACCGTCACCACTGGCAGGCAGGTCTTTAATCGAATTGGTGCAAGTTTCACCGGAACGGGTATTGCATCGGCAGCATCTGCTGGCCAACTGCGTTATCTAAATGGCATCCTTGCCGGTGACACTAATGGTGATGGTCAGGCGGATTTCCAGATCGCCATTAATCCACAAGCTGGCCCAGGGGCAGCAGCACCTGTGCCCAGCTTGTCGCTTACTGACTTTATCTTTGACCCTGTTAGTGCCTCAATTGCCAGCACCAACGGTGCTGGGATAACCGAACTAAATGGGGGAGCGACCTCGGTTCATGCCTTCACAGTGACCCTTGATCGCGCTTCAACAAGTGCGATTACCCTCAACTGGGCCGTAAGCAGCAATGGGCTTCTAAATGCTGCAAACGCAGCTGACTTTGGAGGCGTATTTCCAGCTGGAACCGTCACGATCGCTGCAGGTCAAACCACTGGATCTCTTAGTATCTCTGTGAGTGGCGACACGGCCATTGAGCAGAATGAGAACTTCAGGGTCACCATCACAGCAAACACCCCACAAGCAGCTCTTTATCAAATTGGCACTGCGGCAGCAACGTCAATCATTCTCAATGATGACGTGGCGCCGATCATTGGCACCAATGCTAATAACATTCTTGCCGGAACAGCGCTTAATGATGTTATCAATGGTCTCGGTGGTAATGACACCATCACAGGCCTTGCCGGCAACGATACCCTTAATGGTGGCATTGGTAATGACATCTTGGATGGTGGTGTTGGTAATGATGATTTGATCGGTGATGCAGGCGCTGACAGGATGACCGGTGGCCTTGGCTCTGATATTTTCCGATACCTAGCCATCACCGAATCCGGCATAGCTGCAGCCACCCGTGACACGATTACTGACTTCCTGGTCGGGACCGACATAATCAATGTGTCGGCCATTGATGCCAACTCTGGAGTTGCGGGTAACCAGGCATTTGTTTTCATTAGCAATGCCGCGTTTACTGCCCTCGGCCAAGCCCGTTATGCCAATGGCATTCTTGAGTTCAACTCGACAGGCAACAACAATATAGATATGTCGATTGCGCTTACGGGTAATCCTGTGATTACCGGAGCAAGCCTCGTCTTGTGAGGTTGATAGCTTAGCTTCGTCCTCTATGCCCCCTCATTCTTTCCCTCGCGGGAAGAGTGAGGGGGCATTTTGTGTAGGTTATGCGTATGGTTTTTCAGTGCATTTAAAGAAAGAATGAAGAATGGGACGAAGAATATATTGATTTGGTTCCAGGCGGCGCCATTGCCCTTGCATGGGCTGAGGCGAGGGCAATAGCTCCATGCATGCCATTTGAGCCAACTCACCACTGGCCCTGGGCGATTTCCAGAGACTCGCTACCGCGCTGGGCGATCTGGCGATAGGGGTTTAACCCCGCAGTAGCTGGATTTGAGGGAATGGGGGTCCCGAGGATCGAACTCGGCTAAGGCGAATTATGAGTTCGCTGCATTCACCAGATTGCTAGACCCCCAACGGCACCATTTTGCCCCCTAGGCCGCTCAGCGGCGCCCGCTGGTGGGTGAGCCGTAAAGGCCGAGGCCATAGCTGCTGGGTAGGTCGCTTACCCGCAGGGGCAGGGGGGTGCTTTGTTCCTCCAGCAGGGTGCGGTAGGTGTTTTCCACGGCCGAGCCGTCCCAAACAATGGTTTGGTCTGGGAAGCCGAGGCCCATCACCTTGGTGCCATCGCCGCCACCCATGGAGATGCCGAGCAAATCGGTGATCTGGTGGGTGATGTCTATGCCCCGGGCATAGGGGGAGGTGTAAGAGAAAAAGCGGCGATCGATCAGTTCAGCGGTGGTTTGCAGCACCCCGCAGCGGGTTACCTCCACGGGCTGGCCACTGGCCAGGGGGGCTTCAAAAGTGGTGGTACAGATCACCGGCCCAGCTTTGGCCGGGGGCAGCCCCAGGGCGATCAGAACCGCGCCCAGGGGGACCCCAAGCCTGAAAACAAGCCTGACGCCAGCCCTGGAATTAGCGATTGGGGCCATGGGGCTGAGCTCAGGTGTCCATGGCCACGGTAAAAACGTTGGAGCCAATCCGCCAGCAGCCATGACCAGTGCCGATCCCCTGCTGCAGCTCCTCGCCCAAGGGGCCTACCGCCGCGGCAACTTCACCCTGGCCTCCGGCCGCTCCAGTGAGCACTACGTGAACTGCAAACCGGTGACCCTCAGCGGCCAGGGGGCGCTGCTGTTGGCGCCACGGCTGCTGGCCCTGGTGGAGCCTGGGGCGGTGGCGGTGGCGGGGCTCACCCTTGGTGCCGATCCGATGGTGAGTTGGGTGGCCCACGCCGCCGCCCTGGCCGGCCGCACCCTCGACGCCCTGATCGTGCGTAAGGAGGCCAAGGGCCATGGCACCGGCGCCTGGCTGGAGGGACCCTTGCCGGCGCAGGGGGCCTTGGTCACAGTGCTGGAGGACGTGGTCACCACTGGCGGTTCGGCGCTTAAGGCGGTGGAACAGCTGCGCGCTGCCGGCTTCCGCGTGCAACGGGTGGTGGCGATCGTTGACCGGGAGGAGGGGGGCCTGGCCACGTTCACGGCCGCTGGCTTGGAGTTGACCAGCCTCTATCGCCTCTCCGAGGTGGCCGCCGTTCACGACGCCCTCCAGCGATGAGCAATTCAGCCGCTCCGCTGGGCGACCCCTGGGCCCTATCCAGCGATCCCTTTCAGTTTGTTTTCCCCGTTAGCCGCTTGGCCCTCACGGGCCCCGACAGCCTGCGGGTGCTCCATGGCCAAACCACCCAGGCCCTGGAGGGCACCCCCTTGGGAGAGCGGCGGCTCAGCTGTGGCGTAACGGCCACGGCCCGGCTGCGGGCCCTGGTGGAGGTGGAAGCCACGGCGGAGGGCGCCCTGTTGCTGGTGACAGCTGGCGCCGGCGCTGAAGTGCGCAGGGCCCTGGATCGGGTGTTGTTTCCGGCCGATCGGGTGCGCTTGGGCCCCCTGGAGGAGCTCTCCTGGCATGGCTTAGTAGATCCCATGGGCCCCGGGGGCGGGGCCGGATGGGGATTGCCCGGTCGCCATTGGCTGCTGGCCCCGGGGGAAGCGCTTCCGCCTGAATTGACGGCAGTGCCGCCCCTGGGGGCCGAGGGCCAGGAATGGTTGCGCCTGCGCCAGGGGATTCCGGCGGAGCCTGGGGAAATCAATGGCGACTGCAATCCCTTTGAGCTGGGCCTAGACCATCGGGTCAGCCTTAACAAAGGCTGTTACCTCGGCCAGGAAACCTTGGCCAAGTTGCAGTCCCGCGATGGGGTGAAGCAGTTTTTGCGGCGCTGGTGGGCGCCGGCGGGGGTGGCGGTGCCCCAGGGGGGGCAGGCTTTGTTTGCAGGTGATGGGGCCCGGGCGGCCGTGGTGAGTTCGGTTCTAGTTGGTTCAGGGCTCGCCGGCTCCGCCCAGCTACCCAGCTGTGGGCTGGCCCTGGTGCGTCGGGCCTGGGCGGAGCTGCCGGAGCTGGAGGGACTTCAGCTGTCGCGGCCCGCCGCCACTAACCACTGAGCCACCGCCCAGGTGGCCAGGCAATCGTCGTGGTTGTAGCGGAAGATCCGCTGCAGGTTGTGGCGGTCGCCCCGGGCCCGCCATTGGCGCCACCAGAGCACACAGCGGGCCCCCTCGGCGCTCGACTGGCTCCAACGGAAGCCCTGCCATTGGGCCACCGCCTTGAGGCCATAGCTGTCTACGGGCAGGCGCCAGTGGTGGCGCACCCGCTTGTGGAGATCCAAGAGGCCGGGGGGCGATTTCCCCCCCTGGCGTTCGGCCATGCGCCGCAGGGCAATCGCTTCTGTTTCGCCGTAGTGCAGCACCGGCCAGCCCTGGTGGTGCTGAAACAGCCGCTGCAGCCGCTGCCAGCAGCGGGCCTCACCGTGCTCCTGCAGGGCCAGCAGCGGGTGATAGGGGGCCGTGGCCGCCGCCGGCCATTGGCCATCGGCGCCGCGGCGCAGGATCAAAAAGCCATGCAGAAAATCGTCGCGGGCGTCGGGATCGGATTCGATGTCGTAGATCAGCACCCCCGGCGCCTGCCCTAGCTCTGGCAGCGCTTGGCTGGCGCCGGGGCCGAGGGCTTGGGGTACGCCTGTTTCCTGCACCTGGGCCTGGGCGATCAGTTCTAGGGCCAGTTCGGGCCGTTGCTCCCCCTGTTTTTCCAGCTGGGCCATCAGCCACTCCGGCTTGCTGCCGGCCAGGGCCGCTCGATCCGCCACCCCCAGCTGTTGCAGCAAATCGCGCCTTTTACCGCCGATGCCACTCACCTGGCTCAGGTGGCCCTCCGCCTCCGCCACCTCGTCACAGCTGCGTTTCCAGCTGCAGAGGCTGCATTTCTTGCGGTCGTTGGTGAGCGGTGGGGCCTGGCGGTTTTCCAGGTCTTGCTGGAGTCGCTCCAGGGCTTGGCTCAGCTGGCGGGGCTGGCTGCCCTGCAGTTGCACCCGTTCCTTGCCCCCTTGGGGATCCAGCAACAACCCCTGGGTCACCGGCACCCCCAGCAGCGGTTCCAGCAGTAGCCCCCAGAAGCCCAGGGTGAGCCGGTGTTCGCGGGTGCCATGGCGGCCCGGCTGCAGCAGGGCGGGTTGGTAGCTGAAGGCGCCTAAACGGCTCTGGCCCCCCTGGCGCAGCAGCAGGGTGGGACGGCCCCGCAGCTCCTGGTGCTGCAAAAGCAGCTGGCGCACCACCTTCTGGCCTTGGTTTAGTTGGTCGAGGCTGGGGGCGGCGGCGGCCCCGGGGCCCATCAGCCGTTGGAGCCGCGATTCCCGGTCGGCCAGTTGCAGGGCCCGGTGCGGATTCCAGCGCTTTTCGCTCGGGTTGCCGTGGCGGTCTAGCCAGGCCTTACGGCGACAACGCAACCAACTGCGCAGCTGTCTGTCAGTGATCAGTTGCCTGTCGCTGCTTGGGGCCATCGCCCCAGGCTAGGGCTGGGCGCAGCTGGCCCGCCGGCACCCCCCTACCCCCTGGCTGGATTCCAATCCGGGACACTGCTCCCAGCGCTCATCGGCTTGATGTCCTCAGCCCCCTTGCCCCTGGAGCCCGCCCCGATTGCCTTTGGCACCGATGGCTGGCGCGGCATCCTTGGCGTGGATATCACCGTGGAACGGCTGCTGCCGGTGGCTGCTGCTGCGGCCCGGGAGCTGGCCCATGCCGCCCCGGCAGGCTTAGACAGCCGCACGGTGGTGATCGGCTACGACCGCCGTTTCCTTGCCCCTGAGCTGGCCGCCGCCATTGCCGCCGCCGTGCGCGGCGTGGGCCTCGAGCCCCTGCTGGCCCAGGAACCGCTGCCCACCCCAGCGATCAGCTGGGTGGTGGTGGAACGCCAGGCCCTGGGGGGTTTGGTAATCACCGCCAGCCATAACCCGCCCGAATGGTTGGGCCTAAAGATCAAGGGCCACTTCGGGGGCTCGGTGGAGGGGGATTTCACCAAGCGGGTGGAGCAGCGCCTCGCCGCCGGTGGCATCAGCGTGCCGGAACCGGGCGAAACCCATTGTTTTGACGGTTGGAGCGAGTACCTCAGTGGCCTGCGCTCCCAGCTGGATTGCGCCGCCCTGCGCACGGGCCTCCAGCAGTTGGGCCTGCAGGTGATTGTGGATCCCATGCATGGTTCTGCGGCCGGCGGCTTGCCGGCGCTGCTGGGGGACAGCGTGCGGGAGATCCGCTCCAACCGCGACCCCTTATTTGGCGGTAATCCCCCCGAACCGCTGGCCCCCTATCTGGAGCAATTGATCGCTGAGGTGCAGGCGGCCGCGGCCGCTGGTAAGCCGGCGGTGGGCATTGTTTTTGATGGGGATGGCGACCGCATTGCCGCCATCGATGAACGGGGCCGTTATTGCAGCACCCAGCTGCTGATGCCGTTGCTGATCGATCACCTCGCCCGGGCCAGGCAGTTGCCGGGGGCGGTGGTGAAAACCGTGAGTGGTTCCGATCTGATGCGCCTGGTGGCGGAAGACCTGGGCAGGGAGGTGCTGGAGAAACCCGTCGGTTTCAAGTACATCGCCAGTGAAATGCTCAGCGGTGAGGTGTTGGTGGGGGGTGAAGAATCCGGTGGGGTGGGTTTCGGCATGCACCTGCCCGAGCGCGACGCCCTATTTGCCGCCCTGCTGTTGCTGGAGGCCCTGGTGGAAGGGGGCCAGCCCCTGGGGGCCAGGCTCGATGCCCTGCAGGCCCGCTGCGGTGGGGCCAGCCACTACGACCGCCTCGACCTGCGCCTGCGCGACATGGCCAGCCGCAGCCGCCTCGAACAGTTGCTGCAGGACGCCCCCCCCCAGGAGGTGGCGGGCGTTGCCGTGCAGGAACTTATCCGCACCGATGGGCTGAAATTGCGCCTGGGCCCCAGCCATTGGTTGATGCTGCGCTTTTCCGGCACCGAACCGTTGCTGCGGCTCTATTGCGAAGGGCCAAACCCAGAGCGGGTGGCGGCGGTGCTGGCCTGGGCCCGCCAGCTTGCTGAGACGGTTTAGGGCTGGAGATTTAGCCGTAGCGGCGTGAATTCTTTTCCCTATGCCCTGTGGTTGATTCCGTCGGGGGACCTGTGTGGCCGGCTGGGGGCCACCGTGGGGGATTTGGCCGTGCGCTTCAACGCCCCCCCCTTTGGACCCCACCTCACCCTTTGTTCGGGGGAGTGGGCGGCGGGGCTGCCGGCCTTAAAAACGGCGATGGCTGGGTTTTGCCGGGGGCTTGCTCCTGTTTGGTTAGGCGTTGAGGGTTTCGGCCATACCGACGACTTCTTCACGTTCTTCTTCATCCGGCTGAGCGACGACAACAGCCAGCGGCTATTTGAGCGAGCGGCCTCGGCCATTAGTGGCGCGCGCTCGGCCAAGGTGGGGCCGCATATCAGCTTGTTATACAGCGATCGCAGTCCTGCCATTAACCGAGCCACTGCCATTGACCGAGCTGAATTGGTGCAGGTAATTACTCCGATCCTTCCCGCCCAAATCAGCTTTGATTCCGCCCAACTTGTGATGCCGGCCAGGGGTGATTGGCGTGATGTTTCGAGCTGGGAAGTAAAGTACTCGATAGGACTAAATCAGGCTAATGCTGATTAACTTGATTGATTAGATGGCTATCTGATGCCACGATTGCCAGGGATCAGTCATAAAGAAGCCGTTTGTATTTTTCAGAAACTGAGCGGGGAGCGGCGGTTGTTATTCCGCGCCACGATCCAATTAACGCGATCACCATGGGCGCCATTGCCCGCGATGCTGGGGCTTACGCTTAAGCAATTCCGCGGGCAGCTCTGAATGCTATGAAAATGCTGCTGAACCTATTAGTTAGTGCCCCATTCAGCTCCTGTGTTGAGTTTGGTTAACAACGTGATGACCCCCATTTTCGATCGGCTCGTGATCGCTACCGGCAATGCCGGCAAGTTGCAGGAGTTCCAGCGGCTACTGGCCCAGCTGCCCTTGGCAGTGCTGCCCCAGCCCGCCGGCTTCGAGGTGGAGGAAACGGGGCAAACATTTGTCGAAAATGCCCGGCTCAAGGCCGAAGCCGTGGCCCTGGCCACGGGCTGCTGGGCCCTAGCCGACGACTCCGGCCTGAGTGTTGCTGCCCTCGGCGGTGCCCCGGGCATCCATTCAGCCCGCTACGCCACCACCGATGCCGAGCGGATCGCCCGGCTGCTCCAGGAGTTGGCGGCGGCCCAGGCCCTCAACGCAAAGCTCAACCGCAGCGCCGAATTTGTGGCGGCCTTGGCCCTGGCCGATCCCACTGGCAAAACGCTGCTCACGGTGGAGGGGCTCTGCCCTGGGGTGATCCTCGAGGCCCCCCGCGGCGCGGCTGGTTTTGGCTACGACCCTGTGTTTCTGGTGCCGGAGCTGGGGCTCAGCTTTGCTGAGATGGATAAAGACACCAAGGGCCAGATCGGCCACCGCGGCCGCGCCTTTGCCCAGTTGCTGCCCCAGCTGCAGGCGTTATTGGGCTGAGGCCGCCACCCAGCTGCCATGCAAACCGTGGGGGATGGCGAGGGGTAGTTCCAGCACCGCCTGTTCGCTCAGGTCGTGGCCGTTGAGGATCACCAGGTCGCTGGCCCCGCGGCTGCCATTCCACACCAGGCAAAGCAGCCAGCCGTCGTCTTCCGCCGACGCCCCAGGCCGGGGCACAAACACCGGTTCACTCACGAACCCGTGGGGTGCGGCACTCCAGATCTTTTCTTCGCCGCTTTGCAGATCAAGTTTTTTGAGCGCCTGCAGCGGATCGTTGCCCTCGGGCCGTGCGGCCACGGCCATCCAGCCGTAGCGGGCCTTCAGGCCTTGCTTAGCCGGGTTCACCATGGCGAATTCGCAGCAGCGTTCGCTCAGTAGTTCTGTTTGGGCACTGTTATTGCTTTGCACACTGGTGTTGCTGAGCTTGATGCGGGAGCGTTTTAACTGGCCCACGGGCAGTTGTTCGAAGTCCACAGCGCGGAAATCATCCTCCGGGCCGATCGAGGGGAAATCGGCGTAGTGGATGCTTTCCAGCACCAATTCATCGCCCTCTTCGTAGGCGTTTAGGTGGTGGAACACAAAACCGGCGGGGGCAGGAATCAAGCGTGGTTCCTGGCCGGCATAGCTGCCGTTGGCCCGGGGCACCAGCCAGAACTGGGCCTGGCCGTCTGGTTTTGATTTCAGGCACTGGGCGGCGCCCCTTTGGCCCAGCAGATAGGGCAGGGGGTTGAAGGCGATGGCGTTCTGCAGGAACACCGCCCAGTTGGGGGTGATGGCGAAGTCGTGCAGGAAAGCAAAGCCAGCAAAGCTGTCGCGCCGTTCACTAAGCAGTTGACCGGCACGGATCCCCCGCCCCGGATCATCAACCGTGGCGAATTCCATCAGCCGGACGCTGCTGCGGGGCCCGGTTTTCACCCCGAAGTTGACCAGGCGGGGGGCCCCGTGGTGGCCGGGGTCAAAGCGGGGGTGGGCACTGAAGGCTTCGCCGGGTTTGAGTACCCCATCGAGCAGGCTCAGGCCCCGGGTTTCGAGGCTGGTGGGATCGAGGGCATGGGGGGAGCTGGCCTCCCACAGGGCCAGCAGCTGATCGCCGAGCTGCACCACCTGGGTGTTGGCCACATTCTTGAGCCGCAGGTCAAAGGCATTGGCCAGGGGGCCGCCGGGCTTTTGGCTGCCAAACACGCCGCGGTACAGCACCCGGCCGGCGGCCTCCTCCGCCAGCCAGCCCTCGGTGCGCACAAAGCGGTTGCTGAAGCTGGCGGCCCCGGCCCCAAAGCGCAGGGCACAGATCAAGCCATCGCCATCAAAGGGGTGATGCAGCCAGTGGCCGCCGCGCTCCAGGCGGCCGGGGCCATTGCGATAGAGCGTGCCGCTTAACTCCGGCGGAATGCTGCCCCGCGCTGCGGTGAGCGGCTCCTGGCTGAGCTCCCGTTCCACGTTTTGGAAGGCGCCTGCCCATTCAGCCCGGTCAAAGGTGGGCGCAGGGGCTGGGCTGGGGGCGAGGGTCATGGGGGGGGGAGGGGCTTATTCGTAACGGAATGTTAAGCAGTGGGGCCGAGTGGGGTGGGGCCATTCAAATCGTGCAGCCAGGCCCCGAAGCGGTCGAAATCTGCCTGCAGTTGCTGCCAAAGCCCAATGGCGCTGGCCAACAACCGCAAAACCTGGTCCCGTTCCAGCCCATAGGCGTAGATATGGCTCACCCCCCCGCCCGCTCCAGCACCCCCTTGCTGCTGGGGATGGCGCCAGCCCGGCGCGGGTCGATTTCCACGGCCAGCCGCAGGGAGCGGGCAAAGGCCTTGAAACAGGCTTCCACAATGTGATGGGAATTGACGCCCTCCAGCTGGCGGATGTGCAGGGTGAGGCCAGAGTTATTAACCACCGCCCCAAAGAATTCCTTCACCAGCTCAGTGTCGTAGCTGCCGATCTTTTGGGCCGGGATCTGCAGGTTGTAGCTGAGGTGGGGCCGGCCAGAACAATCCAAGGCCACCTGCACCAGGGCCTCATCCAAGGGCGCCACAAAGTGGCCGAAGCGCTGGATGCCGCGGCGATCGCCCAGGGCCTGGGCTAGGGCCTGCCCCACGGCAATGCCCACGTCTTCGTTGCTGTGGTGATCATCGATATGGGTGTCACCCCTCGCGTTTACCACCAAATCCAATAGGCCATGGCTGGCCAGCTGGTGCAGCATGTGGTCCAAAAAAGGCACACCAGTGCTCACCTGACACTGGCCGCTGCCGTCGAGGTGGAGCTGCACCTGCACATCTGTTTCGCCGGTGACCCGGTGCACCTGGCCCTGGCGGGGGGCAGTCATGGGGGGGGATTCAGTTGACCCCATGCTGGCAGCCCTGCTGGTTAGGTCCAGAGGCTGGAGTTGGGCCCCTCCGGGGGGGTGGCGAGGGGATGGTTGGGCCCCAGCAGGCTGTGGGTGATCGTGGCGCAGATGCGATTCATCGGCAGGCCAAAGGCTCGGCTCACGAAGGGGTGTTCCGTGTAGGCCCCCAGCCGTTCGGCGGTGATAAAGCCCAGCATCACGATGAAGCCCACCAGGCCACCGAAAGGTTCACTCATGGCATCCATGTTGATAAACAGCAAATAGCCAAATGCCCACACACTGAGCCGGATCATCAGGTCGTAGGTGGCGGGCAATGGCTGGTTGCTGATTCGTTCTAGGCCGCCAATGGCATTACAGCTCTGGGCTTGTACCTCCATTAGGGCAAGCCTGCCAAACTGATCGATCTTTTCCGCCTGGTAGAGATCACGGATTTCAAGCGCCTGTTCCTGCAGCAGGGTTTGGCTGGTGCTGTTTAGGTCACCGTGGCTACTTTGCATCTCCCTGAAGGCGGTGAGGGTGTGGGGATGAATTGCCTTGCGGAGCTCATGGTTGAGGGTCCACGCCAACAACACTTGACGCTCCAAAATTGATTGTAATTGCGCCTGCATTCGGGCGTCCTGGGGCAATAGTGTGATTAGTTCGTCGCGCCAGTTGCGGCTTTGGTTTACCAGGGCGCCCCAAAGGGTGCGGGCCTCCCACCAGCGGTTGTAGGCCTGGGTGTTGCGAAAGGCGGTGAATACTGAGATGGCAATGCCGAGCATCGGCAGCAACACCTTGGGGAAAAATATCTGTGAGAGCTCTTCGGCGAGTTTGACACTGAATAAACAGAGCAGAAAAGCTGTCAGCACATCTCGCCACATGCGACGCAAAATTGCTAAGCCAATTTGGGGGTAACCCAGCAAGCCCACCGGCCGCAGCATGGTCTGATTAGAAACAGGCCTCCACTTTGAACACCGGAGGGCCCAAGGGGCCTAGTTCTTAAAATAATTCGTTTATTCGCCCAAGTCGATGGCCCATTCCCCTGCGATTTCGGCCGATCCCACTGAGGTGTTTGCGGAGCTCAAGGCTGGCCACCAGCGCTTTCTTGAGGGTCACTCCCTCTATCCCCACACCAGCCGTGAGCGGCTTGAGGAGGTGGCGGCGGGGCAGCATCCAGTGGCGGCGGTGCTGGGCTGCGCCGATTCGCGCGTGCCGGTGGAATTGTTGTTTGATGCTGGCCTGGGCGACCTGTTTGTGGTGCGCAGCGCCGGCAACACCGCTTTCACTGCAGCCGTTGGTTCTCTGGAATATGCGGTGGCTCACCTGGGGGTAACCCTGATCATCGTTTTGGGGCACGAGCGCTGTGGTGCTGTGGGGGCTGCCCTTGATCTCAGTGCCAAGCTCAGCCCCAGCCTCGCCCAGGTGGTGGGTCAGGTGCGGATGGAATTGCTGGCCGCCGGCGCCATGGACGACCTCGATAAGGCCTGCCGGGTAAACGCCTTGAATTCAGCCCAAAACCTGGCTGATTCCAGTGTGCTTTTTACCGATCTACTGCGCCAGGGGCGCCTGCAGATTCAGTCGGGCTACTACGACCTCGACACCGCCGAGATCGAATGGCTGGGGGCAGTGCAGCCCACCCCCGTTAACTGAACCTCACATCCCGGTGATGCAGTAACCGCCATCCACATAGATCACCTGGCCGGTGATACCTGAGGCAAGGGGGCTGGCCAGGAAGGCAGCGGTCGAACCCACTTCCTCTTGGGTAACGGTGCGGCGCAGGGGGGCTTTTTCCTCCACGTTGTGGATCATGTCGAGGATGCCGCCGATGGCGGAGCTGGCCAGGGTACGGATCGGGCCGGCGCTGATGGCGTTTACGCGCACTTGCTTTTCAGGGCCCAGCTCGGCTGCCAGGTAACGGACGGAGGCCTCCAGGGCCGCCTTGGCTACGCCCATCACGTTGTAATTGGGGATGGCCCGCTCGGCGCCCAGGTAGCTGAGCGTGATCACGCTGGCCCCGGGGTTGAACAGGGGTTTGGCATGGCGGCAGAGGGGGGCCAAGGAATAGGCACTCACCTCCAGGGCCCTGGCAAAACCCTCAACACTGATGGCGCTGTAATCACCAATTAGTTCTTCCTTGCCCGCAAAGGCGAGGCAGTGGATCAGCACATCAAGGCTGCCCCACTGCCGTTGGATTTCACTGAATACCGCCTCAATCTGAGCTGGGTTCTGCACATCTAGGGGCAGAAATAGGCTGGGTTCCAGCGGGGCGGTGAGCTCCCGCACCTTCGTTTCAAAACGCCCCTTCTCGTCGGGCAGATAGGTGATAGCTAGCTCGCAGCCGGCGGCCTTGAGCTGCTGGGCGATCCCCCAGGCGATCGAGCGGTTGTTGGCGATACCGGTCACCAGGGCCTTCTTGCCGCGCAGGTCGAGAAGCATCTTGGGGAAAGGAGATGCCACGATTCTCCTTCAACGGGGTAAGCATGGGCCCATGGCAGCAGTGCGTCCGCTCCCCCCCCCAGCCCCCGGCGACCTACCCCGGGGCTTCCCCAGCCGCGCCGCCCTGGCCGATCAGTTGCGGCAGCTGTTCCCTACTGCCGATGGGGAGCCCAGTGGGATCCGGGGCGGCCGTAAGGCGGCGGAGCTGGCCCTCACCCGCCTGGATCCCAGCCGCTACCGCCGCAGCCGCAATTTTCTAGACGGGGCGGTAACCGGCCTCTCCCCCTACGTGCGCCATGGGGTGCTCGGTTTGGCGGAGTTCAAACGCCTGGTGCTGGGCCGGGTGCGGGATTGGAATGAGGCCGAAAAGCTGATCAGCGAGCTGGGTTGGCGGGATTTTTGGCAGCGGGTGTGGCTGCAGCGCGGTGATGCCATCTGGACCGAGCTGGAACCCCTCAAAACTGGCCATCCCCCCGATAGCTATGCCAGCGAGTTGCCGCTGGACCTGGCCGAGGGCCGCACCGGCCTGGCCTGCATCGATGGCTTTCAGCAGCAGCTGGTGGGCAGCGGTTGGCTCCATAACCACAGCCGGCTCTGGCTGGCGGCCTACGTCGTCCATTGGCGCAGGCTGCGCTGGCAGGTGGGGGCCCGCTGGTTTCTGCAACACCTGCTGGATGGGGACCCCGCCAGCAACAACTTGAGCTGGCAATGGGTGGCCAGCAGCTTCAGCCAGAAGCCCTACATCTTTAACCGCGAAAACCTGGAGCGCTACGCCCGCGACGGCTATTGCCGCAGCTGTGCCAGCGCCGACAGCTGCCCTTTTGATGCCAGCTACGAGAGCTTGCAGGCCCAGTTATTCGAGCCAGTTTCCGCGGCCCAAGACTCCGCCGGCCAGGGCGAGGCCCCGGTGGAGGCCTCGGCAGAGGCCCTAACCAAAGCAGCAACAAAGCTGAAACCCCTGGCTCCGCCCCAGCGACCCATGCTTTGGATCCATGGGGAGGGGCTGGGCCCGGCCAATCCGGCCTGGGCCGCTGCCGCCAAGGCGCCGGCCTTATTTGTGTTTGACCGTTGCCGCATCGCCGCCGATGGCACCAGCCTCAAGCGCCTCGCTTTTTGTTACGAGTGCCTGTTGGAACTGCCGGTGATCTTGCGCGTGGGGGATCCCCTGGAGGAACTGCTGGCCTTTGGGGAGCGCTGCGGCGCCGATGGGGTAATCGCCCAGCGACCCACAGACCCCCACCTGGGGGCGATCGCCACCGCCCTAGCGGAAAAGTTGCCGTTGTTGTTATTGGAGCCTGAGGCATTTGTGACCTTGGAGAGCGCCCCCCAGCTGCAGCGTTTCAACCGCTACTGGCGCTTGGCCGAACCGCTGCTGCGCCAGCAGGCTTCGCCCTAGGGCTGGGGGGTCGCTGGCCTTGAGGGGGAACCCTCCAGCATCTTTTGCTCCTCCTGGCGCAGGGCATTGGGGTCGGGGAGTAGCTCTGTTTCGCCCAGGGGCGGCAGCACTTCGCGCACCACTTCGGCCTCCCGCCGGGGGGGGGCCTTCCATTCGAACTTGGCCTGGGATGCCCGGGCTTTACAGAGGGCTTCACTCTCCTGGTGCAGGCGGCGGCGCACATCCCAGCGGCCCACCGCTTGGAAAAACTCCTGGCGGCTGGCTAGCCCTGAGCTGAAGGGGGCTGAGCCGTTGCCGTTAAACAACCGCGCCGGGTCTGGCGACCAGCGGGGGCGACAAATCCCTGGCTGGCGGGTGTCGGTGTCGATCCAGATGTGGATGCCATAGCCATCGGGTTGGTTCACCACCGCCAGGCCGTCGTGGGGTACCCGGCGACTGAGGGGATAAACCCGCCAAGCCAGGGGACCACAGCAACCGCTGAGCAGCAGGCCGCAGAGCAGCAAGGGGACCGTCCCAAGGCCCAGCGGTTTACGCCAGCTATTGCCCTTGATGGCCATGCTGATTGCCGATGAAGTGCTTGCCGCAGATCTTGGCCCACCTGCTGGCCTGACTACCCCTTGCCCACGGCTGAGACTGGCCGGTGGCGTTAGTAAACGGCGTAAGCTGGGCCCCATGGCGATACCCCCTTTCGACCTCAGCGTGCAGCTTGCCGAGCTGGGGGAAGAGCTTGATCAAGCGGTGCTGGCGGTACTCCGCAGCGGCCAATACATCGGCGGCCAGTTGATTGCCGATTTCGAGGCAGCCTTTGGCCAATTCTGCGGCGTACCCCACGCCATTGGCTGCAACAGCGGCACCGATGCCCTGGTGTTGGCCCTGCGGGCCCTGGGGGTGGGCCCGGGCGATGAGGTGATCACCAGTTCTTTTAGTTTCTTTGCCACCGCAGAAGCGATCAGTGCCGTGGGGGCACGGCCGGTGTTTGTGGATGTGGATCCCAGCAGTTATCTGATTGATCTAGATCAATTGGAGGTGGCGATCACCCCGGCCACTAAGGCGCTGATGCCCGTGCACCTGTTTGGCCGACCGGTGGATATGGAGCAGCTATGTGCGATCGCCCAGCGCCATGGGCTGCTGGTGGTGGAAGATTGCGCCCAGGCCACGGGGGCCAGCTGGGCGGGTCGCCCGGTGGGTAGCTGGGGCGATGCCGGCTGCTTCAGCTTTTTCCCCACCAAAAACCTTGGTGGTGCCGGTGATGGCGGCGCCGTCACCTGTGGGGATGCGGCCCTGGCCCAACGGGTGCGGGAGCTGGCGGTCCATGGAATGCCCCGCCGCTATTTGCACACGGCCCTGGGTTACAACAGCCGGCTTGATGCCCTGCAGGCCGCCGTGTTGCTGGTGAAATTGCCGCGGCTCCAGGGGTGGATTGATCAGCGCCGGGCGATCGCCGGCCGCTATCTCACTGCCCTGGCCGCGGCCAGCCCCTCGGCTGGCCGCAATGGCCTGGCCAGTGGCACCGCCCTAGAGCTGCCCGACCCAGGCCCCGAAGGTCACAGCTGGAACCAATTTGTGGTTCGTATTCCAGGTTGTACCAGTGCTGGGGCGGCCTGCGCCGAAAGCTGTGTGCCTTGTCCCACCAGCGCCGACCATGGGTTGCCGGAAGGCCGTTGTCGCAATTGGCTCCAGGGTCAACTGCGCCAGCAGGAGGTGAACACGATTATTTATTACCCGATTCCCATCCATCGCCAACCGGCCTACGCCGAGTTGGGCTATGGCCCCGGCAGCCTGCCAGTTACCGAGCGTTTGGCGGCTGAGGTGCTGAGTTTGCCAATTTTCCCAGAACTGAGCGAGGCCCAGCAACGCCAGGTGTTGCACGCCCTAGGGGTGGATGGGGCGATGGTGCTGCTCGATTCCACGGCTGATCATTCCACGGCCGATTTATCAACGGCCGATTTAAAGGTGCAAGCGGCCTGAGCGGTCCCGGCTTTGCCAGGGCTGCACCGCCAGGGCGGCATTGCTGAACTCACCTCTGCCAGTAATTTCCTCCCCGCACCAACTGGGGATCGCCAGGGGGTCATCGGCCTGGGCTAATTCCACCTCGGCGATCAGTAGCGGGGCGTTGGCCCCCCCAAATACATCCACCACCCAATCGCCCCCTGCCAGCTCCAGGTGATGGCGGGTTTTCTCCAGCCGCCAGGGGGTAAGCGCCAGCATGGTTTGCGCATCCTCGAGGGGCAGGGAATATTCAAATTCGTGGCGAACGATCGGATCAGCGGTGGGGGCCTTGAGGGTGAGCCAGGCTTGGCTGTTGCCCTGGCGTACCCGCACGGTGAAATCCTCCCTTCCCTGGCTTAGGTAGCCCTGCACCAGGGGTTCGCTGCGACGCACCAGGGTTTGCCAAGCATTGCTGCCCACAAAAAAACGCCGTTCGATTTCCTGGGCCATTCAGTTTTGGCTAGGCAGGGCGTCGGTGAGGCTGCCGGCCCAGTGCAGTTTGCGGCTGAGGTTGCCGAAGTAGGAGGGCTGTTGGTCGAGCACCACCAGCAAGGCATGGTGTTCCGCCTGGCTGATTAGGCAGCGGTGGCCGGGTTCTAGCACCGAGGCCATGGCGCCATCTTTCCAGAGCTTTACCCTGCGGCCCGCCTCGCCCAGGGGCCAAATGGCCAGTCGCGAGCGGGGGGGCACCACCACCGGGCGGCTAGAGAGGCTCATCGGACAGATCGGGTTGACCACGATGGCATCGATGGAGGGATGCAGGATTGGGCCGCCGGAGGCCATGGCATAGCCGGTGGAACCGGTGGGGGTAGCCACGATCAGGCCATCCCCCTGGTACTGGCCCACCACCTCGCCGTCGATCTCCAGTTCCAGCCTGCAGGTGGGGGAAGATTCCTCCTGGGCGGGGCGCAGGTACATGTCATTTAGGGCCAGGTGGCAGAGCTGCCCTTGGCTATCCCGGTGGTCCCCACTGGAGGGGATGCCATCCCCCTGGTCAACGCTGGCCTGGAGCATCATCCGCCGCTCCAGGGCGTAGTGGCTCTGGTGGAGCCGCTGCCAAAGCCCCTCACCGTTATTGGCAAGCAATTGATCGAGCAGGCTGCTCTCATGGGTAAGAAAGCCCAGGTGGCCCCCCACGTTGAAACTGAGGATGGGGATCCCCAGGGGGCCCAGATAGCGGGCGGCCCCCAGCACGGTGCCATCACCCCCCAGCACCAGCACCAGGTCAGGCAGCCGGTCATCGGCCAAAAGGCCTGGATAGGGGTTGGCGTGGAGACCACTCATCGCGGTCATAACCACGGCGCCGCGGGCCCTCAGCTGCTGGGCACATTGGTTTGAGATGCGCTCGGCACTCTGGCTGCCACTGCGGAAAACAACCCAAACACGGCTGAGTTGCATGGTTAATTACCAGCGCAGCAGGTTGAAGCGTTCCATGTCTACCGTGTCGCGGTTGCGGTAAAGGGAGAGAAGAATTGCCAGGCCCACGGCGGCTTCGGCGGCGGCCACGGTGATCACAAAGATTGCGTATACCTGGCCTCGAATCTCCTGGCCATCCAGGTAGCTGGAGAAGGCCATCAGGTTGATATTTACGGCATTAAGCATCAACTCAATGCTCATCAGCACCCGGACGGCGTTACGGCTATTGATCAAACCCCAAACGCCAATGCAAAACAGCAGGGCGCCAACGCTGAGATAGGCCTCCAGGGGCACGGAGATGCTTGTCATGGCTGGGTTTTCTCCAGGAGCAGGGGGGTGCGGGCCTTCTCAATCAGGGCCTGGTCAACGGCTTCGCCTGAGCCCACATCAGTGGTGAGCACATCGCGGCGGGCCAGCACAATCGCCCCAATCATCGCCATTAAGAGCAACACCGAAGCGAGCTCAAAGGGCAGCAGGTAGTCGCTGAAGAAGTGCTCCCCCAGCCGAATTACCGCCCCATCCCCCAGGGGCTCTGGGCCTGGGGTGGCCCAGGGGGTGGTGAAGGCCACCCGTAGCAGTAACCAGAGCAGGCCGGCACACACCCCACTGGAAAGGAGGCGCCGCAGGGCCATGCCCGGGTAAGCGTTCATCGCTTCTTTCTTGTTCACGAGCATGATCGCGAACAGGATCAACACGTTTACCGCCCCCACATAAACCAGCACCTGGGCGGCGGCAATGAAGCTGGCGTTGAGCATCAGGTAGAGACCGGCCACCGAGAGAAACACTCCACCCAGCAGAAAAGCCGCGTAAACCACATTGGGCAGCAACACCACCCCTAGGGAGCCCAATACCACCCCCGTGGCCAGCAGGGCGAAAACAATCAGTTGGGTGAGTTCAGCAAGGGATGGCATCAGCTCTCCTCGGTTTTCTGCAGGGTGGCCAGCACCTGTTCGGGCAATTGGCCGGCCCGGGGGCGATCGGCAGCTACCCCATGGGGGTCCATTTCGCCCTTAGGCAGGTACACCAGTTCCCGCAGGGCGACCACGGCGGGATCACTGGTCACGCTGGTGGGTAGGCGCCCGAGGGCCACATTGTCGTAGTTGAGGCTATGGCGATCAAAGGTGGCCAGCTCGTATTCCTCGGTCATCGAGAGGCAGTTGGTGGGGCAATACTCCACGCAATTACCACAGAAGATGCAGGCGCCAAAGTCGATTGAGTAATTGCGCAGTTCTTTCTTCTTGGTGGCCTTGTTCATTACCCAATCCACCACAGGCAGGTTGATCGGACAAACCCGCACACACACCTCGCAGGCGATGCACTTGTCAAACTCGTAGTGGATCCGACCCCGGTAGCGCTCCGAGGGGATCAGCTTCTCGTAGGGGTATTGCACCGTCACCGGCCGCCGGCGCAGGTGGTCGAAGGTGACCGAAAGCCCCTGGGCGATGTTCTGGGTGGCTACCACCGCTCCGCGGGTGTAGTCGCCGACCTGTTTGAGGAACCCGAACATGGTGGGGGGGAAGGGAAGGGGTGGGTCGCTGGCTGGGGCTGAACCCCATGATGACCGGCCAGAGGTCGATCCGCAGAATTAACCGCCGAAATAGGCCGGAAAGGCCAGCTTTAGGGCAGCGGTGGCCAGCAGATTGACCAGGGCGAGCGGCAGCAGGAATTTCCAGCCGAAATCAAGCAGCTGGTCGATCCGCACCCGGGGCACGGTCCAGCGCAGCAGGATGGCAATAAACACCAGCAGGTAGGCCTTCAGCACGGTCATCACGATGCCTAGGGCCCCGGTGAACACCTGCAGCGGCGCCGCATCCACCGGCAGCCCAAACCAGTCTGCGAGGGTCTCCACAGGGATCGGGAAGCCCCAGCCCCCCAGGTACAGCACCGTCACCAGCAGGGCCGAGAGCACCAGGTTGATGTAGCTGCCCAGGTAAAACAGGGCAAACTTCATGCCGGAATATTCGGTTTGATAACCCGCCACCAGTTCCTCCTCCGCTTCGGGGAGGTCAAAGGGCAGCCGTTCGCATTCGGCCAGGGCGCAGATCCAGAAGATCAGAAAGCCCACCGGCTGGCGCCAGATGTTCCAGCTGAGGATGCCGGCACCGCTCTGCTGGTCAACGATGTCTACGGTGCTGAGCGAGTTGCTCATCATCACCACCGCCAGCACCGCCAGGGCCAGGGGGATTTCATAGCTGATCGATTGGGCCGCGGCCCGCAGGCCCCCCAACAGCGAGTACTTGTTGTTGCTGCTGTAGCCACTCATCAGTAGGCCGATGGGCTGGATGCTGCTCAGGGCGATCCAGAGGAAAATCCCCACCCCCACATTGCTGATCAGCAGATGCTGACCAAAGGGCACGATCAACCACGACAGGATCACCGGCACCACCACCAGCACCGGCCCCAGGCTGAACAGCAGCCCATCGGCCCTGGCCGGAATGATGTCTTCCTTGAACAGCAGCTTCAGGCCATCGGCCATGGGCTGAAGGATGCCTAGGGCCCCGGCATATTCCGGGCCGATCCGTTGCTGGGCGGCGGCGGAGATCTTGCGCTCCAGCCACACGGTCACCAGCACCCCCACCACCGCCGCCACCAGCACCAGCAGCATTGGCAGTGGTAGCCAGAGCAGGTGGCTTACACCAGCACTGAGGCCAGAGGCCTCCAGCAGGCTGGTGAAGCCGCTTTCGAGATCAAGGTTGAGCGCGGGGGCCATGGCTTGGATCCGATGGGGGCAACCTACCCAGTCGGGCTGCCATTGTGGCTGGAACGGCTTTCCGGGGGGAGCCACTGGCGCTCGGCGTAACCCGTATAAATCTGGGTGGGGCGGTAGATGCGGTTGGCCCCCAGCTGTTCTTTCCAGTGGGCCAGCCAGCCCGCCGCCCGGGCGATGGCAAACACCGGCGTGAACAGGTCCGTAGGGATGCCTAACTTGCGATACACCAAACCGGAATAGAAATCCACATTCGGATAGATGCCCTTGGGGCCCAGCCGTTCCGCCGCCACGCTTTCCAGCCGGCGGGCCACGTCATACATCTGGTCGTGGCCAAAACGGTCAAAGAGGGTTTCGGCCAGTTGCTGCAGGATCGTGGCCCGGGGATCTTTGACCTTGTATTCCCGGTGGCCAAAGCCCATCACCTTGCGTTTTGCCTTGATCGCCCCATCCAGGTAGGCCTCCACCCGGTCTTCGCTGCCGATCTCCTCAAGCATCACCAGCACGTCTTCATTGGCGCCCCCATGCAGGGGGCCCGCCAGGGTGCCCACGGCGGAGGCCACCACCGCATAGGGGTCGGTGAGGGTGCTGGCGGTAACCCGGGCGCTGAAGGTGCTGGCGTTGAGAGTGTGTTCAGCGTGCAACACCAAACAGGCATCGAAGATGCGGGCCGCCAGGGGGTCTGGCTCCCGTTCCGTAAGCATGTAAAGGAAGTTGGAGGCGTAGGGCAGGTCTTCGCGGGGTTGGATTGGGTCTTGGCCGCGGCGGATCAACTGGAAGGCGGCCAGCATCGTGGGGATTTTGGCCAGTAGCCGCACTACGGCCCCGCTGATGTATTCGGGATCATCCAGGGCGCGGTTGGAATAAAAGAGCCCCAGGGAGGCGGCGCTGGCCTGGAGAGCATCCATGGGATGGCCGCCGGCGGGAAAGCACTTGAGCATGTCGCGGATGCGAAAGCTCACCCGCCGGTGCATCTGCACGTTGTGCTGAAAGTTGCGCAGCGTTTCCGGATCTGGCAGTTCCCCCCAGATCAGCAGGTAGGCGGTTTCCAGAAAGCTGCTGTGGGCGGCCAGTTCATCAATGCCATAGCCGCGATAGCTGAGTACCCCCCGCTGGCCATCGATGTTGCTGATGGCGGATTGGGTGGCGGGAACGCCCTCTAGGCCGGGGCGAAAGCCAAGGGGTTCCACGGTCATGGCTGGGCTGCTCTAGTCAGGAGGTTAAGGCCGGTTTTGCGCTGGCTTTGTGCCAGTCCTTACCCCCCCACCAACACCTTGGGGCTCAACAACAGCCGCAGCTGGGCGCCACCGGCCTGGAGCAGCGGTTCCTCCAGGGCCAGCAGGGCCACCCCAGCCTTTTTAAGTTGCAGGCTTTGGGTGCTACAGCCCAGCAGGTGGCTGGCCAATTGGCTCAGGTCTGGCTCGTGACCCACCAGCCCCAGCCGCTCCCAGGGTTCCTCCAGTTGCTCCCACAGCAGGGGCAGCGGGTTTTGGCCGGGGGCGAGGGCGTCACTGAAGCTCAGGGTTTTGCCGAGTTTTAATTCGAGGGCCAGGGCGGCGGTTTGGCGGGCCCGCACCAGCGGGCTGCTCAGCAGAGGGCCACAGCAGAGATCAAGCCTTTCCAACCTTTGCAGCACCTTGCGGGTGCGGGCACGGCCCTCGGAGGTGAGGGCCCGTTCCTGGTCGGTGGCGGTGGTGCCTGGCTCCACGGCAATGCCATGGCGAATCAGCAAGAGTTCTCTGGCCATGGCTCAGGGGAAGTCCAGTCGGGCGTTGATCACCACTTGATCCTGCTCCTCCGTGAGGGCCAGGGCGAGGCCCTGCACCGCCGGGCCCAGGGGCCGGCCAGCGGCCAATTGCAGCCCCCGCCAGAGGGGCCAATGCTGCAGCAGTTGCCGGCTGTGGGGCCCATCCAGAGCCAGGGCCTGCGTCGCCTTGCCCTCGGGATTTACCGCCTCCAGTTGCAGGCGCCGCAGGGGTTTGCTGCCTTTCTTGGCCAGTTGCTCCCGCAGGCTGGCCAGATCATTGCTCCACCAGCGTTGGCCTTGGCCGAGGCCACTGGCGCCGGCCAGGTTGGCCTGCAGTTGGCCCTGGCGGTCGCTTTCGCCGGTGAGCTTGCTCCAAACCCGCAGCTCGCCCAGCTCTGCCGCCCCAAAGCCCGCGGCCGCCAGCGGCCCATCCAGGGCCTCCACAGGGGGGCTGCCCTGGGCGGTGCCCGCCAGCCAGGGGCCCTGGTCCCCCAGGGCGGCCACCAGCAGGGGGCTGGCCGCCGCCTGGCGCAGCGCCGGCAGCAGCGGGCCTGGCTTGCTGCTGCCGCTTTGGTTCAGCAAGGGATCGAGCCAAGACTCGCCGCTGCCCAGGGCTAGCAGCTCGGGATTCAGTTGCAGATTATTAAGCAGTTGCTGGCCCGCCAGGCCAAGGGGCTGGCCTGGGCCTGGGGCGCCGCTGGGGAGAGCGGTTTGCAGTTGCAGGCTGGCCCCCTGGAGCCGCAGGGAGCCCACCAGGCCGCCCACCTTGTGGGCTGCCAGCCAATCGCTCGGAAGCCCCAGCAGGGCATTGAGGCCGGTGGAGTCACTGCGGATCAGGGCCACCCCCTGGGGCTGCTGGGCCAGCCAGTTTTCTAGGGCTGGGTCATGGGCTTGGTTGAGGGCATCCACCTGGGAACTATCCAGGGCCTGTTCCAGTAGGCCGCGGCTGGAGGCCAGCAGCACCAGCTCATCATTTACCAATGCTGTGGCCAGGGGGCTGGCGCCAGCGTTGGCTGCGGTTCTGGCCTGGCCGCGGCTGCTGATTAGCCCCAGGCCCCGATAGCTGGAAATATCCAGGTCACCGCCGGCCAAGCTGCGGGCTTGCCAAAACCGTTGCAAAAATTGGCGGGCCCCCTGGGGATTACGGCTAGAAAGGGCCAGCACCCAGCCGGGCTCTGCTTTGGCCTCCGCGGCGGCCGTAAGGGCTACAGCGGAATCATTGCCAATCCATTCACTTAGCTCGGTGCTGTAGTCGAGGCCTGCCGCCTGGAATAGCCCATCGCGCAGCTGGCCGAGGCCTGCGCTAGCGGCGGCCCGCTGGCGGCTGGGGGCCACGGCCCGCCCGTAGGCAGGCAACTGGGCCGGGGAAATTTCCAAATAAACCGTGAGGTTGGCGCTGCGGGGCAGAAACTGGGCGGCCGCCGGCGGGCTTAGCCGCTGGTTTTGCAGGCCCAGGGGGCTGCGCTCCTGCAGCCACCACCAGCCGCCTAGGCCGAGGCTGGCCAGGCCGATGCTTATGGCTAGCAGGGCCGCCAGGGGCAGGCGGAACGTCATCGCAGGGCCGCGGACATCTGATCATCCTTGGTGATCGCCGCTTCGGCCAGACCATGTCCCAGCCCCGTTCGCTCTCGGCCCGGGACCTGCAGCAACGGCTGCAGGCCGGCGAACCCCTGCTGTTGGTGGATGTACGCGAGCTGGGGGAGCTGGCCCTGGCGGCCTTGCCCGGGGTGGTGCACCTGCCCCTGGGTGACTCCCAGCAATGGTTAGGGCAGTTGGATCAGTTGCTGGATCGAGACAAGGAGCTGGTGGTGCTTTGCCATGGGGGGATCCGCAGCTGGCAATTTGGTTGTTGGTTGATGGAAACCCAGGGCTACAGCCAGGTGTGGAACCTGGAGGGGGGCATCGACGCTTGGAGCGTGCAGGTGGACCCCACAGTGCCCCGCTATTGATTTCCCGTACGATCCGCCCAGGCCCCTGCCCCCTCCCCTGTGATCCCCCTGCCCCAGCGCCAGCAACAGGTGTTGCAGGCCACGGTGCGCCACTACGTGGACACGGTGGAACCGGTGGGCAGCCAGGTTTTGGTGCGCCGCTTTGGCCTTGATGCCAGCCCCGCCACCGTGCGCTCGGCCATGGGCGCCCTGGAGCAACGCGGTTATCTCACCCAGCCCCACACCTCCGCCGGCCGGGTGCCCAGCCCCAAGGGCTATCGCCACTACGTGGATTGTTTGCTGCCGGCCCCTGGGGCGGCGGCCCAGCAGCTGGAGCGGGAGCTGGCTGAACTGAGCCTGCAATGGTCTGCCTTTGAAGACCTGTTGCAACACCTGGCCCGGCGCCTGGCGGATTTCACCGGCTTACTAAGCCTGATCACCAGGCCCCAACGGCCCCAGCCCCGGCTCAAGGCCCTGCGGCTGGTGGCCAGTGGGGATCGGCTGCTGGTGTTCTTGGTGGAAAGTTCTGCGGTTACCTGCAGCCTCAACTTGCGGCGGCCGGAGGGCAGTGCTGCCCAATTGCAGTTTTTGGAGCGCTGGCTCACGGAGCAGCTGGAGGAGGGCGCCGCTGGGCTCACCTCAGGGATTCCTTGGTCTGCGTTGCCCCCCCATTTGCAGAGCACCGGCGCCCCCCTGCGCCGGGCCCTAGATAGCCACAACAAAGGGCGCAATCGCCAGGCGGAGGGGGCGCTCACCCAGGGGCTGTCGGGCCTGCTGGCCCAGCCGGAGTTCAGCCAAACCGCCAGCTTGCGGCCGCTGCTGCAGTTGGTGGAGCAGCGCCCCCATGACCTGCTGCATCCCCAGAGCCGGGAAGCCCCCGGGGGGGTTTGGATTGGCGGCGAACACCCGGAGCCGGCCCTAGGGGGCTGTGCCGTGGTGCAGTCGTCTTACCAATCCCGGGGCGGGGCCTCCGGGCGGGTGGCCCTGATCGGTCCAATGCGCATGACCTATGCCACCGCCCAGGCGGCGGTGCGGGCGGTGGCCAGTTGCCTGGAGCGGCTGCTGGCCTAGGGGCCCTTGGCCCTAGAGGCCACTGCCGAGTTTTTCAGCCACGGTGTTCACGTCTTTGTCGCCACGGCCCGAAAGGTTAAGCACCACTTCAGTGCCCGGGGGCAGGCTGGGGCAGAGGCTTTCGAGGGCGGCAAAGGCGTGGGCGGTTTCCAGGGCGGGGATGATCCCCTCCAGCTGGCTAACCCGTTGCAGGGCGGCCAGGGCGTCGTCGTCGGTGACGGCTAGGTATTCAGCCCGGCCAATTTCTTTGAGATAGCTGTGTTCTGGGCCCACGCCTGGGTAGTCGAGGCCGGCGCTGATCGAATGGGCCTCTACCACCTGGCCTTCGGCGTCTTGCAGCAGCAGGCTCATCGCCCCGTGCAGCACCCCCACCCGGCCTTCCGTGATCGTGGCCGCATGGCGACCGCTGGCCACCCCTTCCCCGGCGGCTTCCACGCCAATCATCCGCACGCCGGTGTCGCCGACGAAGGGGTGGAAGAGGCCCATGGCATTGGAACCACCGCCCACACAGGCGATCAGCAGGTCGGGCAGGCGCCCGAAGGCCTCGGCGCACTGGCGTTTGGTTTCTTCGCCGATCACCGCATGGAAATCCCGCACCAGCATCGGGTAGGGGTGAGGGCCGGCCACGGAGCCGAGGATGTAGTGGGTGCTTTCCACGTTGGTAACCCAGTCGCGGATCGCTTCGCTGGTGGCATCTTTGAGGGTGGCGCTACCGGCGGTTACCGGTTGCACCGTGGCCCCCAGCAGGCGCATGCGGAACACATTCAAGGATTGGCGGCGCATGTCTTCAGCGCCCATGTAGATCACGCACTCGAGGCCAAAGCGGGCGCACACCGTGGCTGTGGCGACGCCGTGTTGGCCGGCGCCGGTTTCAGCAATGATCCGTTGCTTACCCATGCGCAGGGCCAGCAACGCCTGGCCCAGGGCGTTGTTGATCTTGTGGGCGCCAGTGTGGTTAAGGTCTTCCCGCTTCAGCCAGAGGCGCGGACCCCCCTCCGGCCGGCGGTAATGCTCGCTGAGCCGTTCCGCTTCGTATAGGGGGGTGGGCCTGCCCACATAGGTGCGCAATAAATGGTTGAGCCGGCTGGTGAAGGCCGAATCTTTCCAGGCCTCAGCGGCGGCCGTTTCCAGTTCCGCCAGGGCTGGCATCAGGGTTTCGGGCACGTACTGGCCGCCGAAACGCCCGAAGCGGCCCAGCTGATTGGGGCGCACCGCCCGCTCCAGCTCAGCGGCGCTGGGCCGATCTGCCAGGGGTTGGGGGGCGCTGGTCACCGCAAGACAGCAATGGAAAATGCAGCCTAGGGAGCGGGTGGGGCCAAGGGCGGCCAACCGAAGGGCTCCACGATTTTGATCGTGCCTTTCCCCTGGCGGCAGGTGCTGGAGGGGGCTGGGCCCACAGGGGTGTTGTTGAGCTTTAGGCCCACCTCGGCGCAGCTATCGGGGCCCTGGGGATCGGCAAAGCGCAAACGCACCACATTCAGATCCAGGGGCGGTAAATCCATGGCCATAGGCACCACCAGCTAAGAAACTCAGCAAAGCGAGCTAAGGGCCATGGGCAAGGGAGGATGGCAGGAATTCAGCGGTGCCGATGCCCTGGGGCGGCCTGGGCCGAAGCCCACGGCGGCCCCACCCCGCAGCCAGCAGCGGGTGAGGGTGCAGCGCACCAAGGCGGGCAAGGGGGGCAAAACCGTCACGGTGATCACGGGCCTGGAGCTGGGGGAGGCGGAGCTGAAGCAATTGCTTAAACAGCTCAAGGCCGCTGCCGGCACCGGCGGCACCCTCAAGGACGGCCTGGTGGAGCTCCAGGGGGACCAGCTGGCAGTGGCTTTAGAAGCCCTTGGGAAAGAGGGCTTTCGGCCCAAGCAGGCGGGCGGTTAAGGGCTGCCCTTGGGCCGATGTCTGGAAAATGACTAGGGGTAAAAAGTCATTTTTTGGCTTGGGCTCGCGGCGCTTGCTTCTTCGCCCCTGGTTTGCTGCTGGGGCTGGTGGCCTGCGGTTTGCAGCGTTGCCTCAGCAGTTTCACCAGCTGGTTAGCGCCATCGGGCTGGCCCTGGAGGCTGAAGGCCTCCTGCTCCAGCCGGCGGTCTTTTACGTGGTAGTTGCCCCAGAGGATCGCGCTGATTTCGTGCTTGATCAGCGGCGTTAGCGGCGCTGGCACCCCCAGGGGGGTGAGCTTGCCATTGGGGCAACTCTGGGCCGCATGTACCGCCTCATGGATCAGGGTTTGGCGGCCGATGCCCAGGTCAAAGGTCACCGGGTGCACCCAAACCGTGCGACTGCCGCTTTCAAATAAGCCATAGGCCCCGGCCTTCGGCGGGGTTTCCCAGCGCAATTTGAAACCTTGGCGTTGTAGTTCCTGGCTAAGCGGGCGCAACTCGGGCGGAATTACCGGCGCCGGGGGCAGTTGCAGCAGCAGGGGCAGCACGGGATTTCCAGGGGGCAGGGGCAAGGGCGAGAATTGCCTTCCCTAGCTTGGCGCCCCCATGACCGTTGCCACCAACATCGTTTGGCATGAGGCCTCGGTGGATCGGGCGGCCAGGGCCCAGCAGCGGGGCCACCGCAGCGTCATCCTTTGGTTTACGGGCCTCTCTGGCTCAGGCAAAAGCAGCCTGGCTAATGCCCTTAATACCGAACTGTTTGGCCGCGGGCTAGCCACCTATGTGCTCGATGGCGACAACGTGCGCCATGGGCTCTGCAAAGACCTGGGCTTCTCCGATGCCGATAGAGAAGAAAACATCCGCCGCATTGGGGAGGTGGCCAAGCTGTTCCTCGACGCCGGCGTGATTACCCTCACCGCCTTCGTATCTCCCTTCCGGGCCGACCGCGATCGGGCTAGGGCCCTGGTGGCGGCCGGTGATTTCATTGAGATTCACTGCGCCGCAGACCTGGCCGTGTGCGAGGGCCGCGATCCCAAGGGGCTCTATGCCAAGGCCCGGGCAGGCCAGATAAAAGACTTCACCGGCATCTCCAGCCCCTACGAGGAGCCTGAGGCCCCCGAGCTGCGCATTGACACCGGGGGGCAGAGCCTCCAGGAAAGTGTGGCCCAGGTTGTTGATTATTTGGTAAAACAGGAATATATAGCCAGCGGCTTCTAAAAGCCTCTGAAATAATGGCTTCCGAGATTATCTTTCCTACGCTTTTATGGTCTTTTAAATACCCTGATGCAGACCGGCTGGCGGAGTTTAGCTCCCGGGTGGTTGAGCTAAAAAAAGCGAATCCCGAGGGTATTGCAATTACCAACTTGGGGGGCTGGCACAGCCAAACTGATTTACTGGATGATCAGGCTTTTTCACCGCTATTTCAGTGGATTGCAGCTTGTTGCCACCAAGCATTTGCAGAAATTGGTTGGAATTTTAGCGTGGCTGCACCCACATTTAATAATGCTTGGGCGATGGTGAATGGGCCGGGAAATAGCACCCGTGCTCACATTCACCCCAATTCACTTTTTAGTGGGGTGGTATATCTCCAGGCTGATTCAGAATCGGGGGCAATTGCTTTTCTTGATCCTCGGGCTGGCGCCCAGATGTTAACCCCACCCCTGGGGGATAGGGCTTCAGAAGCCCTTGGGGGACGAGTGCGCCGGCAGCCTTATCCTGGCCTGATGTTGATATTTCCATCTTGGCTTTGGCATGAGGTGGAGCCAGGGCCTGCAAGCTCAGGGCTAAGAATTTGCATTTCCTTCAATGTGGGTTTAAGGAAAATCAATAACATTCGCGGTCATGGGGATCAATGAGGTTGATGGGCTGATTAATTGGATGCAAATTCCAGGGCTTTTCCCTGCTTTGGCCATTGATATATTAATTGCTTATTTTTAGATTTAAGGCCTATTCTTTGACTGGTTCGGCTGAGATTTGTGGATACAAGGCATCAAGCAAAGTTTTGATCACACTGGCCACGGGTACGGCCAGCAGTAGGCCCAGCAGTTCACCCAGCCCCAGCAACGAGCCGGCCCGGGCCCCGAGGGGCAGGCTAAATAGCAACCAGGCCGGTTGGAGGCCCACGATGCTGCCCATTAGGCGGGGGCTGATCAATTGGTCCACCACCTGGCCCATGCTGATGGCGGCGGCCAGCACCTCAAGGCCCGTGCGTGGATCTTCCACCGCCAGCACCGTGCTCACCAGCACGATCGTGAGCGCACTGGCATAGGGCACCAGGGTGGTGAAGCCAATCAGCAGGGCAAACACCACCCCATAGGGAATCTGCAGCACAGTGAACACCCCGATCTGCAGGCTGCTGAGAATTAGGGCAAGCAATACCTGGCCGGCAAAGTAACCGCGGAAGGTGCGATTTAGGCTGGTAACTACCAGGCCGCGCCAGTCGTGGGGGATCCAGCGGGCTAGGCCGGCGCTGATTGATTCCCCCCCCAGCAACAGAAATACGGCTAGCACCAGCACGATCACGGTGTTTACCGTGAGGCCGAGGGTGGCACTCAGCAAACTCAGTAGTTGTTGGCTAAAGCTGCGGGCCAGGCGGCTACTGCGGGCTAGCAGGTCATCGGTGAGCGTACTGAAATCCGTGGGCCAGCCCCGTTCAGCGGCCATGTTTTGCAGTTGATTTAGTAACTCCTGGGCTTGCACTAGCCAGCCAGGAATTGCATTCACCAATTCTGCCAACTGTTCAATTAGCCGGGGCACCAGCCAGAGGGCGGCCAATACCAAGCCCCCGAGGGTGATCCCCAACACCAGCCCTAGGCTGAGGGCCCGGGGCATGCCCCGGTCCTGGAGCCAACGGCTGGGAATATCCAGCAGGAAAGCAATCAGGGCCGCGGTAAGGAATAGGGCGGGGAAGGGGGCCAGGGGCAGCAGCAGTTGCCGTAACACAAACAGATTGAGCACCAGCAGCGGCAGGGCCAGGCTGAGCCGCAACCAGCGGGGGGGCCAGGTCAGTTTTCCCGCAACTAAATCTGATTTTTTATTCATCGCGTTCCGCCAGGTAACGGGCACTGCCCAGTTCCTGGAGCCGTTGGTCCTTGGCCTCCACCATGGCGCGCAGCTCCTGGCGGTAGGTGTTGAGCGCCTGGCGTAGGTCTGGATCGGCGGTGGCCAGGATCTGCAGGGCCAGCAGGCCAGCATTGGTGGCATTGCCGATGGCCACGGTGGCCACGGGGATGCCCGCCGGCATCTGCACGATCGAATAGAGCGAATCAAGCCCCGAGAGGGCCTTGCTGGCCACTGGCACCCCGATCACCGGCAGGCTGGTGAGGGCCGCCACCATCCCCGGCAGATGGGCGGCCCCGCCGGCCCCGGCGATCAGCACCTCCAGCCCCCGGTTTTCGGCGGTTTCGGCGTAGCTGGCCATGGCCAGGGGGGTGCGATGGGCCGAGAGCACCCGCACCTCATGGGCTACGCCGAATTCCTCGAGCACCTCCACCGCCGCCTGCATGCAGGGCAGATCGGAATCACTGCCCATCAACACCCCTACCCGCGGATTCCGTGCCATTGGCAGACTGCCTCTTGCAGGCATTCTCCCCCCGTTTTATCCCCATGCAGTGGCATACCAACCTGCGTTTGCCCAGCTCTGCAGAAACCAGTAACCAGCTCTGGCGCCTGGGGGTGGATCCGGAGGGCTGCATTGCCAGCCTGGAACCCCTGGCCGCCGGCAGTGCCGGGGCCGGCGAGAACTGGGGGGGGGATTGGCTCAGCCCGGCGGGGGTGGATCTGCAGATCAATGGGGGCCTGGGCCTGCCCTTCCCTGAGCTGGTGCCGGGGCAATTGCCGCTGCTGATCGAGTTGCTGGAGCTGCTCTGGCGCGATGGGGTGGAGGCGATCTGCCCCACCTTTGTGACCTGTGGGGTGGGCCCCCTGCGCCAGGGGCTGGCCTTGCTGGAGGAGGCCCGGCGCCTGCATAAGCCTGGCCGTTGCCGCCTGTTGGGCGCCCACCTGGAGGGGCCCTTCCTGGCCCCCAGCCGCCGCGGCGCCCATCCGACGGAGCACCTCTGTGCCCCGTCGCTGGCGGCCCTAGATGAGCGGATCGCTGGGTTCGAGCATTCCATTGCCCTGGTCACCCTGGCGCCGGAGCTGGAGGGGGCCGCCGCCGTGATTGAGGCCCTGGGCCGCCTGGGGATTTTGGTGAGCCTGGGCCACAGCGAAGCCAATGAAGCTCAGGCTCGGAAGGCCTACGGCCAGGGGGTGGCGATGCTCACCCATGCCTGCAATGCGATGCCAGGGCTGCACCACCGGGCCCCGGGCCCCCTGGGGGCACTGCTGGATTTCCCCCATCTGGCCCTGGGTTTGATTGCCGATGGCGTGCATGTGGCGCCGGCGATGGCGGTGTTGCTGCAGCGGCTGTGGCCCGAACAGTTGGTGCTGGTGAGTGATGCCCTTGCCCCCTATGGCCTGCCCCCGGGCTCCTACCCCTGGGATGACCGCCAGATTGAAGTGCAAAACGGCAGCTGCCGCCTGGCCGATGGCACCCTGGCGGGCACCAGCCTCGGCCTGCTGGAGGGGGTGGTGCGCCTGGCCCAATGGACTGGGGAGCCGGCGGCGGCGATTCGGGCGGCCACGGTGTTGCCCCGGCGGCTGGTTGGGGATCTGCGGCCGGCGCAGGAGCAGTTGCTGGGCAGGCCCCTGGCCGAAACCCTGCGCTGGCACCAGCCCAGCCCAGGGGCGCCCCTGGCCTGGCGGCGGAACGGGTAGGGTCCCGGCAGTTTTGCCACCCTGTGATGACCTCCCCCTCCCCCCAGGACCTGGCTCGGGTGGCCGAGAAGGCGGAGGTGCAGCAGTACTTCAACAGCACTGGCTTCGAGCGCTGGAACCGCATCTATAGCGACAGCGACGAGGTGAATCGGGTGCAGCGCAACATCCGCATTGGCCACCAAAAAACCGTAGACAACGTGCTGGCCTGGCTGGGGGAAGACGCGGACCTGGCCCAGCGCAGTTTCTGTGATGCCGGTTGTGGGGTGGGCAGCCTCAGCTTGCCCCTGGCCCGCTTGGGGGCCGGGGCGGTGGCCGCCAGCGACCTGTCTGAGGCCATGGTGGTGGAGGCCCGGCGCCGGGCAACGGAGGCGGGCCTTGGCGGCGAGCGCTTGCAGTTCAGCACCTCCGATCTGGAGAGCCTTAGCGGCAGTTACGACACCGTGATATGCCTGGATGTGTTTATCCACTACCCCCAGGACCAGGCGGAAGCGATGGTGCGCCACCTGGCGGCCCTGGCCCAGCGGCGCTTGATCGTGAGCTTTGCCCCTTACACGCCATTGTTGGCGCTGCTCAAGGGCATTGGGCAGCTGTTTCCTGGCCCCAGCAAAACCACCCGGGCCTACACCCTGCGGGAAACTGGCATCGTGGCCGCCGCCGCCGCGGCTGGCTTCCAACCGGTGCGCCGCAGCCTCAACCAGGCCCCCTTCTATTTCTCAAGGCTGATCGAATTCAGCAAGGGCTGAGCCCAGGGGTGGCGGCGCCACCAGCTCAAGGCTGGTGTGGTTGGGGAGCTGCAACCGCAGGCGTTGGGCGTGCAGCTGGTAGCCGCCGTCGCCGGGTAGGGCCGTGGCTGAGCAACTGCCATCGGCCCGGTAGAGCGGATCGCCCAGCAGCGGCGCGCCGATGGCGGCGGTGTGGATGCGGATCTGGTGGGGGCGGCCGGAGCTGATTTCCACCTCCACCAGGCAGGCGTCGGCCCGGCGTGCCAGCAGGGTGAGGCAACTGGCGGCGGCCAGGGCTTGGCGATCGGCGGGTAGGGCGGCCGCCCAGATCGAGCCCAGCAACGGATGGGGGCGGCGGCCGATCGGGGTTGTGATTGCCAGGGGCTGTCCTGGCTCTAGCTCCTGGGGCAAGGGCGCCGTTAGGGCCCGATAAATCTTTTGGCAGTGGCTGTTTTGGCAATCGCTGCTAGCGGCCCTGCGGCTGCTCTCCCGCAGCCGGGCACTGAGCCAGGCGCGGCTCTCGGGCTGGCGGGCGCACACCAGCAGCCCCGAGGTAAACCGCCCGAGCCGATGCACCGGCCGCGGCGCGGCCTCGCCATAGCGCTGGGCCAGCAGGCCCAGCACGGTGTGATTCAGAAATCCCCCCGCCGGCAGCACCGGCAGGCCCCTGGGTTTGTTGATTACCAGCAGATCACCGTCGTCGTGGAGCACCTGCCACTGGTCTGGCACCGCTGGCTCCTGCCAGGGGGGGCGCCGCCAGCTCAGCTGGTCGCCGCAGGCCAGGGGCAACGAGGCGCTAACTGGGGCGCCATTGAGCTCTAATTCCCCCGCCGCCAGCCGCTCGGCCCAGCACTGGGCAGAGGAATGGGCATAGCGGCCCGCATAGAAACTGATCAGATCCAGACCCGCCTGGGCCGGTCCGATCCGATCCCGGTAGGTCCAGCCGTTATTCCACGAGGCTGTGTTCAAGGGCGTAACGCACCAATTCGGTGCGGCTGGAGGTGCCGGTTTTGGCAAACAGCCGGCTCACATATTTCTCCACGTTGCGGATGGAGGTTTCCAGGCGCCGGGCGATTTCCTTGTTCATTAGGCCCTCCGCCACCAGCTGCAGCACGCTGGATTCCCGTGGGGTGAAGGCGTGGTCCACGGGCTGGCCAGGGCGTTTGGCGCCGCCCCCCTGGAGCATTGAGCGGATTTCGGTGATCTGTTTGGCCATCTGGCCCAGGTCGGTGTCGGCGTAGCGGGCCGCCTCGCGCAGCAGCCGTTCCTGGCGTTGCACCACGTTGCGCACCCGGGCCACCAGTTCGTCGGGATCAAAGGGTTTGGGGATGTAGTCATCCACCCCAGCGCGGAAGCCGGCGATCCGATCGGCGGTCATGCCCTTGGCGGTGAGGAAGATCACCGGGGTGCCCCCCAGGCGCTCGTCTGCCCGCAGGCGCGCCAGCAGGCCAAAGCCATCCACCCGCGGCATCATCACGTCGCTGAGCACCACATCGGGCAGTTCCTGCTGGGCCTTCTCCCAGCCCTCTTCGCCGTCGTTGGCGGTGGTTACCAGGAAGCCTTCGTCTTCGAAATAGGCCTGCACCGCCGTGCGGAGGCCCGGTTCGTCGTCTACCAACAGCACCCTGGGCGGCGTATTGAGGAACTGCTCGGTGGCAGCGGCATTGGCATCCGTGCTGGTGCTGTCCATGGCGGCGCCGCGATCAGTTCGTGCCCGGACTTTATCGAGTGTTTCCCGGCAGCAGATGTTCCCGCTCGATCAGCATGCCGCTAAAGCCCAGCTTGCGGGCCACGGCCTGGAGGCTGTTGGGGTCTTTGCCGGCCTGGTCCGGGAAGCAGGCGGCCCACCAAACCAGGTGGGATAGGCGGTTGTGGGGGCCCACGGCGCCGCCGGGGTTGAGTTCCACCATCACCAGCTGGCTGCCGGTGCTGGTGATCCGGGCCGGGGACCCCTGGTCACAGCGCACGGTTTCGTTGCGCACCTTCACGTCATTCACCTTTTCTTGCCAGAGCTTCAGGCGTTTGCCCTGGGG
>JBDLTB010000085.1:0-13004 GCA_039799245.1 Cyanobacteriota bacterium
TGGGCGGCTTGGTCCAGCACCTCGGGCCCGGCCGTGCGCCCGCCAGCAGCTTCCCCCAGCTGCCGGCGCCAGTGCCGGGCCCCACTCACCCCTTCCACCAGGTGCACCAGGTGCCGGGCGATGGGCCAGAGCCGGCCGCCGCCGCTGCACCAACGTTCGGCGTAGGGGATCACCCCCCGCAGCACCGTGGAGGCCTTGGGGGGTTCCATGGCCGTGGCGCCAAAGATCTGCCGGTCCACTTGGTTCCAATGGAGTGGATGGTGGTACACAGCCCGGCCCACCATCACCCCGTCGGCCCAGTGGAGTTGTTGTTGGCAGTGCTGGAGGGTTTCAAGGCCCCCATTCAGCTCCAGCGTCAGCTGGGGGCGATCGCGTTTTAGCGCCTCCACCAGGTCGTAGCGCAGCGGTGGCACCGTGCGGTTTTGTTTGGGATCTAGGCCCTCCAGCCAGGCCTTACGGGCATGGACGCTGAAGCGCTGGGCCCCGGCCGCCGTCAGGGTGTCCACAAAGGCCAACAGCTCCGCGTAGCTGTCGCGTTCATCGATGCCGATGCGATGTTTCACCGTCACCGGCAGGGGGCTGGCCGCGGCCATCGCCTCCACACAGCGGGCCACCCGCTCCGGATCCGCCATCAGGCAGGCCCCAAAGCGGCCCTGCTGCACCTTGGCGCTGGGGCAGCCCACGTTCAGGTTCACTTCGTCGTAATTCCAGGCGGCCGCCAGGCCGGCGGCCTCCGCCAGCAGTTGCGGGTCATCGCCGCCCAGCTGCAACACCAGCGGTTTTTCGAGCGGATCAAAATCGAGCAGCCTTTCCCGGCGGCCATGGTGCAGGGCCTGGGCCACCACCATTTCGCTGTAAAGAAGCGCATGGCGGCTGATCTGCCGCATCAGCACCCGGAAGTGGCGATCGGTGTAATCCAGCATCGGCGCCACGCTGAAGCGATGGGCCGGGGGGATTTCAGGGCTGGCGCTGGTGGGGCTCACTCCCCCATGCTGCTGCTTGGTAGTCCCTTTTCCTTTCCCATGGCCGATCTCCAGCGGCGCCCGTTGCTCAAGGCCCTCGCCGCTGGGGCGTTGGCTTTTTTGCGCCCCGGCAGGGCTGAGGCCGCCGCGCCCGCTTCTGATCCCGCCTGGCAACTCCCGGCGGCGGAATGGAAAAAACGCCTGTCACCGCTGGCATTTCAGGTGCTGCGCCAGGAGGGCACTGAAGCGCCTTTCACCAGTCCCTTGAATAAGGAAAAACGCAAGGGCACCTATCTCTGTGCCGGTTGTCGCCTGCCCTTGTTTTCCAGCACAGCCAAATTTGATAGTGGCACCGGTTGGCCGAGTTTCTGGGCCCCCCTAAAAGATGCGATCGGCACCAAGCTCGATTTCAAATTGCTTGTGCCCCGCACCGAATACCACTGCCGCCGCTGCGGTGGCCACCAGGGCCATGTGTTTGACGACGGCCCCAAGCCCACCGGAAAGCGCTATTGCGACAACGGGGTGGCCCTGGCCTTTGAGCCCGATGCCTGATTCCCAGCCGGAGTTGCCGTTGGTGGTGGCTGGTGGTGGTGCCGCCGGGTTCATGGCGGCGATCACCGCCGCTGAGGCTGGGGCGCCCCAGGTGGAGCTTTGGGAAGCCACGGCGGACCCCCTGGCCAAGGTGCGCCTCAGCGGCGGCGGCCGTTGCAACGTGACCCATGCCTGCTGGGACCCCGGCGAGCTGGTGGGCCATTACCCCCGCGGTAGCCGCCCGTTGCGGGGGCCGTTTAGCCGGTTTGCCGCCGGGGATGCGGTGGCCTGGTTTGCTGAACGGGGGGTGGAGCTGGTGGAGGAGGCCGATGGGCGGATGTTTCCGGTGAGCAACAGTTCCGCCACGGTGGTGGAGGCCCTAAGCCGGGCGGCGGCGGCGGCCGGGGTGCTGTTGCGCCCCCAGTGGGCCCTCCAGGCGGTAACGCCGCGGCCGCAGGGGGGCTTCCTGCTGCAGCGCCGCGGGGGCAGCGCACCCGTGGCCTGTCGCCGCCTGGTGCTGGCCACCGGCGGCCATCCCAGTGGCCGGCACCTGGCCGAAGCCCTGGGCCATGGAGTGGTGCCGCCGCTGCCCTCCCTATTCACCTTGCGGCTGCAGGCCCCCTGGTTGCAGGAGCTGGCTGGGGTGAGTCAGGCGCCGGTGGCCTTGGAGCTGCAGGTGGGGGAGGAACGCTTTCGCCAAACCGGCATCGTGCTGCTCACCCACTGGGGGATCAGTGGTCCGGCGCTGTTGCGGCTTACCGCCTTTGCGGCCCGGGCCCTGCATGCTGCTGGTTACCGCGCTGAATTGCACCTGGATTGGACCGGCGGCCAGGACCCAGGGGCCCTGCGGGAGCAATTGCGCCAGGCCCGCCGGGAGTTGGCCCGCCGCCAGCTGGGCAATGGTCGACCGCTGGAGCAGCTGAAGCGGAGGCTCTGGGGGGCCCTGCTGGCCCAGGCCGACCTGAACCCCAGCCAGCCCTGGGGTGAACTAACCCGCCAGGGGGAACAGCGGCTATGGGAGGTGCTGCAGCGCAGCCATTACCCCGTAATTGGCCGCGGCCCCTTTGGCGAGGAATTTGTTACCGCCGGGGGGGTGGCCCTGGGGGAGGTGCACCTGGCCCGCATGGAAAGTCGGCGGTGGCCCGGCCTTTATTTCGCTGGGGAAGTGCTCGACGTGGATGGGGTCACCGGTGGCTTTAATTTTCAGCACTGCTGGACCAGTGGCTGGTTGGCGGGCACGGCGGCGGCGGGATGAGCGGGGCCCAGCCTGGGGTTTATCCCTATCGCCAAGACATCCAGGCCCTGCGGGGGGTGGCTGTGCTGGCGGTGATCCTGTTTCACCTCTTCCCCGCTTGGTTGCCCGGCGGCTATGCCGGGGTGGATGTGTTCTTTGTTATTTCTGGTTATGTGGTTACTTATGCGTTGCTGGCCCGCCAGGCCCAGCACCAGCGGCCAGTCGGTTTTGGCGAGTATCTGGCGCGGCGAATCCGTCGAATTTATCCACCACTGGTGGTGTGCATAGGCCTGATTGCCCTGGCCACATTTCTGATCTATGACAAACGTTTATTTCATAGTTTTTCAGGTTATTCACTAACAAGTTTTCTGGGAATTTCAAACCTAAAGCTGATCTTTGAGCACAGGGATTACTTCAGTCCAGATGAGTATTTAAATCCCTATCTGCATAGCTGGTCCCTGGGCATAGAGGAGCAATTTTATCTGCTTTATCCCCTCCTGTTTCTGCCCCTGTTGGGCAGTTTTGCCCCCCGGCCCCTCGCCCGGCCCTGGGCTGGGCTGCTGGCCTTCCTTACGGCAGCTTCTCTGGTCAGCTGTGCGCTGCTGTCGCTGCTGAACCCCCAGCTGGCTTACCTCAGCCCCCTGACTCGCTTCTGGGAATTGGCCGCTGGGGTGCTGCTCTGTTTGGCGTTGGAATCCCCCCGCCATCGCCAGGGGCTGCAGTTATTGGCGAGCCGTGCCGTAGGGCCGATCTGCCTGGGGATCCTGTTGCTTTCCTTCTGGGGCCTATCAGATAAAGGTTGGTACCCATGGCCGGGCATCCTCTGGCCCGTGGCCGCCAGCCTGGGGCTGCTCGCTTCTGGTGCTTTGCGGGGCACCGGCTGGTGGGCTGGGGCCCCGGGGCTGGGCTGGTGGGGTCGGCGCTCCTATTCGCTTTATCTGTATCACTGGCCTTGCATTGTTTTTAGCCGTTATCTATTTGGCGAGAGCTCCGGCCTATGGCTGCCGGTGGCAATTGTTTCAACCCTGCTGCTATCAATTGCTTCCTATCGGTTTGTGGAGCAGCGCTTTTGCCGAACGCTTTCCTTGCGGCGGCTGGCTGTTTTTTGTGCCGGTGGTTTTACGGGCCTGTTGTTGCTGGATAGTCAGGCCGCCGGCCTGCGCCAGCTCTCGGGGTTGGCCCGCTTTTCGGAGTTGGCCTGGAGGGCGGAGGATCCCCGGCCGCTGCGGGATTTACTCGGCCCCCGGTTCCAGGGGGAAGCCCAGGCCCAACGCCTAGCCCACCCAGCCCTGGCCCTCACGCTGGTCCGCTCCCCCCAGAGGCCCCCTGGCGCCAGCCAGCGCCTGTTTGTGCTGGGGGATTCCCATGGGGGTTCCCTGGTGGCGGCCCTGCGGGTGGTGGTGGCGGCCAAACCGCAGCTGGAGGCCCTGGTGATTAGCCCCCCCGGCCTGGGGGGCTGTTCCCTGGTGTCCTACAGCTTTGATCCGAGCCGCTGCATTGGCTATGAGCGGGCGGCCCTGGCCCTGGTGCAGCGGCAGGCCCGGCCTGGGGATTTGTTGTTGTTACCCAGCCTGCGCTTACCGCGCCAAGGGCCCAGGCTCACTAATCGCCTCTACCGGGACCTGCGGCGGCCCCTGGCGGGCCCGGAGTTTGCCCCGGGCCTGCGGGCCCTGGGCCAGCGGGGGGTGCAGGCCTACCTGCTGGCCCCCTGGCCGGTGTACGCCGTGTTGGGCAAACAGTGCCTGGGCTGGCAGGGGCGCCTCAAGCCTGATTGCCAGCTGCAGCGCGCCAGCTTTGAGGCCGAGCGCCAGCCGGCCCTGGTGCGCATGCGTCAGTTCCAGGCCCTGGTGCCAGGCCTAGGGATCCTCGATCCCCTGCCGTTTTTCTGTGGGGCTGAGCTGTGCGCCAACAGCGCCGGCCCGCTGCCGCTCTATGCAGACCATGACCATCTCTCGGCCTATGGCAGTGCCCGCTTGGGCCAGTGGCTTTTGCAGCAGAAGCCGCTACTTGATCTTGTCGAAAACGGAGAACATCGGCAGGTACATGGCCAACAGAATTGAGCCCACAATTCCGCCCACCAGCACGATCATCGCCGGTTCCAGCATGGCGGTCATTGCCTTTACGGTGGCGGCAATTTCATCCTCATAGAAATCTGCCACCTTGGAGAGCATTGCATCCATCTGGCCGGTTTCTTCGCCGATGGCCAGCATGCTCATCGCCATATCTGGGAACACATTGCGGCGAATTAATGCATGGCTAAGCATGCCCCCATCTTGTACTTCCAGCTTGGAACCCTCCACCGCATCGGCGAGCACACTGTTGCCCACGGTGTCTCGCACAATGTCTAGGGCCATCAGGATTGGCACGCCGGCGCGGCTGAGGGAACTGAAGGTGCGGCAGAACTGGGCGGTGGCAGTTTTCTGAATTAGGTCACCAAATAGCGGTAGTTTGAGCATAAATCTGTCGATCTGACGGCGACCCTGGCGGGTGCCATAGGTGCGGCGCAATATCCAGGCCGCCAGCAACAACCCCCCCACCAGCACAATCGAAAAGGAGGAGCGCAACAAGTCGCTGAGATTTACCATCATTTGGGTGAAAACTGGTAACTCAGCCCCCAGATCTTTGAAGATGCCCGCAAAGGTGGGAATCAGGAAGATCGTCATGCCTAGAAACACTAAAATGGCGATCACTAGCACCGTTATCGGATAGCCCAGGGCACCGCGGATTTGGTTTTGCAATTTGGCGTTGTCCTCCAATAATTTCGCCAGCCGTTTCAGCACCTCCTCCAGCACGCCCCCCGCCTCGCCGGCCTCCACCATCGCCACGGTGAGGGCATCAAACACCTGGGGCCAGCGCCGCATGGCGGCCCCCAAGGAGGCCCCTTGGTTTACATCTAATGAAACCCGGCTGATTGCTTTTTTAAACAGCGGCATTTTCTGCTGCTGGGCCATCAGATCAAGGCTGCGCACGATCGGTACCCCGGCACTCACCAGGGCGGCCAGCTTGTTGGCAAAAATAGCTTTTTCGCGCACCCCAGGAGGTTTCTCAAAATTAAGACTGAGGCCCCGGGCCATTTTTTCGCCGCTGGCACTGGCGGTTTTTAGGCTGATGGTGAGGATGCCCCGCTGGCGCAGGCTGCGCTTGGCACTTTGCAGGTCTGGGGCCTGAAGTCGTAGGGATTTTTCTTTTCCCTGGCGGTCTTTGTAGGTGGCCTCAAAGGTTTGGTTGGCCATTAGTTGTCACCCACCAGGCGCATTAGTTCGTCTGGTTTGCCGGCCTTGGCTAGGGCCTCCTCCTTGCTAATCGCCCCCGCATGGATCAAGTTGGCCAGGGCTTTTTCCAGGGTTTGCATGCCGTATTGACCGCCAGTTTGTAACTGGGAATAGAGCTGGGCGGTTTTGCCTTCACGGATCAGGTTGGCGATGGCGGGGGTGTTAATCATGATTTCTTGGGCCATCACCCGCCCAAAACTCCCCGCCGGTGGATTAAGCCGTTGGCAGAGGGTTTGGGAAAAAACTGCTAATAAGCTGCCGCTGAGCTGTACCCGAATCTGGGTTTGTTGGCTGGGGGGGAACACATCCACCATGCGATCTACGGTTTGGGCGGCGGAGCTGGTGTGCAAAGTGCCAAACACCAGGTGGCCTGTTTCGGCGGCGGTGATTGCCAGTTGGATGGTTTCCAGGTCCCGCATTTCCCCCACCAGAATCACATCGGGGTCCTCGCGGAGGGCCGCCCTCAATGCATTGGCAAAGCTGCGGGTGTCTTCCCCCAGTTCCCGTTGGTGAATCACGCTGCGGGCGGAGTGATACACAAATTCGATCGGATCCTCCACGGTGAGGATGTGTTCAGCCCGGGTTTGGTTGATGTGTTCCAGCAGCGAGGCCAGGGTGGTGGTTTTACCGGAGCCGGTGGGGCCGGTCACCAACACCAGCCCCCTGGGACGTTCGCTGATGTCTTTAACAATGGCCGGTAGGCCCAGTTGGTTAAGGCTGGGGATGCGGTCACCCAGGGCCCGCAGGCAGGCGGCATAGGAGCCCTTTTGTCGATAAACATTCACCCGGAAGCGGGCGATGCCGCGTAGGCCATAGGAACAGTCGAGTTCCCAGTTTTGTTCCAGTTGTTTGCGCTGGTTGTTGTTGAGCAGCGTGAAGATCAGGCGGTTGCAGGCTTCCTCGCTAAGGGCTTCCGGCCCCATGGGCTCCAGCTTGCCGCTGAAGCGGCCGTAGGGGGGCAGCCCGGCGGAGAGGTGCAGGTCACTGCCGCCCCGCTCCACCAAGCTTTCCATCAGCTGTTCGATTTGCAGCTCCATGGGCCCCAGGCTTATTTTTGTACTTACTTCTGCAGTGTGCCCCTGGGGGTGACGCAATAGGGGCAGTCAAGCCATTCATCCCTTAGGCCGGCCCCACAGCCCCGGCAGGTGGCGGTGCTGATCTGCCGGGCCCGAATTTCCTGTTCGAGGCCCGAATCGGTGAGTAGCACCCGTTCCACCTCCTCCAGGCTGGTGAGGCCCTGTTGGGCCAGTTCCAGCCCATAACTCAGCAGGGTTTTCATGCCGTTGGCCATGGCCAGGCGGCGCAGCTGGTCGGTGGCGGTGCCCTTACCGATGGCTGCGGCCATGGCTTCATTCACTCGCATCACTTCGTATACCCCCACCCGGCCGCGATAGCCCATGCCGCCGCAGTGGGGGCAGTGGTTATTGGCAGGGATCTTGAAGAAATTGAGGTTGGCGGGGTCACTGGCCAGCAGGCCCACCCGGGCCAGCTCCGCCTCCTGGGGCTGGTGGGGCTGGCGGCAGTGCTGGCAGAGCCGCCGCAGCAGCCGTTGGGAGAGCACCCCAATCAGGGAGGCGCTGAGCAGGAAGGTTTCCACCCCCATTTCCTCCAGCCGGGCCACGGCGCTGGGGGCGTCGTTGCAGTGCAGGGTGGTGAGCACCAGGTGGCCGGTGAGGGCCGCCTCCAGGGCGGTTTTTGCCGTTTCCAGATCCCGGGTTTCCCCCACCAGCAACACATCGGGGTCCTGGCGCATGAAGGCGCGGAGTGCCTGGGAGAAATCCAGCCCCTTGTCGCGATTCACCTGGGTTTGGGTGATGCCCGGCAGGGTGTATTCGATCGGGTCCTCCACCGTGGAGATGTTTAGGCCTGGGTCGTTGCGTTCCGCCAGCAGCGAATAGAGGGTGGTGGATTTACCTGAACCGGTGGGTCCCGTCACCAACAGAATTCCGTAGGGCTTGCGGCCCATGTCACGGATTTCCGCCAGGGCGACGGGGTCGGTAACCAATTGGTCCAGGTCCAGTTGGGCGGCGCTGGAATCCAGCAGCCGCAGCACAATTTTTTCGCCGAAGCGGCTGGGCAGCACGTTTACGCGGAAATCCACGGTGCGGCCCTTGTAGTGGCGCCGGATCCGACCGTCTTGGGGTAACCGTCGCTCGGCGATGTCGAGGTCGGCCATGATTTTGAAGCGACTGGTGAGGGCCGGAATCACCTTCGAGGGCAGCGATTCAAAGGCTTTTTGCAGCACCCCATCCAGCCGCAGTCGCACCTGCAGGCCCTTTTCCTGGGGTTCCACGTGGATGTCGCTGGCGCCAATCGCTAGGGCGCGCACCATGATTCGATCCGCCAGCTGCACCACCGGGGAGGCGCTGGCATCGGCGGCGCTTTGCTCCAGATCCGGCCCCTCAGGGGCTTCCGGGGGGGCAAAGCTCTCGAAACTATCGCTCAGCTCAAAGCGTTCCACTGCCCTCCCCACAATTGCCCCAGGATGGCGGGGTTTCCCTCCCTTGATTCAGGTGCCGTCGCACCAGCAACATGTTGAGGTTCCAACGGTCTGCCGCATGAACGGAGAGTCCCCCGCCTCCCCCTCCCCTTTTGAGGCTGAAGCAGGGGTGGAGCTGCCGACCCCGGCCGCTGAGCCTGCCCCCCCAGAAGCCACTGCTCCAGAGGCTTCCACCCCAGCCACGGCTGACCAGGCCCCAGACCTGGAGGCAACCCTGGCCGGCCTGCGTCAGGAGCACGAGGCCATGCGCAGTCAATACATGCGCATCGCCGCTGATTTCGATAATTTCCGCAAGCGCCAGCAGCGCGAAGCTGAAGACCTCAAGGTGCAACTCACCTGCAGCACCCTCAGTGAAATCCTGCCGGTGGTCGACAATTTCGAGCGGGCCCGCCAGCAGTTCAACCCCGAATCTGAGGAGGCCCAGGCGCTGCATCGCAGCTATCAAAACCTCTACAAACAGTTTGTAGAGGTTCTCAAACAGCTGGGGGTTTCGCCGATGCGGGTGGAAGGCGAAGCCTTTGATCCCTCGCTGCACGAGGCCCTGTTGCGCGAACCCAGTGAGCTCTATGCCGAGGATCTGGTGATCGAGGAGTTGCAGCGGGGTTATCACCTGGAGGGCCGGGTGCTGCGCCATGCCCGGGTGAAGGTGTCCATGGGTCCTGGTCCGGCCGCCGCTGGTGCTGAAGCGAACTGATGGCTGATTACTACGACCTGCTGGGGGTTTCCCGGGATGCCGATGCCGACACCCTGAAAAGGGCCTATCGGCGGCTGGCCCGCCAGTACCACCCGGATGTCAACAAGGAGCCGGGGGCGGAGGACAAGTTCAAGGAGGTGGGCCGGGCCTATGAGGTGCTGGGCGATCCCAAGACCCGGGCCCGCTATGACCAATTTGGCGAGGCTGGGGTGTCTGGGGCCGGCGGGTCCCCAGACATGGGCGACATGGGCGGCTTTGCCGATCTGTTCGAGACCTTTTTCAGTGGTTTCGGTGGGGCCGCCGGGGCCGGCGCTGGCGCCCAGCGGGCCCGGGGACCGCGCCAGGGCGATGACCTGCGCTTTGACCTCAACATCAGCTTCAAGGAGGCGGTGTTTGGCGAGGAGAAGGAAATCCAGATCCGCCACCTGGAAACCTGCGGCACCTGCAAGGGCAGTGGCGCTAAGGCCGGCAGTGGCCCGGTGGGCTGCAGCACCTGTGGCGGGGCCGGCCAGGTGCGGCGGGCCACCCGCACCCCCTTTGGCACCTTCACCCAGGTGGCCCCTTGCCCCGCCTGCGAGGGCTCAGGCCAGGTGATTGCCGACCCCTGCGGCGACTGCAGTGGCCAGGGGGTGCAACAGGTGCGCAAGAAGTTGAGAATCAACATTCCCGCCGGGGTGGATTCCGGCACCCGCCTGCGGGTGAACAGCGAAGGCAACGCCGGCCAGCGGGGCGGGCCCTCCGGGGATCTGTATGTGGTGTTGTTTGTGCAGGCAGATCCCAAGTTGCGCCGCGATGGCATCAACATCCATTCGGAGCTCGCGGTGAGCTATCTGCAGGCGATCCTTGGCGACAAACTCCAGGTGGATACCGTGGATGGGCCGGAGGAATTTCAGATTCCCGCCGGCACCCAGCCCGGCACGGTGCTCACCCTTAAGGACCGGGGTGTGCCGCGCCTGGGCAACCCCGTGGCCCGGGGCAACCATCTGTTCAGCGTCAAGGTGCTGCTTCCCCAGAAACTTGATGCCAGTGAGCGGGAGCTGCTGGAGCAGCTGGCCACCATTGCCGCCAACCATCCCAAGGGCAAGGGGGGCCTGTTCGGCGGCCTCTTCCAGTGACCCTCGACCTGCGCGGCACCCCCTGCCCGCTTAATTTCATCCGCACCAAGCTGGCCCTCGAAAAGTTGGCCCCCGGCGAGAGCCTCACGGTGGACCTGGATGGGGGGGAACCGGATCTGTTGGTGAGGGAAGGACTGCAGGGGGACAGCAGCGGCCTGGTGGCGGCCATCGAACGCCAATTGCTGGCTGATGGGGCCGTGCGATTGCGGATCACCCGTGGTTGAGGCCGTCCGCGGCCAGGTAATGGCCTTGGAGGCCAATTTCTGTCGGGTGCGCTTGGAGCAGCCAGGTCCCGCCGGCCAGCGTCTATTGCTTTGTACCCGGCGCAGCCGCCTGGCCCATGGGGGTCAGCAGGTGATGGTGGGCGATTGGGTGGGGCTTGAGGGGCTCGATTGGACCGATGGGCGGGCGGCGGTGGCCTCCCTGGAACCCCGCCGCAGCGAGCTGCAACGCCCCGCCTTGGCCAATGCCGATCGGGTGGTGGTGGTGGTGGCCCTGGCCCAGCCCCAGCTGGAACCCGAGGGCCTCAGTCGCTTCCTGATCTGCGCCGAAACCACCGGCCTGGAGGTGCTGGTGTTGCTGAGCAAGGCGGATCTGGTGGAGCCGGCCCTAGGGCAGCGCTGGATCGAGCGTTTGGCCGCCTGGGGCTATGGCGCCCAGGCCATCGGCCGCGGCGACCCCCTGGCCCTAGGGGCCCTGCGCCAGCGGCTGCAGGGGGGGGTATCAGTGCTCTGTGGCCCCAGTGGGGTGGGTAAGAGCAGCCTGCTGAATGCCCTGGTGCCGGCCCTGGCCCTGCGCACGGCGGCGGTGTCTGGAAAGCTGCAGCGGGGGCGCCACACCACCCGCCATGTGGAACTCCACGACCTGGCGGTGGATACCCTGCTGGCCGATACCCCGGGCTTTAACCGCCCGGAGTTACCCACCGATGCCAGCCAGTGGCCCCTGGTGTTTCCAGAAATCCGGCGCCAGCAGCAGGCCGGCGCCCGTTGTCGTTTTCGCGATTGCCGCCACCTGCAGGAGCCGGGCTGTGCCATCGACCGCCATTGGGAGCGCTACGGCTACTACCGCGCCCTATTTGAGCCGGGGGCCTAGGCGGTGCTGGCAGGCCTCAACCGCCTAGGCCCGTGAGGCCCGGCAGGTTGAGGCCACCGGTGAGTTCCTCCATGCGTTCCTTCATGGTGGCGGCCGATTTGGCATAGGCGTTCTGGAGGGCCTCGAGGGTGGCGGCTTCAGCGGCCGCCTGGCCTTCCGCCAGCAGCTCCGGGGCCAGCTGCACCCGCAGGGGCTGCTGGTTGCCGGAAAGCCAGATGCTGGCCCGACCATCAACGCTGCTGCCTTCGATCTCCATGGCATCCAGCTCCTCTTGGAGTTTCTGGGCGTCCTGCTGGATCTGTTGGGCCTTGCGGAAGGCTTCGGTGAGCTGTCCGAAATTGGGGAGACCGAAGCCAGCCATCGCACGAAAGCGTGAACCAGCAGATTAGGCAAAGGGGCCGAGCCGCATCACCTCGGGGTGTAAGTGCAGGCCATGGGCCCTTTCCACCTCCGCTTGCACATGGCGGATTAGGGCCTCCATGTGGGCCGCCTGGGCGCCGCCGGTGTTCACGATGAAATTGGCGTGCAGGGTTGATACCTGGGCCCCACCGATTTGATAACCCTTAAGGCCTAAAGCTTCGATGAGTTGCCCGGCCTTGAGGGGTTCGGGGTTGCGAAACACACTGCCGCAGCTGGGTAGGTGGTAAGGCTGGCTACTGGTGCGGCTCTGCAGGTTGGCGCTGGTGCGGGCCCCTACGGCGGCTGGGCTTTCCCCTGGTTGGAGCTGGAAGCGGGCCGAGAGCACCACCCAGGTTTCCGCCTGCAGGCGGCTGTGGCGGTAGCCATAGGCCAGGGCCGCGGCGGGCAACACAAACGCTTCCCCCCCCGCTGGATCAATCAGGGTCACATCCAGCAGGCAGTCGGCCAGGCAGCCCCCCTGGGCGCCGGCATTCATCACCACGGCGCCCCCCACGGTGCCGGGGATGCCCACCGACCACTCCAGCCCCCCTAGGCCCGCCTTGGCGGCCCGGCGGGCCAGGGTGGGGATCGGTTCGCCCGCCTGGGCCTCCACCACCCCAGTGGCGGGATCCAGCTGGGCCCCCTGCAGGCGGCGGGTGCAGATCACTAACCCCGGCAACCCCTGGTCACTGATCAAAAGATTGGAGCCGGCCCCAATCAGCTGCAGGCTTTGGCCCTCCGCCTCGGCCCAGTGCAGCAGTTGCAGCAGTTCTTCTTGGTTTTCTGGTTCCGCAAAGTGTTCGGCCAGGCCCCCCACCTTCCAGGTGGTGAAGTCCGCCAGGCCCACCTCAGACCTGTATTTCACGCGGCTGCCGGCAGCCCTGGGTCGGAGTGGCAGGCCTCCAGGTGATCCCAGAGTCGATTCACATCCCCGGCCCCCATCACCAGCAATAGGTCACCGGGGGCACTGAGCTCCAGGCTGACGCTGGCCAGGTTTTCAAGGCTGGGGCAGGCCTGGGCCTGGCAGCCCAGACCTGCTAACTGTTGGGCCAGGGCCTCACTGCTCACCCCAGGGATCGGTGCCTCACCGGCGCTGTAGAGGGGGGCTAGCAACACCACATCCGCCTGGGTGAGGGCGCTGGCAAAGCGTTCCATGAACTCCGCCGTGCGGCTGTAGCGGTGCGGCTGGAACACGGCCACCACCC
>JBDLTB010000086.1:0-9685 GCA_039799245.1 Cyanobacteriota bacterium
TCGCCCGGCACCTGGTGCACCTGGTGGAAGGGGTGAGTGGGGCCCGGCACTGGCGCCGGCAGCTGGGGGAAGCTGCTGGCGGGCGCACGGCCGGGCCCGAGGTGCTGGACCAAGCCGCCCAACAGCTGGAAGCTGCTGGGCTCTAACTAATTATTAGTTAACACTTGGTTAATCAACCCCCCCTATATCAGCACTTGTTGAAATGGGTTTTCCATGGGACGTTCCAGAGCCACCAGCTTTCTGCGCGACTTTCGCGACTTTCTCAACAGAGGCAATGTGGTAGATCTTGCCATCGCCGTGGTTATCGGCGGCGCCTTCGGCAAGGTGATTGATGCGGTGGTGAGTTTAGTGATGGGTCAACTGCTCACCCCCAGCCTTAAAAGCCTTGGGATCGATCAGATCAATGCCTGGCCCGCCGGCTATCTGCTGGTGGCCGTAATCAATTTCGTGGTGATCAGTTTCGTGGTGTTTCTGATCGTGCGGGCGATGCAAAGCCTCAAGCGCCAGGAGGCCGCCGAGGGCAGCCCCGACCCCCAATCCCAATTGGCCGCAGCAGCAGATCGGCTTTCCAGGGCCCTGGAAAGCCGTCAGCTCTGAAGCGCTTAGGGCTGGATCACCAGCCCTCCGCAGATCAACCCTCAGCGCCGCCGTAGTCGCCCCAATCTTCCGCTGGGGCGGCCGGACGATCACCACCGCCCCGGCGGCGGCGGCTGCGGCCGTCGTCAAAGCTGTCGCGGCTCGGCTCAGGGGCAGCGGCAAAGTCAGGGGCGGGCGCAGGGGCTGTGTCGCGGGAGCCGTAGCTGCGATCTTCCCAGCCCCGGGCACCGGAACTGCGCTCACCGCCACCGCCTGCGTAACCGCCACCGGCACCGCCACCGCCGTAACCGCCACCGCCATAACCGCCGCCGCCGGCACCACGGTCTTGGTAGCGACCACCACCGCCGCCGCCCCCATAGCCGCCCCCACCGCCACCGCCGTAGCCACCGCCATTGCGGCGGGGGGCAGCGGCAGCGCCACCACCACCGCCACCACCGCGGGGTTCGGCCTTATTGATGCGAAGGGGGCGACCCATAAGTTCTGTGCCCTGGAGGGCCTCAATGGCGCGCTCCTCGGAGGCGTCATCGGCCATTTCCACAAAGGCAAAGCCCCGTTTGCGACCGGTGTCCCGCTCCAAGGGGAGGGAACAGTTGCTCACTTCGCCAAAGGCGGCGAACAATTCAATGATGTCCTCCTGTTCCGCACGGAAGGGGAGGTTGCCGACAAAAATGCTCACTGGCCGTAGGGACCGATTGGACCGTTGAATGGACACGGAAAGATCGCCACACCCGGTGGAGATCAACATCGAATCTAGACCGGCGCCACCCAATTTGCTGATGTTTTCAAGACAACATCAAAACAGGCCGCCAACGGTCTAATTGCCCCTGCACCTGGCTGAAGCCAGTACCCCCTTCACTGGTGCGGGCAGCCACCACCTGCCGCGGCGTAATTGCCGCAAAAATATCCGCCCCGAAGGCTGAGTGCAGCCCCTGCCAGCGCTCCAGGGGGAATTGCCGCAACAAGATCGATTCCTGGAGGCAGGTCTTCACCAACCCCCCCACCAACTGATACGCCTCCCGGAAGGGCACCCCCTTAGCCACCAGATAGTCAGCCACATCGGTGGCATTGGAGAAGTCGCTGCCCACCGCCAACTCCAGACGATCGGGCCTGAAGCTGATGCCTTCCTCCAACAGAATCGCCATGGCTTCCAGGCAATCCTCAGTGGTGCGCACGGCATCGAATAGGGCTTCTTTGTCTTCTTGGAAATCCTTGTTGTAAGCCAGGGGTAACCCCTTGAGCATCGTGAGCAGGCCCTGGAGATGGCCAAACACCCGGCCACATTTGCCACGCACCAGTTCCGGCACGTCAGGGTTTTTCTTCTGGGGCATCAGGCTGCTGCCGGTGGCACAGCGGTCAGTGAGGCGCACAAAGCCAAATTCCTCACTGGCCCAAAGGATCACCTCCTCACTGAGGCGACTGAGGTGGGCCATCACCAGGGCCGCGGCGGCGCTGAACTCCACCGCAAAATCGCGATCGCTCACCGCATCAAGGCTGTTGGCGTAGATGGCATCAAAACCGAGTTCCTCCGCCGTTTGGCGCCGGTCAATCGGCAGGGGGGTGCCGGCCAGGGCCGCCGCCCCCAGCGGACAAATATTTACCCGGCGGCGCACATCCTGGAGCCGCAGGCGATCGCGCTCCGCCATTTCCACATAGGCCAGCAGGTGGTGGGCCAGGGAGAGGGGCTGGGCCCGCTGCAGGTGGGTGTAGCCAGGAATCAAGGTGTGGAGATGCTGATCAGCGTGCTCAAACAGGGCCCGCTGATACCGGCGTAGGGAGCCGTCGAGGCCATCAATGCGTTGACGTAACCAGAGCCGCAGGTCGGTGCCCACCTGGTCATTGCGGCTGCGGCCGGTGTGCAGCTTTTTGCCCAGGGGCCCCAGCAGCTCAATCAAACGCCGCTCCACGGCGAAATGCACGTCTTCCGCCTCCAAACCGGGCCGAAACTGGCCAGCGGCCGCCTCCTGCCGCACGGTTTCAAGCCCCTCAATCAGCTGGGCACTCTCGGCCGCACTGATCAGGCCGCAGCGGCCCAGCATCCGCGCATGGGCCACGGAACCCTGGAGATCTTGCTGCAACAGCTCGATATCAAAGCCAATCGAGGCATTGAAGCGCTCAATGGCCGGATGTAAGCCCTGCTCAAAGCGATCGCTCCAGCCAGCACCAGCCCCACCGGTCACCCCTTCCGACGCCACCATCCCCATTCCCCGGCTTAGCGCTACAGGCTAGGCAGCACCAGTTCCTCCTTCACCTTCAACACCACCGCCGAGGCATCGTCCTCCAGCTGGCGCCCCACCCCCACAAAGCGGTCAAGCCGGGCAAACAGCTGATCAAGGATCTCCTGGGCACTGCTGCCCCCCTTGCAAATCGCCGCCAGGGCTCGCATCAAACGCTCTTCGTCAAAGCGTTCGCCGCCCACCCCACTGGCTTCGGTAACACCATCGGTGTAATAAAGCAGCACATCCCCCGGTTCCAACTGCACCTGTTCACAGCCGTAGTCGGCCTTCGGTTGCAAACCGATCAGCAGCCCCGGGGCGTCAAGGCGCTCCACGCTGTGGCCCTGACGGCGCCAAAGCAAGGGTGGATTGTGGGCGGCATTGCTGTAGCGCAACAGCCGGGTGCGGGGGTTGTATTCCGAATAAAAGAGGGTGACAAAACGGTTGGAGTGGGCCAGATCCTCCTGGGCCAGCTGGTTGAGGTCATGGAGGATGCGATCGGGGGGTAAGCCGGTGAGCACCTCCGCCCGCAACATGCCCCGCAAGAGGGTCATCAACAAACCAGCGGGGATCCCCTTACCCATCACATCACCCATCACCAGGGCCCAGGGCCCCTGTTCGCGGCGTTTACCGGTTAATTGCGGCTTGGTGGGGATGAAGTCGTAGTAGTCGCCGCCCACCTGGAAAGCCGGCCGGCACCGGGCCGCCAATTCCACCCCCTCAATCACTGGACAACGGTCGGGTAGGAGCTGGGCCTGGATTTCGCCGCCAATGCTGAGCTGTTGGTCAAGGCGCTGGTGCAAGCGCATCTGTTCAAATAGCAGTTCGTTTTCGATCGCCACAGCGGTTTGATCGGCCACCAGTTGCACATGGCGGCGGCGCACCTCGCTCCAGGAAAACTGCGGATCAGCACTGAACACATAGAGCCGACCCCGCTGGCGGTTTTTGGCCACCACTGAGGTGCCAAACAGCTGCACATCCCCCAGCTGGCGCCGCACCAATTGATCCAGCCGGGAGGCCATGGCCTCATCGCCGGCCTCCCGGTCCAGATCTTTTTCTTGGAGGCCAGCCAGCAGCCGCATCAACTCAGCGCAACGCTCGGGACAGGAGCAATGCAACTGCTCCCGCCAGAGGCTGCCATCACTGCGGAAAGTGAGCAGCACCGCCCCCTCCGCCTCCACCAAACGGGCGGTGAGCAGGGGCACCAACTCAAGAAAACGGCTGAGGTTGGTGAAACTGCGCAGGGCAAACCCCAAGGAGGCCAGCAACTCCTGATTGCGGCGCTGCTCGCGGTTGAGGCTGTCGATCAGCTGCCGTAGGGAGGCGGCGGGGGTGATCGATACCTGGGGGCGGTGAAATGGCGGCGATGCGCCCATGGGGCTGCCGCAGGGGCCTACAAATTAGCGATATTGGTGTAATCGCGCCCTGGGGTTAGCCCTGGGCCAGTAGGGCCTCCACAAATTCAAAGCTGTTGAAAGGCCGCAGGTCGCGCAGGCCCTCGCCGGCGCCAATAAAACGAATCGGCAGGCCACTCTCCGAGGCCACGGCCAGGGCCACCCCCCCCCGGGCGGTGCCATCGAGCTTGGTGAGCACTACCCCAGTGAGCCCGGCCGCCTTGGCAAAGGCCATGGCCTGGCGCAGGCCGTTTTGACCCTGGCTGGCATCTAAAACCAGCAGGGATTCGATCGCCGCCTCCGGCGCCAGGCGATCGATGATGCGCCGCACCTTGGCCAACTCCTCCATCAGGTTGTGTTTGGTTTGCAGCCGACCGGCGGTATCCACCAACAGCAGCTCAATACCCTTGGAGCGGGCCGCACCGATGGCGTCAAAAACCACGGCGGCGGGATCAGCGTTGGCGGAGGGATTGGCAATTACCGCCACGCCACTGCGCTCAGCCCACACCTGCAATTGCTGCACGGCCGCCGCCCGGAAGGTGTCGCCAGCGGCCACCAGGCAGCTGTAACCACTGCGCACGGCCAGGTTTGCCAGCTTGCCAAGGGTGGTGGTTTTACCCACCCCGTTGACCCCCACCAGCAACCAAATATTCAGCACCCCCTTGCGGGGGGCCAGCAGCGCCGGGGCCCCCCGCTGGAGGGGGGCATCCAGCAGCCCACGCAGCTGTTCCTTGAGCAACTGCAAGGCGGCGCTGCCATCCACCACGGTTTCATTCATGCGCCGCCTCAGGCTCTCCAACACCTGATCGGTGGCCTCTACCCCCACGTCGGCCTTGAGCAGCAGGGTTTCGATGGCGTCGAGGGATTCGAGGGAGAGGGGATCGCTGCCGAGCTTGTCGAGTAGCTGGGTAACAAAACCCTGGCGGGTTTTCTCCATGCCGCGGCGCAGGCGGCTGAGCCAATCGATTTCTTCCATCGACACCTGCTCCACCCGCCGCCCCTGGGCCGCCAACACCTCCGCCGACCAAAGGAATTCTTGGTCCAGTTGACCCAGCTGGGGTTCGGCTTCGACAGCCGCTGGCGCTGCCGCTGGCGCAACAGCTGCAGGGGCCGACTCGGCTTCGGCTGCCACCAGGCTGGCCAAGCGTTCCTGGCGCTGGGCCGCCGCCTGTTCCAGCAGGGAAAGACCTGGTTCTTCTGCTGGTTCTGAGGGCGTTGCGGCCGGCACTGGCTCAGCTTCAGGGGCAGCTTCCCCCTGCTGCTGGGCCTTGAGCCGGGCATAGGCCTGTTTCGCCCAGGCCAGGGCATCCTCCGGCTCCGCCGCCTGGGGGACGGTCTCCCGCTGGAACCAATCGAACTCCGCCATGACCTAGGCCTGAACCGCGTTGGTATAACGGCGCAACACACCGTTGATCATGCGCCGGCCCGCTTCATCGCTATAGCGATTGGCCAGCTCCACCGCCTCATTGCAGGCCACCGCCGCCGGCACCTTGAACTGTTCGATCTCCACCACCGCCAACCGCAGGATGTCTTGGTCGATGCGGGGCAAACGCAACAACCGCCAACCCTCCATCACCGCATCAATGCGTTCATCCAAGCTGGGTTGGGCTTGGAAAACGGCGCGGGAACGGGCCAACGCCCAGGCCCGCAACTCCTCCTGGTCGGCCAGCATCAGCAGCCGCGGTAATTCAAGGCTGGCGGAAAGCCGGTTGAGCACCTGCTCGGCCCGCTCCAGCCCCTGCCTGAGGTGCTCCCGCACCCGCACCACTTCGCCATCCACCAATTCACTGTCCAACAGCGCCTGCTGGGCCTGCTGCAAATCCTGTTCCGTGCGGTCGAGCCCCTCCCGCAGGTGACTGTTCAGGGAACTAAGGGCCTGGGCTAGCAATTGGTCGGCCGGCACTGGGCCCGAGGCCCGTTCATTGAACTGACCAAGGATCAACAGGGCCAGTTCCCGGGCAATGGATCGGTTCTGCATCTAAATCAGGCCTTGGGGGGTGCCGGAACGGAGCTAGGCCGCAGCTGGGCCAACAAACTGGCAAAACTGCGATTCACTGGGTTCTCACGATCATCGGGGCTGACGATGCCAGCGGAAATGATTGTGCGGAAGGCATCCTCCACGGTCATGTCTAGGTCGCGCACGGCGGTTTCCGGCACCACGCTGTACCAGCCGGTGGTGGGGTTAGGCGCCGTGGGAATAAACACACTCAACATCGGCTGGGCGAAACCGGCCTGCACCGTGGCCCCCAGCACCCCGGTCACAAAGCCCAGGGCATAGAGGCCCTCCCGCGGATATTCCACGAGCACCACCCGGCGGAAGCGGGTGCTGTTGTCGCGCAGCACTGTTTCCAGCAACTGCTTGAGGGTTTTGTAAACCGAACCGGCTAGGGGGATGCGGGCCAAGGTGCCCTCACCGAAATCCAACAGCCAGCGACCAACAATGTTGCGGGCCATCAAACCAATCAGCAGGATGCCCAACAGGGGCACCAACAGGCCCACCAGCAGGTTGATTAGCTCCTGCAGCAGCGGGTTGAGCGTATTAAACGGATTGAACTGTTTCGGAACTGAGGTGAGAAAACTCACCACAAAACGGGTCACCAAAGTGGCGAGCCAAATGGTGGTTGCCAGGGGTATAACCACCAGCAAACCTGCAATCAGGTCATTTTTCAGGTCCTGCTGCAGCCGCACATTGACGGGGGGTTCTGGTTTGGGGCGGGTCTGCACCAAGGCGGGTCCTGCGCAGGGTGTCGCCCTTGCAACTTAGCGAGGGGCCTGCCCGCTCAGAGCACAGCCGCCAGGGCGACCGCGGCGGTGGCCAGGGCCAACACCAGGGCCACGGCTGTGCCACTGAAGCGCCGTTGACCAAGGGTGAGCGAGCGGGCCCGTTCCGCCTGTTGCACCTGCTGCTTCAACTGACCAAGGCGGCCATCAATGAAGCGCTTGGCCTCGGCTTTCTGCTGCTCTGGGGTGGCATCGGGGGGCACCTGGCCGGCCTGCTGCAGCTGACCCACCAGGGTTTCCAGCAGTTGGGGATTGTTGCTTTCGGCCGAAGCCCGCTCAAATTCAGCCCGCTTCTGATTCACCGCCTGGTCGGCCTGGGCCGCAAGGATCGTGTTGCCACTGATCGAAACCGGCACCGCCACCAACAGGGAAAGCGCCAGGGCTATACCCACGCCAAACACTGTCCAGCGCAGGGGGGTGCGCTGCTGCTGGGGGTTATCGAGGCGGGAGCCAACCAACATCAACAGCAGGCCCACCAGGGCCATGGGGGAACCCTTGATCAGGGTGTCCACCACCAACTGACGGAAGGCTTCCTCCCCCCAGGCATTGGCAGAAAGCACCGCCAACAGCTCGAAACCGAGCACGAGCACCAGCACACCGCCAATCCAGCGCAACAAACCAGACAGCCGGGAAGGGGAAAGCTCGGGCACGGGAGAATGCAATCGCGGCGCAACTGTACGGGTGCCGAACCACCTTGCCGACCCCCAAGGCAATCCATCCGCCTGGGCCCTGGCTCTCAAAGCCCAGGCCCTCAAAGAAGGCTTTGCCGTCGCCGGCATCGCAGCCGTCCCTGGCGGTGATCAACTGCAAATGCGCAGCGCCGCCCTGGCCCGCTGGCTCCAGGCCGGTCACCAGGCAGAGATGGCCTGGATGAACGACCCCCGGCGCCAGGCGGTGGAAAGCCTGCTGCCCGGCGTGCGCAGCCTGCTGGCGGTGGGGCTCAACTATTACGTCGATGAAAACCAGGCGCCCACAGCCCCCCGCATCGCCCGCTATGGCTGGGGCCGCGATTACCACCGCCTGATCGACCAGCGGCTGCGGCGCCTGGGGCGCTGGCTAGGGCAGCAGGTGCCGGGCTGCCGTTGGCGCGCCTGCGTGGATACGGCACCGCTGCTGGACAAGGCCTGGGCGGAGGAGGCCGGCCTCGGCTGGATCGCAAAAAACAGCAATCTGATTAGCCGCAGCCATGGTTCCTGGCTCCTGCTGGGCCACCTGCTCACCGACCTGGAGTTAACCCCAGATACCCCAGCCACCCCCCTTTGCGGCAGTTGCAGCCGCTGCCTGGAGGCCTGCCCCACCGGCGCCCTGCCGGAACCATTTGTGCTGGACAGCCGCCGCTGTATCGCCTTCCACACCATTGAAAACCGGGAACCAACCCTGCCCATCGCCCTGCATGGCTGGGTGGCGGGCTGTGACATCTGCCAGGAGGTGTGCCCCTGGAACCAACAACGGGCCCAGGGGAACCCCGACCCAGAACTGCAGCCCAAGCCCTGGATCCTGGGGGCCACCACTGAAACGCTGCTCGCCTGGGGGGAAGAAGAATGGGATGAAGCCCTGCGGGCCTCCGCCCTGCGCCGGATCAAACCCTGGATGTGGCGCCGCAACCTGCGGGCAGCTGTAAAAACTAGCCCCGAAAATTGCCCCGATGAAACCCCCTAGGCTTGGGGGTCCCTTTGCTGACCCGCCATGCGCCGGTGGCTGCTACCGCTGATGGCGGCCGCTATGTGGCTACCGGGAGCCCCCGCCCGGGCCCTGGTGCCCTACGTGTATGTGCCCAGCGCCCAAGACCTGGGCAAGGCCGGCATAGGCATTGCCGGGGCCGCCGCTGGGCTATTGCAGATCGGCCAGGTGGAGGAGGCCAGGAGGCTGGCAAAACTGGCGGTGCAAGTGCTGCCCCAGGACCCCCGTTCCTGGCTGGTGCTAGCCGAGGCGGAACTGCGCAGCGAAAAATCCGGTAAGGCCGCTGAAGCCTTGGCCAGGGCCAAGCAATTGGATCCAAATAACGCCGGGGTGTGGTTTGCCGAGGGTTCCCTGAACCTGCGCAATGGCAAACCGGAGGAAGCCCAAAAACTTATCCGCGAGGGCTTGCGGCTTGATCCAAATAATCCAGGTGCCTATTTCGACCTGGGCAACGCCCAGATCCAACTGAAGGAACTGGGGGCCGCCCTCCCCTCCTTTGAAAAAGCCGCCAGCCTGCGCAAGAATTTCTGGGAGGCGGTTAATAACCAAGCGATCGTTCTCTACGAACAGGGCCGCAGCGGCGAAGCCATCAGCCGTTGGCGCCGGGCCCTTGAAATCAGCCCAGGGGCGGCGGAACCCAGCCTGGCCCTGGCCGCAGCCCTCTATGGGGAGGGCAAAAACTCCAGTGACACTGTGGGCCTAGCGATCCAGGCCCTGGCTAAGGAACCTGAATACGCCCTGGATAGCTACCAAAAAGACCAGCTCTGGGGGCCAAAACTGCGCCAGGCCACCAAGAACCTTTTCCAGGATGAACGCCTGCAGGGGCCCGTGGATCGGGCCACCGGCTTAGCCGGCATCAAGGACAACTAATGCCAGCAAAGCGGCGGTAGCGCTGGCCTGCATCTGTAGGCTGAGCCGCACCTTCAGGCCTTGAAGCCACGCCGAATGGCGGACGAGCGCATCGTTCCGATTTCCCTGCATCAGGAGATGCAGCGCTCGTATCTCGAATACGCGATGAGC
>JBDLTB010000087.1:0-4945 GCA_039799245.1 Cyanobacteriota bacterium
TACCGGGAGCAGTTGGAGGCTGGCCATGGGGCCTTTGCCGCTTTGGTGCGCGCTTGGCATGAGCGCAATGGCTGGTCCCACCGGGTGTTGCCCTCCCTGGCGGAGCGCCTAGATCTGGGCAGGTTGCACAGTTCCCAGCTCTCCAACCTGCGCAATCGCAAGCTGGCCTCCCCCGGCCCAGAGGTATTTCTTGCCCTGGGCGGTTGTAACCGTTGGTTGGCGGCGGCCCAGGTAAAGCCGCTGGCCCCAGGGGATCAGCGGCTTTACCCCGAGGCGGCAGGGGCCCTGGCCGCGGATCCAGAGCTGTTGGCGGCCCTAAATCAGTCGGCGGTAGCCCTGGTGGGCGCCGACGGCGCCGTGCTCGGGGCGGGGGAGCTGCTGGAAATTTTTGTGGGCTTGCGGGCGGTGCCCCCCGGCTTTGACCTGCGCATCAGTGAGCAGGAAGCACCGATATTGAGTGCAGCCCTGGCTGAATTGTTGGCGGCCGGCCGGCCCTGGCGCCAGTGTCGAGACAGCGTGATGGCGGCCTATGGGGTGGAGAAGCGCCAACGGCGGGAGCGGTTTGCCGAGGTGATGGCTGGCCTGCGCGACTACAGCGCAGCGGAGCTGGATGCGGAATTGCCTGATCTGCAGCGCACCCTGGTGGCCGTTGGCATTGCCCCGGCGGGGCAACTCAGCGCCGATCAGTTGTTGGACCAGTTGCGCAAGGCCGCTTAGGGGCTGGGTTATGACCGCCAACTAGGCATCGATAGTGAATGGGTAAAACGCCCTTGGCATCGATCCGGGGCTACCAGCAGACCACAACTGAGCCCAGGCAAGCCCAAAAAAAATCAAGCAGCCAATCACTCCGTCAATCACTCCGCCAATCAAGCAGCAAATCCTGCCGCCAATGGCTAGGCAGCTCCCTCAGAAACTTGTGGCCAGCCGTTAACCAAATTAAGTTCTAAAAACTCAGCCTGGGTATTTGGCTAGCCGAATCCTTTTGGCCCAGCCCAGTTTGCGCAGTAGGCGGATGTGTTGCCAGGTCATGTCGAATTCAAACCAGCGCAGGCCATGGCGGGCCGAATGGGGGAAAGCATGGTGGTTGTTGTGCCAGCCCTCGCCAAAACTGAGGATTGCCACCCACCAGCAATTGCTGGAGCGATCTGGGCAATCGAAGTTGCGGTAGCCGAAGAAGTGGGTGGCGGAATTCACCAACCAGGTCACGTGGTACACCACCGTGAGCCGCAGAGGGATGCCCCAGAGCAGCATCCCTAGGCCCCCCCCATGCACATGGCCGGCTTCGCCAATCCAGTAGAGCAGCGCTCCCACCGGTAGCTGCAACAGCAAGAACCAGCGGTCTAGCCAGTGGTAAAGCGGATCCTTGCGCAGGTCGCCCACGAAGCGTTCGCTGTGTTCAAGGGCGGGAATGCTGTGCAACATCCAGCCGCTGTGGGCCCACCAGAGGCCGCGGCCGGCATCGTGGTGGTCGTTGGGTTGATCGGAAAATTTGTGGTGGTGGCGGTGCAGTCCCACCCATTCCAGCGGTCCCGCCTGGCAGGCCATGGTGCCCATCAACACCAAGACCCGTTCAAGCCAGCGGGGCGCCTCAAAACTGCGGTGGGCCACCAGCCGATGCAAGCCCAGGGTTACCCCTAAAACCGTGGTCCAGTACAAAACCGCAAAGGCCAGCACCCCCTGCCAGCTCCAAAACATCGGCAACAGCGCCGCCACTGCCCCCACGTGGTTGGCCAACATGAAAACGAAGGTGCCCCGTTTGAGCTTGCGTTGCTGGGCCGGTAGGGGGCCGCGCGGGGCATAGAGCAGTTCCTCGGCGCTGGGGGCAGAGGTGGATGCAACGACCAAGCGAATCTCCCAAGGAGCAACCAGAACCTTGCTGGTCCTTTCCAGCCCAAAAATTTAGCGGCCTGACCCCCCAGGCGGGCGCTGGGGGAGGCTGGGGAAGCTTGCTTTGATCTGGTGTCGCCGTTTAAAACCCCGGGTTGGCCCCTGGCCAGTGGCGCCGCCTGGGGGGCCGTGGCGGCCGCCCAGGAGCGGCTGGTGGCCACTGATGCCCGCCGCACCGCCGCCGTGCAACCCCAGCTGGCCAAGGTGTTGGCGGCGTTCCAAGCGGAACGGCTTGGCACCCACCATTTCGCCTCGGTGAGTGGCTATGGCCACAACGACCTGGGCCGCGACACCCTTGATCGGGTTTTTGCCCGGGTGCTGGGGGCGGAGAAGGCGGCGGTGCGGCTGCAATTCGTCAGTGGCACCCATGCGATCGCCGCGGCCCTGTTTGGGGTGCTGCGCCCTGGTGATCGCTTGCTTTCGCTCACCGGCCGCCCCTACGACACCCTTGAGGAGGTGATCGGTGTGCGCGGCCAGGGCCAGGGCTCCCTGGCGGAATTTGGGATCAGCTATGCCGAATTGCCGCTCACGGCCACCGGGGCGGTGGATGGGGCGGGCCTGGCCGAGGCCCTGGCACCGCCCACCCGGATGGTATTGATCCAGCGCAGTTGTGGTTACAGCTGGCGGCCCTCGCTGCCGGTGGCCAGCATTGGTCGCCTCTGCGAACGGGTTAAAGAGCTGCAGCCCGGTTGTGTGGTGTTTGTAGACAACTGCTACGGCGAGTTGGTGGAGCCGTTGGAGCCCCCCCAGGTGGGGGCTGACCTGATTGCCGGTTCATTGATCAAAAACCTGGGGGGCACCATCGCCCCCAGCGGCGGCTACGTGGCGGGCAAGGCTGAGTTGGTGGAGCAGGCCTGCTGCCGGCTCACGGCCCCGGGCATTGGTTCTGAGGGGGGCAGTGGCTTTGACCTGCATCGCCTGCTCTTCCAGGGCCTGTTTTTGGCGCCGCAGATGGTGGCGGAGTCGCTGATCTGTGCAGACCTGGTGGCCCAGGTGTTTGCCGATCGGGACCTGGCGGTGCAACCCCTACCCGGGGCTGAACGCACTGATCTGATCCAGGCGGTGCGTTTTGGTGAACCCAGAGCCCTGCAGGAGGTGTGCCGGGCTTTCCAGGCCTGTTCGCCGGTGGGCGGCTATGTGGATCCCGTGCCGGCGCCGATGCCTGGCTATGCCAGTGAGCTGGTGATGGCTGGCGGCACCTTTATTGACGGCAGCACCAGTGAGTTTTCGGCCGATGGGCCCCTGCGCGAGCCCTACGTGCTTTTCAGCCAGGGGGGCACCCACCGCAGCCACGCCGCCCTTGCCCTGGCGGCGGCCCTCACGCGCCTGGATGCAATGAATTGAGCAACTATCAGCCAGACTGTCAGCGTTTTCCAGTCGATCCCCACCCCCACCCTTAAATCCCCCTGATGGCCCTCTCCTTTCCGGCTGAGCTGCGCTACTCCGATAGCCATGAATATGCAGGCCCCAGTGACGCCGGGATGCGGCTGGGCATCAGTGCCTTTGCGGTGGATCAGCTGGGCGACATCGTTTTTGTGGAATTACCGGCGGTGGGTGAGCAGTTGGAACGGGGCAATCGCTTTGGCACCGTGGAATCGGTGAAGGCAGTGGAGGAGATCTATGCGCCCCTAACCGGCATGGTAAAGGCCGTAAATCAAGCGGTGATCGATCAACCGGAATTGCTGCAGCAAGACCCCTACGGCGCCGGCTGGCTGCTGGAACTCAGCGCCACGGAGCCCGAGCAATTTGATGATCTGCTCGATGCGGCCAGCTATAGCGCCAAGTTGGCAGGGGAAGCCTGATGGTTGCCAGCGCAAACCACCGCCCCGGGACTCCCCTAAGCCCTTTTTTGCAGCGCCACCTGGGCCCAGCACCGGCGGACCAGGCCTTGATGCTCGAGCGGCTGGGCTGCAACGACCTGGAGGAATTGCTGGGCCAATGTGTGCCGGCGGAAATTCTGTTGCCCGCCGCGGCGGCCCTGGATGGGTTGCCTGATGGTTGTGACGAAGGCCAGGCCCTAGCGGAACTGGCCGAACGGGCGGCGGCCAACCAAGCGCACCGCAGCCTGATCGGCCTGGGTTATTACGACTGCTGGACCCCGGCGCTGCTGCAGCGCCATGTGTTTGAAAACCCGGCCTGGTACACCGCCTACACCCCCTACCAGGCGGAAATTGCCCAGGGGCGGCTGGAGGCGCTGCTCAATTTTCAAACGCTGATCACCGAGCTCACCGGCCTGCCGATCGCCAATGCCTCCCTGCTGGATGAGGCCACGGCGGCGGCGGAGGCCATGGCCCTGGCCCGCAGTGCCAGGGGTGCCAGCGGCGCCCGCCGCTTCCATGTGCAGGCCGACCTCTTCCCCCAAACCCTGGCGGTGCTCCAAACCCGGGCGGAACCGCTCGGCATTGAGCTGCTGCAGGGGGAGCCCGGGGCGATGCAGTTCAGCGAAGCCAGTTTTGGGTTGTTGCTACAGCTGCCCGGCGCCAGTGGCGCCTGTCCCGATCCCGCGGCGGTGATCGCCCGGGCTAAGGCGGCGGGGGTGCTGGTGATCGCCTGCGTCGATCCCCTCGCCCAGGTGTTGATGCGGCCGGTGGCCGAGCTGGGGGTCGACATCGCCGTGGGCAGTGCCCAGCGTTTCGGGGTGCCCCTTGGTTTCGGTGGCCCCCACGCCGCCTTTTTTGCCACCACAGAAGCCCACCGGCGCCAGATCCCTGGCCGGCTGGTGGGGGTGTCTAAGGATGCGGAGGGTCGGCTGGCCCTGCGGCTGGCCTTGCAAACCCGCGAGCAACACATCCGCCGCGAAAAGGCCACCAGCAACATCTGCACCGCCCAGGTGCTGTTGGCGGTGTTGGCCGGTTTCTATGCGGTGCACCATGGCCCCGAGGGCCTCACCGCCCAGGCCCAGCAAGTGCAGCGGCTCACGGCCGCCCTGGCCCTGGGCTTGGGCCAGCTGGGCTATCAGCTGGAGGCGGCACCGGCCTTTGACACCCTGCGGATCCAGCTGCCGGACCCGGCCCCTTGGCTGGAGAGGGCCGAGGCGGCGGGCTTCAACTTTTTGCCC
>JBDLTB010000088.1:0-2957 GCA_039799245.1 Cyanobacteriota bacterium
GCTGGGCCGCCACCGGCAGGGCCGGGACACCACCGGCGTCGGTGCCGATCACCTCCAAGCGCCCTTGCTGCCCCAGAAGCCCCCCTATGCCTGGGGCCATGATCGGCCGCCGCCCCCCCCCGGCGGAGGTGGGACAGCAACGGGCCCTGGCCGCCCAACGGCTCGGGGCCGGCTGGCTGGCCGGGGATCCTTTGGTGCGCTGACCCGTGGTGCGCTGGGCCTGAGCCGTTGATGCGATGCTGGCGGCCTTCTTCTGAGCTTCCATGGCATTGCCGGGCCTGCGAGCGCTAAAGCAGCTGATGCGCCGCGACTCCGGCCAGGAAAGCCCCCCCGCCAGCTGGAGTCGCCCCTTTGGTTTGGGCTGGGAAAAGCCCTACACGGTGCGTTACGCCAGCAACCTCGATGACGGGCCCTGGCATGGGGCCCCCCTGGGGGGCTTTGGCGCCGGCTGCCTGGGCCGTAGTTCCCGCGGCGACTTCAACCTCTGGCACCTGGATGGCGGCGAACACTGGTTTGGCCCAATCCCCGACTGTCAATTCGCCCTGTTTGAGGACAACGGCCACACAAGCCGTGCCCATGCCCTGGCCGTAAAACCCCAGGCCGATGCTTCCAACCCCGCCGCCGGTGCCCCCCTCTCCAGCTGGCAGTGGTACCCGGCCAGCACCGCCGAACAAAGCACCGGCACCTACAGCGCCCGCTATCCCCTGAGCTGGTTCAGTTACAGCAACGTCTTCCAGGCCCAGGTGGAATGCGAGAGCTTCAGCCCGATCCTGCCCGGCAATTATCGCGACACCAGCCTGCCCCTGGCGGTATTCCGCTGGCGTTTCAAGAACCCCAGCAGCGAACCCCTCCAGCTCTCGCTAATGCTGAGCTGGCGCAACACCGTGGGCTGGTTCACCAACACCGACCCCAGCGCAGCGGTGACCTTCCGCGATGACGGCAGTCCGGAACACAACTACGTGCCTGCCATCGGCCGCACCCAGGGCCAACGCACCCGCTGGCTGGATCAGCCAGGCCTGCGGGGCCTGCTGATGGAGGGGGAAACCAGCAGCCCGGTGGCCGAGGGCCAGGGCCAATGGTGCCTGGCGGTGCCAGAGGAGCTGGCCGGGGTGGAATTAATGCGCTGCAGCCGCTGGAACCCCAGCGGTGATGGCAAGGAAATCTGGGCTTCCTTCAGCCAAGACGGCTCAATTCCCAATAGCAACAACGACCGCCGCAGCGGCGCCGATGACCCCTTGGCCGGCGCCATCGCCCTGCGCTTCACCCTCGCCCCCGGGGCCGATCTGGAGCTGCCCGTGGTGATCAGCTGGGATTTACCGGTGACAAGTTTCGCCACTGGCTGCCGCGCCCTGCGCCGTTACACCGATTTCTTTGGTACGGATGGCAGTAATGCCGCTGCCATCGCCGCCGAGGGCCTAGGCCAATGGCCCCAGTGGCGCCAGCAAATCGACCAGTGGCAGGAGCCGGTGCTGGCCCGCCACGACCTGCCGGAACCGCTGCGCATGGCCCTGTTCAACGAGCTGTATGACCTGGCCAGCGGCGGCAGCCTCTGGACCGCCGCCAGCAGCGCCGATCCCCAGGGCCGGTTCGGCATCCTTGAATGTCTTGACTACGCCTGGTACGAGAGCCTCGACGTCCGGCTCTACGGCTCCTTTGCCCTGCTGCAGCTCTGGCCAGCCCTCGACCGGGCCGTGCTGCGCAGCTTTGCCCGGGCCATCCCCGCCGCCGACCCCAGCCCACGGCCGATCGGTTGGTATTTCACCCAGGGCAAGGGCCGGGTGGAGGCGGCCCGCAAGCTGGCGGGCGCCACCCCCCACGACCTGGGCGCCCCCAACGAACGCCCCTTCGACGCCACCAACTACACCGCCTACCAAGACTGCAACCTCTGGAAGGACCTGGCCAGCGACTTTGTGTTGCAGGTGTGGCGCACCTATCAACTGGCCCCCGATGGCAAGGATCTCAACTTCCTGGCCCAATGCTGGCCCGCCACCGTTCAAGCCCTGGAATACCTCAAGGGCTTTGACGCCAATAACGATGGCCTGCCCGACAACGGCGGCGCCCCCGACCAAACCTTCGACGACTGGGCCCTGCAGGGGGTGAGTGCCTACTGCGGCGCCCTGTGGATCGCCGCCCTGGAGGCCGCCCTGGCCATGGGCCAGACCCTCAGCCTGGAGCTGGGTCTGGATACGGCCCTAGCCCAGCGGCAGTTCGGCCAGTGGCTGGCCCAGGCCCGCAGCAACTTCGATCGCCTGCTCTGGAATGGCGAGTACTACCGGATTGATGCCGAGAGCGGCACGCCGGTGGTGATGGCCGACCAGCTCTGCGGTGATTTCTATGCCCGGCTGCTGGGCCTGCCGCCGGTGGTGAGCGACAGCAATGCCCTGAGTTCGCTCAAGGCCGTGAGGGAGGCCTGCTTTGAGGGCTTTGAGGGGGGGCGGCTCGGCGTGGCCAATGGCCTGCGCCGCGATGGCACCCCCCTCGACCCCAACGGCACCCATCCCCTCGAGGTATGGACTGGGATCAACTTCGGCCTAGCCGCCTACTACCGGCTGATGGGTGACAGCCCCACGGCCCTAGCCATCTGTGGGGCCGTAGTTGAACAGGTGTACAGCGGCGGGCTGCAGTTCCGCACCCCAGAGGCGATCACGGCCAACCACACCTTCCGGGCCTGCCATTACCTGCGGGCCATGGCGATCTGGGCCCTCTGGGCCACCCACACCAACTGGCAGCCGATCCCCGGGGCCGAGCGCCGTCCATGAACAAAACCCTGCGCCAAACCATTCGCCCCGGGGCGCTGCTAGCCCTGCTCCTGGCCCTGATGCTCTGCAGCCTGGGCCCAGCGGCCCCCGCCCGGGCCCAATTAATTACCGACCTGGATGAACAAGGTCAACCGCTGGTGCGCAGTCTTGAAAGCCTGCGCGACCTTGATTACCAGGCCTGGCAGCTGGTGGCCTTTA
>JBDLTB010000089.1:0-7236 GCA_039799245.1 Cyanobacteriota bacterium
CGGCGGCCGCCTCCTGCTTCAAGCCCACCCGCAGCAGCATGGCCGCTGAAAGCACCATGGCCAGGGGATTGGCCTTGTCTTGGCCGGCGATATCGGGGGCGGACCCATGCACCGGTTCAAATAGGCCTGGACCATTGCTGCCCAAGGAGGCGGAAGGCAGCATGCCGATGCTGCCGGTGAGCATGGCCGCCTCATCGCTCAGAATGTCGCCAAAAAGATTGCCGGTGAGCAGCACATCGAATTGGCGCGGGTTTCGCACCAATTGCATGGCGGCGTTATCCACATACATGTGGCTCAGTTCCACTCCGGGGTAATCGCCCGCCAGGGCATTGACCCGATCCCGCCAGAGCTGGCTCACATCCAGCACATTGGCTTTGTCTACGGAGCAGAGTTGTCCCCGCCGTTGCTGGGCCAACTCAAAGGCCACCCGGGCGATGCGATCCACCTCACTGCTGCTGTAGGTCATCGTGTTGAAGCCCCGTTCTTCGCCGGCTTCCGTGAGCACCCGCCCCTTGGGCTGGCCGAAATAAATGCCACCGGTGAGTTCGCGCACCACCAGCAGATCAACGCCGCTAATCACCTCCGCCTTGAGGCTGCTGGCATCGATTAATGCCGGCACGATCTTCACTGGCCGCAGGTTGGCAAACAGGCCAAGCCCGGCCCGCAAGCCCAGTAGGCCGGATTCTGGCCGCAGCTGCCTAGGCAAGGCGTCGTACTGGGGGCCGCCAATGGCCGCCAGCAGCACCGCATCGCTGGCCCGGCAGGCCTCGAGGGTGCTGGGGGGCAGTGGTTCCCCCACGGCATCGATGGCGGCGCCGCCCACGGGCTGGGGATCAAAGCTGAGGCTGAAACCCTGCTGGCTGGCCACCCGTTCCAACAGCGCCACGGCCACGGCGCTGATTTCCGGGCCGATGCCATCGCCGGCCAGCAGGGTGATGCGATAACTGCTCATGGGGCCGCCTTAAAACCAGCCGCCGAACCTATCGCGGCAGCTTCTCAAACTTGGTTGGCGCCGTTCAGTTTGCGCAGGGTGCGGGCCATTTCCGGCAGTTTGTTGAAGGCGGCTGAGCACCGCAGCCAGAGGCGATTGGGAATGGCTGGATAGCCGCTCACCACTTCGCCGGCGGCGATTTCCCCATGGATGCCTGATTTAGAGGAGGCGATCGCCCGGTCGCCAATCACCGCCCGATTTGCCACCCCCACCTGGCCCGCCAGGATTACCCCATCGCCGAGGCGTGCCCCCCCGGCGATGCCCACCTGGGCGGCCAGGGCGCAACCTTTACCGGTGATTACCCCATGGCCGATCTGCACCAGGTTGTCGATCTTGGTGCCGGCGCCGATGCGGGTTTCCCCCACCGAGGGCCGGTCGATGGTGCTGCCACAGCCCACCTCCACCAGGGTTTCCAGTACTACCAGGCCGGTTTGGGGCATCTTGCGCCAGCCCTGGGCCGTGGGCACGAAACCAAAACCCTCCGAACCAATCACCGCATTGGAATGCACCACACAGCCTTCCCCCAGCCGGCTGCCCGGATGCAGCACGGCGTTGGCGTGCACGGTGCAGTGGGCCGCCAATTGCACGTCTGCGTAAAGCACTGCCCCGGCATGGATTTGGCAGTGGTCAGCGATCTGGCAATCGGCGCCCACCACCACATGGGGGCCCAAGTACACCCCCTCCCCCACATGGGCTGAGGGGTCCACCACCGCCGTGCTGTGGCGGCCGGGGGCCGGCCGTTTGGCTGGATAAAGGGCCTCCAGGGCTTCGGCAAAACCGAGCCTTGGGTTGGCCAGGGCCCCCCAGGCGATCCCCCGGGCGCTGGCCTGGGCCTGCACGGCGGCGTCATTGGGGAGCAGCAGTGCCGAGGCATTACTGCTTTCCAGCGCCTGGAGCAAGGCGTTGCCGGGCTCCAGGAAGCTGAGCTGGCCCGGCTGGGCCTGGTCTAGGGCGGCGGCGCCTTCTATTTGGGGGTCTTGGGCCAGGAAGCGCGGCTGCTCCGCAGCGCCAGACAAGCGGCTGAGCAGCTCACTGAAATGCATGGGAGGGGCCAGGTGGCTTAGGTCGTCGGCGGGATCGTAGGGCTGGTTTGGGGGGCTGCCGTGACCACGAGCTGGTCGCGGTGCACCACCACCCCTGGCCCTACGCCGTTGTTGCGGGCTGCAATCTCGGCGGACCCTAGTCCCAGCCAATCCCGCAGTTCTGCGCTGCCGTAGGCGCAGAGGCCCCGGGCCAGTTCCCGTCCTTCAGCATCCAGGATGCGCACCGGCGCCTGGCGATCAAACTCGCCCTCCACTGCCCTAATCCCCACCGCCAGCAACGAGGCCCCCCGCTGGCGCAGGGCCTGTTCAGCCCCGGCATCGATGTGCAGGCTGCCCTCTGGCACTAAGGCATGGGCTAGCCAGCGCTTGCGGTCGGGTATTGGCGCTGGGCTGGGTAGGAAGCAGGTGCCGTGGGGCTGGCCAGCGAGCAGTTCCTGCAGCACCAGCGGGTCCCGGCCATCGGCTAATCGCACCTGGATGCCACTGGCGGTGGCGATTCGAGCCGCCGCCAGCTTTGTGGTCATCCCCCCCGTACCCCACTGGCCACCGCCGCTGGCGGCGGCCTTGAGCTCATCAAGTTCCGCCAGGTTGCGCACCTCATCGATGGGCTTGGCGCTGGCGTCGTGGCGGGGATCGCCGGAATAGAGCCGATCCACATCGGTGAGCAACACCAGTTCGGTGGCCCTTAGGGCCACCGCCACCAGGGCCGAGAGGGTGTCGTTATCGCCGAAGCGCAGTTCTTCGGTGGCGAGGGTGTCGTTTTCGTTCACGATCGGCAGCACCCCCCAGGTCAGCAGCTGTTGAAGCGTGCGGCTGGCGCTCTGGAAGCGGCGGCGGGAGGCCAAATCACCGCGGGTGAGCAACACCTGGGCCACCCGCTGCCCATGGGGGCGAAAGGCCCGGTCATAGAGCCCCATCAGCTGGCCCTGGCCCACGGCGGCGGCGGCCTGCAGTTCCTCCACCAGCTGGGGCCGTTGGTCCAGGCCCAATTCAATGCAGCCCAGCCCCACGGCACCACTGGTGACCAGGGCCACCCCATGCCCCCTTTGGCGTTCGGCGCAGAGACTTGCCGCTAAGGAATTAATAAAGCTGGCGGTATCGAGGCCGTGCTGGCCCCGCAGCAGGCTGGTGCCCACCTTCACCACCAGGGTGCGGCTCATGGGCAGGGCAGCCCTGATTCCACCCGGGCCCCCAGCCAACGGGCCAGGGTGCGTTCCCCCTGCTGCACCAGGTCATCGTTGCTGGCCAAGCCATCGGCGCCCACCGGTCGCACCAGCACGGTGAAGAGCCCAAGCCGATTGCCGGCCAATACGTCGGTGAACACCCGATCCCCCACCAGGGCCACTTGGGCCGCCGGCAACTGCAGTTGGCTGAGCACCAGCCGCAGGGGGCCCCGGCGGGGTTTGCCAGCCCCTGCGGTGAAGGGCAAGTCAAAGGCCTGGGCCACCGATTCAATTCGGCGCCGGTTGGGGTTGTTGCTGAACAGGTGCAGCCGCAGCTGTTGGCGGGCCCCATGAACCCAGCGCACCACCCCTTCGGGTAGCTCGCGGCTGTGGCGGGGCAGCAGGGTGCAATCCACATCCAGCACTAGGGCTTGGATCTGGCGGTCGATAAAAACCTCCAGGGGAAGCTCACTGAGGCTTCCCTGGGTCACCCAGGTGGGTTCAAGCAGACGCCTGAGGTTCAATCCAGGGGCTCCCTTTCCTCCAGTTCAGCTTCGATCCGGGGTTGCACCCGTTCGAATTCCTCACCTTCCACCAATACGGCTTGGCCGTCTTCCATGCGCGCCACCACAAAGAAGGGATCAAGCGGGATGTAAAGGCCGTATTCCTGGTCCGCCACCATGAAGCTCACCAACAGCTCATAGGTTTCGGCGTCCTCGTCCCCATCTTCCTGGTCATCACCATCGGCTTCCAGGTCTTCGGGGTCTGGTTCCTCCAGTTCGCCGGCCACCGTGAGGGTTACGGCAGAGCGCACCAGGGTGAGGTCATGCTCCTGGAGCACCACTTCGGCGGTGGAGAGGATTGGCTCACTGGCGTCTTGGCCCTCCAGCAGTTCCGGTTCCTCTTCGTCGCTAAGACGGAACAAACACACTGGGGTGTCCACTGGCGTCAACAGGGCGTAGTCATTGCCGTCAAGGGGGATCAGTTGCTCCAGGAAGCAGAGCAGTTCCTTGCCCTTGCCGTCCTGAACCATCACGGTCGGCACATCGCCGGAGCCGGAGAGGGAGGAAACGTCGCTCATGGATGGTTCACAGACCCCTTCAGGATCCCTCAGCACTGGGGAGCCTGTCGGCTTTGATGGCCGCCACCATGACCGGTTCATTCCCCTCCCGTAACCACTGCTCAAGCAACAGGGCGGCCACGGCACTGTCCAGCTGGCCGCTGCGGTCCCCATGGAGCCCATGCTTTTCGGCCGCATACCAGCTGCTGCTGTGTTCATTCACCCAGGCCAGCGGTAGGCCCAGGGTCCGGGCCAGCTGCAGGCCATAGCGTTGGCAATGGTCGGCTTGGGGCGTTGGTTGCTGGGCCTGATCCAGCGGTAAACCCACCACCAGCGCTAGGCACCGGCGTTGCTTCACCAGGGCTGCCAGCTGGGGTAGATCCACGGCAAATTTGCCGCGGGCCAAGGGGGGCAAAGCCGTCACCGTGAGCCCCAGCGGATCGCAGCCGGCCAAGCCGATCCGGCGGCGACCCACATCCAGGGCCAGCACTGAACGGGGGGAGGGGCCAGTGATCAGGGCCATGGCTGGAGAAATCCCCGCATCAATCCCAACGCATCGCCTCCGGTAGGGGCCGCTGACCCGGTTGCCATTGGCCCACGATGCGCTCCAGGGTGCGACTTGCCAGGCCGGGGGCCTGGACTAATTCCTGGCGGCGCCAGAGGCTGCGGGCTAGAACTAGCTCCTCACCAATTGTTTCGGCCCCCTGGTCCCCCAGCCAGGTCAGCCCCTGGGTATTACGGCTGTCACAACGGATCCTCACCGGCAGCACCTGGGTGGCCGCCTGCTTTATCAGCAGGCCCAAGGGGGGGCCCAGCAATTGGCGCCAGCCGGGATGCAGGCTCAGTTCCAGTTCGGTGACACCACCCCAGCGGCGCCGCAGCAGCCGGGCCCCAGCCACCGCCTGGTGGCGCTGGCGATCCACCAGTAGGCAGCTGCCTGTTTGGGCATCGTCGAGCAGATCTTCACTGCGCAGGTCTTGTAATTGGCGCAATTGGCTGGGGGTGGCCGTAAGTTCCAGTTGCAAGAGAAGGGCGCCGTTGCTGCCAGTGAGTGGCTGCAGCTCCAGGGGCTCGGCGATTGCTTCGCAGGCCTCCAGCTGGCTTAGGTTTTTAAGCAACCAGATCTGCTGGTGTTGAAGGGTTTGGAAACCCTGTTCCCGCAGGGCCCCTAGGGCGATCTCATCGCTGATGTCCCTCCTGGCCATCCAGCTGATCGCCCCGGGGGCCCTTTCCAGGGCTTCCTTCAGCAATTGCGAGGCGATCGCCAGGGGGCTGTGGTCCCCCCCTGGGCAATGGAGCAGATCCAGCCGCCAACAGCTGCCCCGCCGATTAGTGGGCACCGCCACCAGTACTCCGCAAATCGGCCCCCTGGGCTCCCTTGCCACAAGGGCTAAAGGGGCAGGTGGTTGCTTAGGGAGCAGCCAATGGAGCACTTGCTCAGGGGTATCCCGCAGGGCTAGCAGCTGCAGTTGATTTTGAAAGGGGGCAAGCTCTGGGTCCCCCAGCAGCGGCAAATGCCGCCATTGCAGGTTTTCCACCTGCAGGTTCTTGCTCTGCAGTCCGGAATCCATGGAGCCGGCCCTCGATGGCCAAACTCTATCGAGCTTGATCAGCGGCCAGGGCGCACCACCACCAGGGGGGTGCGTTCATTGGCATTGCCGGCCGGGTTTGGCCGCAGGGCCCTTTCCAGCAGGGCCAGATCACAGCCTTGGCTGGCGGCAAGCACCTTCACGCGGCCCAGGTCATTCACATCCACCACAGCTACCCCGTGGCCCAGGGCCCTGGCCATGGCTTCCACCACGGCCTCAGGATTTTCAGGGCCCAAAACAATCGTTTGGTCGTAGGGGGGGGTGGATCCGGTCACATCGTCGATTAAGCGGGCCTGGTCCCCGGCCAGCCGATAAAAGACGCCCTTTACCCCTATTAGTTTCAGCCCAGAACCAATCAACCAGGCCAACAACACCCGGCCGGGCCCCACCACATCAATCAAGGTTTGGAGTCCGCAGGCTGTGGCCAGGCTGCTGGTGGGATGAAATACGCGGCAGAGCTGCCGGGCCAAACCGGAGGGGACCACCTGGGAGGGGTGCTGGTAGCGGCCCTGGATCACCGCCAAGGGGCTTTCAGCAATCGTCAGGATGTCGCCGGTCTCCAGCACCGGCCCAGCGTATTGGCGTAGCACCTCTTCACAGTTGTCGAGCACCCCAAGCAGGTGGGTGGGCACCGCTAACACCTGGCAGCGGTCCCCCTGGCGCCAGCGGGCCTGGGCGGGATCGAGGGGTTGCGGGCGCCGCAGGGGCACCAACACACCGTTGCGGCGCAGCATGCGGCCAAAGGGGCCGTAATTCCACCAGTGCACATCCACCCAGAGGGTGTCGAGCAGGGTGTCCAGCCCTTGCCCCTTAAGGCTGATCCGCACTTGGGCCTGGGTGCGCTTGTGGCCCTTAACGATGTAGGCAAACCAGTAGCCGTCGCTGCGGGGTTCCTCATCGGGGTGCTGGGGCTCTACCCGGCAGGTAACTGAGATGTCACCCAGTTTGCCGCGGCCCAGCAGGGTGGGCACCACGGTGAGTTCTGGCACGAAAACCTCCATCTGGCCATGGGGGTTTTCTATGCAGATCGTTCCTTCTATCTCCCATTCCAGTTGCCCTGGGCTCACCGTCCAGCTGCCGGCTTTAAAGCGCAGGGGTGAGCTGGGCCGCAGCCGATGCCGGGCTTCCAGCCAGATCACCACCAAGGCCAGGGCCCCCAGGGCAACTCCAGCAATGGTTGCCGCAGTGTTCAGCAGGCTCACGGTTTAGATGCCTCAAGGGATCGCCGGAGGGTAGCCCCGGCCTTTCCAGGGGGCTGAGGGTGCGCTCTGCTACCTTTTCTAGGTGCGCCAGCCGGTGCCGCCCGAACTAGCCCCAGTCCTGGACTGGAAAAGCAGAGAGGGGTCGGTGTTGTATGGTTCATAAGTCGCCTGAGAGGGCGACGCACCTG
>JBDLTB010000090.1:0-5813 GCA_039799245.1 Cyanobacteriota bacterium
CCCCCCGCCAGCCGCGCCCCCTGGCCGATGGCAGGGTGCGCAGCGTGCGGACCGCCGCGGATGTGGAGGCCCTAGAGGCCCATCTGCTGCCCCTGCTGGAGGCCCATGGGGCGCTGCTACTGGCCCTAAACAGCCTCCGTTGGGCAGATCGTTTTAACGGACGCCTGCTGGAGCAACGGCTGGGCCAGCGGCAAAAGGCGGCCCAAGGGTTAATCGGCCGCTGTGCGGCACTCAAGGCCGCCGGCCTAGCCGCTAATCCCTTGGCCCTGCTCGACCTGGCCGGCAGTGCCGCCATTGATGGCGCCCTAGTGCTCCAGCTCTGCCAGCTCTATGAGATCCCCCTAAAGGGTCCCCAGGCCAGGCGCCTGCTGGAGCAGATCGGCCGCAATGGCGCCTGGATTGGTGGGGCCCAGCTGGGCCTCCAGGGCCTGCTGGGCCTGCTTAAACAACTGCTGCTGCTGGCGGCCCCGGCCAGCGGTGGCCTAAGCCTTGCTCCGGCCGCCCCAGTGGCCTTAGCCCAGGCGGCCTTAGCCGTCCACAGCACCCGGATTACCGGGCGAGAGACCGCGCGCCAACTGCTGCTGGGGGCCCACCAGGGCCCCTCCAGGCCCGCCAGCCTGCTGCGGCGGCTGTGCCGCCAGGAACCCCAGGCGGGGATTTGGCTGCGCCAGCACGCCGCCTGGCGGCCAGGGGTGGGCCTGCCTTGAACCCAGCGGTGGCCCTTTTCGGCACCAGCGCCGACCCCCCCACCGTGGGCCATCGGGCCGTGCTGGCTGGGCTCCTGGAGCTTTATCCCCTGGTGTGCACCTGGGCCAGCAACAACCCCTTCAAGCAGCACGGCGCCCCCCTGGAGGTACGTGCGGCGTTGTTGGCCGCCGTGGTGGATGAGCTCTGCCTGCACCATCCCCCCGGTCAGCTGCAATTACGCCAGGAGTTGAGCAGCACCAGGGCCCTCGAGAGCCTGGCCGCCGCCCAGCGCCTGTTTCCTGCACACCAACGGGTGTTTGTGGTGGGCAGCGATCTGGTGCCCCAGATCCCCCGCTGGGCGGCGGTAAAAGACTGGCTCCCCCATTGCCGACTGGCGGTAATTCCGCGGCGGGGTTGGCCGCTGCAGGCCGAAGAACTCGAAACCCTGCGGAGTCTTGGGGCCCAGCTGGAACACCTGCCCCTGGAGATCCCCGAGGCGGCCAGCTCCACCGTGCGGCGCCATCCCAACCCAGAGCTCGTGCCGCCGGCCCTGCTGCCCCAGCTGGTGCAGCAGAATCTCTATGAATTCACCACCGCTGATCTTCCCCCCAGTGCGGATCGCCCTGATCCAATCCAACCCCCTGGTGGGTGACCTCAACGGCAACCGCGCGGCCCTCCAGCAGCACTGTGGCCAAGCCGCCGCCCAGGGGGCCCAGCTGGCCCTCGCCCCTGAACTAGCTCTCTGGGGCTATCCCCCCAGAGACCTGTTGCTGCGCCCAGCCCTACTGGAAGAACAGGGGCGTCAACTCGATCAGCTCTGCCGGGCATTGCCCCCGGGCCTGAGCTTGCTGGCGGGGGTGGTGGAACCCCAGCCAGAGGGGCTTTACAACGCCATGGCCCTGGTGGAGGCCCACCAGTGGCGGGTGGTGGCCCGCAAACGGCTGCTGCCCAGCTACGACGTGTTTGATGAACTGCGTTATTTCCGCGCTGGCCAGCAACCCTGCTGGCTAGATCTGGCCACAGGCCAGGGGAAGCTGCGGCTGGGGCTAAGCCTCTGCGAAGACCTCTGGGTTTCCCCAGAGGTCCCAGGTTTCGAACCCCAGGACCAGGACCCGGTGGGGGACTTGCAGCCCTTCGGCATTGATCTATTGATCAATCTCTCCGCCTCCCCCTACGGCCATGGCAAACGGGCCCGGCGCCAGCAGCTGGCCGCCGCCGCCGCCAGGCGACTCCAGTGCCCGGTGGTTTACGTGAACCAGGTGGGCGGCAACGACGAGCTGATTTTCGACGGCAACAGCTTTGTGATCGCCCCCAGCGGCGCCCTGGTCTGCACCCTCCCCTGTGCCAGCAGTGCCGTGGGCTGCTGGGAGACCGCCCCAGGGCCAGCCCTGGAGCCCCTGCCGAGCCCCCCCGCCAGCGGCCCCCCAGGGCCCGACTGCGACCGGGCGGAGCTTTGGCAGGTGCTGGTGCTGGGCCTGCGGGACTACGCCCACAAATGTGGCTTCCGCCAGGCCCTGGTGGGCCTGAGTGGCGGCATTGATTCAGCCCTGGTGGCCTGCCTGGCTGTGGCCGCCCTCGGGGCCGACCAGGGCCGGGCCCTGTTAATGCCCTCCCCCTACAGCTCCGCTGGTTCCCTGCGGGATGCCGAGGGCCTGGCCCAGCGCCTGGGGCTGCGCCACAACCGGGTGCCGATTGCCCCCTTAATGGCCGCCTTTGACCAGGGCCTTAACCCAGTGCTAGGCAGCAATCCCCAGGGGGTAAGTGCTGAAAATCTCCAGGCCCGCATCCGCGGCACCCTGCTCATGGCCGTGGCCAACCAGGAGGGTCAACTGCTGCTGGCCACCGGCAACAAATCGGAACTAGCGGTTGGGTATTGCACCCTCTACGGCGACATGAATGGCGGGCTAGCGGTGATCGGGGACCTCTACAAAACCGAGGTGTTCGCCCTGGCCCGCTGGCTAGACAGTGGCGCCGCCGCCGCCCAACGCCGGGCCTGCGGCCTGCCCGCCGAGGGGGAATTGATCGGTGCCGCCATCCGCGAAAAGCCCCCCAGCGCCGAACTGCGCCCCGACCAGAAAGACAGTGACTCCTTACCCGACTATGGGGTACTTGATCCCTTGCTGAAGCGCCTGGTGGAGGACCACGCCAGCCCGGAGGAGCTGGTGGCGGAGGGGGCCAACCGCGGGGAAGTTGAAAGGATCTGGGGCCTGCTGCGCCGGGCGGAATTCAAGCGGCGCCAGGCGGCACCGGTGTTGAAATTGAGCGCCAGGGCCTTTGGCAGTGGCTGGCGGATGCCGATCGCCGCTGGGGGCTAAGGGTTGAGGGCTAAGGGCTCAGGGCTCAGGGCTGAATCGGCCTGCTGATGGCGGGAGCCCCCGGGGACACCCCCAGGGTCCATAGACGAATGTCAAGGACAATGCCTAGCCAGCCAAGGCTTTCCCGCCTATTATGGTTCGCACGCAAATTGGATTGATGCTCCCAGGAGCAACCATGGATTCAAAGGAGGATTCAAAGGAGGATTCAAAGGAGGACGTCGGCCTCTCCTCCCCAACCGATCCGGCCAGGCTGAGCGTTTCGATTCCCAGGGGGCTTTACAAACGCTTTAAGATGCATGCCTTAAATAAGAATACAACTATTTCAGCTTTAATTATTGAACTGATCAAGAGGGAACTTGAGGGTACCTGAACTCCAATGCCAATCCTGGTCAAGCCAATGGAATATTTCCTTGCCTGATTTACATCTTCAGGGGCCACATAGGGGAACTGCCTTGATGCCAAACAAAATTTGAAGCACGCAACCAGGCCATCCCTGGCACCAGTTCCATTCAAGAACCAGCCAAGGCAGTTCACGCCTTAACCATGTCTAAACAGCGTCGGCGAAACCGTTCCCAACAGAAATCAGCCCCTGCGGCCCCCCAGGGATTTCAGCCGGTGCAAGCTGTGCTTGAGGCCCCTGTTCCTAGCCCCAGCGAGCCAGGGGCACAGCCTTTAACCGACCAGTTCCTGCAAGCGGGCATCGATCTACACCTCGCCGGTAGTTCAGATAAGGCGGAGCTGATCTACCAACTGTTTGTTGAGGCCGGCTATGCCAACAGTGTGGCTTACACCAACCTGGCCGCCATCCGGCTCAATCAGTGCCGCGAAGACGATGCCATAGCCCTGTGGCGCCAAGCCCTACAGCTGCGATCGGATCTGCCCGATGCCTGGTACGACCTGGGCAACGCCATGATGCGCCGGCAGGCGTTAGATGAGGCCAAGGCCCACTTCGAACGGGCCTTGGCCCTGAGGCCCGAGCACCTTGAAGCCCTAATCAACTACTCGTCGGTGCAGATCAACCGAGGCGAGCTGATGGCCGGCCTCAATGCGGCCGAACGGGCCCTGGCGATCCAACCCAATTCCGCGGAAGCCGCCTGCAATGCCGCCTCAGCCCTGCGGCTGGCCAAACGGCTGGAGGAAGCTGAGCCCATGGCCCGGCGGGCGGTGCAGCTCAACCCTTCCCTGCCCCAACCGCTGGCGGTGCTCACTTCGATTCTGAAGGATCGCGGCAATCCAGCGGCGGCCGAAACGGTGCTGCGCGAAGCCCTAGCCCACGACCCCAATTCCACAAAACTGCTGGTGTATCTGGCCGACTTCCTGCGGGGAGAAAACCGGCTGCAGGAGGCGATTGCCCCCTACCAACGGGCGGTGGAACTCGATGGGAGCCTGGCGCAGGCCTGGTCAGGGTTGGGCCAATGCCATTTCGAACTGCATGACACCACCCGCTCAATCGAGGCCTATCGCCGCCATGAGGCCTTGGAACCAGACCAGGCTGAGGTGGCCTACAACCTGGGGGTGGTGCTGAAACACCAGGGGGATCTGGAGGCCGCCGCTGGCGCCTATGCCGATGCGGTGCGCATGAAAGCCGACTATGAATTGGCGCTGCATGGCTTGGTTTATACCCTTAATTTTGCCGCTCTACAGCCGATGCCAGCGATCGCGGCGTTAAACCGCGATTGGTGTGACCAGCAATATCCCCAGGAGGACCGCACCCCCTTTGGGGGCAAATCCCTACCGCTGGGGGGGGGCAAACTGCGGATTGGCTTCCTCTCAGCGGAGATCGGCAACCATGCGGTGTCGTTTTTTCTTGAGAGTTTCCTGCGCTACTACAACCGCGACCAGTTGCAGGTGTTTCTCTTTGAAACCCACGACCGGCCCGGGGAACACCGCCGCCAACTGCACGAATTGGTGGATGGGGTACGACCGGTGTATTCCCTCAACAATGGGGAGGCACGCCAACTGATCCTCAGCGATCAGATCGACGTGCTGGTGGACACCACCTCCTGCATGCGTTCCTCTCGGCTGGCCCTAATGGCCGAACGCTGCGCGCCGATCCAGTGCCATTACATCGGCTTCCACGGCAGCACGGGGGTGCGGGCGGTGGATTATTACATCGGCGATCCGGAATACACCCCTGAGGAGTTTGATCACCATGTAATTGAGAAGGTATGGCGGCTGCCCCGATGCTTCGTGGGCTATCAGATGCCAGAGAATCTGCCTAGTCCCACCAGTGGGGATCCGCAGCAGCCCCTCACCTTTGGCTGTTTCAATAACCTCACCAAGGTACGCGGCGAAACCCTGGATCTCTGGTCGGAGGTGCTGCAGGCGATTCCGGATTCAAGGCTCCTGATCAAAGACGTACGTTGTGCCGATCTGGCCAATCGGGAACGGGTGCTGCGTCACCTGCGCTTGCGTGGGATCAACCCTGGCCGGATTGAATTGGTGGATCGGGTGGCCGATTGGCACGCCCACATGGCCCTCTACAACCGCGTTGATATTGCCCTTGATACCATTCCCCTTAATAGTGGCACCACTGGTTTTGATGCCCTGGTGATGGGCGTACCCCTGGTGGCAATGCGCGGCAACTGGATGGGGGCTCGGCTCACTTCTTCGATGCTTAAGGCCCTCGGCCGCCCGGAGTGGATTGCTGAAAACCAGGATGAGTACCTAGAAATCCTCCAGGGGCTGGCAGCCGATCGATCGGCCCTGGCCGCCATCAAGCAAACCCTAAGGGCTGAGGTGCTGGCCAGTGAGCTATGCGATCAGCGGGGCCTAGCAAGGGATTTGGGGGCGGCGTTTGAGGGGATGGTG
>JBDLTB010000091.1:0-32626 GCA_039799245.1 Cyanobacteriota bacterium
AGCCCACGGGCAACACGGCCACCGATGCCATTGATGCCCAATACGGCCTGATGGATGAGGCCAGTCCAGGCTGGAATGAATTCATGCCCTACGAAGGCTTTGACGACGACTTCGGTGGCAACTGGACCTGATTTTCCAGGCGCCGTTCCAGCAACGCCGGCACCGCCAGGCTGATCAGCACCAAGGCCAAGGCCGCCAGGCCAAACTTCACCACTCCGGAAAGCAGCTGCTCAAGCGGTAGCCACCGGCCCCCTAGCCAGGCGAGGCTCACCATCGAGCCTGACCACAGCACAGCCCCGAGGCTGTTGCAGAGCAGAAATCGCTGGTAGGGCATGCCCACGGCGCCGGCCATCGGTCCAGCCAGCACCCGCAGCACCGCCACAAAGCGGCCCAGCAGCACCGCCCGGCCGGCATTCGATAGAAAACCTTCCCGCAGTTTCTCCAGCCGTTCGGGACTGATGCGCAGCAGGCGCCCCAGCCGTTCCATCAGGGGCCAGCCAGCCCGGCGGCCAATCCAGTAGCCGATGTTGTCCCCCAGGATTGCGCCACTGGCCGCGGCGCCCATCACCCCCAGCAGGTTGAGTTGACCACTGCCGGCGGCGTAGCCCCCCACCAGGGTGATTGTTTCCCCAGGCAGGGGCAGGCCAGCATTTTCCAGCAGCATGCCCATAAAGATCACCCCGTAACCCCAGCGGGAGAGCAACTCCTGTAGTTGTTGGAGATCGAGCGATTCCATGGCTTATGCAACCGGCGCTACGACCGTAGGCACCGCAGGGGGCCCAGCGGTCGCCGTTGGTAATCCAGTTGCAGGCTCCAGCTGGGCAGGGCCGGTGCCTCCAGCAGGGGGGCAAAGCAGGTTTCTGGGGGCAAGCATGTGTAAAAACGCTCCAGCATTGCCCCCACGGCGCCGGCCGAAAGGGCGCCGCCCCCGGCCCGCCGTTGGCGGGCCTCCGCCTGCAGGCGCCAGCGCCGCACCCTCCCAGGGTTTGGCGGTTCGAGCAGCAGCAGGCCATCAAGCTTGGCCCAGATCGGGGCGTAGGGCTCCAGCAAGGGCAGCCCCCGGGCGCCCAGGCACCAGCCCTCCAGCAGCAGCAGTTCGCCCTGGAGCTGGCGCTGGCCGCGGCGGTCGCCGGCGCCGCCGGCCAGGCTTTTATCAAAACAGGGGGCCACGGCCTGGCCCTGGCGGCGGAAGTCGTCAAGGATCTGGGCCAGCAGGGGCAAGTCGTGGCTGCCCGGCAGGCCCCGCTGCTGCTGTTGCAGTTGCGGTTGGGGCCAGTAGAGATCATCGATTGAAAGGCTTGCTACCCCAGGTATTTGCTGGGAGAGCCAGCTTTTACCGCTGCCCGGCGGGGCGCAGAGCCCAAGGATGCGGCTGCCGCTGGCTTGCTGTTTGTGGCACCACTGCTGGATTAGGGCCCTGGCGTTGGCTGGTGGCATGGCGAATCGGGATCTAGGCCGGATCTGCTGCAGCGGCTGGGCTGCCGTGGCGCAGCAACTCTGCCCGCAGGGCCGGGGCGTTGAAGCCCGCCACGGAGATCAGTTTTTGGCGGCTGGCGTCCCCGCGCAGCAGGCACACATCCCGTTTTGCCACCCCCAGCAGGGCGGCCAGATAACTGATTAGGGCTGCATTGGCGGCGCCCTCCACCGGTGGCGCCTGGAGCTTGATGGCCACGGCCCCGTTCCGCAGGCCCAGCACCTGGTTGCGACTGCTGCGGGGCAGCACCTTGATGGCCACTCCTTCCATCGGCAAAGCCTAGGAACACCCCTGATAAGATATTGAGAGTCGTTTGCAAGAGGATTTGTTGGGGCACCAGTCCAATACCAGCCCCCTTTCGGCCCTGCGGCCTGGGGAGTCGGCCACCATCGAGTCGTTGGGGGGAGACCTCGGTTTGATGCGGCGGCTTAAGGCATTGGGCTTGGGCCAGGGCCAGCGGATTCACCTGTTGCGCCGGGCCTGGATGGCCGGTCCCCTGCATGTGCGGGTGGGCATGACCGAATTGATGCTGCGGCGGGTGGATGCCAACCACATTCGAATTGCCACCCGTATTACCCCCCAAGCGGCATGACTATGGCCCTGGTGGGCATGCCCAATTCCGGCAAATCCACCTTTTTTAATGGCATCACCGGCAGCCATTCACCGATCGGTAATTGGCCTGGGCTCACGGTGGAGCTGCACCAGGGCAGTGTTCAACTCCAAGGCCAGAGCGTCCAGCTGATTGACCTGCCCGGCATCTACGACCTCCACGGCCTGTCGGAGGACGAAGCAATCGTGCGGCGCTTCCTGGAGAGCACCCCGCTGGATCTACTGGTGCTGATCCTCAATGCCAGCCAAATTGATCGTCAATTGCGCCTGGCCCTGCAGGTGCAACAGCTGGGTATGCCAGCCCTGGTGCTGCTCAACATGGGCGATGAGGCGAAGCGATTCGGCGTACGCATCAACACCGAGGCCCTCAGCCAGCGGCTTTCCCTGCCGGTGCTCTTGATCAGTGCCAAATACGGCGATGGCTTCCATGCTGCCGAGCAGGCCATGGCCGCCGCCCTGGCCCAACAGGTGGGCCCGCCGCGGCGGGCGGAAGGGTTGGAGGAGCGGCTGGGGGCCGGGGAGGCCGATTTGGAAGCTCGCTTGGCCGAGCTCTTGAACGCCTGTGTGCAGCTCCCCGAACGCCTGCGTGATCAGCGCACCCGGCGCCTGGATCAGCTCCTGCTGCATCCGTTGCTGGGGCTACCGCTTTTCTTCCTGGTGATGTTCCTGATGTTTCAGGCCATCTATGCCTTGGGGGTGCCGCTGCAGGGGTTGCTGGCCCAGCTCTTAGATGGCTTTGGCAGTGCAGTGTTGACCCCGCTATTGGCCTGGGCCCCGGCCTTTGTGAGGGGGTTTTTGCTGGAGGGCCTGTACCAGGGCATCGGCACGGTGGCGGCTTTCCTGCCGGTGATCTTTCTGTTTTTCCTGGCCATGGCCGTGGTGGAAGACAGCGGTTACCTCTCCCGGGCGGCCTTCCTAATGGATGCGCTGATGGAACGGCTGGGCCTCGATGGTCGTTCCTTTGTGCTCTCTTTGATGGGATTTGGCTGCAATGTGCCGGCGATCCTTGGCACCCGGGTGATGCGCTCTAAGGGTTTAAGGATTCTCACCATGTTAGTGATTCCCTTCTCCCTTTGTTCAGCTCGACTGAACGTATTCCTGTTCATGACCGCTGCCTTGTTTGCCCCAAGCCAGGGGGCAGCTGTGTTATTTAGCCTTTACCTGATTAGTTTTTTGGCGGCAATTCTTACCGCCCTCGTCTTTAAGGGGCAGTTCCCTTCGCGGGAACCGTTGGTTTTGGAATTGCCCCCCTATAGGTTCCCCACCCCAAAGCAGATGCTGGGGCGTTCCTGGGGAGAGGTGCGGCATTTCTGGTTTTGGAGCCGCAAGTTCATCATTTTCGGGGTGGTGGCGGTTTGGTTGCTGAACAACTTGCCCTTTGGGGTGGCCCCCGCCTCAGAGCAATCCCTATCCGGATTGCTAGGTGCTGCCCTGCAGCCCCTGCTGCAGCCGATCGGCATCAACCCCAAGCTCACCGTTGCCCTGGTGTTTGGTTTTATCGCCAAGGAAATCGTGCTGGGGGGCCTGGCGGTGATCTACAACCAGGCAGATTCGGTCCAGTTGGGCCATGCCCTGGCCCGAGACATCTCCTGGACCCAGGCCTACAGCTTCATGCTGTTCACCTTGCTTTACACCCCCTGCCTTTCCACCGTGGCGGTGATCCGCAGCGAGTCAAAGCGCTGGGGGGTCACCTTTGTATCGGTGTTTTGGTCGTTGCTCTTGGCCTGGCTGGTGGCTTTCATTTTCTTTCAGGGCAGCCGACTAATGGGCTGGGCCTGAGGGCTTAGTCCAAACAGGGGGTAGGGGTCTACGGCCAGCACCTGATCCCCCTGGCGCTGGCGCCATTCGAAGTGCAGATGGGGCCCAGAGGCCTGGCCGGTTTGACCAACCCGGCCCAGCAGGCTGTTGGTTTCCACCCACATACCCGGCTCCACATCCACCGCCGAGAGGTGGCCATAGAGGCTGTGGCGCCCGGCGCCGTGGTCCAGCACCACGGTGATGCCGTATCCGGAAATCGTATCCACCAACAGCACCCGCCCAGCCCGGGCCGGGCGCACCGGATCCCCCTCCGGGGCCACCAAATCCACCCCCGCGTGCATGCGCCAGCCCCGGCGCTGCTCTGAATAGCGCCATTGGAAGGGGCTCACCTCCCAGGCCGCTTGATCTAGGGGAAAATTCAGCGGGGGCTCGGCTCCGCTTCCATCCTTGGGGGCAAGCCAGAACAGGCGCGGGGGAGGCAGAGGTAAGGGGTTGAAATGGCTACGCAGCTCCGGTGGCAGCGCCCGGTTGCTACCCAGGTCGGCCACGGCCACGCTGGCGGGAATCGGCGGTGGCCCAGGGCCGGCGGCCCCCAGGGCCAGCAGAGCAAGGCTGAGGCCTAAGCCGCGGTTAATCCATCCCCTTATCTTTTGCGATTCCCCCATCTGCCTGGGCCGAGAGGCCCAGTTGTATCGGCCCTAGTGGCCCCGGGCCAGGGCCAGCAGCAGCGAGCCATTAATCAGCACAATCAGGGCGGCGCAGGCCCAGGCCAAGCCCAGGAGCCAGCGGGGGGCCTGCAGTTCCCCCATCAAGCCCCGCCGGCCGCAGAACCACACGAGGGGGATCACGGCAAAGGGCAGTTGCAGGCTGAGCACCACCTGGCTGAGCACCAGCAGCTTGTTGGTGGCCTGGTCGCCGAGCAGCAGCACCGTGGCTAGGGCGGGGACCAGGGCTAGCCCCCGGGTGATCAGCCGCCGTTGCCAGTCGGGCAGCCGCAGGTTTAGGAAGCCCTCCATCACCACTTGGCCGGCCAGGGTGGCGGTGAGGGTGGAGCTCTGGCCAGCGGCGAGCAGGGCCACCGCAAATAGGGTGCTGGCTAGGCCGCTGCCCAGTAGGGGGGTGAGCAGCCGGTAGGCCTCACTTAAATCAGTTACCGGAGGCAGCCCCCGGCCATGGAAGCTGCCCCCAGCCAATACCAAGATCGAGGCATTCACCAGGAAGGCAAAGCCCAAGGCCAATGCCGCATCCAGGCTGGAATAGCGCAGGGCCCAATGGCGGGCCCGGGGATGGATGCTCCAGTGGCGGGATTGCACCAGGGAGGAGTGCAAATAAAGGTTGTGGGGCATCACCGTGGCACCAAGGATGCCGGCGGCCAGGTAAAGCTGCTGGCTATTGCCCAGGTGGGCCGCCTGGGGAATAAAGCCGGCCGCCACCTCCCCCCATGGGGGTTGTAACAGCAATATCTCCACGGCAAAGCAGGCCCCCACCAGCAACACCAGGGCGATCACCAGGGCCTCCAGCCGCCGGATGCCGAACTGCTGCAGGCTCAGCAGCACCAGGGTGTCTAGGGCGGTGAGGGCCACCCCCCAGGGCAGGGGCAGCTGAAAAAGCAGCTGCAGGGCGATGGCGCTGCCCACCAGTTCCGCCAGGTCGCAGGCAACAATTGCCCCTTCCGCCAGCAGCCAGAGGGGGATTCGCCAGTATTCCGGGAGGTAACGGGCGCAGGCCTGGGCCAGGTCTAGGCCGGTGGCGATGCCGAGGCGACAGCAGAGCGATTGCAGCAGCATCGCCATCAGGCTGGAGATCGCCACCACCCAAAGCAGCTGATAGCCAAAGCTGGAGCCGGCGGCCAGGTCCGTGGCCCAGTTGCCCGGATCCATGTAGCCCACCGCCACCAGGTAGGCGGGGCCCAGCACCCGCATGAATAGCCGCAGGGGATGGGCGTTGCTATTGATTTCCACCACGGTGGAAGACCCAGGGGCCCTCATGGACGGCGCCCACAGTCATCGCTGCCGTAGGTGCGCAGCAGCCGTTGCTGGCCCCAGAGCTTGAGCTGCTGCACCCGGACTGGATCCTCTGTGGCCTCGGCCAGCTCCACTTTTTGGGCTAGTTCAACGCAGGCCTCTTCCAGGGTGGCGGGCATGGGGGCCAGCGCTAGTAACGACGCAAACAACACACCCATGGCTGCAAGCTCCTGCTAGCGGCGAGGATAGGTGGGTTGCGCTTGGCCCCATGGCTGGCATCCGGTTGCTTTTGATTGCTGCCACCGCAGCCCTTGGCATTTACTCCGGGGGAGCCGCTAGGGCCGCCGCGGCCCCTAAGGCGGCGCCGCCCTGCCCAGCTGCTGCCACGGCGGCAGTGCAGAGGGCCCTCGATGCCGATCGCCAGAAGTGGTCTGCAGAAATTTTGGCCAAGGCCCGCACCCCCGAGGAGAGGGCTTCGGCCCAGCGCAGCCTTGAGGCGATTACCGCCCTTGAGAAGGCCAAGCTCACCGAACTGGTTTTGAAGAAGCACAGTTGCTTGCTCAGCCTGTCCTGGGGCCGGAACTAAGCCACCTTTAATTAATTGGGGGAGGGATTAGCTCCCCCTCCCGTCACCTTTGCAAGGGTGAGTCGGGTACCCGTATGCGACCGGTCAAGGCGCGCAGAAGGGGTATTTCCAGGGTGGGGCCCTGGGGGAGGGGCTGCTGACCTTTCAGGGAATATGCGGTGCCACTGCAGCAGAGGGAGCCTGGGCTGATTAATGCTTTGGGTCAAAGGTTTCTGGACAAAGCCGTTCCAGGGCCCGCAAGCCAAGGCCCACCAGGCAGGGCCAGGGGGGACAACGGGGGCCCAGCAGTTGCTCCAGCGTTACCCCAGGGGGGCGGATTGGATGGCGGCCATTCAGCCCTAATCCAAAGCGCACGTGCCGGATTTTGCCCCCCCGCCACTGGATGGCCGTGAGCACCCCCGCCAACTTGCGGTTAGCCACCATCAGGTCATTGGGGGGCTTGATGCTGGTCTCCAGGCCCAGCAGGCCCAGTTCCGCCGCCAGGGCCTCCACTACCAGTAGCGGCAAGCGTTCGGCCTCGGGGGCTGCCCCACCCCAGGGGAGCGCCGCACTTAGCCAGAGCCCACCGGCGGGGGATTGCCAGCGGCGACCGTGCTGACCGCGGCCCTGGCGCTGGCGCCTGGCCAGCACCGCCACCGGCAACGGCACCCCCGTGGCCAGCCAGACACTCAATAAATCTTCCGTGCTGCCGCAAATCGGCACCAGCCGCAGGCGCCAGGGCAAACGCAGCTGCCCCCGTTGGCGGGCCAGCAGGGCGCCCCCATGGCATACGGCCATGGGCTTTAGGGCCATTGCCTTAGGGCAGCCCCCAGCCGAGCGGCTCCCTCCTGCAACACAGCTGCCTCTGCCACCAGGGCCAGCCGCAGCCAGCCCTCGCCCCCAGGGCCAAAGCCCACGCCGGGGGTGAGGGCCACGCCACTGCGTTCCAATAATTCAGCGCAGGCGGCTTCACTGCCTAGGCCCAGCAGTGCTTCTGGTAGGGGCAGCCAGTGATACAAAGCCATGCTGGCATCGGGCACCTGCCAGCCCTGGGCCCTGAGCGCCTTGGCCATGGCATCGCGGCGGGCGCGATATACGGGCAGCAACTGGGCCGGCCAATCGGCAAATTCTTGGAGGGCAGTGATCGCGCCCGCCTGGAGGGCCAGGGATTGGTTGAAATCAACCACGGCCTTCACCTGGGCCAAGGCCTCGATCAACGGCGCTGCCCCCACGGCAAAGGCCAGCCGGAAGCCGCCCAAGCACCAGCCCTTGGAGAAGGAGAAAAATTCAATGCCAGCCTCGCGCCAACCTTCGCAGCGCAGCAGGGCGGGGGCCTGACCCTCCAGGGCGAGATCCACGTAGGGGTTGTCGTGGGCTAGCACCGCCCCACTGGTTTTGGCCAGGGCGAGGGCCTCCTCTAGCCATTGCTGTTGCCCCACCGTGGCGGTGGGGTTGTGGGGGAAGCCCAGCACAAGCAGCTTTAGCTGGGCGATCAGGCTGGGGCTGAGCTGCCCCCAGGAGGGTCGCCACCCCTGGTCTGCCCGCAGGGGTAGCAGCACTGGTTCGCCCCCGGCCAGCAATACCCCACCGCGGTGGCTGGGGTAGCCAGGGTCCAGCAGCAACGCTTTTTCTCCAGGATTCAGTACCGCCAGGGGCAGGTGGGCGGTGCCCTCCTGGGAACCCACCAGCAGCAGCACCTCCCGCTGGGGATCCACCGTTACGCCAAACCGTTGCTGCACCCACTGGGCCGCCGCCTCGCGGAAGGGCAGGGTGGCGGCATTGAGGCAATAGGAGGAGCTGGCAGGGGCGAGCAAGGCTGCCGCCATGGATTCCAGCACCGGCAGCGGTGGCGCCAGGTCAGTGCTGCCCAAGGAGAGGTCCAGGAGCGGTCGCTCCTGGCAGGCATCTGAGAGGCCATAGCTGCGTTTGCGTTGGTCCATCCGGGCGAAAACGCCCGAGCCCAGCAGCCCCAGGCGCTCAGAGATGGGCATCAAGGAAAGCCTGGAGCTGGGGTTTGGCCACGGCCCCCTCTTGGCGGGCCAGCTCCTTGCCCTGGCTGAAAAGAATCAGGGTGGGAATGCCCTGCACCTTGTAGCTGTCGCGGATGGCGGGGTTGGCATCTACCTCCAGCTTGCCAACGGTTAGCTGGGGGCCATAGGTGGCTGCGGCCCAATCCATCAAAGGGGCCACCAGGCGACAAGGACCACACCAGGGGGCCCAGAAATCCACCAGCACAAGCCCTTCGGCCTGCAGCACCTGCTCAGGGAAATTGGCGTCGCTGAAGGTGTGGACTGTCACGGATTAGGCAGGGGCGGCAGGCGGCGATTGTATGGAGCCCTAGGACCATCAATGGTTTAGAGGCTGTCGATTGAGCGCTTCAGCTGTTCCAGTTCCTGGTCCACTTCCGCCGCCTGGGCAGGCTGCAGCTGGGGTTTTTTTGTTTCGTCTGGAAGGGCCACAGGGGTGGGATTGAGGCTGGCCTTAAGGGCCGCCAGTTCGCTATCCACATCGCCGCCGGCCTCAAGGGCCTGGAAGCGGCTATCTAGGTCGCTGCCGGCAATTTCAGCGGCGGCTTGGCCGCGGGCCTCCATGGCCTGAACCTTTTCTTCCATGCGCTCAAAGGCAGCCATGGCCGAATCGGTGTTTAGACCCCCCACAGCCCCCTGTAGTTGTTCCTGGGCCTGGGCCGCCTGGGCCCGGGCCTTGAGCATGTCCTTCTTGGTGCGGGCCTGGGCGATCTTGCCCTCAAGGGCCATCAGATTTTTCTTAAGGCTTTCCACCTGGCCGGCCTGGGTGCTCAGCTGGGTGTTGAGGGCGGTGGCTGTTTCCTGATAGGTCTTGCGGCGGCTGAGGGCCTCCTTGGCCAGGTCCTCCTCCCCTTTTTTGAGGGCCAATTCGGCCCTTTCATACCAGGTTTTTGATTGGGCTTCCGCCTGTTCGGCCTGATTCTGAATACGTTTCTGGCTGGCGATGGCAGTGGCCACTGCCTGGCGCAGCTTCACCAAATCCGCCTGCATGTCGGATACCGACTGCTCAAGGATCTTGCTGGGGTCTTCGGCGCGGCCGACCAGATCGTTGAGGTTGGCGCGGAACAGACGGCTCAGACGGTCAAAAAAGCCCATGGGGCCAGCGGCTAGCGGCAACCCCCTGACCCTAGCCAGGCTTCACCCTTAAACCTAGAGGTTGATCCAGTAGGGATGGCCGCCCCCCTAGCTTTTAGCTATGGCTAAAGCTCCGCCTAATCAAACCAGGCAGGTGGGCGAGGTTTCAGTGTTGATGCCAGCGCCCCGCCCAAGTGCCAGCGCCCTGGCCCAGTGCCTGAAGGCGGTGGAGCGGGACTGGCGTAGGGATGGTCACCTGGCGGCCCTTTGGCAGGCCTGGCCAGGGATCGCCGGGCCGCAGTTGGCCCCCCACTGCCGACCGCTGCGGCTCCAGGGGGGGATTCTGTGGGTGGGGGTGGAGCAACAGCAGTGGCTGCTGGCCCTGCGCTATAGCCGCCATCAATTGCTGGGCGCCCTGAGGGCCGCTGGCTTTCCCCTCAAGGACCTGCAGCTGGAACAGCGGCAACCGCCAGCTGCGGCAGCAATAACAACCAATATCAATCAGGCCAGCTGGGATGAGCATCCCAGCCGGGTGGATCGCCATGGCATGGGTACCTGTAGCCGTTGTGGTGCTCCGGCCCCCATGGGGGAAATGCAGCGTTGGGGCCACTGCTCCTTCTGCCAGAGACAGTTGAACTAACGGTTCACTTCCTTAGCGGGTGCTGGAGGGGGACCGGATCGGCCGCAGGGCATCAAAGGCCCGGTCAATTACATCAGTTAACAGGGTGATAACCCGCTTTTCCCTGAGCACTAAATTAGCTGTAAGTGTTTCTCCAGCCTTTAGGGGATAGGAGCGGTCGTTTTTGGTTAGCACCTGCTTGGAAAGTTGAATTAATACTGGGAAGCGCGGTTGTTGGTTTTGTTCATCAGGCGGTAGCGCTTCATTGGCGATCCTGCTCACTTTCCCCTTTACTGAGCCAAATTCAGTAAAGGGGTAGGAGTCCATGCGCACATCAGAGGCCTGGCCCAGCTTCACAAAACTAATGTCTTTGCTGGTCACAAATACCTTGGCCCGCAGGGAGTCTGAGGGCACAACATTCATTATTGTTTCATTTGGCGCCACCGCATAACCTTTGCTGCTGGTAACCAGATCAAAGATTACCCCCTTAACCGGGGAGCGCAGCAGCTCAGTTTGCATCTGCTCCCTCACCTCTATACTTTGGCGTTCTAGGTCTGAAAGTTGCCGCTCACTTTCTTTTCTTTGTTTAAGCAAATCAAACTGAACTTCATGTAATTCTGCGTCGGTTTGACGTATGGATGCTTGCGTTTGGGCAATTTCAGATCTTAATTCTTGGGCTTTATTTTTTTGTTCCATGTATTGCACCACTTGGATGCCCCCCTGCTTGGCTAGGGGCTCGATTCTGGCTAGGATGTCTTCTTCGTTGCGAAGGGTAAGTGTCTGGCTATTGCGCTTGGATACTAGACTTTCTCGTTTGGCCTTAACGTTGTCTAGGCGGGCTTCGGTGCTACTTACCTGTTGGCCAAATCTTTGACGTTCCAGGCTTAATTGGCGACCCACATTACCTTGTTGAGCCAACGATTTATCTGTGTCAAAGCGAATCAGTGGCTGGCCCGCCTCCACCTGCTGCCCTTCCTTAACAAAAACCTCCTCCACCACCCCCGCCTGTACGGCCTTAATAGGTTTCAGGGTGCCAGTGGATTCCAGGTCCCCCTGGGCCACCACCACCTCGTCAATTTTGGTGAACAGGGCAAATAGAAAGGCAAAGCTGGCTGTGCCGATCAGGGCCCACACCAGGGCGCGACTCCAGGTGGGTGCTGGCCGGAGCCTCACATCTTGGAGGTCGCTGGAACCACGGCGTACAAGTTTGCTCATACCAGGGCAGCCTCCTGCTGACGGAACAAGGTGGCATAACGGCCGCCGATGGCCATTAGGTCCTCATGGGTACCCTGTTCCACCAGGGCGCCCTCATGCATTACCAGGATCAGGTCGGCATGGCGCAAGGTGCCTAGCCGGTGGGTGATAAACAACACAGTGCGACCTCGGTAGGCCTCACCTAGGTTACGGGTGAGCTGTTTCTCTGTGTCCACATCTAGGGCGCTGGTGGCCTCATCCAGCACCAGCAAGCGTGGCTGTTTAAGCACCATCCGGGCAATGGCAAGTCGCTGGCGTTGCCCCCCGGAAAGGCCGGCGCCCCTTTCCCCCACAGAGCTGCTGTAACCGGCTGGCAACTGCTGGATGAAATCGTGGGCACAGGCCACCTTGGCGGCGGCCATGATGGCTTCAAAATCAGCATCTGGCCTGGTGAGAGCGATGTTTTCCTGCACTGTGCCATCGAATAAAAGGCTGTCTTGCGGCACCACACCGATTTGACGGCGCAGGGAATAAAGATCCACCTTGGAGATGTCATAGCCATCCATGCGGATGGTGCCCTCCAATGGGTCATAGAGGCGGGTAAGTAGTTTCAGCATTGTGCTTTTGCCGGAGCCACTGCTGCCAACGATTCCCACAAAACTGCCGGCGGGAATATCCACATCAACATTCAATAGTTGTAGCGGGCCATTGCTGCCAAAGCGGAAGTTAACCCGTTCGTAGCGAATTGCGCCAAGTATTGGAGGCAGGGGGGGTAATTGCTCACCGGCAATTTCAATCTCCTGGGGATGATCAACAATGTCAGAAAGTCTTTCCAGGGAGAGGGCTGTTTCCTGGAAGTTCTGCCAAAGGGTGGCCAATCGCAGGAGGGGGCCGGTTACATAGCCAGAAAGGATCCGGAAGGCAATCAACTGGCCAAGGGTGAGTTTGCCCTGGAGCACCAACCCCGCCCCCACCCAGAGCACCAGCAAGCCTGAAAGCTGCTCGAAGAAGTGGGAGGCGGAACCGGCCGCTGTGCTCGTAACGGTATTGCGGAAGCCGGCCGAGATCTGGCCCCCATAGAGCTGTTGCCAGCGCCAGCGGCTGTGCAGTTCCATGCCCTGGCCCTTAACTGTTTCCATGCCCCCAAGGGTTTCTACCAGATGGCTTTGCACGCGGGCATTGGCTTCGGCCTGCTCCCGCAGCTGGGCCCTGATGATTGGTGCCGCCGCTGCCGTGAGGCCAATGAAGAAGGGCACCACCCCAAGGGCCCAGGCGGTGAGCATCGGGCTGTATAGCAACATCACGGCGATATAAATCACCGAAAACACCGCATCTAGCACCACAGTCAGAGCGGTACCGGTGAGGAAGCGCCGGATCTTTTCCAGTTCATTGATGCGACTGGCTACTTCCCCCACGGGTCGCTTGGCGAAATAGCTGAGGGGTAAGCGCAGCAGGTGGTCGATGATTGTGGAGCCTAGGGATATATCGATACGATTAGTTGTGTCACTAAATAGATAGGTACGCAGGGAACCGAGCAAGCCTTCCGCTACGGCCATGGCCACCAGTAGGGAACCGAGCACGTTCAAACTTTTTAGATTTCCCTGGGAAATCACCGCATCAATAATCTGTTGAATAAGTAGGGGATTCAGCAGGGCAAACAATTGCACAAAAAAGCTTGCCACCAGCACCTGAATAAGGATGCCGCGATGTTGGCGAATGGCGGGAAGAAACCAGGAGAGGCCAAAGCGGGCCTTGGGGGTGGAGCTGGCCCGCTCCAGCGTTAGCACAGCCATGCGGCCATTCTCATCGAGCAGACCTGTTAGCTCTTGCCGCGGCAAGCGCCGTTGACCGGCGCGGGGGTCGCCGATCAATAGCCCAGCGTTATCCACCTGCCAAATCACTAGGGGGTGGCCGTTTTCCAAGGCCACCGCTGGCAGGGGCAGCCGTGCCACATCAATGGCGGCCACCTCCAGCATGGAGGCCCTTAGCCCCAGCAGATCGGCCACCGCCGCCAGCTGCATCAGGCCAATGCCCTTGCCCTCGGCCCGTTGCAACTGATCTTCAAGGATGCGCCGGATGATGTCCCGCCGGAACGGCAGATCAAAGCTGCGGGCCAGCATCCGCAGGCAGGCAAAAGGTTCGTCCATGGGCCCTTGGCCCTCCACCTGGGGATAACTGCCGTCATCGCCAAGGCGTCCATACCAATCCTCTAGGGCCTCCATCTGATGGAGCTGGGGCACCAGTTCACTGCCATCTAGCCATTCCGGCTCCAGCACCTCGCTGGGGGTAACCACCAGGGAATCTGGCTTTGCATCGGCCTTGGCGGTGCCGTCGCTTGGGGGCCAGGGTTGGGGCAGGGGCAACAGACGAATCGGCAGGCGGCCCTTGCGCTCCAGCACCAGCCCCGGGCTGAGCTGTTCCCCCACGGCATGGTCTAGGGCCGCATCGTTGCTGAGTAGCCAGTTGCCTTCGGGGACCACCGGTTGTTGGCCCCCAAGGCTTAAGGCAGGGGTGGCAGTGGCCTGCTGGGCCCAGTTCCTCAAGGCCAGACCCCGGGGCAGGTCTGGCCGGGTGGAGGCTGAAACCACCGCGTAGCGCTCGGCTACGCCGCCATCGGCAAAAAATTCTTGAAAGGAGCGCTGTTTTTCAAATAATTCCAAGAAGGTTTGGGCCGGTAGAAACCAGCCGCGGCAGGCCACCGATGCAGAAAGCACCTGCCCCGGCACGCCGCGCAACAAGGCCAACCATCCCCCGATGGCTCCTGGATCCAAGCGGGCCAGGGTGAAGGCCTCACCGCGCTCGTCCTGGCCCAGTAGGCGCAGTTGCCCCTCCACTAAAATCAGGATGCCAGGGGGCAATTCATCAAACCCGTGGAGCCTGGCGCCGGGGCGCAGGGCAAGGGGCTTGAGCCGGGGGGCCAGGTCGGTCTGTTCCATCGCACTCAAGGTGCGAAAGGGCGCCACCGTAGAGAGCAGATCAAGGGCAGCTGAAAGCGACATTCCTAATCAGCCGGCCAACAAATCTTTGGATGAATTATGGGCAGTCAGCCGTTCTTTGACCTGGCCCCTGAGCCAGTCTTCCCCCTGCTCCAACATCAACCGACTCGCCATCGATTCATCCAGTTGGGAGCCACGTAATTCCTCCAGGCGCACAATGATCCACCAGCTCTCTAGTTGCTTTGGGGGCCAGAGCTGGCCCGGTTGGCTTATCTGTAACAACCGGGCCAGGGCCGGGTGGGGGGTGGAGAGCGGCACTGGCCCCACCAGGCCACCGCTCCGTTGCTCAGGGCCCTCAGAATAACGGCCGGCCAGTTCGGCGAAGGAGGCCTCCCCCTCCCTTAGTTGCTGATGTAATTCAGAAGCCAATTCCCCGTCTTTAAGTCGCAGTAATGAATAGACCACTTGGTCAAATTCGCCCTTGCGCCGCAGAAATTCGGTTTCAACCAGGGGTGCAAATTTCTTGACACACCAGCCTTGCCAGCGCTGGGGTAGCTCGGCCATGGCCTGAAGCTCGGTTTCGTTGAGGCCTCGCTCCTGTAGCCAGCTTTCCAGGCGATTTGGGTCTTGCAATTGCAGTTGCTCAAGCATCGTCGCCAGGGCCTGGGCCGCTGCCATGGGCTCCAGGGGCTGGCTGGCTTGGCTTGCCTCTGCCATTAGCCGATGGCGCCAGGCCGCCTCCAGTAAGCCGGCCCGGGCCAGCTCTGGATCGCTAAAAGTGAGCTTCTCTGGCACTGACCCAACAGTTATTGCCCCTTTAATAGCAGCAAGGCTCAATAGCGTTCCGGGTTGGGCAGGCGCCAGGTGGAGGGAATCCCTTGGCGTAGCAGGGAAAGGGCCCTTTGGTTTAGGGCCGGTCGGCCCAGCCGCCAGAGTTGATAAATCCCAGATTGGGCAATGGTGCCATGGGGCACCGAGCGCCAGTAGGGCAGTGAAGCCGTGGTGTTGTCAATAACCAAAAGCAGGGTGGGAGATTGCCCCGAAAGCCTTTCGCTGAGGTTGCGGAGACCGGTGGCCGGTCTGCCTTCGTAGATCACTACCTGGCGGGTGTAGTAGTGCAATGAAGGCTTATTGACCCCCACCATCGCCAGTGGTTCCCCCGCCCTGATCGTTTTGGTTATGGCGGCGGAGATTTGGCGGACCGGTTGCTGGCGGATTTGATCCCCCAATGCGGCGATTGGCTGTAAACCCAGCGGTTGCCAAAGGATGAGGGGGGCTTGGAGGGCCACCAGCCAACCGGGCCCCACCCCCGCCCGGCCAGCCCCAGGCCAGAGCAAAACCCCAGCTCCCCCCAGGGCCGCCAGCAGAAAGCAAGCACCACTGCGTTGCACGGCCCCGGTGGCCAGTAGCTGGGCTGCCATCCCAGGCATCTCTGGGTCATGGATAAGCGGAACCCAAATTTGTGCTGCCCCAAGGCCAGCCCCGACCAGGGCGGCCAGGGCCACCGATCCCCAGCGGGCCCGCCCCAGCCAGGGGGAGGGCCCGCTGGCTAGGGCCACCAGCAGCGCGATTGCCGGCAAGCCTGGCAATAAATAACTGGCAAGTTTGGTGGCAGAGAGCGAAAACAGCCCCACCACCACCCCTAACCAACAGAGGGCAAACCGTTGCAGTGAAGCGGCTGGCGGCTGGGGTAACCGCTGGGGTAACCCTTGGAAAGCCTCCCCCAGCCCCAGCAGCAGCAGCGGCGTAACCGGCAGGCTGGCGATCACCAACACCGGCAGGTAAAACCACCAGGGGCCGGCATGGTGGTTCACCACTTGGGTGAAGCGCTGCAGGTTGTGATAGCCAAAAAAGCTGTCCCAGAAAGCTTTCCCCTCCCGCGCCCCCACGAGCCCATACCAGGGAAGGGCCACCGCCAGGGTCAGGACTAGGCCTCGGGTGGGGGCCAGGGCCCGCTGCAAGCCGCGAAGATCCCGCTGGACCCAGCCGAAACTGGCCAGGGTGCCGAAAGCAAGCACCAGGGCCACCGGTCCTTTTGTGAGTATCGCTAGCCCCAGCGCCAGCCAGCTGGCCCAGGGCCAGCCCCGACCAGCCCTGGCGTAGCTGCGCCAGAAGCCAAGCAGGGCCACGGCTAGACAGGCGCTTAGCAGGGGATCGCTTACGGATACCCGGCCCCAGATCAACACCAGGGGTGAGAGGGCAAAGGCAAGGCCAGCGCTAAGCGCTTTCCAGGGATCCCCCTGGCCCGGTGCCCCGGCTAGGGCCACTGTGAGCACCAGGGCCAGCATCACCGCCACCATCGCCAGGGCCGAGGGCAGGCTGGCGGCCCAGCTGCCCAGGGGGTCCCAGCTGCGGGGTAACAGGCTTAGGCCTCCAATTAACCAATAAATAAGAACGGGTTTGTCGAAACGCGGATGGCCGTTCACCCGGGGTGTTAGCCAGTCACCGCTGTCGGCCATGGCCCGCCCCGCGGCGGCAAATAGGGCGGGGGTTTCATCCACCTGGCCGATGGAACCGAGGCGCCAAATGAACAGCAGAGCCCCCAGGGCTGCGGTAAGCCCCAGCAGCCAGAGAAGCCGTGGCGAACGGGTCACGGACGGGGAATAGATATGGGCTGGCCAGCCTATGGGTGTTTGGTGTCTAAAGACACCAGGTCGCAGTCCACCCCCAAGCGATTTAGGGCCTTTTCCAACAACCTGCCGGGGGCTTGATATAGCGGAGGTGTGCGTTGGGGGCCTTCGGAGGTGTTCAGATAGGCGCCCATCTCGCCTGGGGGGGCCCCAAGAAAGCGAGCCAAGGCCCATTGGGCTTCGAACAGGGGGGTGTTGCTGCGGCAGCCCGTTAGTTCCAGGGTCCAGCGGGGGGGCAGCAGGCTGCCATTTTCCACCTGGCGGAGGGCCGCCAAACTGCCCAGCACCACCAGGCGATCCCCCTGCTGCAGCACCCGCTCCGGGTTGGGCAAGGCAATCGACTTCGGGTCGCCCTTCCCAATCAGCACCAGGGGAATCAGGCCATAGCCACCGGCCACCGCTGCCAGGCTTAGCCCGTGGAGACTGTCGGCGGTTTCCACCTGGTACTCGGTGAGCAGCAAATTTGCTGCCGCTAACCGCAACACCCCCCGCACCCGCTCCCCCAGGGCCGTGGCTACCACTGCATCGGCGGCCACCTCCAGGGGGTTGATTACTTGCATTCCTTCAAACAGCACATTGAGGTTGCTGGTTTCTGAGAGGGAATGGGACTGCACCGCTAGCCGAACCCCCGGCCAGCGTTCCTGTAACTCCAGGGCGATGGCCAGGTTGGCCATCAAATCGTTGGAGAGCACCCCCACCGCCTGGCAGGGGCAATGGCGCAGGGCCCGGAGGGCCCGGTCCCGGCTGCGGAAGGCCACCGCCTCGGGATCACCATCCGGACTAATGCCCTGTACCCGCACCACTTGAAATTTCTGCAGGCGCAGTTGCTGTTCAAGCCTTTCTGCCAGCCGTTCCCCTTCCAGTAGCAACACATAGGGGGTACGGGCCGGCAGGGGCCGTGGTTCCTGCCGGCCGATGCGGGCTGCCAGCAAGCGATCGAGGATTAAGGCCACCAGCCAGGCGGTGAGCAGCGTTCCTCCTAGGGCATAGAGCAGGCTGAGGGCCGCCAGGGGGAAATTGGCCGGCCCCAGCTGGGGGCTGGCCGCGGGCAGAATGAAACTGAAGGCGTCTAGGTATTCCCCTTTAATTAGGGCCAGGGTGAGCATCAAGCCCCGCAGGGGCGAGCCAGCCCCAAACCAGTGGCTGCCTAGGGCCACCAGCAGCACGAAGCCGCCTAAACCCCAGAACAGCGAGGGATTCCGGCGGTGAAAAAGGCTTTGCAGCCATTCCCCCCAGCTCTCCCCCAAAAAGCGCAGTCGGGACCAGCCGGCGGCCAGCCTTTGGCGCCGGGAACGGGGGTTGGTTTCCAAGGTGCTGGCAAGCTCGAGCCACAGCAGTCGGTCGCCGGGCCCGGGGCGGCCATCGAGGTCCCACCAACCGCTGGCGGGCGGCCCATGGGGGCCTGCCCCGGCGGGTAACCATTGCACCAGCCTTTGGCGCCGGCTTAACAGATCAAATAGGTCATGGCTGGCGGGCCCCTGCTGCAGGCTGCTGCGCACCACAAATAAATCCCCCTCCAGCTCAAAGGCCGCCTCGGTGCCATCGGGGCGCAGGGCGTTGGCAAAGACCCCAGCGGTGAGCAGCTGGGGATCCATGATCGCCAGCCCCGGCAGCCGGGCTTGCAGTTGCCGCTCCAGCTGGCTGCTGCCGTTTGCGCTGGAGCGCACCACCAGCTGGGCCCTGGGATTTAGGAGCCGCACCTGCAGGGCCGCCTCCAAATTCACGCCACTGTCTTGGCTGAGCAGCAGCACCGCCCGGGCTTGGCTCACCCCGGCCTGCAGCAACACCTTGGGGTGGCGCATGTCCCCCAGCACCAGCACTGATTCCAGTCGCTGGCCTAAGTCACTATCGGCCCAAACCGGCGGGCTTTGGTCTAGGCAGCGGATGGGCAGATCAAATCCCACCAGGCTGGCCAAACAGGCCTGGCCCAGCCCCCCAAGGCCACACACCAGGATTTCGCCAGGGGGGGTGTCCGGGCAGGAATCCATGGGGGCAGTCATTTGGGCAGCCGGGCTGAGGCTAGCCAGGTTCCAGCAACCAGGCCTCGACTCGCTCGGCGAAGGCCTCGAGGCTGAAGCGTGCCTGGGCTCGGCTGCGGCACCCGGCCCGATCCAGGGCCAGCACCTGCGGTAGGGCCGCCCCCAGGGCCCCTACCTGGTCGGGCTCCACCAGGGCGCCAGTCACCCCTGGCTCCACCAATTCCGCCGGCCCCCCGCGGCGGTAGGCCAGCACCGGCACCCCGCAGGCCATGGCCTCCACCAGCACATTGCCGAAGGCCTCATTCCACTTGGGGGTATTCAGTAGGGCCGCACACTGGCCCAGCTGCTCCTGCAACTGCTCTGTGGCTAAAAAGCCCCGCCACTGCAGGGTGCCGGCGGGCACGCTGGCCTCCACCGCAGCCCCATAGGCCGGGTCCTCCAGCAACCCCCATACGGCCAGGGGCCAACCCCAGGCCGCCGCCGCCTGGGCGGCATCCTCCAGCCCCTTCTCCGGGGCGATGCGGCCCACCCAGCCCAGCAAGGGTTTTGGCTGGGCCTGGAAGCTGTAACGACTGAAATCAAAGCCGTTGGCCAGGATCCGGGGGGGGCCGGGTAGGCGAAAGTCCGCCGCCTGGGCGGCGCTATGGAAACCGAGGCGCTGGGGGTAGGCCGCCGCCGTGGCTTCGATTACCTCATCCATGGCCTCGGCCACGCTGCCCATGCTCACCAGATGAAAAAGGGGAGTGCGGAACTGGGGGGTGAGCCAAAAGGGCAACCAGTCGTAGCCAAGGTTGAGCACGGCATCAAACTGGTGCTGCAGGGCCAGGGCCCTGGCCCAAAAGCGCGGCAGTAATGCAGCCGCAGGTATCTGGATCGCCCCCTGCCGTTGCTGGTGTTGCCAGCTGGGCTGGGGCAAGCCGGGCTCCAGCAGCAGCTCCACCCCAGGGGGCAAAGCCAGTTGGCTACCTTCAGCGGCGATCAGGCTGAGCTGGTGGCCGCGGCCAGCGAGGCCCTGGATCAGCCCCGCCAGGGTTAGTTCCACCCCCCCCCCCAGCCCCTGGCCCAGGGGGCCTAGGGGGGTAGAAACCAGCAAAGTCCTTAGGCCTGCCATAGCTCCGCGCGACGGTTAATCAGCAGCACCGAACCCAGGGCCAGGGCCACCCCCAGCCATTGCAGGGGCTGGAGTTGTTCCCCCAGCAGCACCAGGCCGGTGCTCAGGGCAAATACTGGGGTGAGGAAAGTAAGTGAAGTAAAGCCGGTGAGATCACCGCTGCTGGCAAACCAGAAGAACAGGCCATAGGCCAGGGCGCTGCCCAGCAGGCTGGCGTAGGCCACCAGCCCCCACTGGCCTAGGGAAAGCTGGGGCCAGGGCCGCAATGGATCGGCCAGGGGCCCGGCCAGGCTCAGCGCTAGCAGCGGTAAGCCCCCCAGCAGCAGGTGCCAACCGGTCACAGCTAGGGGATCACTGTGGCGGCAGGCCCAGCGTGATAGCAAGGTGCCCACCGCCATGGCAGCTGCCGCCAGCAGCATCAGTAGTCCCCCGTGGCTTAGTCCAACTCCGGCCGCCACCGAGGGGCCCTGTAGCCACCAATGCCGCAACACCTCCGGAGGCAAGCCCAAACAGAGGATCCCGGCCAACCCCAGCAATAGGCCCACCCAGCCAAAGGGATTGATTGCCTCCCCCAGCAGCGCCCGGGCCAGGAGCGCCACCAGCAGCGGCTGGGAATCAATCAGCACTGAGCCCAGGCCGGCACCGGTTTCTGCGAGGCCTTCGGCCAGCAAGCCCTGGAATAGGGCCCCGTCTACTAGGGCAAAAGCCACCAACCAGCCCCAGTCGCGGCGATCCACCGCCAGGGGGCGCCCCATCAGCCCCACCGCAGCTAGGAGCACCACTGCCGCCGGTAACAATCGCAACCAGGCCAGGGTGAGGGGCGACAGCTCCGTGAGCAACGCTTTCATCGCCGCCATTGCCGTGCCCCAAAGGGCAAAGGGCAACAACATCGCCATCCAGCGCAATAACGCAGGCACCGCAGCGCTACAGGGGGCACGAGCCTAGGGGCGCGGGCTGCATAGGATCCGCCCATACCTAGCCCCCCCTGCCATGCCCTGGCCCCTGCGCCGCCCGCGGCGAAAACGGATCGCCCGTCTCTGTTTAGAGGGCCCCATTGCCGGAGCTGCCCGCAGCCGGGTGCTGAAGGCCCTGCGCCAAGTGGAGGAGCAACGCTTTCCGGTGTTGTTGTTGCGGATAGACAGCCCTGGCGGCACGGTGGGCGACAGCCAGGAAATCCACCAGGCCCTGCTGCGCTTGAAGGCGAAGGGCTGCAAAATTGTGGCCAGCTACGGCAACATCTCCGCCTCGGGCGGGGTTTATGTGGGTTGTGCCGCCGATCGAGTTGTTGCCAATCCCGGCACGATCACCGGCTCCATTGGGGTGATCCTGCGGGGCAACAATCTCGAAAAACTGCTGGAACGGATTGGTATTCGCTTTGAAACCGTTAAAAGCGGCGTCTTCAAAGACATCCTTTCCCCGGATCGACCCTTGAGCGACGCTGAGCGCAGCATCCTCCAGGCCCTGATTGACAGTAGTTATGGCCAATTTGTGCGGGCGGTGGCCGAAGGCCGGGGCCTCAGCGAAGAAGCGGTGCGCAGTTTTGCCGATGGCCGAGTTTTTAGTGGCGCCCAGGCCCTGGAGCTGGGTCTTGTGGATCTGCTTGGTGATGAGGACACCGCCCGGCGGGAGGCTGCCCGGCTGGTGGGCTTGGATGAGGAGCGGAGTAAACCGGTCAACGTGGGCCAGCAAAAACGAGGGCTTTGGCAGCGCCTGCGCCAGCAGCTTCAGTTTGAATTCGGGATGGGGGGACAACCCCTCTGGCTATTCCAGCCATGAGTGAACCCACCCTTGCCTTGCGGGCCCTGCGGGGGGCCACCACGGTGCAGGCCAACACCCCGGCCGCCATCACTGGGGCGGTAAGAGAGTTGATGGAAACCCTGGTGAGCCGCAATGGCCTGGGGGGGGGGCAGGTGCTTACGGCAATTTTTTCTGTTACCGCAGACCTAGATGCCCTGTTCCCGGCCTCCGTGGCCCGCCAGTTGCCTGGCTGGGAAGCGGTGGCCCTGTTGGATTGCCAGCAGATGGCGGTGGTGGGCGACCTGCCGCGGTGCATCCGAGTGCTGTTGCAAGCTTGGCTGCCGCAGTCCCAAGAGCTTTGCCACACCTACCTGAGGGAAGCCCAACGGCTGCGACCGGACCGATCCGGTCACAACTGACAGATCTGGGGCCGGCCCAAGCCCCTGTAAGGGGCCGGGACGCTCTAATAAGAATCAAGCCACTCTCTGGGAGGCTGTAATGGCCCGTTTATTTCGTCCGCTGGCGGGTCTTGCCGCCGCTGGTTTGCTGGCCCTTGGTAGCGGTGCGCTGCTCACGCGCCAAGGGGCTAAGGCCCAGGGCTCCGTGGGCACGCCTTCGATCTTGGAATTCCGCTGGGATAGCAACAAGGATTTCAAGAAGCTCTACTACTACGTTTCCGACACCGAACGCAATCGCTGGGCGGAATATTTCCTGGTGCTGAGGGGCAAAGACCGCAAGGCGGCGATTCTTAAGTTGTCAATTACTGTGCCCAGTTACTTCAATACTTCGATTGATATTCAGAAGGTTAGTCTCAAGTATTGCAATGTTGGCGGCTATGCCAAGCGCACTAAATGTGAAGAAAAAATCCCGGCGGAGGTGAAGCTCACCGACAACGGAAAACGCATTGATATTTACCCCACAACCCCTGTGCCCCCTGATAAATCAATCGCTGTGGTGTTTACTGTTCCCAACCCTTTCAACAGCGGCATGTATCAGTTCAATGCCCTGGCCCAGGCCCCTGGGGACATCCCCATGGCTGGCTATTTGGGCAGTTGGGTGATCGAAATAACCAATTGAGCCGGGGCCAAGCTGATAAGCTTGGAAATTGGCTTCAAGCCACCCTTTACCGTCCACCGCCATGACTAAGCGCACCCTTGAAGGAACCAGTCGCAAGCGCAAGCGCGTGTCCGGTTTCCGCGTGCGCATGCGCACCCACACCGGTCGCCGAGTGATCCGCACCCGCCGCCGGCGCGGCCGTGCCCGTCTAGCGGTCTGATTTTCCCCAGCTGCCGTGGTTCTGCCCCAGCGGCACCGCCTGAGGGGCCGGGGGGTATTCGATTACCTCTATCGCCAGGGCCGTGCCCACAACCGAGGCCCCCTGCTGCTGCGGGTGGTGCCCCCCAAGCCCGAGCTACTCAAGCCGGAACTACGCCCCAAGGCCGAGGATTTTCGTTTTGCCGTGGTGATCAGCACCAAGGTGAGCAAGCGGGCGGTGGTGCGCAATCGCCTGCGAAGACTTTTCCACACAGCCTTTACCCAATGGGCTGTGAAAGCGGCCACGGGCACCGGCCCCCAGCTGGCCAGCCGAGCCCACTGGTTGCTCCTCAGCCTGCGGCCGGAGGCGGTCCAAGTCGATCCTCGCGATCTCCTGAGAGAATGGTTTGCATTGATGCAACAAGCAGGTCTCACTGATGACGGCGTCCCCCAGTCTGGGCCTGAATGAAGAGCTCTTTTATGAGGGGGGACCGGCCAGGGGTGACCTGATCGTGAACCTGATTTTCGGGGCCACCTTGATCGGTTTGCCCTTTGCCGTGGGCGCCATCGTGCGGGCCCTGTGGCTGCGGTTCACCATCACCAACCGCCGCGTCTCCGTGAGCGGTGGCTGGTTGGGGCGGGATCGCAGCCAGATCAGCTTCAGCCAGATCAAGGAGGTGCGGGCGGTGGCCCGCGGCTTCGGCGCCTGGGGCGACATGTGCCTGCTGCTCAAGGACGGGGCCCGCTTGGAAATGCGGGCCCTGCCGCGTTTCCGCGAAGCGGAGGTCTTCATCAAGGAGCGCATGGCCGAAGCTGCTGCCAAGACCCAAACCCCCTCCGGCTTCGCCGTAGCCGCCCCCAACGGCTGACCCGCCCTCAGGCACACTCAACCCCATCGCCTAGCACCCCGCTGTGATCGGCTACATCTCCGACAACCTCCTGCTACCCATCCTGGATTTTTTCTATGGATTGGTGCCCAGCTACGGCCTGGCGATCATTGCCCTCACGGTGGTGATCCGACTGGCGCTGTTCCCGCTCAGTGCCGGCTCCATCCGTAATGCCCGCCGCATGCGCATCGCCCAGCCGGTGATGCAGAAACGCCAGGCTGACATCCGGGCGAAATACTCCAGCAACCCCCAGAAGCAGCAGGAGGAGCTGGGCAAGTTAATGAAGGAGTTCGGCAGTCCCCTGGCGGGTTGTTTGCCCCTGTTGGTGCAGATGCCCATCCTGTTTGCCTTGTTTGCCACCCTGCGGGGTTCCCCCTTCGCCGATGTGCCCTACACCCTCAATGTGAAGGTGGTGCCCGGCGAGCAGGTGGCGGCGGTGGAGGCCAAGCCCTTTGCCAGTGCCAGCCATTCGATCTTCATCACCGAAACCGACCACGTGCCCGTGGTGGCTGCCCTGCCAGGGGGAAACCGCCTCGGGGTAGGCGAGAGCGTCAAGGTGCAGCTGCAGGCCAAGGATGGCAGTGAATCCCTGGCGGCGATCGAGCAACGGCTCACCCCCAGCATCGATCTCACCCCCCAATGGAGCATTACCAAGGGCGAGGGAATCGTGACGGTGAACGCCGATGGCACCCTCAAGGCCCTTGCCCCTGGCGATGCCACCGTTGAGGTGAAGATCCCAGGCCTCGCTGCCCGCAGTGGCTTTTTGTTCATTAAGGCCCTGGGCCAGGTGGGCTTCCTCACCGATGGCACAGTTAATTGGGATATTGCCGTGCTGGTGGCTGGCTTTGGCATCAGCTTGTTTGCCTCCCAGATTCTTTCCGGCTGGGGCATGCCCGCCAATCCGCAGCAGGCCACTGCCAACAAGGTGACCCCGGTGATGATCACAGGGATGTTCCTGTTCTTCCCCCTGCCGGCCGGGGTGCTGCTCTACATGGTGGTGGCCAACATTTTCCAGGCCCTACAGACCTACATCTTGATCCGCGAGCCCCTGCCCGAAAACCTCCAGGCCATCCTGGACCAACAGGTTTCCCAGCAGACCGTGACCGCCAATGCCACCGCCGTAACCACCGAACGGCTGCCCTTTGAGCCCAAGGGCGGCAAGGGCTGATGCGGCCGATTCCCCTGCAGGAGCTCAAGCTGCTGGGGGATGGCCAGCGCTGGCCGGTGGATCAAAAGCTGGCCCCCCTTGATAGCCTTGGGCCAGTGCAGGGATTTGTGCGGGCCTTGCATCGCGGCAACGACCTATGGGTGAGCGGAGAAGGCAGCACCCAGGTGGAATTGTGCTGTGACCGCTGCCTGCAGCTCTTTGTCTTCCGACTGGCGGCTAAGGCGGAGGAGGCGATCGCCCTGGGGGATCCCACGGCCCCCGATGACCCTGGGGTTCTGCAGGAACTAGGCGGCGCCAGTCCCATGGAAACCCTTGACCCCGCAGGTAGTTTTGATCCTGAGCATTGGCTGTTTGAGCAGCTCAGCCTCCAGCTGCCGCTCAAGCGCCTTTGTCGCCTTGATTGCACCGGGATCCTGCCGGAGGAGGTGCGCGGCCCGGCCCGGCCTGACCCCATTGCCGTGGATCCCCGCTGGTTGGCGCTGCAGCAGCTGATGGTTCCTGGGCTAGGGGAGCAAAGCCCGCCCGGGGGGCTAGCCAGCGAACAATGAGGGCCTGGATTGATCAGCTTGACCTGCTGATTCGCAGCCGCACCCCCATCCTCTGGATCCGCCAGCAGGAGGAGGAACGGTTAAGGCGGTTGCTGGGCCAGGCCGCCCTACGGCTAGGGCAAAGGCTATTGCTGCAATGGGATTTTGTGGCGGGTTTGCAGGGGCTAGCCAACCACCAGGGGCTAGCGGCCCGGAATCCGATGGCAGCGCTCGATAGTTTCCGGCTGGTGCCTGAACCCCAGGCGGCGATGCTGCTGCTGCTGGATTTCCACCGCTATGTGGACGACAGCGCCATTTGTCGGCGCCTCTGCAACATGGCCACGGAGTTGCGCCAACGGCCGTTCACCTTGGTGATCTCCGCCCCAGACCTGGCCCTGCCCCGGGAGCTGGAGGCGAATGTGACAGTGCTGGAACTGCCCCTGCCGGAGCCAGACGAAATCCGCCTGCTGCTGGAGGGGATCGCTAGCGCCAGTAAAGGCCCCATGGATGCCAGTGCCCTGGAGTTGCTGGTGCGCAGCTGTCGCGGCCTGCCCGAACAGCGGATCCGCCAGCTGGCGGCCCGGGCCTTGGCCCGCCACGGGGGCCTGGAGGCCGCCGATCTGGATGATGTGCTCGAGGAGAAACGCCTGGCCCTGGCCCGCAGCGACCTGCTTGAGTATTGTCCCGCCGCCGCCGACCCCAGCGAAATCGGTGGGCTTGAACAGCTGAAACGCTGGCTGGAGAGGCGGCGGCTGGCCTTTAGCCCTGAGGCCCAGGCCTATGGCCTGCCCCATCCCCGCGGGGTGCTGCTGGTGGGTCCCCAGGGCAGCGGCAAGTCACTTACCGCTAAGGCGATCGCCCACAGCTGGGCGATGCCGCTGCTGCGCCTGGATCTGGGCCGCCTTTTCGCTGGTTTGGTGGGGGCCAGTGAGGCCCGCAGCCGCGAAATGATTCGCACGGTGGAGGCCATGGCCCCCTGCATCCTTTGGATCGATGAGATCGACAAGGGCTTCAGCTTGGATGGCCGCAGTGATGGCGGCACCAGCCAGCGGGTGCTGGCCACCCTGCTCACCTGGATGGCAGAAAAAAGCAGCCCAGTGTTTGTGGTGGCCACCGCCAATGCGATCGATAAGTTGCCGCCGGAACTGCTGCGCAAGGGGCGCTTCGATGAAATCTTTGTGCTGGATCTGCCCACGGCGGCAGAAAGACGCCAAATCCTGGATTTGCACCTGCGCCGCCGCAGGCCTGATTACAGGATTCCCTTGGAGGTGCTGGTGGACCGCTGCGCTGGTTTCTCCGGGGCTGAACTGGAGCAAATCGTGCTTGACGCCATGTTGATGGCCTTTAGTGAAGGTCGTGAATTCGGCGAAGCAGACTTGATCACAGCAGCGGCCGAACTGGTGCCCCTCAGTCGCACCGCCCGGGAACAGATCGAAGCTTTGCAAAGTTGGGCCAAGCAAGGCCGGGCCCGGCCGGCCCATTGAGATTTGCCGACTGGGAACGTTTAAGTGGCGCCCAAGCGAACCGACATCACCAGATCATTGAAATCGGAGTCGCCGCCACCCCAGAGATCTTCGAAGCCATAGCTGTTGGTGCCTAGCGACAACATGTGCACATTCCCATCGGGATTGGCCGCACCGATGCTGAAGAAGGCCAGGGGGTTGCCCGGGTCCCTGGCGTTGGTGGGGTTGCGGCTTATCAGGTCGCTGCTGCTGCCGCCGCTCAACAACAGAAAAGCGAAGTCCTGCCTGTCATCCACGCTGAACGAAAAGCTGCCGTTGGCGTTGGAAGACAGCAGAAAATCAGTGCTTGTCAAACGGCGACCACTGGAGAGGACCGCCTGCAAATAGCCGGGGTCTCCGGGCAGCAGACCGTTCACCAGGCCGGTGAGGTCATCAACCTTGTAAGGCACCAAACCGTTGACCTTGGCGGACACGTCGGCGGCTTGCACGCTCACCGTATGGCTCAGGGCGACGCCCGTGGAATCGCTCACTTGGAAGATACCTGTGTATAAGGCAAGCTGGGCGCTGCCCTCCACGAAGTTTGTGTTGACCGCCCCCTTATTGATTTCCACCGACACCCCTGGAGAGCTGGTGGAGAAGTAGGTGGCGGTGGTGGTGGTGTCGTAGGTGCCGAAACTTGTGCTGCCCAGCCGGCCGAGCCCAGTGTTGGTGGAGCCGATGCTGCGACCTTCGGTTCCCCTAACTGCATTAGCAATGGCAGCGGAGCTGAGATCAGCAAGCTTTGCCCCGTAGGTGCTGTCTAGGCTGCCGAGTACACGATTGCCGGCCCTGTTGATCAGGGCAATCTGCTGGCTGGGATCGCTGGCATCGAAGGTGCCGAGTGAGCGGTCGATATTTAAGCCTGCGCTAAAGGGAGAGAAAAAGGCGTTGGTGGCAAGGTTCGCTGTAGTGGGCGTGATCTCCCCTGGCGTGCTGGTGGAGCTGAAGCCCAGTTCCAGAAGCGAGCTTGTGACGGGCCCAGGCCCAGGACCAGGACCATCAGGTGAACCGGGGGCACCGAGAATGATCTCCAGGTAGCCCGACTGCACAATCGCGGGATCGGCAGGGGCGACATTGGGGGGTTGCGCTTGACTTGGGGACCCATCCGCCTGGTTGATCGGCCCGAAGTTGAGCAGCTTGGCCTGGGTTGCTCCGCCCTGGGTGCTGCCAGACACCCGATCGGCAAAGGCCCAGCCGTATACCTGGCTGAGCAGCTGGCTGCCGCTGGTAAGGGGGGTGTCGCCGCTGGTGGTGTAGTCGGCGGTGTTGGGCGCCACGTAGCCATTCATGGCGAACAGCCAGGTGTTCCAAAAGTCGTTGTTCTGGACCTGGGTGGAATCGTTCCCCCAGGCCCAGGGCCCCCAGTAGCCGGCCAGCACCGGTGAACTGGCCGTGAGGTTGTCGGCGCCAAACCACTGATCGGAAGGCATTGAGCTGATCTCTGTTCCCTGATATTTCACGGTGGAACCGATCAGGCCGTAGTTGAGACCGAAGAGCACATCGCCCACGGCAACGCCGAGGGCATCATTAGTGATCGCTGGCTGTTGGATCGGCGTGCCGATGGCGAAGATCTTGCTGGCGTCGCTGTAGTCGCCACCGACGGGAGCGCCGCTGTAGATGAAGTATCCCGTGGTGCCGCCGTAGATGCCATTGCCCTGGTAGGTCTGGTTGGTGATTGGCAGGGTGGGGTCAGGTACAACGGCGCTGAACACGAATCCTGTGCTCAGGGTCTGGCCAGTGGGGGCGTTGGCTAAGGCGTAGGGGAGGTAAAGAGTTTGGGGATTGGTTTGACTGTTGTCTTGAAGAGCGATGTAGGAGGGGAGCCCCGTCGTTGGATCATTGACGAAGTGAGCTATGTAGTTGAAGTTGATCCCCCCATCTCCCGTGCGGACGATTGAGGAGGTGATGCCATTGTTCCCAAGGTATGTGAGATAGACGGAGAAGTCGTGGTACACCCCTGGCAATTGAGCCGTTTGGCTGGGGGCGAGTAAACGGCTGGTTTCACCCGCCGCCCTCTGCAGAACAGGGTTCTGGGTGGCGATTTTGCTGTTGAGGGCGGTATAGATCTGCTGCCCACGGTTCGCGCCCCCATCAATTGATTGGTTTGTGCTGCTGCCATCCGGCGCGTGAAGATTGACGCTGATGGGAATCTCGAACCCATCCACGTAGGAGGTGTCGTAGTTGTAGTTGCTGTAGAAGGCTGGCGCTCCAGGCTGAATGGCCGCATAGGTTTCAAAGAATTGCCAGCCGATGCCGCTGGTATTGGTTGGACCGATGGGATTGCTGGTGACGTTCTGATAGCTGGGAGTTGCTGCCAGATTGGCGGGGTCCCAGGGCATCTGGCCCGGGTTTAGAGCTGTGCTGCTTGTGGGCACCGACACGTAAAAGCGCGCCGATTGCAGCAGATTGGCACTGAGCCAGGGCTTGGTAATACTCACGCTCGCGTTCAGGCCCCAGGCTTGGGGGGTGGTGCCACCCACGGGCATGGGGCTCGTTAGATCGCCGAGGGCATAGTTCTCGCCAAGGAGGATGTTGTCAGCATTGCCGCCCAGTTGCCCCTGGGTGAAGGAGCTGCCGTTGGGGATTGCCAGGCCGGGCCAGAGGGAAACGCCTTGCCCCGAAGCTGCCGATACGTAGATGTTGTTGGCTGGCGTGGTGTAGCCGAGCTGATTCAGATAGCTCGAGAGGGTGCTGTCCACTGTGAAGGCGTAGAGCACCGGTAGGGCAGCCGGGCTGGTGGGCTTGCCGTTGGCTGGTGGGCCGGAAATACTGATGTTGGTGTCGGTGTTTGAAGCAACCAGCGCTCCGGCGGGGATGCTGACATTGGTGATCAGTACATCGCCTATGCCACCATTGTTGAAATAGGGAACTCCAAATGGGTTCTGTGTGCTCCAACTCAGTAGAATCTGATTGGCTGTTGTGGCCGCGATGTTGCGTTTTAGATAGGTGATCGAGTCGGGTGTACTGGTGATACCGTTCCATTCCACAGATATATCAGCCGCCGTGATTGTGCTAGCGGCAATGTTTAGTTCGTGGTCGAAGGTAAGAACAATCTGATTGCCACCGTTGCCCTGGCCAGTGGGATTGTTGAAGTCGTAGGTGAAGTAGGAGCCGAGGGCTGAGAGCAGGTTGATTGTCGTCATCTAGGCAGAAGCGAATGCTATTGCCTTCGTTCTAGTGGCTGGTTTGGCTGGCAGCTTGTCTGGATATTTTATGCTGTACAGGTGAAGCGGTCCGTCCAGTATTTTCTGATAATTAATGACTCATTCAGCGTTGCCTTTTGTAACGAACTGTGGCGCCTGGTGAAGAAATAGGCGTTTGGTGAGGAGGCATTATTTTTTCACTATTACTGTCGTTTCAATCTCAGTGCCGCTTTGAACCTCCCCCCCAACCGCCTGGAGCTCACCAATCAGTTGGCCGTGGCCGCCCTTGGGGCCGGGGTGATTACCACCCTGGCGGTGGCCCAAGGTCAGTCCCCGCTCACGGCCTTAGGTATCACCCTCTTTTCGGCCATGGCTGCAGTAGCTGTGGGTCAGGTGCTCTGAAGCCTTGAGCCTCACCCTGCGGCAGCAGATGCCTGCCCTGGCCAGTAAGCATTACTTCAACTACGGCGGCCAGGGGCCGCTACCCACCCCCTCCCTGGAGGCGATGGTGGCCAGTTGGCAAAAGTTGCAGCAGCTGGGCCCCTTTGGCCGGGATGTGTGGCCCTGGTTAAACCAGGAGCTGGGGTCCCTGCGCAGGGCCCTGGGGCAGCTCTGTGGGGTATCTCCCCGGCGCTTGGCCCTCACCGAAAACGTCACCAGTGGCTGTGTGCTGCCCCTGTGGGGCCTGCCGTTTGAGCCGGGCGATCGTTTGTTAATCAGCGATGCCGAGCACCCGGGGGTGGTGGCCGCCTGCCGGGAGCTGGCCCGCCGCCAGGGGCTGGAAATTGATTATTTCCCGGTGCAACAGGTGCGCACCGATGCTGAATTGCTTGGGTCCTTAGGGCAGGGCCTCCAGGGCCGCACCCGCCTGGTGGTGCTCTCCCACCTGCTCTGGAACAGCGGTATCCCCATGCCGATTGCTGCGGTGGCCCAGGTGCTGGAGGGCCAGCGCCGGCGCCCCTGGCTGCTGGTGGATGCGGCCCAATCGGTGGGCAGCATCGAGTTGGGCGCGGCCCCTGCCGCCGCAGATATCTTTGCTTTCACAGGCCACAAGTGGTGCTGCGGCCCCGAGGGCCTTGGGGCGGTGGTGCTTTCCGAACGGCTGCTGGCGGAAGCCAGCCCCACCCTGATCGGCTGGCGCAGCCTCAGCCACGAAGGGGAGGCCGGCAGTGGCTGGCATCAGGATGGCCGCCGTTTTGAGGTGGCCACCAGCTGCGTGCCGCTCGGGGCGGGCCTGCGCCAGTCGCTGGAGCTACTGGAAGGTTGCGGTAACGCCGCCAAGCGGGAGGCGGAAATTTGCCTCAGAAGTGCGCAGCTCTGGGGCGGACTCCAGGCGATCCCAGGGGTGCGAACCCTGGTGGAAGCCGCCCCTCCCCCCAGTGGCCTGGTGAGCTTTGTGGTGGAGGGTCACCAGCCGGAGCAGTTGGTGAATCGTCTGGCCGACCAGGGCTTTCAGTTGCGCAGCCTTGGGGATCCCCATTGCCTCAGGGCATGTACCCACCTCACCACCAGCGCTGGGGAAGTGGAGGCGCTGCTGCTCTGCCTCGAGGGCCTTGTGCATCAAGGCTGACGACCTAAGGTTGCGGCACCTGGGGGAACTCCCATGCTCCACGAGGCGCAGACCAGCTTCCTGCATCCGCTCTCAGTGGTGGAACCCAGCGACGATCCCGAAATTTTGCTCTTTAACGCCTTTGCCCTGGCGGAAGAGATGGTGGTCGCCGCCCTCACCGAGGACCAACTGGATGAAAATTTCCGGGTGGTGCGGATCCTGTACGAAACAGGGCTGCCTGGCTCCCATGTGCAGGAGCTGTTCGAGGAAATTCGCCTCGGTAACCGTCAGGCGCTGCTGCGTCTGATCGAATACGTGGCCGATGCCCTGGTGGATGAGAGTGAAGCCGCCGATGGGGAAGGGGAAATCCCCACGGCGGCTTAGGCGGTCGTCGTTAGGAGGCTTCCCCCTCCATCAAGTTGCGATACACCCAGCCGGCCACCAGGGCCCCCAGGATCGGTGCCAGCCAGAACAGCCAGAGCTGACCAATCGCTTCTCCACCCACCCAGAGGGCCACGCCGGTGCTGCGGGCGGGGTTCACTGAGGTGTTGGTCACGGGGATGCTGATCAGGTGGATCAGCACCAGCGACAGCCCGATGGGAATGCCGGCAAAACCCACCACGGCCCGGCGGTCGGTGCTGCCAAGGATTACCAATAAGAAGATGAAGCTAAGCAGTACTTCAATGGTGAGGGCAGGTAGCAGGCCATAGCCCCCAGGGGAATGCAGGCCAAAACCATTGGTGGCCAGTGGATTGCTACCGGTTAAGGCAAAGCCAGCGCGGCCCCTGGCGATGGCAGAAAGGGCGCCCCCAGCGAGGGTGCCGCCCAGCACCTGGGCAACGATGTAAGGCAGCAATTCTTTGCTGGGGAACCGGCCGCCGGCCCAGAGGCCAAAACTAACGGCGGGGTTGATGTGGCA
>JBDLTB010000092.1:0-21507 GCA_039799245.1 Cyanobacteriota bacterium
GGATCTTGTCCCCCTGGGTGGCCATTGCCTCAATGCTGATCTCCAGCTGGGGATGGGCGCGGTGCAGTTCATCCCGCACCCATTCGGTTTGAACCATCGCCAATTGGCTGCGACGGGAGGCGATACGTAGGAGAGAGGCCGTCATCAAAAAACAGCAGGACCCGGACAACTGGCCATGAACGGTAAATCAGCCTACGGATCAATTCCCTCAGCTAGGCCCTGAGGTGAAGAAATCCAGCGGCAATGGGCCCCAGGTGTCCTCGCTATCGGGGTTTGAGGGGGCCTGGCCGGTGATCAGCAAACCCTCGCCCAGGCCTGGCTCCGAGCGCAGCAGCGCTTGGCCGGTGCGTTGGTTGCCTTTTAGGAACACAGGGCCCTCCGGCAGGGCCTCTGCCGGCAGCTCTAGGGGGGTCCAGCCCAGGGCTTGCTCCAATCCCCTTAGGGAGGCCAGGGCTGCCCCAGCGCTGGGGGCCATCACCCCCACGGTGAACCATTCACAGGCCGCCAACCGTTGGCGCAGGTCTTGGCTAAGCCGGGCCCGCTGCTCCGCATCCAGGGGCGGGGCGGAACGCAGGTCCTTTAGATCCTCAAGGGAACTGATCTCCAGCCTGGGGGTGCTCACTTGATGTATTCCTTCAAAACGCCATTGCGGTTGGGATGGCGCAACTTACGCAGGGCTTTAGCTTCAATTTGCCGGATCCGTTCCCGGGTCACATCAAAGATCTGACCAATCTCCTCCAGGGTCTTCATCCGGCCGTCATCTAGGCCGTAGCGCAGGCGCAACACATCCCGCTCCCGGGGGCTAAGGGTGGCGAGCACCCCCTCAAGGTCTTCCCGCAGCAGGTTCTTGGCCACGTCCTGGTCAGGATTCTCAATGTCGGCTTCGATGAAATCACCGAGGCGCGAATCTTCCTCCTTACCAATGGGAGTTTCCAAAGAAATAGGCAGCTGGGCGGATTTGGCGATAAAGCGCAGCTTCTCAATCGTCATCTCCATACTTTCGGCGATCTCCTCCTCGGTGGGCTTGCGGCCAAACTCTTGGCTGAGCACCTTGGTGGTTTTCTTGATCCGGGAAATCGTTTCGTAGAGGTGCACCGGCAGGCGAATGGTGCGGCTCTGGTCGGCGATGGCGCGGGTAATCGCCTGGCGAATCCACCAGGTGGCGTAGGTGGAGAACTTATAACCCTTTTCGTGGTCAAACTTCTCCGCAGCCCTGATTAGGCCAAGGCTTCCCTCCTGGATCAGGTCTTGGAAGGAGAGGCCCCGGTTCATGTATTTCTTAGCGATCGATACCACTAGGCGCAGGTTTGACTGCACCATCTTTTCCTTGGCCCGCCGGCCCAGCATCAGCCGGCGGCGGAACTTGATAACAGGCATCTCCACCAAGGCTGCCCATTCCTTGGTGTCTGGCAAATGACCGTTATCTTCCTCAAACTGAGTGGCCAGTTCCTCCAGTTGCAACAAGTCAGCAATCTTGCGGGCCAGCTCAATTTCCTCGTCAGCCCGCAACAGCCGAATCCGGCCAATCTCCTGGAGATAAACCCGAATTGAATCTTCTGTGTAGACCCCCTTGGGGCCCACCTTGATGCTGGCCGCCTTCGCTGCCTTGGCCGCCTTGGCCGCCTCTGCCGCAGAGGAGAAGGCCTCAGCCACCTCTAACAACTCCTCGGCGCTCACCTCCACAGTGGGCTCGGCCTCAGCCGCAGGCAGCTTTGTTTTGGCGGCGGGCTTTGCTTTGGCCGCTGGTTTTTCCTTAGCAGCGGGCTTCGCCTTTGCCGCAGCAGCGCTGGGCTTTGCAGAAGCTGCCTTAGCAGGGGTGCTCTTTGCCGAAGCAGTTTTTACAGCCGTGGTTTTTGCTGTGGCTGCCTTAGGGGTACCTGTCTTAGAAGCTGTTGCCTTGGGGGTAGTGGCTTTAGCAGTAGTTGCTTTAGCAGTAGTTGCCTTAGCTGCAGCAGCCTTGGTGGCTGTCGCCTTAACCGTGGGGACGGCCTTAGAGGGGGCGGCCTTTGGGGCAGTGGACTTAGTGGCTGAAGCCTTGGCAGTGGTGGAAGTGGCTGCTTTGGCGGCAACTCCCTTGGCGGTGGTGGCTTTGGGGGCCGTTGGCTTCGAAGTACCGGTCGAGGCAGTGGATTTAACCGCCGCCTTGGCCTTCACAGGCTTAAGCACAGCAGCGGTTTCCCCCGTCGCAGCTTCTTCAACAACGGCGACAATCTCAGGAAGGGTGGTGGCGGTCATTCGATAGGGAGGCAGAAACGATCCAAACGGCACCCAGAGGGAAGACCCCAAGGCGGCCTAAAACTCGAAAAACAGAGGCCCCCCGACATCAGGCACGCTGGGGGGATAATTCAATGCAGCAAACCCCAAGGAAAACCCTTGGCGCAGTCCCGCTGCCGGGAGGGGTGACAGGGTTGTCAGGGGTGATCGCAGACCCGAAGCGATGCTTCCCAAGGTCTACCCACTGGACGGAACTCTGTCGGGTTCCGACAACTGCAGAGCAGCTCAACGCAACCATCTTAAGAAAAGATCAGGGGAAGTGCAAGTAAGCGGTTTCTGATTGATAGTGATTGTTCATGTCTAGCCCCCGGGGGGCCGTCTTGGGTCGGCCTGAGCAGGTGGCGGTTTGGGTGGAAGCCGGCAGGGAAGGGCGCCTGCTCAGCTACAGCACCGCCACCTGCCCCGATCTGCAGCCAGGCGACCTGGTGCGGGTGCGCCTGCGGGGCCGTCTGCTCAATGGCCTGGTCACCGCAGAGACCCCTGACCTACCAGAGGGTCTCAAGCTGGAACCGGTGCTAGATCGGCTGGAGGCCGCCGCAGTGGATCCCCGCTGGCAGGCCCTGCTCGGGGCGGTGGCAATGCAATGCCATACGGCCCCCTTCCAGGTGCTCAAAACCGCCCTGCCCCATGGCTGGCTGGGCCAGAAAGCCCAGGCCGTGGGCCTAGGCAGAAAACAACTGGTGGCCGTAGCCAGCGGCAACCCTGCCCCGCCCAGCCCCCTCAGCCCTAAACAACAACAGCTGCTGGAGCATTTACAAAGCCATGGCCCCAGGGCCCTGCGGGAGCTGGAGGCCATCGGCCTGGGCCGGGGCGTGGCCAAGGCCCTGGAGGCCAAGGGACTGCTGCAGCTGGAACAACGGCCAATCCCCCCCCGCAACTGGCAACGGCTAGCGGCGATCGAGGCCGACCAGCCCCCAGCACTAAGTGCCGCCCAGGCCGAGCTGCTGAGCCAATGGCAGGCCAAACCAGAGCAACGGCAGTGGCTGCTCTGGGGGGTGACCGGTTCTGGCAAAACCGAGGTGTACCTGCGTTGCTGTGCCGAGGAACTGGCCGCCGGTCGCAGCGTGCTGATGCTCACCCCAGAGATTGGCCTGATCCCCCAGCTGCTCGACCGCTGTCGGCGCCGCTTTGGGGCAGCGGTGGTGGCCTATCACTCCGGCCTGGCGGACTCTGAACGGCTGGCGGCCTGGCGGCGCTGCCGCAGCGAGGAGGCCTGCGTGGTGGTAGGCACCCGCTCGGCGGTGTTCCTGCCGGTGCAGCGCCTGGGCCTGATCGTGCTCGATGAGGAGCACGACAGCTCCTACAAACAGGAAGCTCCGATGCCCTGTTACCACGCCCGGGAGGTGGCACGGCTGCGCTGCGAGCACGACGGCTGTCGGCTGCTGCTGGGCAGTGCCACCCCCTGCCTGGAGAGCTGGCTGGCCTGCCAGGGCCCTGGGGCCAGCATGGGTTTGCTGCGGCTGGAGCAACGCATTGAGGCCCGGCCCCTGCCGCCGGTGCGGGTGGTGGACATGCGCCTGGAACTCTCGGAGGGGCACAAACGCCTGCTCAGCCGGCCGCTGCTGGATCGGCTGGCGGGCCTGGCGGAACGGCAGGAACAGGCGGTGGTGTTGGTGCCCCGCAGGGGATACAGCACCTTCCTCAGCTGCCGCAGTTGCGGCGAAGCGGTGCAATGCCCCCACTGCGATGTGTCGCTCACGGTGCACCGCCAGCGGGACGGCCGCAGTTGGCTGCGCTGCCACTGGTGTGACCATCGCCAGGAAACTGCCGACCGCTGTGGCGCCTGCGGCTCCAGCGCCTTCAAGCCCTTTGGCGCCGGCACCCAGCGGGTGCTGGAACAGCTGGAAACCGAACTGGAGGGCTTGCGGTTGTTGCGCTTCGACCGCGACAGCACCCGGGGGCGGGATGGCCACCGACTGCTGCTGGATCAGTTCGCCGCCGGGGAGGCCGATGTGCTCGTGGGCACCCAGATGCTGGCCAAGGGCATGGACCTGCCCCGGGTGACCCTGGCGGTGGTGCTGGCCGCCGACGGCATGCTGCATCGCCCCGACCTGCGGGCGGCGGAACAGAGCCTGCAGTTGCTGCTGCAACTGGCGGGCCGGGCCGGCCGGGGCGAGCGGCCCGGCGAAGTGTTAGTGCAGACCTACAGCCCCGAGCACCGGGTGATCCGCCACCTGATCGATGGCCGCTATGGCCGTTTTCTGGAGGAGGAGGGCGCCATGCGCCGCAGTGCCCGGCTGGTGCCCTTTGCCCGGGCTTGTTTACTGCGCTTCTCCGGTGCCCAGGCCAGCCTCACCGCCAGTGGCGCCACCACCCTGGTGGAACACATCAACCCGGGGCTGCAGGCGGCCGGCTGGTGGGCGATCGGCCCGGCGCCGGCGCCGATGGCGCGGCTGGCGGGCTTAAGCCGCTGGCAATTGCTGCTGCACGGCCCCGCCGCCAGCCCTTTGCCCCTGCCGCCGGAAGCGGAATTGCGGAAGTTGTTGCCCCGGGGGGTGAATTTGGCAATCGACCCAGATCCCCTGGAGCTCTAACTAAGCCCTGGACTGCAGGCGTTGCAGCAGCAGGCTGAGCCCCAGCAATAGCGCCACCCCGAGGGCCCCGAGGCCAAGGCCACTCCAACGCCAGCAGCCCACGGCCAGCTGATTCAAGGCCCCGGCCTGCAAACTCCAGCCCACGGTGTCAGGGGCCTCAGCCTGCGCCGCGGTTGGCAGGGCAGTGCGCACCGCCGCCAGCTTCATCGGTTGCAAATGCAAACGCAACTCCAAACCGGGCAATGGCTGCAGCGACTGCAGATCCCACTCAAATTCCAACCGTTGCTGCACCCCCAGCAACCAGTTGCGTTCCCGCCAGCGCAGCTGGGGGGCCGATAAATCCAGGTCCCATAGGGCTGCGGCCCGCTGCACCTGGCGCTCCAGCAGCGGCGCCAATTGGGGACCCAGCAGCAGTCCACTGGCTTGATTGCCAGCCATGGGCAACGGCGCCCCCGTGCGGTTTTGCAGTTGCTGAAACAGCTCTAGCCGCCCAGGGCCATGGAATTGCAGGGTGGTATCGAGCTTCACGCACCCCCCCATTAGGAGGGTGAGCCCCAGCAAAAGGCTGGCCGCCACCAGGGCAAAACCCCAGGGGGTGCGGGTGCGACCCACCGGTGGTGCCGGGGGAGGGGGGGCTGGTTTCCTCCCACCGGAGCCGCCCGCCCGCTGGGAACGGCCCAATAGGGATGGCATTTCGCCAAGGCTGGGCATGGTGAGATTCCATTCCTTGGGGCGCTGTAACTGGGGCGCCTCAAGGATGCAAAGCACCTCCTGGGCCTGGCGCCGCAGGCTGCTGTCGGCACAGGCCAAAGCCGCCCTACAGCAGGCCAGAGCTTCGGCGTCTTGGCCCAGCCCCTGGTGGGCCGTGGCCATTAGCAAGCGCAATTCAGCCCCCGTTACCCCCCGCCCAGGCCACTGGTCCGCCAGGGGGGCCAACAGGTTGAGGGCCTGGCGGTAATCCCCCCGGGCCAGGGCAGCCTTAGCGGACCCAAGCTCCGGAATCCCTTTACTGGTCATGGCCGCTGCCCCATGGCTCAGAGCTGCCCGCTGCCCACCACCATGGTGCCGATGCCGTCTTTGGTGAACACCTCCAGCAGCAGCGCATGGGGCACCCGACCATCAACGATGTGGGCGGCCGTAACCCCCTGGGCCAGGGCACGGATGCAACATTCGGTTTTAGGGGTCATGCCCCCTGCCACCACCCCTTCGGCTATTAGTTGCCGCGCCTCAGAGAGGCTGAGCTGACGGATCAGGGAATCGGGATCCTCTCGGTCTCTGAGGATCCCAGGGGTGTCGGTGAGCAACACCAACTTTTCCGCATCGAGGGCGGCGGCCAGTTCCCCGGCGACGGTGTCTGCATTGATGTTGTACGACTGGCCCTCAAGGTTGGGGGCCACGCTTGAAATAACTGGGATATACCCCTGATTCAGCAGGGGGATGATCACCGAGGGATCCACCCGGGCCACATCCCCCACTAACCCCAAGCTGCCGTCGCCGTGGGGCCGGGCCCGCACCAGACCCCCATCGGCCCCACAGAAACCCACCGCCCGACCGCCCACCTGATTAAGCCCATTAACGATCTGTTTATTCACGCGCCCCACCAGCACCATCTCCACCACATCCATGGTGTCTGGGTCAGTAACCCGCAGGCCCCCATGGAAAGCGGGCTGGATCGCCAAACGCGTTAACCACTGGTTGATTTCCGGACCGCCGCCATGGACAACCACCGGGTGAACGCCCACGCTGGCGAGCAGGGCCACATCACGGAAAACCGCCTCCCGCAACTCTTCTTTCACCATGGCCGCACCGCCGTACTTGATCACCACCCGACGGCCAGCGAAACGCTGGATGTAAGGAAGGGCCTCACTGAGCACCTCCACCCTCAAGGTGTCGGCGGCACTGATTTGGGGATCTACGGGCATGGCTGGCTCAGGCAGAGGGCGAGGGCACCGGGGGCGCCATCCTCCAGGGTGGCCACCAGGCCAGGACCAAAAAAGCGACCAAGCCGCCCCTCCTGGGCCACCCAGCGATCCCGGGCCACTGCCCCCAGTTGAAAACTAAGGCGCAGGGCATAACGGCCCTGGTCCTCATATTCCTCCACACTTTGCAACTGGGGCGGGGCCTGTTCATCCCAAAGCTTGAGGGCCTCCAGGGAACTTTCCAGGTGGGCCTTCTGGCCATAACGCCAGCGCATCACATCCTTGAGCAACTTCAATTGGCCCTCCGTGGCCGTGCTCTCCCGCAGGCTGCGCCATTGCTCAGCCGGCGTAATCCTCTGGGGCGGTGGCAACTCCGACGACTTCAGAGCCAACCCCCCTAGAAAGATCGGAATGCCATAGAAGATCGTTGGCAGGCTGAGGTTTGGGGCATCGGTGGCATAGGCCACGGAACCGATCACGGTGAGCACTGACCCAAGCACTGTGAGCAGGGAACCGGGGGAAAAAAGGGCTTGCATCACGCCATCTTCCTTCAGGAAACGCAAGGATGGCCAGATAAGCCCCTGTGGTGTTGCCCATGGTCGAGTTTGCCCCTAGCCCCAATCACGACCCGATACCGGCATTGATCAAGGAATTACAAGCAGACCGCCACTGGTTATTGCGGCAACTGGATGGGGGCCGCTGGCCTGAACTACGGCTCGACCTAGCGGCCCTGGAACGGGAACTGGGGCAGCTGCTGGAACTGGCCGACGGGCGACCCCCCGCTGGATGAGGGCCGCCGGGATCGGTTCAGAAGGGGATCTCGTCCTCCGGCAGGTCCACCAGGGGGCCGGTGTTCCAGCTGGGCGCCGCCTGGGCCACCGCTGCCGCTGGGGCAGGGGCAGGGGCAGGGGCTGGCACTGGGGCGGCGGCGGCCGGCCGGCTGGGCAGCGGCACCGGGGCCTGGGATGGGGCACTGGCGCTGCCCAAGGGGTGCAGCCGGGCCAGGGTGAACTCCACCTTTTTTTCCTTGATGCCGTCCTGGCGGGCCACGGTGTTCATCCGCAGCCGACCCTCCACCACCAGCCGTTGCCCCACCTGCCCGCGGTTCTGCAGGTCCTGGGCCAGGCTGCCAAAGCCCACCACCTTGAGCTCCCCAGCGGGATCCTCAGGTCTCAACCCCTCCAGCCGCACATTCATTTCAGCGATGGGCGTCTGGTTGTCTTGGGTGTAACGGATCTTCGGGGCCTCGAGCACTTCCACCTCGAGCAGGCAGTGGTTCACGTCCGGGTTACGGCTGGGGCGCCTATCTTCCCCCACCCAGGCACGGGAGACCAGCGCCATGGTTGAGCGCCATCGGCCTGGGGGCCATCAACGCCTCTGGCTGATCGCCGGCACCGGCGAAGGGCCGCCGTTGGCCGCCGCCCTATTGGCCCGCGGTTGGCAGGTGCGGGTGAGTGTGGTGGGGGCCGCTGCCACCAGGGCCTATGGGCAACACCCCCAGTTGCATTGCCAGGTGGGCGCCCTGGGGGAGGGCATGGCCCTGGGGGAAGCCCTGGGCCGTTGGCCCTGCCGCTGGGTTGTGGATGCCACCCACCCCTTTGCCCAAAAGATCAGTGGGGCGTTGGCAAGCAGCTGTGGGGCCCTGGGCCAACCACTGCTGCGCCTTAGTCGAGCCAGCTTGCCCCTGGGTAGGGCCCGGCTGCTGCCGCGGCTGGCCGCCCTGGCCGAGCAGCCCCTGGAGGGCCAGCAATTGCTGATTGCGCTCGGGGCAAGGCAGTTGGGGGAAGCCCTGGCCCACAGCCGTGCCAGCGGCCATGGGGTGCGGCTGCTGCCCAGGGCGGCGGCCCTAGGCCAAGCCCTAGCCCTCGGCATCCCAGCCGACCGGCTGGCCTGCCTGCGGCCGGGGGGCAGTGGAGCGGTGGAAGCTGCCCTCTGCCGCCGCTGGGGGATCAGCGCAGTGCTCAGCCGCCAGTCGGGGGGCGTTACTGAGCAGCTCTGGCATCGGATCTGCAACGAAGCAAACCTGCAGCTGTTGCTTATCGCCCGGCCGGACCCAGCCCCCAGCCGCGGCCTGGAGTTCGAAGCCCTGTTGAATCAACTGGGATGGCCCAGCCTGCAATGAACTCTGCAAACAAACCAGCAGCCCCAATGGTGCTGGCGCTCACCACCGAAGCTGACCCCCCCAGGGCGGAAGCCTTGGCCAAACTGATCCTGGGCCAGGGGCTTGCGGCCTGCGTGAGCCTCAGGACAGTGCAATCCCACTACCACTGGCAAGGGGAGCTAGAAAGCAGCACCGAAGTGGAACTGCTGATCAAAACCAGCGGTGATCAGCTAAGGGCGCTTGAGCTGGTGATCAAAGAAAACCACAGCTATGAGCTACCTGAATGGCTGCATTGGCCTGTGGCCAGTTCCGCCACCTACGGTGCCTGGCTCCAAGGGGAATTAGAGGCAACTAACTAAGCAGAAAGGAGTGCGGGAAGGTGCTCCAACACAAGCTCCTTAAGGGACACCTGGGAGCGGGGACCCATCTGGGTAACCACCTGGCCAGCACAGAGGGAGCCGATATGGCCGCAACGCTCCGCCGGTAGCCCCTGGGTGTAGCCGTAAAGGAATCCGGCGGCATAGCTATCGCCGGCCCCAGTGGTATCCACCAAGGGGCCAAGGGCATAGATGGGAATTGAATGGGTTAATTCCCCATCCAGCACCAGGGAGCCCTGGTCGCTGCGGGTGAGGGCCGCCAGGGGGCAATGGCCCCGCACCTGCTCGGTGGCCCGCTCAAAGGAATCGGTGGCATAGAGACTCATGATCTCCCTCTCATTGGCAAAGAGGAGATCCACGTGGCCTTCTACCAACTCCAGGAAGCTCTGGCGATGGCGATCCACACAGAAGGGATCAGAAAGGCTCAGGGCCACTTGGCCGCCATGGGCTCGCACCTCGGCCGCTGCAGCCAAAAATGCCCGCTTTGCTGGTTCCGCATCCCAGAGATATCCCTCCAGATACAGCACCTGCGCCTGGCGCACGATCGAGAGATCCAGATCGCGGGGATCCAACGCCACCGAAGCCCCCAGGAAGGTGCACATGGTGCGCTGGGCATCGGGGGTGACCAGGATCATGCAGCGGGCGGTGGCGGCACCACTTTCGGCGGCAGGGGTATCGAAAAAAGCGCCGGTGGCCCGCAGATCATGGGCAAAAATGGCCCCCAATTGGTCGTTGCGCACCCGGCCGATGAAACCGGCCCGACCCCCCAGCTGGGCCACGGCCGCCAGGGTGTTGGCGGCGGAACCGCCGGAGGTTTCCACCCCGGGGCCCATGGCGGCATAGAGCTGTTCTGCCTGCTCGGCAGACACCAGGGCCATGGTGCCCTTATTCAACCCATGGTTGGCGAGAAAGCTGTCATCGCTTTGCACCAACACATCAACGATGGCATTACCAATGCCAACCACATCAAAGGTTTTGGAGGTCATAGGGCTAGGCGCTGAGGAGGGCTCGCTTGGGACCGTGGATGGGATCCTCCACGACAATGGTTTGATCTCGACTGGCCCCCAGGGAAACGATGGCGATGGGCACCTCCATCAAATCCGCCAGGAACCGCAAATAAGCCATGGCGGTGGCTGGCAGGTCCTCCAATCGACGGCAATCTGCGGTGGAGGTTTGCCAACCGGGCAAACTCACAAAAACTGGGCGGCAGCGGGCAAAATCAGCGGCGCTGCTGGGGAAGTACTCAATCCGTTGGCCATCAAGCTCATAGGCCACACAAACACTGATCTCGTCGAGTTCATCAAGCACATCCAGCTTGGTGATCGCCAAACAATCAAGGCCATTCACCTCCACCGCATAGCGACCGATCACCCCATCAAACCAACCGCAGCGGCGGCGGCGACCGGTGGTGGTGCCGTACTCGCCGCCGCGATCGCAAAGATGGTCTGAGAGGCTGCCGTCTAGCTCCGTGGGGAAGGGACCCTCCCCCACCCTGGTGGTGTAGGCCTTGGCCACACCAATTACCCGGTCAATCAGGGTGGGGCCCACCCCCGCGCCGATGCAGGCGCCACCGGCCACGGGGTTGGAAGAGGTCACATAGGGATAGGTGCCGTGGTCCAGGTCTAAGAGGGTGCCCTGGGCCCCCTCAAACAGGATGTTTTTACGGGCCCGGGCCGCCTCATGGATGCTGCGGGTGCAGTCGACCACGTGGGGGGCCAGGCGGCGTCCGTATTCCGCGTATTCGGCGATCACCAAGCTGGGATCGAGGGGCTCCAGGCCGTGGATGCGCTCGAGCAGCAGGTTCTTTTCCTGGATCGGCCCTTCCAGGCGTTCGCGCAGGTGCTGCTCATCGAGCAAATCAATGACCCGGATGCCATTGCGCTCTGCTTTATCTGAATAGGTGGGGCCAATGCCCCGGCCGGTGGTGCCGATGCGGCGGCTGCCGCGCTGCTGCTCCATCGCCTGATCAAGCAGGCGGTGGTAAGGCATGGTCACGTGGGCGGTAGAAGCCAGCTTCAGCCCCCTGGCGTCGATGCCGTTACCGGCAAGCATCGCCAACTCACCGAGCAGCACCTTGGGGTCCACCACGGTGCCTGAGCCGATCAAACAAATGGTGTCGGGGTAAAGGATTCCAGAGGGAATCAGATGCAGCTTGAGCACCTGACCATCAACAACGATGGTGTGACCAGCGTTGACCCCCCCCTGGTAGCGCACCACCACATCTGCGGAGCGACTCAGCAAATCGGTGATCTTCCCCTTGCCCTCGTCACCCCACTGCGCACCGATGACGACAACGTTGGCCAAGGCGACGGCGGCACGGGGCCGCTTCTCAAGACAATCTGAGAGTTTCTCAGATCATGAGGCCCGCCGTCAAAATATTGGGCCAAAACAGGCGGTTAACTGCCTCGCAACGCATTGGTCTCGGCCTGGTGCAACTCCTTGGCAATGCGCTGCTGCAGGGCCTCAGGCAGGGGCCGGTTGGCATAACTCACGTAGTGGCCGGCCAAGGAATTCAGGGCCGTTTGCATGGTGGTGAAGGAGGCGAGGCCATTCACCGAGCCATTGGGTCGGTATAGGGCCACGTAGTCGTTGATCAGCGCCTTCGTCTCGCTCTGTTGCTGGGCCCGATCGGGGCCGTCCCCGGGGGCATCAATGCTTTGCAGCAGGGCCTGGGCCACGGCAACGGTGTCGTCCACGTAGGAACCACTGAGGCCGGAGGGGGTGCCGGCGCAGGCCGTGAGCCCTAACAACAGAGACCCAATCAACAAGCCGGCAACCAGCGTTCGGGTGAAGGCACGGCTCAGCCGTTGCAAGAAAGCAAACACGGGCAACGCCTCAGCAGCAATTTCTAAATTTTAGTTGGCCCGCCAGCGGGGGGGCAGGGCTGCCCCAGGGCAACTGCGTTGGGCCAGCTGGCGCATCCAGGCGGGGGGCAGGGCTGGATCAGCCCCCCCCCAACTGCGCTCCAGGGAGGGCTCCCGGCGATCCAGGCCGATCAGGCGATCCTGGCGATAGAGGCGGGTAAGGCTCACCAGGCCGCTCGCCGGGAGGCGACGATCACATTCCAGCTCCAGCACCAGCCGGAGCTGCTGACCATCACCGCGGTCCAGGCGCACGGGCCATTGCCATTGGCTTCGGCTGGGGCTCAGGGTCAACTCCGCCCGCAGGGGCTCCACCCAGATGGAGCTGCGCCCCTCCCGGGCGAAGGGTTGCTGGCAACCAGCCAGCAGCAGCAGCCCCGCCCCCAGGGGCCAGGGGTTTCTCACAGCCCGCCGAGCCGCTGCAGCTGCAGGCGCTCCAGCAGCTGGCTCACCAGGGGCTGCACTGGCCCCTCCTGCTTCTCACCGCTGGCCCGCTCCACCAGCTCCACCACCCCAGTGGCGGCCCCGCGACCTACCACCAGGCGCCAGGGAATCCCCAATAGTTCGGCATCCTTAAACTTGACGCCGGCCCGCTCGGCGCGGTCATCGAGCAACACATCCACCCCAGCGGCCCGGAGCTCGCCATAGAGGCGCTCTGCCAGCTCCACCTGCAGGGGTTCCTGGGCACTGGCAATCACCACCACCAACTCAAAGGGGGCAATCGCCACGGGCCAAACAATGCCGGCGCCGTCGTGGTGCTGCTCCACCGCCGCCTGGGCCAGGCGCGACACCCCAATGCCGTAGCACCCCATCCAGAGGGCCTCCTCCTGGCCCTGCTCGTTGGTGAAGCTGGCCGAGAGGGCCTCGGAATATTTGCGGCCCAACTGAAAGATATGGCCCACCTCGATGCCGCGGGTGGCGCGCAGCTCCTGGCTGGGGTCGTGGCAACAGCGATCGCCTGCCTGGGCCGCCCGCAGGTCGTGGGCCTGCGGGCAGGCCAGGGGTGCTGGGCCCCAAGCCACCCCCACCCGGTGGCGGTCAGGCTGGTTGGCCCCACACACGAAGCGGTCCAGGGCGGCGGCGGTGTGGTCTGCCAAGCGCAGGAACTTGGGCTCAAGGCCCGGGCTGCCGGCGAGCACGGCATCATCCAGATCTGGACCGAGATAACCGAGGGGCAGGCCCTTGGGATCACCTAGTTGGCCGGCATCCAGGGGCTCCAGCGTGAGCAGGCTGCCCCAGGCCTCCCCCTGGAGGCTGCTGAGCGTATTAGTGAGCTTCACCTCATTCAGTTGCTGGTCCCCCCGCAGGGAAACCAGCAGGGGCTGGGCCCTGCCGCCGGCAAAGCGGGCCACCAGCAGCAACACCTTGATGGTTTGGCTGGGGTGGAAGCCATGGGCGGCACAGAGGGCCTCGATGCTGGCTTGACCAGGGGTGGCCAACTCGGCGGCCGGCGCCCCCAGGGGCTGGGCCTCCGGAGCTAAAGACTCAGCCCGTTCCTGGTTGGCGGCATAGAGGCCATCGCTGCTGGTAAGCACCAGGTCTTCGCCGGCATCGGCGGTAACCATGAATTCCTTACTGGCGGAGCCACCGATGGCGCCGCTATCGGCTTCCACCGCCAGGGTTTGCAAACCACAACGCTTAAAGATTCGCCGGTAGGCGGCCTCCATCTCGCCGTAGGTGGCTGCCAGGTCCGCCGGGTTGGCATGGAAGGAATAGGCGTCTTTCATGATGAACTCACGGCTACGCATCAGGCCAAAACGGGGCCGGATCTCATCCCTGAATTTGGTTTGGATCTGATAGAGGGTGGCGGGCAGCTGCCGGTAGGAGCGCAGCAAATCGGCGGCAAGGGCCGTAACCACCTCCTCGTGGGTGGGGCCAAGGCCAAGGGACCGCCCCTGACGATCTTCCAGGTGAAACATGATCCCCTCACCGGCGGTGTAGCCGGCCCAGCGGCCACTGCGTTCCCACAGCTCGGCAGGCTGCAGCTGGGGCAGCAGAGTCTCCAGGGCGCCGGTGCCATCCATTTCTTCGCGAACGATCGCTGAAACCTTGCGCAACACGCGCCACATCAGCGGCAGATAGGCATAGATGCCGGAGCCAACCCTGCGGATGTATCCGGCCCGCACCAATAGGCGGTGGGAGGGAATTTCAGCTTCAGCGGGATCCTCCCGGAGCGTCACCAGAAGCAAACGGGAGACGCGCATAAGCCTGCTGAAGGAACCGGGCCGGAAGCTATCACCGCAGCCCCCAGGGGGCACGGGCCAAAGGATGACTGGCCAGGGGACGCTTTTAGAAGTTCCACAGCCAGGAGCTTATTTATGGACCGGGAAAAAACATCTGCTAGGGTCGGCCTTAATCCCGACTGTCCAAGAGCCGTCTCATGGTTGCCATGCCCCCAATGGGTTACGCCGGCTCCCCCAGTGAAATCGCCGCCACGCCAAGTGTTGACAGCGGTGAGGGCCTTATCGGCATCGACGATGTTCAGAGGGCATTAAACCGTTCCCGGGCTTCGGTATACCGTTATACAAACACTGACCCACGCAATCTCAACCCAGCTTTTAATCCTCGCAAGCTGAATCCTGAGTACCGCACCGACCAAAAAGAAGCCCTGTTATTTCACCCCAACGAGGTGGCCCGCTTCGCCCGTGATGTGTTGCGAATTAAAGAAGTAACCGTTGAGGTGCTCAATTCTCCGTACTCCGCCACCCAACAGTTGCTGAGCAGCATCCTTGAGGAATTAAGAGACATTCGGATCCTCTTGGCCGGATCGGCCAGTCCGGCCACAGATCTAAACGCCCGGCGCGACCAAAACGAACAGCATCGCAACGCCGCCTGAGACAGATCGAGCTATTGGTGGCAATATATAGCTAGTCCTAGCCCTTTCCTTAATGGAGGGAGCAAATCTGGTCTTCGCCCCCTGGGGGTGCAGTTACCCGATGGGCTTGCCCATGACCCCCCCGTATGAACCCTGCCCTAGAGAATTCCTCCGCCGCTGCCGGCAACCATGGGGGCGGCGGAGCTGAAGCGGCTGCTCCCCCTAGCGAAGACCCCCACAGTCCGGGCTTCCATCCCCTCGCTGAACTAACAGGGATTTGCATTGGCCTTGCGGCCCTAATCCTGCCCATCGGCTGCGTGCTTGCCGACCAGTTCCTCCCCCTGCCAGAACCACCGGTGAGCTGGTTGGGGGCCCTCCCCAGGAAACCCTGAGTGGATCTGCGCTCCATCCCCCCCCAACCGGGGCCAGGCCTCATCCATGTGGTGGTGGAAGTGCCCGCCGGCGGACGCAATAAATATGAATACCTGCCCTCGGCAGGGCTGATGGCCCTCGACAGGGTTTTGCATCCCTCTGTGCAATACCCGTTTGACTACGGCTTTGTGCCCAACACCCTGGCGGAGGACGGTTCCCCCCTGGACGCCATGGTGGTGATGGAGGAACCCAGCTTCCCCGGCTGTTTGATCCTGACCCGTGCGATCGGCCTGCTGGAACTGCTGGATGCCGGCATCTACGACGGCAAATTGCTCTGTGTGCCGGCCCATGACCCTCACCTCGAGAGCATGGTGAGCATCAGTCAGCTATCGCTGAATCGCCGCGAGGAGATTGCTGAATTTTTTCGTACCAACCGCGGTCTCGATGGCCGCACCACCGAAATCCTTGGCTGGCAGGAGGGGGAAGCTGCCACCGCCCTGGTGGAAAAGTGTGTTAATTCCGCCGCTGCACAAGCACCCCCTCGTAGTCCAGGGCCTGGAAAATTCGCACCGGATCACTAAAACCAGCGGCCGCCAACAGGGCCGAACGCCTCGCCTCGCCGATGGGATAAACCAAAGCCTGGGGGGCATCAGTATCCAAACCACTGGCGCGCTGGAACTGGGCTTGGGCCGCCTGAAACTGATGCTCCAGGGAGGAGCCCACGCTGGGGGCATTGCCCATCAGATCCACCAGCACCAGGGGTGCCCCTGGGGCCAGCAGGCGGGCAAGGGCCGTAAGCAGCTGGAGTTTGCTGCCATCGTCGGGGACTTCCTGGAGCACCAGCACTGCTATTGCCCCTGCAAAACGGGCTTCCCCCCCCAGCTCCTCCGCCGGCCCCTCCCACCACTGCACCGCCTCGGCATCAACCCCAAGGCGCTGGTGGGAGGCGCTGATCATTGCCGCCGAAGGATCCACCGCCCACAGGCGCCAATCGGGGCGCTGGGCCCTGGCTTCACTGAGCTCAGCCCCCGTGCCGCAACCCACCACCAGCACCTCCGCCCCAGGGGTGGCGGCGGTGGGGGAGCTGGCCAAAAGGGCCACCGCCAGGCGCGCAAGGCTGGCGTAGCCGGGGATCTGCCGTTGGGCGCGATCGTCGTAACCGGCAACGCTGGTGGTATCACCCATGGCCTGGCTGAACTTCAGAAATTTGAAAAGATGTTAGGCAGAGCATCAGACCAAAGCCAAATGGCCAAAAAGCTGCAGCCAGCCAGTTAAGTTGGTCGGCGCCCAGACGCTTGCCACCGCCGTGCCCACCATCCGTTTTGAGCAGGAAGGCCAGCAGGTCGGATGCATTGAAGGGGCCAATCTCCGCAAGGCAGCCCTCGATGCTGGGATCAACCCTTACAAGGGTCTCAACAACCTGAACAACTGCGGTGGCGTGGGCCAGTGCGGCACCTGTGTGGTTGAGGTGCTGGAAGGCATGCAAAATCTCTCGCCCCGCAGCGATGTGGAACAGGTGTATCTGGCGGACCGTCCCTCCAGCTATCGGCTCAGCTGCCGCACCAGCGTCAACGGTGATGTGAGCGTGCGCACCCGGCCCAACGATGGCGTGGGTAAGGGCTCCAACAGCTTGCTGGGAGCCCTAAAAGCAGTGCTAAAGCTCGGTCGTAAGTGAGCTGCGGCGGGGGCTGCCGCCGCTGAGCTGATCCAGCTCCTCCAGCAGGTCATCTACCCCGGCACTATTGATCCGGGAGAGATAACCGCGTTTCAGTTCCTCAAGCAAATCCAAAAGTAGTTTTTGACTGCGTTCCAGCGTGTGGGCTTCGGCCATGGCTGCCGCCAATTCCCGCCAGAAGGACTCCCCCAGCTGCTGCACCAGGTCACTGCCACGGCGGTCTTGGCGGGATAGCTGCTGGGCGGTACCCCGCGACAGATCCAGTACTCCCTCCACCATGCCCCCGGCCAACTGGCGGGTAAATTCCCGCTCAAGCAATAGCAAGGGTTGCAAGCGCTGCAGCGCCTCGGGAAAAGCGCTTGATTCCAAGCTGCGTTGCAGGGCATAGGCCAGTAGCGCCTCCAATTGGGGCTCCATCTGCGGCAACACCCGCCCCAGCAGCAACGGCCCCCAGAGCCTTAGCAATTGCTCCAGCTCACGGTTTTCGCCGCCATTACCGCGCAGGCGGCCATTCCAATCGGGGGAACTGATCAGCTTCTGAACCCCATCCAGCAGCTGCAGGGCCAACACCTCAATCAACTCCACGGCCATCAGGGCCACCACCCCACGGCTCACCACCGCCCGCACGGGCTCCGCATCCACCAGGCCACTGCTGCGTAGGCGAGCGGCCACAGGAATCACCCGGGCGAGGCGCCAAAAGGGCAGCAACAGGGGCAGATCAGTCCAACGGCGCAGGAGGGCATCCCGCCAGGAGAGCCCCGGCAGGCGCCGCCGCAGCCGGATCAGCCGCAGGACGATGTCCACGAAAAAAACGCTCTGGAAAGCCAGCAGATCCAGGCGCCAAAACCGCTCGGTGGGTAGGCCGGTTTCGTCTATCGAGCGCCAATAGTTGGTGGCCACCAGGGGCAGCACTTCCCGCTGCCAAAACAGCCGTTCCTGGGACCAGGGCTGGCCCTGCAACCAGCCAGGATCCAGTAACTTCTGGGCCCCGAGCCTGGCGGAATCAAGGCCACTGCGCTGGCGCAAGCGGTTTTTAATCCGTTCGAGCGTGCCGGTTTTATTTGCCCCCAGGAAGGGGTTGTCGTCGATCAACTGCTCGGTGAGCTGCAGTTGCTTTTGCAACAGGCGCCCACTGGTGGGCCCCAGGGCGCCCTGGACCAGCAACTGCCGATCCAAGAGTTGCCATTGCCGCAGGTATCGCTGGGTGTCGCGATGGGGCTCAATGCCCTTTACCGGGTCATAGAGGGGGGTGATATCGGGCAAAGCCGTGAGCGGTATGGCCAGGGGCAGGCCCGGGAACAAAAAGAGCTGCCGCTGCAGCCAAAAGTTACGCAGGGGTACATAGGTGACGTCGAAGACCACCAGGGCCAAGTTGATGCTGGCCCAAATGGCCACAAAACGATCCCAGCGCCAACCAAGACTGGAAAGCCCCAGACCCAGGGGCCGTTGCCAGCGGGGACGCACCATCGAGGCTCTCTAACCAGCCCAAGGCTAGGGGGAGTACCTTGCGCAGCACCTTCCTTATCCCCCAATGTCCCTCGATCAACTGGATGCCTTCCTGGCCCAGGCCCACCAAGACCCCGCCCTAGGGGAATCCCTAGCCCAGCCCCTGGAGCTGGCAGCTTTTCTTGCCTTGGCCCAGGGGGCCGGCTACGCCATCACCGAAGCAGATGTGCTGGCGGCCCAGGCCCGGGAGGAGGAGCGCCTAAGTGATCAAGACCTGCAGGCCAGAGCAGGGGAAGAGGCCCGCCGCCTGCGCTCTTTTATCTATTCCTGACGCCTATCTACTGCTGAAGGGCCTTACCCCGACAGGCCTCGTTGAAAACCCCGCGCTCATAACCCACCACCCCACCCACCACGGTGGCCTGGGGCCAACCCACCAAATCCCAGCCCTCAAAGGGACTCCAGCCACAACGGCTCACCACCTGCTCCCGCAGCACCGGCCGGGCTTGCTCCATATCCACCAGCACCAGGTCGGCATCCCAACCCGGCGCAATCTGCCCCTTACGGGGGATGCCATACAACTCCGCCGGGGCCAGGCTCATCCAACGGGCCACCTGGGCGAGGCTGCAACGGCCCAGGGCCACCTGGGTGAGCATCAGCACCAGGGAGGTTTCCACCCCGGGCATGCCCGAGGGACTATGGGGGTAGGGCTTGGCCTTCTCCCCCAGGGTGTGGGGGGCGTGGTCGGTGGCAATGCAATCGATCACCCCATCCAGTAATGCCTGCCAGAGCTGCTCCCGGTCTTGGGGGCTACGCAGGGGGGGATTCATTTGCACCAGGCTGCCGCGGCTGGCGTAGGCGCCGCTATCGAGCAGCAGGTGCTGGGGGGTGACCTCCGTGGAAACCAAGCTGGTTTTGTGTTGCCGCAACCACTGGGCCTCTGCTCCGGTGGAGAGGTGCAAGATGTGCAGCCGGCGGCCATGGCGGGCCGACAGCTCTAGGGCCCGGCGGGTGGCGGCCAGGGCGGCCTCGGGGTCATGGATCTGGGAATGCAGATCTGCCGGACGCCCGAGGGCCTCTGGGTAGAGGGCGAGCAGTTGCTCCCGCCGTTGGCGTAAGCGGATTTGGTCTTCAGCATGGACAGCGATCAGCTGGTCGCCGGTGGCAAAAATCTCGTCCTGCACCGCCGGGTCACCACAGTCGAGGACCCCGTGGGCACTGCCCATGAACACCTTGATGCCGCAGGACGGACCTGGATCCGCCAGGGCCGCCAAGTTTGAACCGTCCCCGCAGGCCCCAAGAAAAAAGCCGTAATTCACCCGGCTAACCGCCGCTGCCCGGGCCCGCTTTGCCAGCAACGATGCCCTATCGATGGTGGGCGGCACCGTGTTTGGCATCTCCAGAAAGCTGGTAACTCCGCCCCGCAGGCAAGCGCGACTGGCACTGACCAAGTCTTCCTTGTGGGTGAGGCCAGGGTCCCGGAAGTGCACCTGGGGATCGATCACCCCAGGCAACAGGGTGAGGCCATGGGCCTCCAACACCGGTTGCTGCCCCCAGGCGGGGGGGGTGTCATGGATAGCTTGAATTAAGCCAGCACGGATTTCCACCGAGCCCTGGCGACACTGGCCATCGGGCAACAGCACTTTGGCGTTACGCACCAGTAGATCGCCTGCGCCTTCATCCATCACCTGGGGGGCCATAAACTACGCGCCCTAATCTGAACGGCCGAGCTTAAGAGCGTTGACCGAGGTGCCCGCCCCCGCCAAAAAAGACCAATGGGGCTTCTGGCGCAGCCTCGGGCTAACCGTGGCAGTGGCCCTAGGCATCCGTCACTTTCTGGTGGAAGCCCGCTACATACCTTCCGGTTCAATGTTGCCGGGGCTGCAACTGCAGGATCGACTGTTAGTGGAAAAACTCAGTTATCTGCAGCGGGGACCGCGGCGGGGCGAAATCGTGGTGTTCCACGCCCCCCATGCCTTTGACCCCGCCCTGCAACAGGATTACAAAGCCGGGCCCCTGCGCTGCTTCCTGGTGAATCTGCCCTTGGTGGGCAGCCTTCCCGGCCTGCAGGAACCGGCCTGTGATGCCTTCATTAAGCGGGTGGTGGCCGTGGCCGGCGACCGGGTGAGCGTGGATCCCACCGGCCATCTCACCATCAATGGCCGGCCCGTAATCGAGCCCTATGTGCGCAACTACTGCGAAAACAGCCCCGGAGGCAGCTGCAGGCCCCTGGAGGCAGTGGTGCCTGGAAAGGCTGTGCTGGTGCTAGGCGACAACCGAGCTAACAGCTGGGACGGGCGTTTCTGGCCCGGCACCCACTTTGTGCCCCTCAATCAAATCATCGGCCGGGCCGTATTCCGCTTCTTCCCGCTCAACGCCACCGGATCACTGGTTAGCCCTGATCCCACCGCCAGAGGCGCGGCTCTTGCAGCCCCGTCGCCAGCACCTGGCCCCTAAGGCTGGCCACCGGCAGGGGGCAATTAGCGGCCAGGGAGCCTGCCTGGGCCACAAAAGGGCGACTGGGGTCCCAAAGCAACCAGCGACGGCTGCCCGCCAGAAGCCGTTCCGGCTCCAGCCCCAGGAACCTGGAGGGGCCCCAGCTAAGCGCCTGCCACAACTCCGCCACCGCCCAACCCTGCTGCTCCACTAGGGACTGCCAGAGGCAGGGCAACAGGGCCTGGTAACCAGCCACCCCAGGGCGCCGCTGGTCTAGGGGCAGCAACTGCTCCTCCCGATCAAGGGGGCTGTGGTGCACCGCCACCGCCGTAATTAGGCCCTGGCGGAGGGCCTGGCCCAGGGCGAGCCGATCGCTGGGGCCCCCCAGGGAGGGCCGCACCCGCCAACCCTCACCGAGGGGATCAAGGCTGGCGTTGTCTGTGCTGAGATGCCACCAGCAAACGCTAGCCAGGGGCCGGACCGGGGCCGCCGCCAGTAACGCCACCCCAGCGGCGGTGGAGAGATTCAGCAAGCGCAGCTGGGGGGCCAATTCCCCCAGGGCCAGCAGGCTGCGCAGGGGCAGGCTTTCACTCACGGCAGGGTCCAGGGGCCAGCCCAGCCGCAGGGCCGCCACGCCCTCGCGCACGAAACCCGCCTGGGTGAGGGCCGGATCGAGGGGGGCCACCAGCAAAGGGTGCTG
>JBDLTB010000093.1:0-13717 GCA_039799245.1 Cyanobacteriota bacterium
TGCCAAAGTTATTTGAGGGACAATCAGCTTCAATCACAGCCGATGGCTTTGAAGGCAGCCTCAAGGGTAAGGTTTATCAGGTGCTGCCCCAGGTCCAGCGGCAGACAGTTTTTACAGGTCAGCCGGGTGAAAATATGGACCAGCGGGTTTTTGAGGTGAAGATTCGCCTTGATACCACCTCCGATCAGCAACTTAAACTGCGCTATGGATCAAACCTTCAGGTAAATGTGGTATTTGATCCTAAGTTGCAGCCTGCCAATGGGCAGCCGGGGCAGAAGCCATGAATAAAGCTCTCGCTAAGTGGCTTAAACGCACCCCGGTGGCTTGGCTACAGGTAACTAATAATCCAGTAAAAATGGGCATTGCCCTGGCCGGCGTTAGTTTCTCAAACCTGCTGATGTTTTTTCAGCTAGGTTTGCTTGATAGTATTTATAATAGCCAGCGGAAGCCCATTGATCGCTTGCGCGCGGAGCTGGTGCTGGTGAGTGCTGGCTACAGCAACATGGGTTCCCTGCAAAATTTTCAGCGCAGCCGTTTGTACCAGGCCCTGGGGGTGGAGGGGGTGGCAGGGGTATCACCGTTAAGAATTTCCCGGGCCACCTGGATCACTCCCGCCACTCGGGAGTCCTACGACGTTTATGTGTTTGGTGTAAATCCCAGTAGGCCCTCCTTGGCTTTCCCAGAGTTGGAGCAGGACCCGGCCCGGCTGCAACCCTTGCGGAATGCCCTTTTTGATCGCAACTCAAAAAAGCAATATGGCGATGTGGCAAAGGTGGTGGCCCGCGATGGGGTGTTACCCCTGGAGGTGAATGGTCGCTCGATTCGGATTGTTGATACTTTTTCCTTGGGGGCCACCTTTGCGGCTGAGGCAAACCTAATCACCAGCGACAGTACGTTTCTTTACCTATTTCCGAAGCAGGATCCTCGCTTGATTCAGCTGGGTTTGATCCAGTTGCAACCTGGCACTTCTGTGGCAGCGGTAAAGGCAGAGCTGCAACCTTTGATGCCCAAGGATGTGAAGGTGCTTAGCCGTAAGGAGCTCGCCCAGCTAGAGGTGAACTACTGGAAGCGGAATTCCTCGGTGGGCTTTATCTTCTCGCTGGGAGTGTTGGTGGGATTTGTGGTTGGCAGCATCATTGTTTATCAGATTCTGTTTGGTGATGTGATGAACTCCCTGCCCCAGTACGCCACTCTTAAGGCAATGGGCTACACCGACTCCTATGTGATTGGGGTGGTGATTCAGCAGTCAGCAATTCTGGCTGTGATTGGCTTTATCCCTGGGGTGCTGAGCTCGATCGGCCTCTATGCCTTGCTGGCTACGGTTACCAAGCTGTCGGTATTTATGACCATGGGCCGAGCCCTCCAGGTGCTGGGTCTCACCTTTGTGATGTGTGTGGGCTCCGGGGCCTTGGCCACCCGCAAACTTGTGCAATTGGATCCGGCCGATGTCTTCTGAGCAGATGCTTGAGCCGCTGATTTCCCTCAAGCATGTGAACCACTGGTTCGGCACAGGAGAGGAACGTAAGCATGCCTTGAAAGACATATCTCTGGATATCTATCCTGGAGAGCTGGTGATTTGCACCGGCCCCTCTGGCTCTGGGAAAACCACCCTGCTGACGATGCTTGGCGGTTTGCGTTCTTGCCAGGAAGGCAGTTTAAAAATTCTTGGGGAGGAACTTAATGGTGCCAGTAAAGAACAATTGGCCAGGTTGAGACTGAATGTTGGTTTCATTTTTCAGGCCCATAATTTAATGATGTTTCTTAATGCTAGGAAAAACGTAAGACTTTCCCTTGAGTTGCATGACAAGTATTTTGAATCTGACATGGATTTAATGGCCGAGCAGATGCTTGGTAAGGTGGGCCTAGGTGATCGAGTTGATTATTTTCCTGCTAATCTTTCCGGCGGCCAGCGCCAACGGGTGGCGATTGCCCGGGCATTGGTGAGCAGGCCAAAGATTTTGTTGGGCGATGAGCCCACGGCCGCTTTGGATAAGGAGTCGGGCCGGACAGTGGTGAACTTGATGAAGGAACTGGCGGAAACTGAAAAAACCACGATTATCATGGTGACCCATGATAATAAGATCCTTGATGTGGCCGATAGAATCATTATTGTGGAAGATGGTCGCCTTGCCAACAAGGAGCAAGAGGAGGCTTTTGTAAGGAAAATGCGGGATGGTTCCCATTGATTGATGGTAATCTCAAAAACGGCCTTTTAATATAATAATATTTAAGTTAATATGCCTTGCTTTAGGGCGCCTTCTTTGGGTCACCTCTTAAAATTGTCTATCCCGCCCTCGCGAGTTAAGGGTAAGTCAATAACTGCAAGGCTTCTCATGTTTCGTGATTGGTGAGATTCTGGATTTTTCGAGGTGCCCTTTGCTTTGATTTACTTTGCTTTGCTCTGCTTTGATTTTATCTAGTATTTCCCTTGTTTCTACAAAGGTTTTCCAATGTTATTTGTGCACAGTTGAGCTGATATTATTGAGTTAGAGCTGCTGGGTTGATGTTGCTCAACTGTCCCTGCTGAGCCAGTGCTATTTGCTATTGAGCCAGTGCTATTGAGTTATTGCCATTGAGTTATTGCCATTGAGTTGTTGCTGCTAAGTGGCTGTGGTCAAATTAGTTTGTTCAGCTTAATAATGTTATTGACTTAACATTATTGGCTTGCTATTGTTGAGTTGAATGAGCCGTTCCTGGCCGCCCAAGGGCAGTCAAAGGTTGCTCGGCAGTTTTTGAGGTGTTTTTAATCCATAAAATCAGCAACGGATTAATCGTTTGCTTCGTCGCCGACTTCATCGTTAGGTTCATCACTAATGTCAACGCTTACGGGGGCGTGGTCGCTGGGTTTTTCTTCGCCCCTTTCTTGCTTGTGGATTACGGATCGCAGGGCCCGGGCCTGAAGTTCCTCTGACAGGTAGAGATGGTCGATGCGCCAGCCACGGTCCCGGTCCCAGGCGCCGGAGCGATAATCCCACCAGCTCCAATGGCCCGTATCAGGTTCGAATAGGCGGAAAGCATCGCTGAGGTCGTCATCTAGGCAGGCCCGAAGGGCCTGGCGTTCGGGGTCGCTGGCCATGATTCCCCCAGTCAGTCGGGCCGGGTTATGCAGGTCGCGGTCCTCCAGGGCGATGTTGAAATCACCAACCATGCAGAAGGCTTCCCCTTGCTGTCTTTGCACCGCCAGATAGCGCTTTAAGCAAGCCAGCCAAGCGAGTTTGTAGCTGTACTTTTCAGATTTCAGATCCGAACCATTGGGAACGTAGAGATTGATGATTCGTATCCCTTCTAGCCAGCCACTGATCACCCGCCTCTGTTCCCCCAGCTGCTGGGCTTCGCCATCACCCGGCAGCAGCGCCTCAAAGCCAATGCGCAGGTCCTCAAGCGGTTGGCGGCTGAGCAGGGCGACGCCGTTGTAACTCTTCTGGCCACTGATGGCCGCCTGGTAGCCAGCGGCTTCCAGGCCCGCCCGCGGGAAGAGGCTGTCTTCCACCTTGGTTTCCTGCAGCCCCACCAGGTCGGGCTGGGCTTCCCCCAGCCAGCGCAGCAGATGGGCTTCACGGCTGCGGATCGAATTCAGGTTCCAGCTGGCAATCCGCACCGAAGCAGCCCCCTAAACTATGAAGAACGTTCAAGTGGGCCATGCTCTCCCTTGGCTTCCGATCCTGGCTGGGGGCCATGCCAGCTGTTGCCGTGGCTCTGGCCGGCCTTGCTGCTTTTTTACCTGCCCAAGCGGCCCCCAATGAGCCGCTCCAGGAACAAAATCTCTACAACTACGGCACCAGCAAGCCCAGTAACTCACTCATGGATGTAACAAATCCGATGGAGTTAATGAATAGGTTGCGTAATTCCAGCGCCATGGACAACGCCACTAACCCAAAGGACGCCATTGATGCTGCCCTGCGTCAGTTTGAGCAGCCTTCAGCCCCTGCCGGCAAGGTGGTGCCGGTTAAGCCCTGAGCGGTTAAGCCCCTACACCGCTGACTGGCCGCTGGCTTTGGCCGCTGCAGCTGGGCCATAGCCCAGCTGCTAGCCACCTGATCCAGCATCGGTTTGGCCGCATCCGTGCTATGCAGCTTCGCCTCCCGCAGTAGGTTGATGGCCTGGTCACTGGCCCCTTGCTTTTGATGGAGCAGGGCCAGGGCCAGCAGGGGTCTTGGGTCTTCGGGGTGACTGTTGATCAGCTGTTTATAGGTGACTTCGGCCTCCGCTGATTTTTGGCGTCGCTGCTGCAGGTCTGCCAGGAGCAAGCCCAGGGGTAGGGCTTCGGCTTTGCCCTTGCTAGCTAGCAGTTTGGCCCGGAGTTGCTGTTCCGCCTGGTCGCCGCGCCTTTGTTCCAATTGCAACCGGGTCAGTTGCTGTAAGGCATCGACCTGGAGCGGATGCACATTCAGGATCTGCCGCAGCTCCCGTTCAGCTCCGCTGGGATCCTGTTGGCTTCGGCGCATTTCGGCCAACAGCAGTCGCAGGTTCCATTGCTCCGGCCGTTGGTCACTTAGGGGTTCCAGCAGGGCAATGGCGCCCTTTTGGTCATCGAGGGCCAGGCGCAGTTTCAGCAGCTGCAGTTGTTCGGCTTCGCTGGCATTGCCCTGGCGCAATCGTTTTTCCAGCGGCGCCCGCAGGCGACCCAGGCTCAGCGAATCCAGGGGTGCCTGGGGGGCTGCGGCCCTGGGGCTGATCCGCCCAAACCACCACCCGCCAAGGCCCGCCAGCAGCAAGGCGCCTGCCCCCAGCTGTGCCCAGCGGGAAGCCAGCAAGTTGGAGCTACCCAGACGCACCGCATACCCGTGGCTGGGTCCAGTTAACCCTGGCCCCAGGGGCCTGTCAGCGGCCTCGCTAGATTGGTCGGTGGACCTGCCTTTCAGATGCGTCAGCACCCGATCCCCCCGGTTACCGAACCGATGCAATACCGGGCGATCGGTCTTGTGGAAGCCACTTATGTGCCCACTGAAGCCGACACCCTTACCCGCGGTCACCTGCGCAGCGCCGATGGGGTGGAAATTGAAGCGGTGCTGCTCGGCCGGGTATTGAGCCTGGTAAAACGCCACTTGAGCCTGGAGCAGCCCCACCTTTGGGTGGTTTATCCCCGCAGCCGCGATGAGGAAAAGCTGCACCTGCAGGTGGTGGGCATCTGGGAACCCAGCACCCTGGCCAGCGATGAACCTGAGCTACTCGACAGCCTGCCGGAGGGGGATGGCTATTTTTCGGTGCGGGGTGAATTGATTTTCACCCGGCCCGAAACCAATGATGTGGTGGTGAAAATCCGCCAGTTACCCCGGGCCGATGGCAGCCGGCCCCAGCCCTTCAAGCTGCAGCTCAAGGGGGCAATCCCCCTGGAAAATTTGCGCCATTTTGTTTCCCTAGACCTGCGTCGCAGCGGTCAGCAGTTGCAGCTCGAGAAATTTGAGGTGGTTGGGCCATTGTCCCAGCGCAACGACCGCCGCGGTGGCGGTGGCAGTGGTGGCAAGCGGCCCCAACGGCGCCCTGCGGTCGCCAAATGAAACGGCCGTGACTCCGCCACCGGGCGATTGGGCCTATCTAGACCTACCCACCGGGGTGGCCGGTGACATGCTGCTGGCGGCCTTGTTTGATTTGGGCCTGCCTGAGGTGGTGGTGTTGGAACCCCTGGCGGCCCTGGGCCTCGCCACTGCCTTTCGCCTCGAACTTCAGGAGGCCCGCAGCGCCGGCCTGCGGGGCCAACGGCTCCAGGTGCATTTGCTGGAGGCCCCGACGCCTGAACGCCATTGGGCCCGGCTGCGGCCCCAGTTGGAGGCTGCCCCCTGGCCGGAGCCCCTGCACCAGAGGGTGTTGGCGGTGTTTGAGTGCTTGGCGGAGGCGGAGGCCAGGGTCCATGGCTGCCCCCCGGAGCAGGTGCATTTCCATGAGGTGGGTGCCGTGGATGCCCTGGTGGACGTGGTGGGGGTATGTGCCGGGTTGCTTTATTTCGGTATTGATCACCTGCTGGCCTCGCCGCCGCCGGCGGGCCATGGCCGGGTGAATACCGCCCACGGCATCCTGCCCCTGCCGGCTCCGGCGGTGCTGGAGTTGGCCCGTCGCTGGCAGATTCCCCTGGCCTCCAGCGAGGGCTTCCCCGCGGGGGAACTCAGCACTCCCACCGGCTTGGCCCTGCTGGCGGTTTGGGTGAGCCAATTTGGTCCAGCTCCCGCCCATAGCCCTGCCGCCGTGGGCATCGGCCTGGGCCAGCGGCAGCTGGATCGCCCCAACCTGCTGCGGCTCTGGCAACCCATGGCGCCAGGATTAAGACCAGGAGGAGGGTCAGATCCAGGCCCTGGTTTTGACCCTGGCGGCGCCAGCCTGGAGTGGGTGGTGGTGCAGCAGTGCCAGATCGACGACATGGATGGGGAGGCCCTCGGCTTCCTCCAGGAACAACTGCGGGCTGGCGGCGCCCTTGAGGTTTATGCCCAGCCCTTGCAGATGAAGAAAGGCCGACCGGGCTTACAGCTCACCGCTTTGGTGACCCCTGACCAGGCCCAGGCCCTGCGCCAGCTCTGGTGGCGCCATTCCAGCAGCCTTGGTCTGCGGGAGAACCTTGAACAGCGCTGGGTGTTGCCCCGCTCGGCCACCAGCCTGGCCAGCCCCTGGGGCCCCGTGGCCGCCAAGCGCAGCGGCGGGCCGGCGGGGGATCGTTGCAAGCCGGAGGCCGAGGAGTTGGCTCGCCTTGCCCAGGCCCATGGGCTCGGCTGGGCTGAACTGCGGGCTGCCCTGCAACAGGGTGACGGAGGGACGGATGCGGGTGCTTGAGCTGGGGCGGCGCTTACGCCTGCCGGGGGGCCTGCGCCCCTGGGTGGCGGGCGGCAGTTTGATATTTGTGCTTTTGGCCCTGGTCAGCCATGGGCGCCAGGTGTTGGATCTTGCCCCCGACCAACGGGGCTGGTCTCTGTTGTTGATCGGCCTCAGCCTCACGGTGGTGGCCCAGTGGCTCAACGGCATTGCCTGGTGGCGACTGTTGCGCTGGTTGTCATTGCCGCTCCCCTGGCAGGAGGCGGTGCCCCCCTATGTGCGCACCAATTTGCTCAAGTACCTGCCCGGCGGGGTGTGGCATCTGGTGGGTCGCCTGCGCCTGCTGCGCCAACGGGGCAGCAGCGGTCGCCAGGCCCTGGGGGCGGTGTTGTTGGAGCCGTTGCTGATGGCGATCGCCGCCCTCTGCCTGGTGCCGCTCGGAGGTTTTCAGGCGGGGCTGGGCCTGCTTAGCCCCTTTGGCTTGTTGTTGTTAAGGCCTGCCTGGCTCAATCCCCTGCTGGAAAGGCTGTTGCGCCAGAAGCAGAGCCTGCTGGGCGCCGGGGAGGAGCCTGAGGAAGTGGGCGCCAGCACTGCCCCTGCGGGCGCCAATGGCTCTCAATTGCGGCTGCAAGGGCCCCCCTGGCAGCCGCTGCTGTGGGAATTCCCGTTTCTGGGCCTGCGTTTTGCTGGTTTTGCCAGTTGTGTGCTGTGTTTTAGCCAACCGGTGGGGCCTGGATGGGGCGTATGGCTGGCGGCCTTTGCCTTGGCCTGGACCGCTGGCTTGGTGGTGCCTGGGGCGCCCGGGGGGCTAGGGGTGTTTGAGCTGGTGTTGCTCACCCGGTTGCGGGGCCAGGTGCCGGAGCCGGAGTTGCTGGCGGTGCTGGTTAGTTACCGGCTGATCAGCGTGCTGGCGGAATTGTTGGCGGCGGCTGGGGTCGCTGCGGATTCTCGCAATAAGCCTTAGAATTGAGAATCAACGCCCTGCTTCCGTGGCCGTTTCCGGCAGCTTGCGCCACGACCTAAATGATCGCGGCCAACGACTCACGCCCCAGCGGCAGCGGGTGTTGGATTTATTTGAGCGCATCGGCGGCGGCCATCACCTGAGCGCAGAAGATGTGCACCTGCAGTTGTTGAGGGCCGATAACAAGGTGTCCTTGGCCACGGTTTATCGCACCCTGCGGCTGCTCAGTTCCATGGATCTCCTGAGGGAGCTCGAATTGCCCGAGGGCAGTCGCCGCTTTGAGCTAGCCACGGCAGAGGACCATGACCACCATCATTTGGTCTGCGCTGTTTGTGGCCGCACCGAGGAGTTTGAAAATCCCTTGGTGGTAAAAGCGGGGGTGGAGGCCGCTGCCGAGCATGGTTTCCGCTTGCTTAGTTCCAGTCTCACTGTGCGGGGGCTTTGTGGCGCCTGTGCGTTCACGGCAGTGGACCAAGGGCTTGAGTAGGTCATGGCTTTTCTGGAAGTAAAACAGCTGTGGCATAGCTATCGACCTGGGGAGTGGTCTCTCCAGGACATTTCCTTTGGGCTAGAGCCTGGGCAGCTAATGGGCCTATTGGGGCCATCAGGTTGCGGCAAAACTACTCTTTTAAGATTGATTGCCGGATTTGAGCGTCCTAACAAAGGCACCCTGCTACTGGATGGAAGGCCCTTGGCTACTCCCCAGCGTTGGCTGCCTCCAGAACGCAGGGGTGTGGGGATGGTTTTTCAGGATTACGCCCTCTTTCCGCATCTAAATGCTTGGGATAATGCCTGTTTTGGATGTCGTTGCCAGCAGGACAGAAGCCGGGCCAGGATTTTACTTGAACAATTGGGTTTGACTGGGCTTGATGGTCGCTATCCCCACGAGTTATCGGGGGGCCAACGCCAGCGTCTGGCCCTGGTGAGGGCCTTGGCGCCTGGGCCCAGGCTTTTGTTACTGGATGAACCTTTTTCTAACCTTGATGTGGAGGTAAGGCTGCGGTTGCGCAGTGAATTGCCAGCGGTGCTGGCCCAATGCGGTGTTACTGGCGTGCTTGTTACCCACGACCCCGAGGAGGCCTTGGCCATTTGTGATCAGGTGGCTGTGCTTAAGGGGGGGCTATGGCATCAGTGCTCTAGCCCCCGTCAGTTGGTGGCTTTCCCCGCTACCGAATTTGTGGCAAGTTTTGTGCTCCAGGCCAATGTCCTGCCCCTGGGGCGGCTTCAGGCCCTGCCTGATGCTGGTAAGGCCCTTGGGGTGGCTGGGTTAGAGGCTGATCCAGGCAGGGCTGTTTTATTGCGTCAGGAGGCCCTGGTTTTGCATCCCGATCGGGAAGGACCAGCCCAAGTTGTTTCCAGGGAATTTTTGGGATATCAATGGTTATATCAACTGAATTTACATGGAGATTTGCTGCGCTTGCGGGTACCCCTAGGGCAGGACTTGGCCCCTGGAGATAAATGTAGGGTTAGCCTGAGGAGCGAGGGGCGCCCGCAACTTCTTCCTCTCCCAGTCTCGGTATCAAGATGAGGGAGGCCGTTAGGCCTAGCATCACAATCAGCACAGCTGGAGCTAAGGCTGCCCCAAGTCTTTCGTCGCTGGAGTATTGATATACACGCACCGCCAAGGTGTCAAAGTCGAATGGGCGCAGGGCAAATGTGAGTGGTAATTCTTTTACTGTGTCTATGAACACTAATAACCCCCCCAGGAACAAAGGACTTCGCAGCAAAGGTAAATGAATGAGCCCCAATACAGCAGGCCAGCGAAATCCCATGCTCGTAGCTGCCTCTTCCACGTTGGGGGATAGCCGTTCGAGGCTGGCATCTAGGCCCCCTTTGGCCACGGCCAGGAAGCGATTGCCGTAGCCAAATATCAGCAATAACAACGGTGGAATCCCCAGGGGTGCAAACAGCAGCAACAGGGCCAAGGCCAATACGGCCCCGGGCACCGCATAACCCAAGCCGGCCATAAAGACAAGCCGTTGCAACCAGGCCATGGGGAGCCAACGGCAGCCCACCGCCAGCATTAGGGCCATGGCCGTGGCTAGGAGTGCTGCACCAATGCCTAAGCCGAGGCTGCGACCGGTTAATGCCAGAAGTTCTCCCAGGTCTTCATTGCGCCATTGGTCCCAGCTGGTGCAGATCCAAAGCAGCGGTAGCCCGCCACTAATCAGTGGAGGTAGTAAGCAAACAAACTGAGCAACCAATGCCCTAAGCCCGTGCAAGGGCCATGGCTCCAGCTGCTCCCCAGGGCCGCCCAGGTCCCAGCGGCGGTTAAGTCGCCGTTGCCAGCGTTCTGCCGCCACTAGCAAGGCAACCACCGCTAACGCCCATAGGGCAAGGGATGTGGCCCCTTGGGGATCGCCTTCCCCTTGCCAGCGTTGGATTAAGCCTGTGGACAAGGTGGGAACCCCTAGTAATTCCACCGCTCCAAATTCATTTAGTACTTCCATTCCCGCCAGGGAGATTCCCCCTGCAATGGCGGGAAGGGCCATGGGAAGCGACACCCGCCGGAAACTGGCCCAGGGGCCGAGGCCCAGGCTGCGGCTGGCATCTATCAGGCGGCGGCCGCTCTGACGAAAGCTGTCGCGACTTAGCAGCACCACATAAGGAAGGGTTGAGAGGATCAGAATCGCTGTGGTCCAGCCAAAGCCATGGAGCCGCTCACCGGAGCGGCTGCCCAGATCTGTGAGCACTGCCGCCTGGAGATAAGCAGGGGTGGCTAGCGGTAAGAACTGGGCAATGCTGAGCCACCTACAGCCGCGAAAGCGACAACCCGCCGTGAGCCAGCCGATGGCTGTGCCCAGTAGCCCTACCCCAGCCCCTACCAGCAGTAGAAGCAAAACTGTGTTGTTGAGCTGTTGCCAACCCTCTGGGCCTAGGGCACTGAATGGGCCTCCGGGGCGACTGAGGCAGTAAGTAAGTAGGGCGCTGAGGGGGAGCAGGTTGATGGATGCCGTTGCGGTGACCAGGCAAGTGAGGTCAAACCGATTGAAATTGAGTTTTTTGAGATTTGATGCGCTGCGGCCCCAAGGATTAGGCACTGTCAGTTCCAGTCGTTAGCTTCCATGAGTTGCACGGCTTTTTTGTTGTTGGCCCCAAGGGTTTCGGCCGAGACTCCGCTGCCCTTGAAGGGACCAAACCCCTTGAGCCAAGGGTTAGCTCCGTAACCAACAAGCGGGTATTCATCGTTGGCTTCTGCATAGCCTCGGCCGCCGGTGGGGGAGGCAAGGAATTCAATCAGTTTTTGGGCACCCTCTGGATTATTGGCGTTTGCCGTAACTCCAGCCCCGCTGATATTTACATGGGCTGGCTTTGGCAGGATTACCTTGAGATTTTTGGCCAGGCGTTTGTCCTCGGCGCCAGACTCTCCACTAAGCATCCGGGCCACGTAATAGGTGTTCACTAGCCCAACGCCGCATTCGCCTTTGGCAACAGCTCTAGCCAGGGCGGTGTCTGAGCTGAACACCGGTTGGGCGAGGTTGGCCACCATTCCTTTTATCCAGGCCTGGGTGGCTGCTGTGCCGCGAGTGACCAGTTGATCAGCCACTAGGGACTGGTTGTAAACGCTTTTGCGATCCCTGAGACAAAGCTTGCCTTTCAGGGAGGGGCTTGCAAGGTCGGCATAGGTGGTGATGCTGCTGGGGGGCACTTTTTGGGGATTAACCACCACCGCCCTAACCCTGCGGGTGAGTCCAAACCAGCGGCCGCGACTATCGCGCAAACCCACGGGTACCTCCCTTAGCAACTGGGCTGATTTGGTAGAGCGAAATAAGCCGAGTTCTGAGGCCTTCTCAAGGCGGGCGACATCCACAAGTACAAGCACATCGGCCGGGCTATTGCCCCCTTCTGCCTGTAGGCGCTGGATAAGGGCATCGTCCTTGGCTTCCAGCAGCTTCACTTCAATGCCGGTTTGCTTGGTGAATTGCCGGTATAGCTGTTTATCGCTGTTGTAATGGCGGCCCGAATAAACCCCGATGCTTGCTTGGGGCTGGGCCTTGGCTGGGAAAAGACCAGCTCCAAGGAATAAGACTGCTTGGGCCAAAAGGGCCAAGGAGGGGCGGCTCAAAAGCTACTTGCTGCGAATGATTCGCAATCTAAGCAGGGGCTGGGGCTATTTGCAAGTGCTTCTCAATAGCTGCGACGCACGGGGATTGGGATGGGCTGCATGATGCCGCCGCTGGAATCGTCGTCGTCGGAATCGACCGTGAACCAGAGGGCCAGCCCGAGTAACAGAGCAATGCTGCCCAGCAGGGTGAGCTCCAGCATGGCCGGTCCAAGAATTGTCTGGATACTAATCAATTTTTAGGGTTGATGTCGCCATTTATGAGCAGATTGCGTATCCCCAGGCCCATCACGCTGCCCACAAGCACCGCCCCCAATCCATGGGCCTTGAGCACCGCGGCCGTCACCAGGATTGGCACCAGCGCTTGTCCCAGCACGGCGCTCTGGATGCTGCAGGCCATGGCGCCAATGGCCACCTGGGCAGGCACGCTGCCGGGCAGGGTGAGGGCGAGTCCCTGGGCCATGGCTGTTGCCCCAAAGATCAAAGGAAAGAAGAGGCCCCCCACCCAGCCGGTGCTGAGGCAGAGGGCTGCCAGCAGCAATTTCAATAGCCCCAACATCAGCATTGGCAGGGCCCCCTGCAGCAATTTCCCCTGGAGTAGGGCTGTGATCTGTTGTTCGCCGGAAAAGAGGGCCAGCGGTTGCCAGTGATTCACCAGGGCCAGCAGCACGCCGGTGCCCAGGGCCTGGGGCAACACCGCCAGTTTCCAGCGGGCGATTAATTGCTGCAGGCGCTGGCGCAGGCCCAGAAACAGCATGCCAAGCCCTCCGCCCAGCAGGCCAAAGAACAGGCCCCAGGCGAAGAAGTCCAGCGATTGCCCCAGGTCGTTGGGCCATTGGTAGGCCACCCCCTGTTCTCCGCCACCGAAGCGGCTGAACCCTTGGAAAGCGGCAAATCCAGCAGTGCCGCTCACCAGGCCCGGCAACCAGCTCCAGAGGCCCGCCGGTAGGGCCTGGTCCTGGCGTTCGGCCAGGGCTACGCCCCCCAGTAGCGGGGAGCCGATGAAGCCGAGGGCGCCGCTAACCGCGGAGGATCCATGCCACCGCAGCCGCTTTTGGGAGAGCACCAGCACCGCCAGGGTGCGACTCAGCAGCGCCTCGGGGCCGAGGCTGCCGCCCCCCACCAGGGCTAGCAACCCCAACAGCAGGTGGCTGCCACTGTGCTTAAGAGGCATCCCCTGCTTGCTGTGTAATTGCTCAAGGGTTTGGTGCAGCTCAGGCAAGGGCTCCAGGCCGCGGCGCCGCAGCAAACCGATGGCCAGACCGATGGCGATTGGCACCAATGCTTGCCACAGCATGGGTGCTTGGGAAGGGAAGCCGTTGAGCACCGCCGGCCCCCAGGCCAGGGCCGTAAACCAGGCGATGGCTGCCATCAATAGGGCCGCCAAGCTGCCCGCCACCGCGCCGACCAGGGCACTGGAAAAAATGCTTGAAACGACTCGCCCCAGCTGCTCAGCAGCCATTAAGCGCCGGCGCCGCCTGCCAGCAGACCAATGGGGCCAAGGGCTAGCAGGAAGCCGGCCCCCGTCAGGCCGAGGGCTAGGCGCAGGGTCCACACCAGGCCGAGTTTGTGCAAGCTCAGGTAGGTGACGCCCACCACGGCAGTGGAGGCCACCAGGGCCCCAAGCCACCAGCCAGCATCACCACTGGCGGCCTGGCCATGGAGCAGCCCATGGACGCCCACGGCTAGGGCCACGAGGCCACCGCTGAAGGGCAGCGCCACGGGCTGGCCGGAACGGCTGGCTTGCAGCACCAAAAAGCCCAACAGGGATACAGACAGAGCAGCCAGCAATTCCGCCAGGGGCAGGCCGATGCCGTTGGCCCCCAGCAGGGCGCCCACCACGGCGCCCCCAAGGGCGTAGGCCAACAGCTGCCAGCCCAGGTAGGAGGCCACCGTGCCCACGCCCACCAGCAACAGCAGGTGATCAAGGCCGAGCAGGGGATGGATCACGCCCC
>JBDLTB010000094.1:0-9443 GCA_039799245.1 Cyanobacteriota bacterium
GTGTGTAATTCCCCTGGGGAGTTGGCCCAAAAACTGGAACTGCTGCTGGCCCAACCCCAGCTCAGGGGGGAGCTGGGGGCCATCGGCAAGGCCCGCATGGGGCCCCCGGGGGGCAGCGAACGGATCGCCGCCCTGATCCAAGCAAGGCTATTGCTGACCTAGCGGGGCTTACTCAGCTGCGATGTTCAAATTCAGCTGCGGTGCTCAAAGATCGAACCGAAATGCTGGCGGTCCAGGTCCGAAAACACCGGAATGCAACGGAAACAACGCTGGGCCAGCTCCAGCCGCTCCTCCCGCTCAAGCATCTGCTGGAGGCGATCCCGGGCGGGCAACAAATAGCGCACATCGTTGGCCGCATAGGCCAGTTGCTGATCACTGAGGTCCTCCACCCGACCCCAATCACTGCTTTGGGCCTGCTTGTCGAGTTCGATGCCCACCAATTCCTGCACCACATCCTTGAGGCCATGGCGGGGGCTGTAGGTGCGCCCCAGGCGGCTCGCCACCTTGGTGCAAAAGATCGGATTCACCTGGATGCCCAGGCCCTCGGCCAGGGCCGCCACATCAAAACGGGCGAAGTGGAACACCTTTTCAATTGCTTCAGCCTCCATCAGCTCCCGCAGGCGGGGGGCCTCGGTTTGGCCGCGGACAATGCGGATGCAACACACCCGGTCCTGGTCATCACAGATCTGCACCAGGCAGAGGCGGTCGCGGCCGTGCACCAATCCCATCGCCTCGGTGTCTACCGCTAAGGCGGCGGAATTGCCATAGCGGGCCAGCCAATCGTGGTCAAGATCGCCGTCAAACACAGCGAATTCGGCGGGGGCGGGGCGGCTTTCAGGGGCCATGGGATCCGGTCAGTCGCGTCCATGCTTACCGATTAACAGACTTTCTCACTTGGAAATCAGAACGAGACTGAGCTAGTTATTGGTAAGACCCATGTGTCCCCCATGCCCCACCGGCGCCCCCTGGCCCAGCACGGCCTCAGCGACATCAGGCGATTTTTTGACCAGCCCCCGCTCCAGCACCTCGGCCTGGAATTAGCGGTGTGCTGGATCCTCGATTGCTTAATGCAGGCAGATTCCTATCCCACCGCCCTGATGGGCCTGCTGGCGGAGCGGCATCCGCGCCTGCGCCTCTCCGAAACTGTGCTGCAGCAAGCACTGGCCTTCCTGGAGCGCCAGGGGGCCCTCGGCAGCTATAGCCAGCGCTGCCCCAGCCGCGGCCGCCCGCGGCGGATGCTGCACCTGCACGAGAACTACCGCAGCGAAGCCCACGAACTGCTGCCCGCCTGGCAACAATGGCTGGAGGCAGTTGATGGGATTCCCAGCCATGCCAGTGCTCAGCTCCACCCTGCTGCTCACCCTGCTGATGGGGGTGGGGTTGGTGTTCTTTCTGCGGGCAGCCAGCAAAGACCGCACCACGGTGGTGGAGGTCTGCAGCTCCCGCCCCCCCCTGGAGGTGCTGGATGGCCTCAGCAGTTGGCTGCTGCAACGGGGTTGGCGGGCGGTGGCCGGGGATCCCGAGCGGCAATTACTGCGCTTTGAAGGCCAGGTGGAGGCCAGCCTGCCCTTGGCGCTACTGCTCAGTGGCCTGGGGGCCGTAGGGGCCGCCGCCCTGGGGCTGGTGCTGCGCCAGTTGTTGCCCAGCCTGCAGTTCTGGCCGCTGCTGCTGGTGCTGCTAGGGCCCATGGCCGGCCTGCTCTACCGGCGCCGGGCCCAACGCCAGGAGTCCCTTGAACTGCGGTTGTTACCCCCCCAGGGCTTTGTGCCCACCACCCTGCGGCTGCGGGCCCACCGGGATGAATTGATTGCGATCGAGCAGGAACTGGGCCGCCCCCTCAACCTGCAAAGCGACGGCGCCTTGCTGAGTTCGCCGATCTAAGGGCAGCATGGGATCCCTTAAGCATTGCCATGGGTCCCATCCCTCTGCCGGCTGGTTTGCTGTTGCTGCGGTTAACTCTGCTGGGTTTTCTGTTGGTGACCAGTGGCATCAAGCCCACCCCGGCAAGGGCCGGTGGCCTACTGGACCTGCTCAACAGCATTGCCCCCACTGCCCCCGCAAACCGCCCAGGCTTGCCCCCATTACCAGCCCAGCCAGGGCGAGGTAAGAACTGGGTGGGCACCCGTATCCATCCGATTGGCTTGCCCCTTTTGGTGATGGCAGGCCATGCCGACTCCCAACGCATCCGCGGCTCCGGCACCCCCGGGGCTGCCGTTGGGCTAAGCGGGGCCGCGCCGATGGAAGCTGGCATCACCGACGAGCTCTATTGGAACCTGCGCACGGCCCAGCGGGTGGTGGAGTTGGGTCGCCAGCGGGGGCTGAATATTCAGTACTACGACCCGGGGCTACGCACGATTCCAAACCAAAACGATCCCCGCACCAATTGGAGCGTTGGCGCTAGCCATGCGGCCCAGGGGGGCTACGCCATGGAAATCCACTACGACGCCTATGCCCCCTACGGCATCGGTCCTGGAATCATCCCTGGGGTTCTCTATGGGTTTTCCAGCCTTGATGAAGCCTTGGCCCAGGAATTTGGCGGCTACCCCTACGACCACCGCGGCATGCTAGGTGCCCCCCGCCGCGGCATCTCGATGCTGGAGATCGGTCAACTGGAAGGCCGCCTAGAAAACGGCCTACGGGATCCCAATAGCCGCGAACAAACCCTCAATGCCATCGCCGAACGGGTGGTGAATGCCCTGCAGAAGGGCCTAACCAACGGCCCCGTGGGGGGCACAGCGCTGCGCCAATGAGCCATCGCTGAGCCAAGCCTGGGGCTTGGTAAACAGCTCCGTGAGTAATGCCTCCCGGCTGCCTGGCTCGGGGCCGTAGCCGTATTCCCAGCGCACCAGCGGAGGCAACGACATCAGGATCGACTCCGTACGGCCGTTGGTTTGCAAACCAAAGATCGTGCCCCGATCAAACACCAGGTTGAACTCCACATAACGGCCGCGGCGATACAGCTGGAATTGCCGCTCCCTTTCGCCGTAGGCCAGGGGTTGGCGCCGCTCCACGATGGGCAGGTAGCTAGGCAAAAAGGCGTTCCCGCAAGCTGCGGCCAAGTTGTGGAGGTCTTCCCAACTGCGCTCCGGTGCGGCCGCCGCCACCTGGGCCGCTGGCCCCTGGGGGTCCTGGCCCCGATAAAGCTGACCACCGGGCTCCTGGTAGTCATAGAAAATCCCGCCCACCCCGCGGGTTTCGTTGCGGTGTTTAAGGAAAAAGTATTCGTCGCACCAGGGCTTAAACACCGGGTAATAGCTGGGGTCAACACTGTCACAGGCCCCCTTAAGGGTGCGATGGAAGTGTTGGGCGTCCTCCAGGAACGGGTAGTAGGGGGTGAGATCAGCGCCGCCGCCAAACCACCACACGGGGCCGGCTTCGACATAGCGGTAGTTGAGGTGCACCGTTGGCACATAGGGATTCCGCGGGTGCAGCACCATGGAGGTGCCGGTGGCAAACCAGCGCTGGCCTTCCGCCTCCGGCCGCTGACTAAGAATTGAAGGGGGCAGATTGTCTCCTTCAACCTCCGAGAAATTCACGCCCCCCTGTTCAAAAATCCGCCCTTGCTTCATTACCCGGGAGCGCCCCCCTCCCCCCTCAGGTCGCTGCCAACTCTCTTCCTCAAAACCAGCCCCCCCATCAAGGGCGGCCAAGCCAGCGCAAATGCTGTCCTGGAGCCCCATCAGCAACGCCTTCATGCGACTGCGGGAATCGGCGGGGGGAATCACGGTGACCACGGCCCTTAACAAGATGAGTGGCCTCACCCTTTCAGCCCGTCCGGTCCATCCACAAGGGGCTGTAAGCGGCTGTAAAAGGGGCGGGCCTGGCCCCAGGGGCGCCCTGCCTAGGATCGCCAACCAGTGGAAGGGCATTGATGGCCACGGTGGAAGAGGCCCTCAAGGCCCTGGAACCCCTTAGGGATGCCGGCAGCGGCAAAGGTTTGCTCGAATTGGGCTGGATCCAGCAACTGCGGCTGGAGGCCCAGCGCGCCGTGTTCCTGTTGGCCCTGCCGGGATTTGCCAACAGCCAGCGGGAACGGATTGCCACTGGGGCCCGCAGCGCCCTGTTAGCCCTAGACGGCATCAACGATGTGCAAATCGAACTGGCGCCTGCTACATCCCCAGCGCCCATTGGCGCCGCCGGCCACGGCCAACCGGCACCGCTGCAGGCGATTCCCGGGGTGCGCCAGGTAATTGCCGTGAGCAGTGGCAAGGGGGGCGTCGGCAAAAGCACCGTGGCGGTGAACCTGGCCTGCGCCCTGGCCCAACAGGGCTTGCGGGTGGCCCTGCTCGACGCCGATATCTATGGCCCCAATGCGCCCACGATGCTCGGGGTGGCAGACCGCAGCCCAGAGGTGAGTGGCAGCGGCGACAGCCAACGGCTGGTCCCGATCGAAAGCTGTGGCCTGGCGATGGTCTCGATGGGTTTACTAATCGGGCCCGATCAGCCGGTGATCTGGAGGGGACCGATGCTCAATGGCATCATCCGCCAGTTTCTATATCAAGTGGAGTGGGGGGACCGGGATGTGCTGGTGGTGGATCTGCCCCCCGGCACCGGTGATGCCCAGCTCAGCCTCGCCCAAGCGGTGCCCATGGCCGGCGTGGTGATCGTGACCACGCCCCAGCAGGTGGCCCTCCAGGATGCCCGCCGCGGCCTGGCCATGTTCCAGCAGCTGGGGGTGCCCGTCTTGGGGGTGGTGGAAAACATGAGTTGGTTCAGCCCCCCCGATCAACCGGAGCGGCGCTATCCAATTTTTGGCAGCGGCGGCGGCCAAACCCTGGCCCAAGAGGCCGGAGTGCCCTTGCTGGGCCAAATACCGATGGAATTACCGGTCCAAGAGGGCGGAGACAGCGGCCGCCCTGTCACCCTGGCCCAACCAGAAAGCACTGCGGCAACTGCCTTGCAGCTTATTGCCCGGCGTTTGCTGGAGCTCACCAGCCCCTGAAGCCATGAACCTCCAGGGGAACCGCCAGCGCCTGTTTGCCCCCCAGGGGCGCAGCAACCGTCGCCCCCTGCTGCCAGGCGATCCAGTGCTTTGGGGTATCCCGATTGCCATCACCCTGCTGGCCGGGGTACTGATCGCCAGCACCCAACGCGACTCACCCCTGGCGGACTGGGAAAACCATTGGATCACCGGCGCCATTGGCCTAGCCATTGGGGCTGGCTTGGCCCGCATTGACCTGGAAAAATTCGAAAAGCTGCTGGTGCCTGTTTATCTGCTCACCCTGGGAAGCCTGTTGGCGGTGAAAGTTGTGGGCACCAGCGCCCTGGGGGCCCAGCGCTGGATCTCGATTGGGGGCTTGCATGTGCAGCCTTCAGAATTCGCCAAATTGGCGGCGATCCTGCTGCTGGCTGGGATCCTGGCCCGCCACCCGGTGGAGCGCCCCGGCGACCTGCTGCGCCCCCTGGGGGTGATTGTTGTGCCCTGGGCCCTGGTTTTCATCCAACCAGACCTGGGCACCTCCCTGGTTTATGGCGCCATCGTGCTGGTGATGTTGTTTTGGGCAGGCCTACCCCTGCCCTGGCTGGTGCTGCTGCTCTCGCCCCTGGCCACGGCAATCCTGGCCGGCACTATCAAACTGGCGCTGATCCCCTGGTTTGTGCTGTTTGCCTATCTGGCCTGGCGCTCCCTGCCCTGGAAACGCCTGGGCCTGGCGGTGAGTCTCGCGGTGAACAGCATTTTTGCGGTGATCACACCGCTGCTCTGGGAGCACGGCCTTAAGGACTATCAAAAAGATCGGTTAGTGCTTTTTCTAGATCCCTCCAAGGATCCGCTGGGGGGCGGCTATCACCTAATCCAGAGCCGCATCGGCATCGGTTCAGGTCAGTTGTTTGGCACCGGGTTACTACATGGTCATCTCACGAAATTGCAGTTCATCCCCGAGCAGCACACTGATTTTATCTTCAGTGCCCTGGGCGAAGAGGGCGGCTTCCTTGGCTGCCTGGTCCTGCTAATTGCCTACGCCGTGCTGACCTGGAAGTTGCTGCAGATCGCCGGCCGGGCCCGCAGTGATTTCGAGTCGTTAGTAGTGGTGGGCATCCTGGCGATGCTGATGTTCCAGGTGGTGATCAACATCTGCATGACGATCGGCCTCGGCCCAGTTACCGGTATTCCCCTGCCCTGGATGAGCTATGGCCGCTTCGCCATGCTGGTGAACTTCATCAGCATCGGCCTGGTGGCCTCGGTGCAGCGGCGCTCCGGCGGGCGCAACCCCTTAGCCCGTTGACCGCGACCCCCAGCCTCGAAGAGCTGCGCCAACGGCTCGCCCAGGGGGTGCCCCCCGGCCATGCGGACGAAGAGGGAGCCCGACGCCAGTGGTGGGGGGCCCTGGCGGTGCTGCAGGACCAACTGCTGGAGCAGGGCTGTGCCCCAGGGCTCTGGCTGGCCGCCCCCCTACCGGCCCTGCACGAACCGGAACTGCTCCAGGGGTTCCAAGGCTGGATCTGGACGCCGGCCCCCTGGGGCCAGCGGCCACCCGAACTGCCGGGGCAAGGGGTAGATAGCCCCCCCCCTGGGCCCCAGCTCTGGTGCCTACCCCTCGGGGCCCATGACGGCACTGATCCATTTTTGCTGCTGCTCAGTGGCCCACTACAGGTGGCCATGGCCCTGCATGGCCACCGCCAACGGCGCCAGCTACTGGTGCGCTTTGAACCAGCACTGCTGGCAGAACTGTTGCAAATGCTGGGAAGCCGACTCCAGCACGACAACCCCATGGCCGCCAGAGCCCTGCAAGAGCAACTGGAAGCCCTCGGCCCCCTGGCCAATCACCCCCAGGCCGCCGAGCGCTTCTGGCCACAGCTGGCGGAAAGGCTAGCGGGGGCAGCCCCCAGCCTCACCCTGCTCAGCGCCCCCGCCAGTGCCCACAACCCGGTGGGTGATCAACTGGATCTGCTGGAGGCCTTGGCCCATGAGGTGCGCACCCCCCTGGCCACAATCCGCACGCTGATCCGTTCGCTGATGCGGCGCCGAGAATTGCCGCCAGTGGTGCAGCAACGCCTGGGCCAGATCGATGCCGAATGCAGCGAACAGATCGACCGCTTCGGCCTAATTTTCCATGCGGCCGAACTGCAACGGCGGCCGGCCGGCGACCGGCCATTGGCCCGCACCGACCTGGCGGCCCTGCTGCCCCAGCTGGGCCCCACCTGGGAAAGGCAACTGGAGCGCCGTCAGCTGCAACTGGAACTGATCGTGGCCCAGGGCCTGCCTGCGGTAATGAGCGACCCAGGCCTGCTGGAAAAAATGCTGGGGGGGTTGATGGACCGCTTTAGCCGCAATCTGCGCCAGGGCACCTTGGTACAGGTGGAACTACAGGCCGCCGGAGATCGGCTGAAGCTGCGGTTTAGCAGCAGTAGCCCTGGCAATGGCCGTAACCAGGGCCAGCAAACCCCAGGGCCAGGGGCAGGGGCAGCGGTGGGTCCGGTACTCAGCTGGGATCCGGCCACCGGCAGCCTGCAGCTGAGCCCCCAGGCCACCCAGCAGCTGTTCGCCAGCCTGGGGGGTCGCTACACGGAAAGACAGGGCAGCAACCTCACCCTTTACCTGCCGGTGGCTCCCATTGTTGAAGGCTGTGAAGAGAGCGGCGGCTCTTCAACTTCTACCCAAACTGAGTGCTAGTTTCCGATCAAATCACGTCCTTGGCTTTCATGTCGACGGCAGGAACCCTCACCGGCCAGCTCCCTGGCTACATCGGTAGCACCGGTGGCTTGCTTAATGCGGCTGAGACCGAGGAAAAGTACGCCATCACCTGGAGCAGCCCCAGCTCCCAAGCTTTTGAGCTGCCCACCGGCGGTGCAGCAATGATGAATGCCGGCGAAAACATTCTTTATTTCGCCCGCAAGGAACAGTGCTTGGCCCTGGGCACCCAGTTGCGCACCAAGTTCAAGCCCCGCATCGAAGATTTCAAAATCTACCGGATTTACCCCGGTGGCGACACAGAATTACTGCATCCCAAGGATGGCGTCTTCCCCGAGAAGGTGAACGAAGGCCGTTCCCTGGTGGGCCATAACCCCCGTCGCATCGGCCAAAACCCCAACCCCGCCACGATCAAGTTCAGCGGTCGCAACACCTTCGACGCCTGATCTTTTCAAACCACGTTCTATAAAGGCGGGGCTGCGGTCCCGCCTTTTTTGTCTGTCGACTTGTCTACCGACGCCCCGATGGCTAGCCCCGACCGTGTCAGCTTCCTAGGGCAGGCCGCCACTGGGGCCAACTTCATCCCCCTCTGGCGCCGCTGGCCCGCCGATCTGGATACCCCCTTAAGCACCTGGCTCAAGGTGGGCCATGGGCGCCCCTATGGCCTGCTGCTGGAGTCGGTGGAGGGAGGTGACCAGCTGGGTCGCTGGAGCTTTGTGGGCAGCGATCCCCTCTGGGTGCTCACCGCCAGGGGCGCCCAAGCCTGCCTCCAGCACCGCGATGGCCGCAGCGAAACCCTCTCAGGGGATCCCTTTGAGTTGCTGCGCCAACAACTGGCCGCCTATGTCAGCGTGCCGATCCCTGGCCTGCCCCCAGTGGGGCAATTATTTGGCTTTTGGGGCTACGAGCTGATCCAGTGGATCGAAGCCACGGTGCCAGTGCATCCCACCGCCGCGGCCGATCCCCCGGATGGCTGCTGGATGCTTTGCGACAGCCTGTTGGTGTTCGACCAGGTGCGCCGGCAAATCACTGCGGTGGCCTACGCCAACCTGGCCGGCGCCGCTGATCCCGAGGCTGCCTATGGCGAGGCCGAAGCACGGCTCACTGCCCTAGAAGAAAGGCTGCACCAACCCCTACCCAGCACGGTGGCCCCCCTGCGCTGGCACGACCGCAATGCCAACGACCTGGCCGTTGGCAGCAACACCAGCCAGCCGGCCTTTGAAGCGGCCGTACGCCAGGCCCGCGGCCACATCGGTGCCGGCGACGTTTTCCAGCTGGTGTTGAGCCAACGGCTGGAGGCGCTGGTGCAACGGGATCCCTTTGAGCTTTACCGCAGCCTGCGCATGGTGAACCCCTCGCCTTACATGGGCTTCTTCAGCTTCAACGGCTGGTATCTAATCGGTTCCAGCCCCGAAGTAATGGTGAAGGCTGATCCCCAGCCCGACGGCAGAGTGAAGGCCTCAGTTCGACCGATTGCCGGCACCCGGCGGCGGGGGGAAAGTGAAGCCGAAGACCAGGCCCTGGCATTGGAACTACTGGCCGACCCGAAGGAACGGGCCGAACACGTGATGCTGGTGGACCTGGGCCGCAATGACCTGGGCCGGGTCTGCCAGCCCGGCAGTGTGCAAGTGCAGGAGTTGATGGTGATCGAGCGCTATTCCCACGTGATGCACATTGCGTCGACAGTGACCGGCACATTGAAGCCCGGCAAGACAGCCATCGACGTGTTGCGCGCAACGCTGCCGGTGGGCACGCTGTCGGGTGCGCCGAAGGTCCGCGCGATGGAAATCATCGATGAACTGGAGCCCAGCCG
>JBDLTB010000095.1:0-6833 GCA_039799245.1 Cyanobacteriota bacterium
ATTTCCAGAGGTCGGTGGAGCGGCTGCGGGCGCCGGCCAGCTGCAGGGCGGTGGTGGCCCCCCAGGAATGGCCGATAAACACCACATTGCGGGGAACGATGCCCTCAGCGCCGGGGAAGCTACCAGCCTCAAGGGCATCAAGCACAGCCTTCACCTCCCGGGGACGACGCAAAAACTCCTGGGGATCCGGCGGCGCCGCCTGGCCCGACAGCATCGCCGCCTGCTGGGTGATATCACTGCCGGCATGGCGCGGCAGAAACACTGGTGCCCCATGGGAAGCCAGGTGCTGGGCCCAGCCGAGGAAGCTGCTGGGGGAAGACCAAAGCCCGTGGGAGATCACCACCGGCGGCAGGCTGGGGGCCCCGACCGGCCGCACCAAGGTCACCTCAAGGGGTTGGGCCTGGCCCTCAATTGCCAGGGAGACCACCTCGGTTTTGATCGGAAACTTACCGGGCTTCAACTGGGCGGCCGCGGCTGGTCCTGCCTTGGCAAAGCTAGGGATCAGTTGATCCATTGCCAACTGGTGGGCCTTCAGCCGCTGCAGGTAGGGCAAGGCGCGATCCAAGCGAATGGTGACGCTCTTGCCGGGAATGGCCTGCAGCAACGACAGCAGCGTCACCTTGCCCCCCTGGGCCTGGGCCGCCTTAAGGCCCGCCAGCACTGGCTCGCTGGTCAATTGCTGATGGTTGCCGGGGTCCACATCGATCAAACGCCTGAGCAGCAATTCCCCCTGCTGGGCCATGGCGCTGTCGGCATCGTTCTGGAGCGGCAGTGCCGTGTTCAACAACTCCTGAATCGAGCGCGCATATTCACCATTGGTGGCGCGGTTCAATTCCGCCAGGTCGCTGGTGCCGGCCCAAAGGGCCTCGGGATTTGCCAGTTCCGAAACCCGGGCGGTGAGATTTTGCTGCAGCAGGGGCAACCGCAGGCGCAACTCCTCAATGGCCCTGGCAGGGGTGGCCAGGCCCAAACCGAAGAGGAGCAGCGCCGGCGCCGCCTTAAACCAACCCAGGGTGGCCATGCTGAAGCGATCAACTTGTGCTGATCTTGCATCACCACCCCCAGGGTTTAACTGAGGGCTAGATCAGTTACTGGTTTTGATTACCCGTTCATTGAGGGGTTGCAGGGGCCGGGCATTCATCGGATAAAGCCGGCGGAAGGCGGCCAGCTGTTCAGCCGAGAGGCTTACGGGCTGCTTCAGAATAAAGAACTGAACCCCCTCCGTGCAGGGGGGAGTGGTAAGCGATCCTGCGTAGGTGTAGTAGTTAAGGCTGGAGGGCAACATACCAGTGAGAGCTGGCAAATTCAGCTCAACCTTTTCAGCCTTCTTCTGGGGAAGTTTATTCCAGAATGATTCCAAGTAGGAATTGGAGACACCTTTTTTAAACAGCACACTGATCACGGCCAGCTTGCCATCAACGCCCTGGTGCACGAGGTGAGCGTTCATGTCATAATGAATGCCATTAATCGCTTCCTCAGCGGGGGCATGCAGATGATACTGCAGCAGCTTGTAGTCTGCATTGCCAATTTTCAGGGCACCGGAGGTGTTCACCTGAATGGTGGTGCCGGTGTTAACCACCACATCACCGGTGGTGGGCCCATAGCTAGGTTTTAGGGGAACAGCTACAGTTTTCTTTACAGCTGCACTGGAAACAATGTTCACCGGTGCCTGTTCCGCCCCATCGGAGCAAGCGGCGTACTTAGGGCTCAATTCAGCCCACTTTTCCGGGGCCACATCACCCTTGTAGCCGTACTGGGGCTTAGCAGAAGCAAGGGAAGGCAGCAGCAACAGGGCCACCGCTGCGGACCTGACAACAAGCATCGTGTTCATTAAAATCAAGAAGAATCAGGTTTTCATAAAATATTATAGAATGATATATATCTTGCTGCAACCTTTATTAAGAAAATAATTACCAAAATCCTTGACAGCCATGCCTAAAATTAAATTATATCCAGACTAAATGCGCCCTAGCAATGCCAATCAACCGGCCAACTTTCATAAAATAAACAAATTTAAACTAACTATTAACCCCATGGTAAAATTAACAATTCTATTCAAGGGCCACCGGCTCTGGCGGGTGCTGGGCCAGCACTTGCTTGAGGTATCTACCCGTATGGCTGGTGGGGTGGGCAGCCACCTCCTCTGGGGTGCCAACGGCAATAATCTCACCGCCCTTATTACCACCCTCGGGGCCAAGATCAATCACCCAATCCGCACAACGGATCACATCAAGATTGTGTTCGATCACCAGAATTGAATTGCCCTTATCCACCAGCCGCTGCATCACCTCCATCAACTTGTGCACGTCATAGAAACTCAGGCCAGTGGTGGGTTCATCAATCAAATAGAGGGTTTTACCCGTGGCCCGCTTGGATAGCTCAGTGGCCAATTTCACCCGCTGGGCTTCCCCGCCGGAAAGGGTGGGGGCCGGCTGACCCAACTTCACATAACCAAGCCCCACATCCACCAGAGTGCGCAGGCGATCGGCCGCCTGGGGGATGGCAGAAAACACATCGGCAGCCTGTTCCACCGTCATTTCCAGCACATCAGCAATTGTAAAATCGCGGTATTTTACCTGCAAAGTTTCGCGGTTATAGCGGGCCCCTTTACACACATCACACTGCACATATACATCGGGCAAGAAGTTCATTTCAATAACATTCACGCCCTGACCCCCACAGGATTCACAGCGGCCTCCCTTCACATTGAAGCTGAATTGACCCACCTGATAGCCACGGGCCTTGGCTTCAACGGTGGCGGCAAATATCTGGCGGATGGGGTCAAAGGCGCCGGTGTAGGTGGCAGGGTTTGAGCGGGGCGTACGACCAATGGGAGATTGATCAATCACAATCACCTTATCGATGGCGCTGATACCCCTTAGCTCATCAAGACCAGCCGGAAAAGGCACCTTTGTGCCCAACTGATGCTCTAGGGCCGGGTGCAGCAATTCATTTACCAGGGTGCTCTTGCCACTGCCACTCACCCCTGTGACCGCCACCAACCGGCCAAGGGGAATCTCCACGTCAAGGTTCTGGAGATTATTGCGTTGGCAATTGAGCATAGACAACTTGCGGGTATTCGCCTGACGTCGTTCGGGCGGAGTCGGGATCGATAGGCGACCGCTCATGTAGGCCCCCGTTAATGAATCCTCAGCGGCAATTAATTCAGCCAAGCCCCCTTGGGCCACAATCTTTCCCCCATGTACGCCGGCGCCGGGACCAATGTCTACGATGTAATCGGCGGCACGGATTGTGTCCTCGTCGTGTTCAACCACTATCAGGGTATTACCCAAGTCACGCAATTTAATCAAGGTGGCCAGCAGACGATCGTTATCCCTTTGGTGCAAACCAATGCTGGGTTCATCCAGCACATACAGCACGCCGGTGAGCCCTGCCCCGATCTGGGTGGCAAGGCGAATCCGCTGGGCTTCCCCGCCGGAAAGGGTCATGGCCGGCCGATCCAAGCTGAGGTAATCGAGGCCCACATCAATCAAGAAGCGCAGGCGCATGCGGATCTCCCGCAACACCAAATCAGCGATCTGGATCTGGCGGGGACCCATCAAAGGATCCCCATCGGAGCCAACCCCCATCAGGGCCTCAATCCGCTCCAAACATTCGCCCACACTCACCGCCGTGAGATCGGTGATGCCATAGGGGCCAATGCGCACGGCTAGGGCTTCCGGGCGCAAGCGCTTACCCGTACAGGTGGCACAGGGAACTAATTCCTGAAACTTCTCCAGCTTCTGGCGGGCTGCCTCTCCGCCGGCATCCCCCAGCTGCCGCTCAAGGATCGCTAAAACCCCCTCAAAGGGCCGTTCAAAACCCTTCGACTTGTTGTATCTACTATCAGCTTCAATCAGGATTGGCTCCTTCGTGCCAAACAAAACCGCCTCCTGCTGGGCACGGGTCAATTCCTTCCAAGGGGTTTTCAGTTCAAAGGCAAAGGCCTGGCCAACGCTGTAAAGCAGCGAGAAGTAATAGCTGTTTTCCTTATCACTCCAAGGCACCACGGCGGCATACACCGGCAGGCTCGGATCTGGCACCACCCGCTGTTCGGTGAACTTGCGCAGGAAGCCGATGCCATGGCAATCGGGGCAGGCGCCATAGGGGCTGTTAAACGAAAACAACCGTGGCGATAACTCCTCCATCACCGCCCCATGGACGGGACAGGCAAAATTCTCGGAATAAAGCCTTTCGCGCTCCACCCCCTCAGGTAATTCCTCACCGGTCTTTGGCACCACCTCCACCAGGGCAAGGCCATCGCCACGCTTCAGGGCGGTGCGTAGGGAATCATTGAGCCTTTCCTGCACCCCCTCCCGGGCCACCAGGCGATCAACCACCACCTCAATGTTGTGGGCGTGGTTTTTATCAAGCTCGATGTTGTCTGAAAGTTCACGCACCTCGCCATTAATCCGCACCCGGGCGAATCCTTCGGCCACCAAACCACTCAGCAATTTGGTGTGGGTACCCTTCTTGCCGCGCACCACCGGCGCCAACAACTGATAACGGCAACCCTCCGGCAACAGCAGGATCTGATCGACCATTTCATCGATCGACTGGGGCTGGATCGAGCGGTCACACTGGGGACAATGGGGTTCCCCGGCCCGGCCAAACAGCAGCCGCAGGTAATCCTGGATTTCCGTCACCGTGCCCACGGTGGAGCGCGGGTTATGGCTGGTGGATTTCTGATCAATCGAAATTGCTGGGGAAAGCCCTTCGATGGCATCCACATCGGGCTTATCCACCTGGCCCAGGAACTGGCGGGCATAGGTGGAAAGGCTCTCCACATAGCGCCGTTGGCCCTCGGCAAAGATCGTGTCAAAGGCCAGGGAACTCTTGCCACTGCCGCTCACCCCGGTGAAAACCACCAGGCGATTGCGGGGCAGGGTGATATCAACGTTGCGCAGGTTGTGCTGGCGGGCCCCCCGCACCCGGATCACCTCCCCCAGGCTGCCGCCGGTGAGGGCCTCCAAGGCCTGCCCGGGAGCGGCTTTAGCGCGGGGCATTGATCAAGCTCGTTGGTTGGCGACTCTACTGAGGCCAGCTGGCGCTAGCTGTGTGCAGGAGGCTGGCCGCAAATTCCCGGGCCTCACCGCTGTCGCCACCGGCCAGTTCCGCCAGTTCCCGCTGGCGCTCCTGAAGGTCCCGCAGGTGGGACACCCGCAACAAGGTTTGGCCCCCTTCCACCGCCTTACTCACCTGCAGGTGTTGATCCGCCGCGGCTGCCACCACCGGCTGGTGGGTCACACAAAACACCTGGCGCCGGGCGGCCAAGCGGCGCAACAAACTGGCCATGGCAGCACTCACCCGGCCACTCACCCCGGCATCGATCTCATCAAACAACAGGCTGCTCCCCTGATCGCCCTCCACCAAACAGGTTTTCAAGGCCAGTAGAAAACGACTCATCTCCCCACCGGAGGCCACCTCCCGCAGGGGTGCCAGGGGTTGGCCGGGATTAGCTGAAAACAAAAACTGGACGGTTTCCGCCCCCTCCTCCCCGGGGCGACAGGGCTCCAGGGCAACGCTGAAGCGCACCGCCGGCAGGGCCATGGGCCGCAGCGCCGCCATCAATTCCGTTTCCAGGGCCTGGGCCGCCCGTTGGCGCTGGGCGCTGAGCAGCCCACAGGCCTGATCCCGCCGCTGGCGGGCCCGCTGTTCGTCCTCGGCCAGCAGCGCCAGCGCCGTCTCCACGCTTCCCTCAAACAACTGATCGCGCAACTGGTCGCGCCGCTCGATCAGGGCAGGCAGATCAAGGCCGTGGCGCCGCTCCAGGGCCTTGAGGGCGGCGATGCGCTCCTGGAGGGCAGCTAGGTGGTCGGGATCGGCATCGAGGCCAGCGCCGTAGTGGTCCAACTCCCGGGCCAAATCCTGCAGGGCCCCATGGGTCTCCAGCCAGCGCTGCTGCAGGGGCCCGAGGCTGCTGTCTAGGGCGGCCATGGCCGCCAGCTCCTGGTCACAGGCCGCCAGGTGCTCCAACACCGCAGGCGCCGCCTCGGCCCCCTCCTGGAGCCGCCCTAACAAATGCAAACAACCCTGCTGGAGCCGCACCCCATGGCAAAGCCGGTCCTGTTCCTGCTCCAGCAACTGACGTTCCTGGGGATTATGTAACTGGGCTCTTTCCAGTTCCTGCAATAACCCCTGGGCCTCCTGCCTGTCCCGGGCGAGCCGCTCGCCATCGACCTGGGCCTGGGCCCACTGCTGGGCCACCTGTTTCCAAGTGCGGTGGGCCTGGCGCACCGACTCCAAACAGGCGAATAAGTCAGTACCACCAAACCGATCCAGCCAGCGGCGCTGCTGGCCAGGGCGCCCCAACTGCTGGGTTTGGCCCTGGCCGGTGAGATCCAGCAACTGGGGCCTTAGCTCCGCCAACAACGGCTTGCTTAACAGCACCCCGTTTAAGCGGCTGCGGCTGCTGAATCGCCCCTCCTGGAGCCGGAGCTCCCGGCTGAGCAATAACTCCTGTTCCTGCTCCAGGTCGAGCTGCTGCTGCTCACACCAAAGGCGCAAACCAGGGTTAAAAGCAAAGCTGGCCTCAATGGCCCCACGGCCACAGCCCACCCGCAATAGCCGCTGGGGTTGGCCGCCACCGGTAACCGCATCAAGGGCATCGAGCAAAATTGATTTGCCTGCCCCTGTTTCCCCGGTTAGCACCGTTAAACCAGGGGCAAACGACAGTTCCAGACTGTCGATCAGGGCGATATTGGTGATCTTTAGAGCCGTAAGCAACCTTGGCCTCCGGTCGCCGGGCGCAGCGTAACGGGTTTGCTGTCCTTTAAAAGAGTGCTAGTTGCCGCTGGTGCCATGACCGCCCTCAGCGATTTCATCGAAGCGGC
>JBDLTB010000096.1:0-8100 GCA_039799245.1 Cyanobacteriota bacterium
GATTGGTGATCCTGGTGGTTCTTCTTTGGCGCCTGGGTCTACGGCAAATATTGTTTTTGTTCTTGATAATTCTGGCAGCATGGTTACCACTATTCCTTTTGGAGGTTCCACTAAAACTAGAATGCGTGCTTTACAGGATGCAGTGATCGCTAGCCTTGATACTCTATATAGTTCTGGTGCTGCCAATATTAGAGTGCATATTGATAAGTTTAGTCAATCTGCTGCCCCTGTTGGTACTTTTAATTTAACGACTAATAGTATTGATAGTCCAACTGAGTTGGCCGCTGCCAAGGCAGCTGTTAATTCCATAACTACCGATGCCACCACTAACTATGAGGCAGGTTTGCAAGCAGCTTTAAATTGGATAGTTTTATCCCAGGCCTCCGGTGGACCGTTAACCTCTGCCACCCTCTCACAGCTTTTGTTTATTTCGGATGGTGAGCCTAATTTCCTTCTTAATGCTGATAATATTTCGCTGCTTCTGTCTAATACCAGTTCCGCAACTACCACTGCTGCCATTGATAGCGCATTAGGCCTTTACAATCCTCCGGGGACTTCCAATGACGATAGGGTTAGTGAGGTCGATAACATTGAATCTTCCACCCCTCCACTGCTACCCACCCATGTGGCCTTTACCATTGAAGCAATTGGTATTAATATTTCATCGGGAGCTCTTACTAATTTAACTAGGATTGAAGGTAGTGGCATTGCTCCCTACCCGATTAACCCTGACCCTGGTGCAGATAATATAACAACTGCGGAGGATCTTACCAGCGTAATTGGTGATTTAGTCGGCGGTTCATCTATTTCTGATGCCGCTGGAAATGATTTAATTAGCGGTGGTGATTCTATCGACCTTATCTTTGGTGATTCCTTAAACTCTGATCAACTTGCCATTGATAAGTCAATTTCAGCCACATATCCCCCTGGGTCTGGTTGGGATGTTTTTGCATTCCTTGAGGGACCAGGCGGTGCTACCAAAGGCCTTGGTGGTGCCCAGTGGACCAGGACAGATTCTGTTAACTATATTAAGGCAAATCCAGATCTTGTTGCCAAGGAAAGCGGAAGATCAGGGGGTAATGACACCATTGATGGTGGCAATGGTGATGATGTTATTTACGGCCAGGAGGGTTTTGATTCGATTACTGGTGCCTCTGGGGCGGACAGATTGTCTGGTGGTACTGGTAGTGATATCTTTAAATATGGTTCTCTTGCTTCTATTGCAACTCAAACTGGCTTAACTGTGGCCAGTGCTGATATTATTACTGACTTTGCCAGTGGCTCCGATAAAATTCAGACAGGTATAGCAGGTGTTGTGGGTGCAAACTTACGTAATGATCCTGGCGCAGCCGGCAGAACATTTGCAAGTTCACTTGTGGCTGCCAATGCCTTTTTTAACACTGTTGGCAATCAGGCATATAATTATTTTTATACTTTTGATACCTCTGCTGCTCAAACCGATTCCTATTTATTCTTTAAGTCCGGCGGTTCCCTTGGTAATTGCATTGCTGGCCTTAGTCTTGACATCAAGCCTGGCACATCGTTGCAGAATGGTGATATTATTTAATCAAGCTGGCTTGTTTGTTTTCCAGCTTGCAGTGTAAATTGGCTCATTTATTCTTCTTGGCCCATCTTCTGATGGGCCTTTTTTTATTTAGACTCCGCTACGGCTAAATAAACCGTTCAGATAGTGTTGAGATACAGCTTTATCTCTGCTGCCGTTCTGAAATAGAAAGCCAGCCACCGCTGAACTCACCAGGTTGTACTGGTCCCATTGGGGGTGCTCCTCCAGGAAATTGCGCATGCTCTCGAACAATTGCTCAGGCACCTCTGCTTCCATGCTTACCACTTCACCCATCAGCTCTAGCCTCTCACCTTTAGTCAAATCAGCTCTCGGTTCACCCCCTGATGAAGCCACATCAAGGTGGTCCCCGTCAAAGCCTGCCCCCCCTGGTGCTGTTTTTGGCTCTCACTGTTGAGACCCTGTCATATCAGTCGCTTTCGGCTTTTCCCCGGCAAGGGTTCCTGCCCTTGAACGGCTCCTTTGTTTGAGTCAAGCCATTCTTGCCTCGCATGTAGTTTTCCACAGTCGCCTCGCTTGCTCGCCCAATGTCCCTGAAATCCTGTGGAAAAAGCCCCGACTGCCTGGGGGAAACCCCGCCCGCCTGTGGATAACTTTGCTTCATTAGCTTTGCTTATCTTTTTCTAGTCTTGTGGGTCCTGGTCTTTGGTTGGACTGTTATGCAGGCTGCGGGGGCCCAGGGGGTGCTCGGCATGGGGGTAGCTGTTGTGCCGATGGCCATGGTCGTGCTGGTGCTCCCCGTCATGGCCGTGGGCCTGCGGTTGCCCGTCCGGTTGGCAGGCGCCGGTGCATTCCCTTTCGCACAGGTCACAGGGCTCCCCAAGGCCCTCCACGTGGTGGTGGTGGCTGAACTGCGCTGCCCCCACCTCCGCCTCAAAGCCCAGCACCTGAGCTCGGTATTTGCAGAGCGAGCAATTCATCTGGGTTTCTCCGCGAACCACATCCATCACCCTTTCCACAAAGGTGTCGATTACCAGTGGGTGGTCATTGAGATAGCCGGCCTTGAGAAACTCCAGATCGCCATGGTCTGCCGCCACCCGGTCGGTGTGTTGGTAAATCCGGCTCACCAGTACCCCTGAAAAGAGGAAATAGGGGAACACCACAATTCTTTTGAAGCCGAGCCGCACCGCGTGGCGCAGGCCTGGCTCCACCAGGGGAAAGGTAACGCCTGAATAGACAGTTTCTCCCCAGCCAAAGCCGAAACCCTCCACCAGCATCCGGGTTACCTTTGCCACGTTGGAATTGGCATCAGGATCCGAGGAACCTCTTCCCACTACCACTAGTAGCGTTTCGGCCAGGGGGAATGGGGCTGCTGCCTCCAGGGTTTCCTGCAGTCTTGCCCCAGCCGCCTGGATCATTTTTAGATCTACCCCCAACTCCCGGCCGTAGTCGATCTGTAGGCCGGTTTCGGCCCCGTAACTATTCAGCACCGATGGGATGTCGTTTTTGGCATGGCCCGCGGCAAACAACATCCCCGGCACCGCCAGCACCCGAGTTACCCCCTGGGCGCGCAGGCTATCCAGTCCCTCCCGCAGGATCGGCCTGGCAAATTCCAGATAGCCATGGGCCACTGGTAATTGCGGAAACCGCTGGCGCAATCCCCCGGCCAGCTTGGCGAATTCATCCACCGCTAGTCGATTGCGGCTGCCGTGGCCGCAAATCATTACTCCGAGTCCAGGAATGTTGTTAAGCGGGGTAGTCATCGGCCCAGTCATCTGTGCTGGACCCTATCTGCCCATGGGCTATCACGGCAAAATTAGGCTTCGTTGCTGTTGGTGACTCCGCAGGCTGGCGTCCATGCATCTCTGGCTCACTAGCCCCTCCAGCAGTCCCGGCAGCATGGGCCTGCGGCTGCGCACCGCCTGGGCCCACCGTTCCATTAGCCGCACCACCGGTGCAATGCGGCCGTCTTCCCAGGTTTGGGTAAAGGCCAGGCTTGGATCTGGATCTATGGGCGCCAGGGGGCTGCCCTGTTTTGAGCCCTGCAGCTGGAAGCCATGCACGTAATCATTTTGATTGGCACTGCCCAGCACCAGGCTGCCCTCGGAGCCATAAAACTCCAGCCAGCAACCGCGACCCGGGCGGGCCACGGCGCTCAGGGCCAGTTGGGCCGCCAGGGGCCTGCCTGGTTGGGGGCCCCAGCGCGGCAGCAGTTGCAGCTGCAGCAGGGCCGTATCGGCCGCATCTACCTTTGCCTTACCGCTGCCATTGGCCAGGGGCCTTTCGTTTATTGCCACCCCCAGCTGGGCCTGGAGCTGCTGCACCGGACCCACCAACCACTCGAGCAAATCAAAGGCATGGCTGCCCAAGGCACCCAATACGCCGCCCCCTTCTGTTTGTTGGGCATACCAGTTCCAGGTTCGATTTGGGTCACTGCGGCTGCCCATTAACCAATCAAATCGCAGCAGCCACGGTTCCCCCAGCCAGCCCCCCTCCAGGAGCTCAGCAAGCTGCTGGAAGCTGGGCACAGCCCGGTATTCAAAATTGACCGCGCAAATGCAACCCTGCTCCAGGGCCAAGCGTTCCAGCGCCTCGGCCTCGTCTGCATTGAGCGTTACTGGTTTTTCCAGCAGCAGGTGCTTACCCGCCCGCAGCGCCTGCTCCGCTAGGGCAAAGCGGGGCCCTGGGGGCGTGGCGATCACTACTGCCTCCACTTTCTGGTCTGCCAGCAGCGCTTCGAAATTGGTGTAGCCCGGCAGTTCAGCCGCTTGGCTGGCCCTGGCTAAGCGTTCCGCCCGGGGATGCCATAGGGCCACCGCTGCCGTGCCCCCACAGGCCCTCAACGCCGGCAGGTGCACTTTTTCGCCAAAGCCGAGGCCGGCGATCGCCACCCCTAGGGGTGCTGCTCCCTTGGCGGCGCTCACGCCAGCCCCTGGGCGTGGGCGGCGGCACAGGCCTCGCTGAGCACAGCCGCCACCAGGCCATCGGCCTGGGCCAGTTGCCACTCAGCCCCCAGATGCGGCAATCCGTTTACCTGTTGGTCTTTGAACAGCCTTTCGCCGCAGTTGATCGCCATCACATAGAGCTGACCGCCGGCTGGTTTTTCCCCCTCCTTTTGGGCAGGGCTAAACCGACTCAAGACACTCAGTTCCCCCTGGCGGTTGAGGCGCAAACTGCCGCTATCCCACCATTGGCGTCCCTCCGGGCTGGCGGGCACCTCCTGCCATTGCACCGGGCCGGCCCAGGCCCCCAGGGGTAGGCCGATGCCCACCACCACAGCCAGTAGCAATGCCAGCAGGGTCTTGGTCATGCCGCCACCATCCTGGGCTTGCGGTGTAATTCCAGCAGGGTGGCCAGGGTGCTGCGCAGCTTGGGTCGGGGCACGATGGCATCGACAAAGCCGTGGTCCTGCAGATATTCAGCGGTTTGGAAATCGTCGGGTAATTTTTCGCGCAGGGTCTGTTCAATCACCCGGCGGCCGGCAAAGCCAATCAGGGCTTTGGGTTCAGCCAGGATCAGGTCCCCCAGCATCGCAAAACTTGCCGTAACACCACCGGTGGTGGGGTGGGTGAGTAATGGGATGTAGAGAAGTTCTGCTTGGCGGTGCCTTTCCAGGGCCCCGGACACCTTGGCCATTTGCATCAGGCTCAACATTCCCTCCTGCATGCGCGCCCCACCGCTGGCACATATCACCAACACCGGCAGTCGTTGGTGGGTGGCGGTTTCAATCAGGCGGGTGAGTTTTTCGCCCACCACTGAGCCCATGCTGCCGCCCATGAAGCGGAAATCCATCACCCCTAGGGCCAATGGATGGCCCTCCAGCTGGCCAAGGCCACACACCACCGCATCTTTTAGGCCAGTGCTTTGCTGGCTATCACGCAGGCGATCTGCGTAGGCGCGGCGATCCTTGAAGGCGAGGGGATCGGTGGGGCTTAGCCCCTCATCTAGGGCCTGGAAGCTGCCGGGATCCACCAGCAGCCGCAGGCGTTCCTTGCTGTCGATTCGATGGTGGTAGCCACAGGATCCACAAACGCTGGCATTGGCCACCAGGTCCTTGCGATAAACCACTTCGCCACATTCAGGACACTTGCTCCACAGGCCATCACCCTCCTCCGCATCCTGAAGGGGTCGCACCACCGGAGCGGTTTTACGCCGATCCGCAAACCAGTCGAGCAGTGACAAGTGCTTATTCCGCTGATCTACCCATTAAAGGATCCGGCCAGGGACGCCAATGGATAGTGCCCAGAATTGATCGCAGGCCAACCAGCTCAGCAGGCCACCCAGCACTAAAAATGGCCCAAATGGAAACGGCTGGCGGGGGCCGAGTTTCCCACTCATCCGGCCCGCCACCCCAAATAGTGCCCCCCCAAACACCGCTAGGCCACAGGCCACTGCCAAACCCTGCAGTCCCAGCCATGCCCCCAAGAGGGCAGCAAGTTTTGCGTCCCCTAGCCCCAGGGCTGGCGTGCCTAGGGCCCTTTCCGCCAGGGCACTTACTGCTTCAAAACTAAGTAACCCGAGCACCGCTGCCATTAGGTGGAAAATCAGCAGGCTGGCCCCTAACCCCTGGAGTGCCCCGAGGCCTGCGGCCAGGGCAAGGCCACTGAGCAGCCCCCAGCGGCAAAGGGGTTCCGGCAGCCGTAGGCTGTCAAGATCAATCAGGGCCAGGGGCAGCAGAAATGCGAGCAGTAGGCCGCCCGCCAAGAGGTTTAGGAGGGGAGTGGGGTGCCCCAGGCGGCCCACCCCGGGCAGGCTCAGCAGCACCCAGAGGCCAGCATTAAGTAGTTCCAGTAGCGGATAACGGCTGGAGATTTGCCCTCGGCAAAAGCCACAACGGCCCCTGAGTATCAACCAGCTCAGCAGGGGCAGGTTGTGGTGCCAGGGCAGGGTTTGGCCGCAGCGGGGGCAATGGCTGCCGGGCCACACCAGTGATTCGCCCCGGGGGAGGCGCCACACCACCACGTTCAGAAAACTGCCCACACAAAGTCCCAGCAGGGCCGCCCATGGGGCCAGCCCTGGCCAATTCATCGCAGCAATAAGTTCTAGCCCTTTCATCTCTTTTGGCGATTACGACCCTGGGGTCTTAATCGCACTAGATCGACGGGCAAGAACTGTTCATCAGGGAGCAACACGGGCGCCTCAAAAATCAAACGGCCCTGCTCACCGCTGGCTTCAATTACCACCCCCAGCGGTTCCGGCAGGCCACCGTTGCGCTCCAGATGCTGGAGATAGAGGCGGCGGCCGGTATGCAACATCCGCGAGAGCAGATCCGGGGCCCAGCGGGCTGGACCGAGATCTGCATTGCCGTTGGCGCCGCGGATCGCAAAGGAGGGCATCTTCACCGCCGAACCTTAGCGAATTTAGAGGCTTTTTTATCAGTTGTTGTGGGCTTTGTTTTTAATCATGCGGTGAATGATCGGGGTGAGGATCAGTTCCATCGCAAAGCCCATCTTGCCGCCATCAACCACCAGGCTGGTGGGGCTAGACATGAAGGAGCCATCGATCATCTTGAGTAGGTAGGGGAAATCGATTTCCCACTTGTCCCGGGCCCCCTTGCGGAAGTGGATGATCACCAGGCTCTCATCTGGGGTGGGGATGTTGCGGCAGATGAAGGGGTTGGAGGTGTCCACCGTGGGCACCCGTTGGAAATTGATGTCCGTGCGGCTGAACTGGGGGCAGATGTGGTTGATGTAATCGGGCATCCGCCTCAGGATCGTGTCCACGATCGTTTCGGCCGAATAGCCCCGTTCGGCGTTGTCGCGGTGGATTTTTTGGATCCACTCCAGGTTTGTGATTGGCACCACCCCCACCAGCAGGTCGGCGAGGGTGGCCACGTCATAACCATCTCCCACCACGCCGCCATGGAGACCCTCGTAGAAGAGCAGGTCGGTGCCTGTGGGGATTGGTTCCCAGGGGGTGAATTGGCCGGGTTCTAGCTGGGTGCCAAGGCGGGCGTTGTGGTCGGCGGCCTCGTCATGGCTGTGCAGGTAATAACGCTTCTCACCGCCACCGCTGCCGCCGTAATTGCGAAACAATTCCTCCAACTTGTTGAACAGGTTGGCCTCAGGGCCGAAGTGGGAGAAGTTTTCGCCGGCCGCTTGGGCCTTGGCCATCGCTTCCTTCATGGGCCCCCGCTCAAAGCGGTGGTAGCTGTCACCCTCCACCACCGCCGGCACGATGCCCTCCCGCTGGAAGATGTGCTCGAAGGCGCGTTTTACGGTGCTGGTGCCCGCCCCTGAGGAACCGGTAACAGCAACGATCGGGTGAAGCTTAGACATCGGCAACTGAGCGTTATGGGGGCGAGTTTGCCAGAGCACAGCCCCCTGGGTTTAGCCCAGGGCGCTCAGCAGGGCCTTACCCATCGCTTCGCAACCCACAAGGGTGCAGCCCTCGGCCATTAAATCCCCCGTGCGCAGCCCCTCTGCTAATACCTGATCCACAGCTGCCTCCAGGGCGGCGGCGGCCGCCTCCTGCTTCAAGCCCACCCGCAGCAGCATGGCCGCTGAAAGCACCATGGCCAGGGGATTGGCCTTGTCTTGGCCGGCGATATCGGGGGCGGACCCATGCACCGGTTCAAA
>JBDLTB010000097.1:0-8535 GCA_039799245.1 Cyanobacteriota bacterium
AAAGGGCGCCCCCAGCGAGGGTGCCGCCCAGCACCTGGGCAACGATGTAAGGCAGCAATTCTTTGCTGGGGAACCGGCCGCCGGCCCAGAGGCCAAAACTAACGGCGGGGTTGATGTGGCAACCGGAGATGTGGCCAATGGCGTAGGCCATGGTGAGCAGGCTGAGGCCGAAGGCCAGGGCCACCCCGAGGAAACCGAGGCCCAGGGGGTTGGCCGCGGCTGAGTCGTAGGGGAACACGGCCGCCAGCACGGCGCTGCCGCAGCCAGCAAACACCAGCCAGAAGGTGCCGATTAGCTCAGCTAGAAATTTCTTGGATAGGGGAACACCGGACGCCATTGGGAAAAGTCAACCTCGAACAATCTGACCGTCGGGATTGTTGCAGGGTTTAGGCCAAAGGGCCGGCCTTGGCCAGATAACGGGCCGCTTCCTCGCGGTCATCGAAATGAATTTTCTCCGTACCCACAATTTGATAGTCCTCATGGCCCTTGCCGGCAATGAGCACCAGGTCGCCGGCGCGGCCCAGGCCAAGGGCCTGGCCGATCGCCAGGCGCCGATCGGCCTGCACCTGGAGGGCGGTGCCAGCGGGGATGCCCGCCCGCACGTCCGAGAGAATCTGTTGGGGGTCCTCGGTGCGGGGGTTGTCGGAGGTGAGCACCACCTGGTCGGCCAGGCGGGCAGCGATCTCACCCATCAACGGTCGCTTGCCCCGATCCCGGTCCCCCCCGCAGCCAAATAGACAAATCAGTTTGCCTTGCACAAACGGCCTACAGGCCCCCAAGGCGTTTTCCAGGCCATCCGGGGTGTGGGCATAGTCCACCAGCACCGCCGGCTGCTGGGGGCCACTGGGCACCCGCTCCATGCGGCCCGGCACCCCCTGGAATTGCCCCAAGCCCGCCAGGAGCGCTTCAAGGGGTAAGCCCTGCTGCAATAAAACCCCTACGGCTTGCAGCAGATTCATCAGATTGAAGCGGCCCACCAGGGGGGACTGGAACGGGGCCTCCCCCAGGGGAGTCACGATTAAGCCCGAAACGCCAGCGGCGGAAAACTGCAGCTGTTCCATACGTAACTCCGCCGCCGGATCCTCCAGGGAACTGCGCCAGCAGTTTTCCCCCAGGCGCATGGCTAGCCGCCGCCCATGGCGATCATCCAGGTTCACCACGGCCTTGCCCTTCAGGTAGGGGGCCTCAAATAACTGGGCCTTGGCTTCGAAGTAGGCCCCTAGGGAGGGGTGATAGTCGAGGTGGTCTTGGCTGAGGTTGGTGAACACCGCCCCCCTGAACCCGCAACCGGCCACCCGCCGTTGCTCGAGGGCGTGGGAACTCACCTCCATGGCCACCAGTCGACAGCCGGCGCCGAGGGCCGCCGCCAGCTCAGCCTGCAACTGATCGGCGAAGGGGGTGGTGTGGGTGGCGGTGTGGCTATGGCCAGGCCAACGGTTGGCCAGGGTGCCAAACAGGGCGGTGGGCCAGCCGGCGCCGTTGGCTAGATGTTCGATCAGGTGGGTGGTGGTGGTTTTGCCGTTGGTGCCGGTAACCCCGATCAAGGCCAGCTGGGCACTGGGCTGGCCCCAAAAGGCGGCGGCCAGGCGCCCAGCGGTTTCAGCCACCGGATCAGCCACCACCAACACGGAATCCCCAGGGCCGGGGGGATCCAGGGCCGCTGCCCCAGGGCCAATCACCGCGGCGCTGGCCCCCGCCTGCAGGGCCGCCCGCCAAAAACAACCGCCATCCACCCGGGCCCCCGGCAAACCGATGAATAGGGTGCCAGCCCCCACCCGCCGTGAATCACAGGTCACATCGCTAACCTCTGGGTCCGGTAAGCCCTTGGGCACCAGCAGGCCCGCATCACGGAGCAGGGGATGGAGGCGGCCCAAGGGCGGAGACTCAGGGGCAGGGGCGCTCATGGGGGGCCGTAGGGGGGAGGGATGCCTAGGGGCGGTTTCAGTGGTTAAAGCTTAGAAATCTGGCGCTGCAACCATTCCGCCAATTGCGCCCCCGCCAGCCGCGGCGGCACCCGGGGTAACTCCTGCGGCTGGCCGTTGGGCATTGGCAGCATCAACACAGGCACCTCCAGGCCATAGCGCCTCTGGAGGGCTGGATCAGCATCCACCTCAACCAGCTGAACCTGGGGGGCGGGATCCAAGCCCGCCAGCCGTTCGGCCAGGCCCTCGCAAAGGCAACAACCCTGGCGGGTGAGCAGCAGCAGCTTCATTCCGGCACCGGGTCAAAGCCCCCCTCCGTAAACGGATGGCAACGCAGTATGCGCCCGAGGCTGAGCCAGGAGCCCCGCCAGGGGCCATGGCGCTGGATCGCCTCCACGGCGTAGCCACTGCAGCTGGGGATGAAGCGACAGCGGGGCGGACCCAGCAGGGGTGAAATTAAGCGGCGATAGATGGCGAGCAGAGCCAGCAGCAGCCAACTAAGCGGCCGCCAGGAACCTTCTGGCCCTGGGCCAGGTAAGGTATCGGATTGGTTTGCTGGTGCCTCACACAAGGGAGCATCCGCCGATTGAAACCCCATCCTGACGTTCCACTGAATTTATGTCTCGCTACCGCGGTGCTCGATTGAGGGTGACGCGGCGCTTGGGAGACCTTCCCGGTCTCACCCGTAAGACTGCTAAGCGGTCTTATCCCCCCGGTCAGCACGGCCAAGCCCGTCGCAAGCGCTCCGAATACGCCATCCGTCTCGAAGAGAAGCAAAAGCTTCGGTTCAACTACGGCATTTCAGAACGGCAGCTCGTTCGCTACGTCAAGAAGGCCCGCGCCCAAGAGGGCTCCACGGGAACCAACCTTCTGAAGCTGCTGGAGGGTCGCCTCGACAATGTTTGCTTCCGCTTGGGCTTTGGCCCCACCATCCCCGGTGCCCGGCAGCTGGTGAACCATGGCCACGTGACCGTGAACGGCCGCGTGGTGGATATCCCCAGCTACCACTGCCGCCCCGGTGACGTGGTTGCCATCCGCGAACGTAAACAAAGCAAATTGCTGGCAGAAACAAACCTGGCCTTCCCCGGCCTGGCCAACATTCCGCCCCACCTGGAATTTGAGAAGGCCAAGTTGATCGGCAAGGTCACTGGCAATTGCGAGCGCGAATGGGTCGCCCTCGAAATCAACGAACTGCTGGTGGTGGAGTTCTATTCACGCAAGGTCTGATCCCAGCGATCAAGCCTGTTCCTGTCCCCAAGGCCTCAAAACCCCCGCCCATGCGGGGGTTTTTTTATGGCCCCCAGGGGCCGCCCCGCTGCCTGCTCCAGATCAGCCGTTTATCAGATTTTCCAGCGCCACCGTTACATCCGCCTGGCTCATCAGCGCTTCACCCACCAGCACCGCATCGGCGCCGGCGTGTTGCACCCGATCGAGATCTTCCCGGCTGAATAGGCCTGATTCGCTCACCAGCAGTGCCCCAGTGGCGCGGACCTGGGGGCCGTAGGTGGCCATGAGCTGTTCGGTGGTGGCGAGATCGGTGTGGAAAGTGCTGAGGTCGCGGTTGTTGATGCCGATCAGGGTGTGGGCCGCCGCTTGGGGCTCCTGCCAAACGGGCAAGGCCAACACCCGTTCTAGTTCTGCGGACTCGTGCACCTCGATCAACACCGCTAGGCCAAGGCTGCGGGCCACCTTGAGCAGATAAACAAAGTCTTGGTCCGTGAGGATCGCCGCAATCAGCAGGGCGGCGTCGGCGCCGGCGGCCCGGGCTTGGTAAAGCTGATAGGGGCTGAGGATGAAGTCTTTACAGAGCAAGGGCAGCTCCACCGCCTGGCGCACCTGCACCAGCACCTCAAAGCCCCCTTGGAAAAACTGTTTATCAGTGAGCACCGACAGGCAGCTGGCACCGCCGGTGGCATAGCCTATGGCAAGGGCCTCGGGATAGAAATCCTCCCGGATTACCCCCTTGCTGGGGCTGGCCTTCTTGATCTCGGCGATCACCGCCGGCTTACGACAGCTGGCCCGCAGGGCGGCCACAAAATCGCGGGGGGCGGGCAGCAGGGTCACCTGCTCCTTGAGTTTTTCCAGGGGTAATCGCTCCCGGGCCGTGGCCGTTTCCCGATCCTTGGCCCAAACAATCTCCTCAAGGATGTGGCGGGGCTTTTCCTCGGGGAGGGGCACGCCATATTCCAGATAGGACACCCGCACCTTGGGGCTGGGGGGCCGACGACGGATCTCCATGGGGCTCAGGGGTTAAGGGAGTGGGCGGCTTGCTTGTAGGCCACTTCCACCACTTCGCTCAGGGTGGGGTGGGTATGCACTTCGTAGGCCAGGGTGCGCACGGATTGGCGGCGGGCAATGGCATTGGCCACCTCTTGGATCAGGTCGGCCGCATGTAAACCATAGATGTGGGCCCCGAGCACCTCGCCGTTGTCCTTGCGGAACAACAGCTTCATCAGGCCATCGCTTTCCAGCTCGGCCAGGGCCTTGGAATTGGCCTTGAAGTAGCTGCGCACGCTGCCCAGCTCAAAGCCCTCCTCTGCGGCTAGGGCCTTGGCTTCTTGCTCACTGAGGCCCACGGAGCCGATCTCCGGATGGGTGAAGGTGGCCGCCGGAATTGAGCGGTAATCAACAATCCGCTCAGCCCCACAGATGTTTTCCACCGCCACCATCCCCTGGGCGGCGGCGGTGTGGGCCAGCATCATTTTCCCGGTCACATCACCCACCGCCCAAAGGTGGGGCACCGGCTCAGCGCCGGCCAGCACCCGCATGCCGCCGTCTACGGGAATGAAACCCCGCTCGGTTTCCACCCCCACGGAGCTGAGGTTGAGCTCGGCACTCACCGGCACCCGTCCGGTGGCCACCAGCACGGCATCCACCTCCAGCACCTCCACCAGCTCGCGGCTTTTGGCATCTACCAATTCAATTCGCACGGGGTTGCCGGGGGTCACCTTGCTGGCAAATACCCCCACCCTGGTTTCAATGTCGCGGCCTTCAATCAGCTTGCGGGCGGCCAGCTTGGCGATGTCTGGATCGAAGGTGGGCATTACCCGATCCAGGGCTTCGACCATCGTTACTTCACAGCCCAGGGCTGTGTACACATCAGCAAATTCCAGGCCGATGTAGCCGCTGCCGATGATGGCGAGCCAGGGGGGCAGGCTTTCCAGCTTGATGGCATCGTCGCTGGTGAATACCGTGACGCCATCGGTGCTGATGCCAGGCGGCACGAAGGGGTCGGAACCGGTGGCGATCACCACATCGCGGGCTTTCAGCCGCCGTTCGATGCCGCTGGCCTCGCGCAGGGCCACCCGTTGGGGCCCGTCCAAGCTGCCCACCCCCTTGAGGATGGTCACCCCTGCCCTTTCCAGGGCCTTGCCGAGATTGCTGCGGATCGTGGCCACCAGCTGGGCCGCATGGTCGGCGATCCCCTGGCGGTCAAAGCTGAGCGCCCCGGCGCTGATGCCAAATTGTTCCAGGTGGGTTCGGTCCCCCAGTTCCCGCACCCGGCCACTGGCGGCCAGCAACGCCTTGGAGGGCACGCAGCCGCGGTTTACGCAGGTTCCCCCCAGGTCACGGCTTTCGATGATGGCGGTGCGCAGACCTTTTTCGGCCCCGTGCTTAGCCGCATCAAAGCCGCCGTAGCCAGCTCCGATCACAATCAGATCGAAGTCAAACTCCCCATCAAACGCCCCAGCAGCAGTCAACGGCCCAGCTCAGCTGTAGGCGATTCTCCCCTGCCGGCGGCCAGGCTTAGCCGCTGGCGCCAACGTTCTAAGAGCAGTACCCCTGCCGCCACCCCCACATTCAGGGATTCCACCTGGGGGCCATGGGGAATCGTCACCGGAATCACCCCTGGGCCCAGCAGCTCTGGATCGATGCCAGCCCCCTCGTTGCCCAGCAGTACCAGGGTTGGCTGGCACCAATCCAGCTCCCAGTGGGGGCGGCCCCCCTGGCCCACGGCCGCCACCAGCTGTAACCCCTGGGCTGCCGCCAGGGCCAGGGCTGGGGCAAGGCTTTCCAACCGCTGGATATTTAGTTCGAGGGCGGCTCCAGCGGAGGCCCGCAGCACCTTTGGCTGCCAGGGGTCGGCCCCGCCCCCCAGCCAGAGTTGATCCACCCCCGCCGCCAGGGCGGTGCGCAGCAGCGTGCCGAGGTTGCCTGGGTCTTGCACCCGATCGAGGGCAAGCACAAATTCAGCGCCTGGGGCAAGCACGGGCTCCGACCCCTGGCCTGGCCCGGGGATGGCCAGCAGGGCAATGACCCCATCGGGACTTTCCGTGGTGGCCATAGCCGCCAGGACCTCAGGGGTTACCAGCTGCAGGGGCAGGGCCGGTTCAAGCCAGGGCTGGCTCTCCCGCCAGCGGGGGGTGGCGATCAGCAGCCTGGGAAGCAGCTTCAAGCGCTGGCATTCCTGCCAGAGGTGGCTGCCCTCCAGGAGCAGGAGGCCCTGGTCCCGGCGGCCGCGGCCATGGTGCAGGGCCCGCACCTGGGCCACCAGGGGGTTGCGCCGGCTGCTGATTAATTCAGCTGCCATGGGCCCCTGGGCTCAGATCTCCTCAAAACGGCGGACATGCACATCGTTTTTGACGGTGATGCCTTCCTTGGCCAGATCGAGTCCTTTTACTGAGGCCACAGAACCCTTTAGGCCTTCAGCCCGCAGATTTTCCACCAACTTCTTAATTACTTCCTCTTCCACCTTGGCCTCATCAAGGCCATCGGGGGTAAGTCTTTCCAGGAAGCGACCCACTTTGGATGCCACCAGCTCGGATGCATTGCTGATTTTGAGAACGATCACAGCGGTGGAATTAGGTCACTGGAGGATGGGAAGGTTTTATCACTTCTGGAAGCCGGATAGAGCCGGTTGCCAGGAGTTGGAATTAATGAAGTGCGGATGGGGAGACTTGAACTCCCACGACATTGCTGCCACTAGTACCTGAAACTAGCGCGTCTACCAATTCCGCCACATCCGCGGGCGATACCGACCACCACTGGGATTTAACCCTAGTGATGTTGACCCTGACGGCCATTCGGTAGTTGAAGACCATAGCCCACCAAGGTCCCCTTATTTCCAAAGGCCAATTACGCTGCGGTTGGCCATGAGACAGTTTAGACGCCGGCCTTCTAGACGGTCCCAGGCCTGATTGTCAATATGTGGCGATGCCGGCGGCGCCACTGCTTATGACCCTCACGATGACGCCGACCCAGCAGCTCCTCACCCCCCAGCTGGAAATCCGGGGCGGTCGCAAGCTTTCCGGTGAAGTGCGCGTATCGGGGGCTAAGAATTCGGCGCTGGTGCTGATGGCCGCCAGCCTGCTCACGGAAGACGGCCTGCGGCTCCGCAACATGCCCGCCCTTTCCGACATCGGCGGCATGGCCGACATCCTCGGGGCCCTGGGGGTGTCGATCGACCGGGGCGGCGACTGGGTGGAGCTGAAGGCCAACAGCCTTAATCAGGCTTCCCCCCCCTATGAATTGGTAAACAGCCTGCGGGCCAGTTTCTTTTGCATAGGTCCGCTGCTGGCCCGCCTTGGGGTGGCGAGGGTGCCCCTGCCCGGCGGTTGCAAGATTGGCGCCCGGCCGGTGGTGGAGCATGTGAAGGGTCTTAAGGCCCTTGGCGCCCAGGTCACCATCGAGCATGGCGTGGTGTCAGCGGTGGTGCCAGGCCGTGGCCATCGCCTCACCGGTGGTCGCATCCACCTGGATTGCCCCAGCGTGGGGGCCACCGAAACTTTGATGATGGCCGCTGCCCTCGCCGATGGGGAGAGCGTGATTGAGAACGCCGCCCAGGAGCCCGAAGTGGTGGACCTGGCTGGTCTAATCATTGCCATGGGCGGCAAGGTGCGAGGCGCCGGCACCCCCACCATCACCATCGTTGGCATGGAGCGGCTGCACGGGGCCGACTACATGGTGATCCCCGATCGGATCGAAGCAGGAACCTTCCTGTTGGCCGCCGCCATCACCCGCTCCCGCTTGAGGGTGACCCCGGTGATCCCCGACCACCTGCGGGCGGTGCTCAGCAAGCTGGAGGAGGTGGGCTGTCGGCTCGAGCCCGATGGCATCGGCATGACGATCAGCGCCGACCACATCCGCGCCGTGGACCTGCGCACCCAGCCCTTTCCTGGTTTCCCCACCGACCTGCAGGCCCCCTTCATGAGCCTGCTGGCCACCGCCGATGGCACCAGCGTGATCACCGAAGCGATCTTTGAGAATCGGCTGCAGCACGTGGGCGAATTGCAACGCATGGGGGCGGCGATTCGCACCCAAGGCAACATCGCCTTTGTGGAGGGGGTCCCCCGGCTCAGCGGTGCCCCCGTTACCGGCAGTGACCTGCGCGCCTCGGCGGCGATGGTGCTGGCGGGCCTGGTGGCGGAGGGCACCACGGTGGTGCAAGGGCTGCACCACTTAGACCGCGGCTACGACAACATTGAGGGCAAGCTCAATGCGCTCGGCGCTTCGATCCTGCGCAGTAACGGTTGATGGGGGCAGTCGGACTCGAACCGACAAAACCGAAGTCGGCGCATTTTGAGTGCGCTGCGTCTACCAATTCCGCCATGCCCCCGAACCCTGATTCTACGGCCGTGATGGCCACCTACGCCAGATTTCCGCTCAGCTTTGA
>JBDLTB010000098.1:0-18229 GCA_039799245.1 Cyanobacteriota bacterium
AGTTGAGTTTTGGCCCCAGCTCCGCCCCCCAGCGCTTTGTGTTGGCCGGCCATTCCCTTGGGGGCCTCAGCGATTTGCTCTGGGCCGGGGCGGAGCTGCAGCCGGGGTTGGACCAGCGCTGCCAGCGGGCCCTGCGCAGCATTCCGGTGCTGGATAGTTCTTTTCTGCTCCAGTGCCAGTTAACGGCCATTCCCCTGGCGCCACTCTCCCCGCCGCCGCAGTTAGACGGGGTGATGGTGCTCAATGGTTTCGGCAGTTTGCTTTGGGCTGGCCAAGGGTTGCGGCCCTTGACCCTGCCGGTGCTGATGGTGGGGGGCAGCCTTGATCTGATCACCCCGCCCGCCACCGAACAGCTGGAGCCCTTCCGCCAGCTCGAAAACAGCAACAGCCGCCTGGCCTTGGTGGAGGGGGCCAGTCATTTTTCGCCGGTGCGCCTCGAGCGGGAGCAGCCGCTGATGCAATTCGGGGAAGACTTGGTGGGGAAGGATCCGCTGCAGGTTCAAGCCCTTTTGTTGGAGCTGCAAAGCCGTTTTCTCGCCAGCCTGGAGGCGGGCACCCCGCCGCCGGTGGGGCAGTTTGCGGCGGGGAAGGTGCGGGCCTTTGTGCTCGACCGTAGCCTGGTGAATCGGCTGCATTTTTAGTTTTTAGAAAGTGCTGCCGGTTTAGAAGCTGATGCGGGGGTCGAGCAGCGCCACCAACACATCCACCACCAGGCTCACCAGCACCACCAGGGCGGCCACCACCACCACGATGCCCTGCACCAACGGGTAATCCCGTTGGTTGATGGCCTCCTGCAGCCGGTAGGCAATCCCAGGCCAGGAATAGATCACTTCAATCAGCAGGGCCCCGCCAATCAGTGAGGCCACGGTGATGCCGGCGATGGTGAGCACCGGCAGCAGCGCATTGGGCAGGGCATGGCGCAGCACCACCTGGCGTTCGCCGATGCCGCGGCTGCGGGCGGCCTCCACGTAGTCGGAGCGCAGGGCCCGGCGCAGGTTGAGCCGCAGGGCGTTGTCAAAGATGCCGCTCAGCAGCAGGCCCAGGGTGAAGGCGGGCAGGGCCAGGTGGCGCAGGGCTGCGCTTATCACCTGCCCATTGCCGCCCAGTAGGCCGTCGAGCAGATAAAAGCCCGTGCCCGTGGGGGGCACCAGGGTGGGGGGATAGCGGCCCCCCACCGGAAACCAGCCCAGCCCCACGGCAAAAACCAGCTGCAGCACCATCGCCGCCCAGAAACTGGGCAGGGCATAGGTGCCGATGCCGTAGAGCCGTCCGGCCAGATCCAGCTTTCCCTCCGGCCGGGCAATGCCACTGAAGCCCGCCGTTAGCCCCAGCACGATGGCGATAGCCAGGGCCACCAGGCCCAGTTCGAGGCTGGCCGGCAGCGATTCGCGCACTATCGCCCCCACCGGCCGGGCATTTACCAGGGAGGTGCCCAGGTTGCCGTGCAGCAGGTCGCCGAGGAAGTGCAGATATTGCAGCGGCAGCGGTTGATCAAGGCCCAGCTGGTGGCGCAGCTGGCTGCGGGCGGCCTCGCTGGCCCGGCTGCCCAGCAGGGCATCCACCGGATCACCAGGGGCCACCCGCAACAGTAGAAACACGAGGCTGGCGATTAGCCAGAGCATCACTGGGGCCAGCAACAGCCGGCTGCCCAGATAGCGCGTTAACTGACTGCGGCGGCTCATGGCCCTGGCCTCCGGCTCAATTGGCTCAGTAGCAACCGGCCAGAGCCGTCAAAGCTGGGGCTGCTCAGCTGCGGCTGGGCCCAGGCCCGGGGTCGCACCAGCCACACCGGCAGGTAGGGCACGGCGGCGCCGGTGCGGCGCTGGATGCTTTCAAGCACGGCGATCCGGGCGGGCCCCTGCAGCCTTTCAGTTTGCTGCAGTTGCTGCTGCAAGCCAGGGGCCGCCCAGAAGCTGCCGCTGGAGGCGCTGGCTCCCACCAGGCAACTGTTGCCCTTGGCTTTACTGCAGGCCAACAGGGGCATTAGGTAGTTATCGGCATCGGGATAATCGCCGATCCAGTCGAGCATGATCAGCTGGAAGGCCCCATCCCCCAGCTGGCGATAGGCGGTGGTGGATTCCATGCCGGTGAGGCTTAGCTGCAGGCAATCGCCTAATTCCTGGCGCACCGACTCCTGCCAGGTGAGCGCAAACAGCCGGTCGGTGGGCACGTTGGAGCGATAGGTGAGGTTGAGCTGCAGGGGCTTGGCTCCGCAATAGCCCTCCCCCCGCAATAGCTGGCGGGCGGCGGCAATGTTGTGGTTAGGCCAGGCGGCCACGGCCCCCGGCAGGCTGGGGGGCACTAGCCCCCGTAGGGGCGGCCGCAGGCCATCGCTCACCCGGCGGCCGATCTGGGCCCTGTTGAGGCTGAGGGCCAGGGCCTGGCGCAGCTTGGGATTATTGAGCGGTGGCCGATCACTGAGCAGGCTGAGATAGCCGATTTCCAGGGCTGGCCCCGCCCCCTCCCGCAATTCCCCCCCCAGGGCCTGGTGGTGTAGGGCCCGCTGCTGGTCGGGGTCCAGGCTGGTGGAGAGCAATACGTCTACATCGCGGCTACGCAGGGCGCCGTACAGCCCGGTGGAGGTGGCCATGCTCACTAGGGCGAGGCCGTTGTTGCGGGGCCGCTCGCCCCAGTAGCCCTTAAAGGGTTCGAGCCGCTGCAGTTGCGGACTGTGGAAGCTCAGCCGGTAGGGCCCGGTGCCCACAAAGCCGCCGGTGAGATAGCTGCGTTGGTGGTGGCGGTAGGCCGTGGGCGACACCGGCGTGAGGTTTACCGAGCTGAGCAGGGCCGCCAGGGGGGTGTAGGGCCGGCGCAGGTTTAGCCCTAGCCGGTAGGGACCCAGCACCCGCACCGCCTCGATGCGATCGCCCACCACATAGCTGAGTTTGCCGATGGCGAGGAAGCGCCGCAGGCTGAAGGCCATGGCTTCGGCATCAAAGCGGCTGCCGTCGTGGAAGCGCACCCCTTGGCGCAGGGGAATCTCCGCCCGCAGGCCATCGGCACTGAGGCGGGGCAGGGCGGTGGCCAGCCTGGGTTCGATCTTGCCCTTGGCGTTGATTACATAAAGCGGCTCGCCCAGGGCGCTCAGCAGGAGCAGCCCGCTAACAGTGGTGGCTTGGGCGGGATCGGTGGTGTCGATGGTGCCGGAGGTGGCCACCACCAGGGGGGAGTTTGGGCTGGCTTTGTCGCTGCAGCCACCGAGGCCAAGGGCGATCAGAACGCTGGCCAGCAGCAGTTGTTTTTTGGCCCGTCGCTTGCCGCCCTGCACCCCAGCCCCTGAGCAAGGAAAAGAAGCTATGGCCTCGTTGCTGGATTGACGCCAGTTTCCACCGCCTCAAGGGACACCTCGAAGACCGGTGAGCCCCCCTGCCGTTGCAACGGCCAACGGCGCACCCAACAGCGGCTTTGGCGGTCGTCAATGCCGATCACCTGGTACGTATCTGGATCGCGCTGGAGCTGAATGCAATCGCCCTGGTGGAGGGCCATGGGGTTCATGCGATTGGCCAAATGATTCCGCAACCCTGGGGAAAGGCAATGTGCAGTATGAACCTTCCTGAAGATTTTGTGAAGATCAACGCAATTGAAGCGGCCTAGAGGGTGCGCAGGCAGCTGGTGATTGCTTCCACCTCCGGCCTGGCCAGGATTGCCCCCAGGGCCCGGCGGAAGCGGGCCTCCTCCACCGCATGGGTGATCACCACGATTTCAGCGCCCGGGCCCTCCGATTCAAACTGCACGATCGATTGGAGGCTCACCTCCTCCGCCCCAAAGCAGCTGCCGATGTGGCCGATCACCCCGGGCAGGTCTGCGGCCTGGAAGCGCACATAGTTGCGGTGGTGGGTGAGGCCACTTTCCACCAGGCGACAACGGCGCCAGCTGCCGGCCGCCAGCAGCGGATCCAGCTGGGTGCTGGGGCCAGCCACCTGACGGATGGCGGCGATATTGAGGATGTCTGCCACCACAGCACTGGCGGTGGGACCGGCGCCGGCGCCGGGGCCATAAAACATCACTCGCCCCACCGGTTCCCCCTCCACCAGGATGGCGTTGTTCACGCCATTGACCCCGGCGAGGGGATGGTCCTTGGGCAGCAGGGTGGGATGCACCCGCACATCAAGCACTTCAGTGCCATCGGGGTCACTGCCCTGCCGTTGGGCCACCGCCAGCAACTTCACACTGAAACCCAATTCGCGGGCGTAGTCGATGTCGCGGGTTTGGAGTTGATCGATGCCTTCGGTGGGGATCGCTTGGCGATCCACGAGCCCGCCGTAGGCAAGGCCGGTGAGGATGGCGATCTTGTCGGCGGCATCACCGCCTTGCACATCGGCGGCGGGGTCGGCTTCGGCGTAGCCAAGGGCCTGGGCATCGGCGAGCACTGCTTCGTAGCTGGCCCCCTCCTCGGCCATGCGGCTGAGGATGTAATTGGTGGTGCCGTTGATGATGCCGCTTACCCGTTCGATGCGGTTGGCCCCCAGGGATTGCTTCAGCGGTTCAAGGATTGGGATGCCACCGCCCACGGCCGCCTCCATCAGCACGTAGACGCCTTTTTCGGCGGCGGCGGCGGCGATCTCCGCCCCGTGGCGGGCGATCACCGCCTTGTTGGCAGTTACCACCGGTTTGCCGGCGGCGATGGCGGCCAGGATCAGGCTGCGGGCCGGTTCGAGCCCCCCCATCACCTCCACCACGATCTCCACGGCCGGATCTGCCACCACGGCGGCGGGGTCGGTGCTGAACAGCGCCGCAGGCAATTCAATGGGCCGTGGCCGGCCAAGGTCGCGCACGGCCACCCGTCGCAACTGCAGTGCCCGCACCAACGGATGGCGCCCTTCCGGGCTGGCCAGGATCTGGGCCACCCCGGCCCCCACGGTGCCGAGGCCCAATAGACCGATTCCAATGGCCATGGGGCCCTAGCAGTTGGCTGCGATCTTAGAAATCAACCGTCGGCAAGGGCTGCCGCCTGGGCCTGCATATGGCGCAGGATATTCAGGAAGCCGTTGGCCCTTGAGGGGGTGAGGCTGGCCTGGAGGCCAGTTTCTGCCATGAAGGCTGGATCCACCGCCAGCACTTGGCTGGGGCTGAGCCCACTGAGCCCCTGGATCAACAGGGCCAGCAGCCCTTTGGTGATCTGGGCATCGGCATCCCCTTGCCACTGCAATAGGCCTTCACTGAGTTGTGGCTGCACAAAAACCTGCGACACACAACCCTTTACCCGGTTGGCGTCGCAGTGGATTTCCCTGGGGGCTGGCGGCAGTTTCTTGGCCAGCCAGAGCACATATTCATAGCGCCGCTTGGGGTCGTCGCTGCTTTTCAGCTTGGCAACAATCGCATCAAGGGCGGTGCTGCCGCTGCTGACCATGGCTGAGTCGTCCTGTCATCGCCAGTGTGCCGCCTAAGACCCCCAGGCCGATCAACCAATGGGCCCAGCTGCGTTGGTGGCTCACCTGGGGGCCATTGAGTTCCAGGTAGTCGCGGTGGCCGGGGCCGCCATCAATTACCAGCTCCCACTGGCGGCTGGCCTGGGCCGGCAACTTGGCGCTGAAGCGGCCATCGCTGCCGGTGCGGCCCAGCTTCAGGCTTTTGCTCCCATCGGGGGATTGCAGTCGTACTTCGGCATCGGCCAGCGGTTCACCGCTGGAGAACTGAGTGCGCAGCTCGATCAGGCCACTGGCCTGGAGGGCGGTGAAATTAGTTTCTACCCCGTGGGCCCAGGCGGCAGAAGGGGCCATGGCAATGGCACTGAACAGCCCGAGCAGAGATATGCGATGCATGGTGAGATCGTCCGTGGGGCGACCCTAGGCACAACTCAAAAGTTTGACCAGCCGTGGGTGGCCCTGTCGTGGCGGCCTGTTTGCACCATGCCCACCATCGAGCCAATCATCAGTCCCAGGGCCTGCTGGGGGCGCTGCTGGCCAGCGGCGCTCGCGCTTTTGGTGGGGTGCTGGGACTGGGAGGCGGAATTAGACACCGGCAAATCCCTGGGGGGGATTACGAGCAACCTCGCCATGGTGACAAAGCCAGGCAGCCAGCGCAGGATTGCGACGCTTTTCGCACGGTTACTTAACACTGCACCGAGGAAACACTGCGCCGAGGAAACACTGCGCCGAGGAAATACAGCACCGAGGGAGCACTGCCATGGGGGCGCCTAGGTCACCCAGCTCAGCCCCTGTTCAGTAATCCAGCCCTGGAAGGGGATATCCCAGGGGTCCCTGGGGAGCTGGGCCAGCACGTAGGCCTGGGGCAGCACCACCAGGGCCGGCACCGCCCCCCATCCAGGGTCGGCCCGCAGCCGGTCATACCAACCACCCCCGGAGCCCAGGCGGATGCCCCGTTGATCCACGGCGAGGGCCGGCACCAGCAGCAGAGCTAGCTCCTGGGCGGCTAGGGGCCGCTGCCGCCGGGGGGCGGGGATGTTGCAGCTGTCCGGTTCCAGAATGGTGTCGGCGTCCCAAGGCAAGAAACACAGCCCGCTGGGCTCCGTGCGAGGTAGGGCCAGGGGTAAACCCTTGCTGGCCAGGGGGCGCAGGTCGGGTTCGCCGGCCAGGGGCCAGAAGCTGGCGATGGAACCCGTCCGATCTTTTAATAGTTTTGGCAGCAGCGCATCAAGCTGCTGAATGATCGCTAAATCAATATCGCTAGCTGAAGAGCCCTTAGATGAACCATCCCTGGCTTCACTATCGCTGGCTGAAATGTTCCTGTATCCACTATCATTGTATGTACAATTAGCGCCAGCAAGCCGTTCATTCCGCTGGCTCCGTAGCTGTTTGCGCAGCTGATCTTTGCTCTCCATGGGCAGCTTTCAGTTATGGAAGCGGGTGACTATTCTGCACTCGACCAGCTTTCGGTACTGCAGGCTTCAGTCCGCAAGCTTGAAATTCGTCTACTGGCAGTCTTTGTGGCTGCTCACTAGCTTCATGCAATCAAGCTTCCTGTAAGCTGTCTTCCTGTAAGCTGTCTGGTTGCGCTCTGGCTTCCTGTAATCTATTTAATACCAATTGATCTAATTCCAGCCTGGCTGCCTGCACGCTAGCTGCATCTATCTATCTATCTGTATTCATCTGGCTTCATTCATGCCATTTCATTTATCTTCGTTGCTCGATTGCTGTCGACCAGTGTTTTTCTTGGTGTCCTGGTTGAAGATGTTGGCGGAGCCTGTCTTTGCCCAAGGCTCCCGGCCCAGCCCCCATGGAGAATGACCCTAGCCAAAAGAACCTAGTCATTTTCCATAGGGGCGCAGCAGCATTGTTTCCCTTCGGGGCATGGGTGTCCTTGGGGGCATAGTTTCCCCTTCCGGGCATAGTTTCCCAGAGACGCATAGGTTTACGGGCCAACGGCTCAGGGGCCGCTAGCCCTGGGCGGGGCTTGATTCGGGGGCCAGCCCGAGGGTGGATTCAGTGTTGGGTTCAGCGTTGAAACCAGGCGGTGAGGGCCACGGCTAGGGCATCGGCGGCATCATCGGGTTTGGGCCGCTTATCTAGTTCGAGTTCGCGCATTACCGCATCTTGAACTTCGCTTTTTTCGGCGTGGCCCGAGCCCGTTAGGGCGAGCTTTATTTGCATCGGCGGGTATTCCACCACCGGAATTTGAAAGCGACTCAGGGTCATCATCAACACCCCCCGGGCCTGCACCACGGCGATCGTGTTGCTGGATTTGTAGAAGAAAAATTTCTCCACCGCCGCCAGCTCCGGGCGCATGCTGCGCAGCAGCTGGCGCATATCCCTGGCGATTTCCACCAGCCGTTCCCCCTCTGGTCGGCCCGCTTCGGTTTGGATGATGCCGCAATCCAGCATCCGTTGGGGGGGACCGGTGTCAATCAAGCCATAGCCCACCCGGGCTAACCCCGGATCTATGCCGAGAATGCGCACTTCAGCTGGCTAGGGCCAGCTGGAAGGCGTCGCGGTCTGCGGGGTTGAGGCCAAACACCTGGCAGAACACCTTGATCACCCGGTCCCCGGAATCCACGGCCTCCAACGGATCCTTGCGCAGGCGATGGCGCAGGCAGCAGGCCACCACCCGGGCCACATCTTCGTCACTGACCTCCAGCCGTTCTTCAAAGGCGGCCAGGGCCCGGGCCGCCCGGTTGGTAACGATGTCGCCGCGCAGGCCATCCACATTCAGCTGGCCGCACACCTCAGAAATCTTCAGGCGCAGATCTGGATCGAGCTGCACCTGGGGCAGCCGTTGCTGGGCCGCCACCACCTGGCCTTGCAGCTGTTGCTGGGCGGCTTCCACCTGCTGCAGGAAGGCGTCGGGGTTTCCATCAAAACTGCTGCGTTGGTCCACCACCTGCACCCGTTGTTCCGGGTCGCGCACGGTGCGCACCTCCACGCTCATGCCAAAGCGGTCGAGCAGTTGGGGGCGCAGTTCCCCCTCCTCGGGGTTGCCGGAACCAATCAGCACAAACCGGGCCGGGTGGCGCACGGAGATGCCCTCCCTTTCTACGGTGTTCCAGCCGGAGGCGGCGGAATCGAGCAGCACGTCCACCAGGTGGTCGTCGAGCAGGTTCACCTCATCCACGTAGAGCAGGCCCCGGTTGGCCTTGGCCAGCAGGCCCGGCTCAAAGGCGCGCACCCCTTCCCCCAGGGCTTTTTCGATGTCGATCGTGCCGCAGAGCCGGTCTTCCGTGGCCCCCAGGGGCAGGTCCACCATCGGCACCTGGCAGCTGGCCTCGTTCAGCGCTTCGCCACGGCTCAGCCGTTCACGCACCTCGCTGCTTTGCAGGTCGGGGTCGGTGGGGGAACTGTTGTAGGGATCGCCCGCCACCACAGGGATTTCTGGCAGCAGATCGGCCAGGGCGCGAATCGTGGTGCTCTTGCCCGTGCCCCGGTCCCCCATGATCATCACGCCGCCCACGCGGGGATCGATCACGTTGAGCAGCAGGGCGAGCTTCATCTCCTCCTGGCCAACGATGGCGGTGAAGGGGTAGACCCTGCGCTTGAAGGCCTGAGTCACGGACAACGCCCAAACAACTGGAAAAGCATCCCCCATGGGGGGTCGCTCAATTTCCGGATTGTTTCACAGGCGCCCCTGGGGGCGAAGGCGAAACTGGGGTCACCGGAGCCACAGTGAGCACCTGCACCGGGGTGATGTCTGCCGGAATGATCAGGCGCAGGCGCAGGTTGCGCTGCTCGCCGGGGGCGAGGCTCACGGTGCCCAGGGGCGGCGCCTGGTCCCCCTGGCGCAGCACTAGGTGGATGAAGCGGCGGCCGGGGGCGCCATCAAGGCCACGCACTTCCACGGTGCCCCGGAAAAAGATCGGCTTGCCGGGTGGCGTCTTAAAGCGCAGCCCCCCTTCGGCCCGGTCGCTTTTAAGCGGCGATTCCAGGGCAATCGCCAGCTGTTGGGCCTGTTTGCCGTTGTTGCGCAGGGGCAGATCCAGGTCGTATTCCACCCCGTAGTTGCCGTGGGCCTCCCAGGCGGTGTTGGGATAAAACACCTTCAGCTGCGCCGATTGCACCTGGCCGGTGCCAAAGGTGCCCCGCTGCAGGCTGGCGATCGGCCAGGAGATTGGCTGGTCGCCAATGCTGAGGTGCTGGCTGCCGGGGTCCGTGAGCCGGGCCCTCCAGAGGCGCCCCACCTGCACGCCGCTAACGCGGGAATAGATGATCGGGCCGCCGCTGCCCTTGGGGCTGGGGGAGTGTTCCTTTTCGCTCAGCTCCCCCTCCAGCAGGGCCAGCCACTGCTCCTTGCTGGGGGCGGTGGCGCCGATGCTGGCCAGGGTGGCCAGCGATACGGGGCCGTCGCTCTCAAAGCGCACCTGGAGGGTGCGGCCGTTGAGCAAGGGGTCGAGGCCCTGCACCGGGATCGGCAGGCTTACCAATAGCTCCGTGGCCTGGGGGGCCAGGGTCAGGCTGCTGGGGAGCTCGGCGGGCCCTGCGGTGGGCCGGGGGGCGCCGGCCAGTAGATCGCCAGCCACTCGGCCGCCGGGGCCCGAGTAAACGCTGCTGCCGTCGTGTTCCAGCTGGCCTGGCAGGGGCAGGAAAGGGGCATCCGGTTGGGAGAGCCAGCTGGCGCCGGAGGGGATGCGCAGCAGCACCGGTTTGTCGCTGCGGTTGCCCACCAGCACCCCCAGCCAAAGGGTGCTGGCCGCCTTGGGGCCGGAGCCAGCAAAAATATGGTGGCTAAACAGCTCGAAGCTGCCCTCCAGGGCTTGGTTGAGGTGGGCCGCCGGCTGGCCGCGGCCTTTGCCGTTAAAGGTGGAAAGCAGGATTCCTGGACCTTTCACCACCTCAGGGTTGTTGTCGTTTACCAGCAAGGTGCGGTCCAGCTGGCCGGGCAGGGCTCGCACCTGCTGGGGCCTGAGGATCTCGCTGGGGGCCGGGGCGGGGCTTTGGCCTGGGGCCGTGGTTTGGGCCTTCGCTGGCATTAGAAGGGCCAGGGACATTAGGAGGGCAGGGCAGTTGCCCCAGAACGCAGCAGAAACAAAGGGGTGGCTCATTTCACTAACGCCTTTGCGGTGGCCGCAGCCATGGCGCGAATTAGGTCGGTGCTGCGCGGGTCATTGAACGGACCCTTAACCATGTACGAGGCCACTGCCCGGCGGCCATCGGGCAGTTCGATCAGGGCTGAATCCACATAGGCGATGCCGATGTCGCCGGTTTTGTTGTAGGCCCGCACCCCTTTGCTCTGGAGGGCTTCGTTGGTGTTGCCCTCGCCGCCGCCCAGGCCCTGGAGCAAGCCGGTGGGGATGAGGGTGTCGGTGTGGGAGGTGCCGAGGGTTTCGCGGAATAGGTCGCGGCTGCGCACCGAGAGGTTTTTGCCGGTGTCCACCAGGGCAATGGAGCGGGCCTGGTCCCTGGGGGTGGTGGTGTTGCGGCCCTCTAGATCCGGTAGCCAGTTGTTGATCACTGTGCCGGTGAGGCCCAGGTCCTTGAAGCGGCCATTGAGGGCGGTTTTGCCTCCCAGCCGTTGGATCAGCAGGTTGGTGGCGGTGTTGTCGCTCACCCGAATCATTTCGGTGGCCACCTCGTGGAAGCTGAATTTGCTGCCCAACGGTTGGCCGCCCATCCAGCCGGAACCGCCCGCCGCCACGGTTTTGTTGAGGCTGAGCCGTTCATTGAGCCGCACCTTGCCCTGGTCCACCGCCTCGAGGGCTGCCAACAGGATCGGCGTTTTGATCGAACTGGCCGCCGGCAGGGGCTGGTCGGGGTGCAGCTGGGCAAAGCTGCCGTCGTCTAGCACCAGCACAAAGGCCCCCACCTTCAGGTCTGGCTGCCGGGCCGCCAGCTGGGCCAGCTGGGTGCTGAGCACGCTGTTTTCCTGGCGGGCTTCAAATTGGCCCAGGCCCTTGCTGGGCACCACGCTGGTTACCTGGCGGCTGGCGCTGCTGAGCCTGGGGGCCAGCAGTTTCAAGGCGGTGCCGGTGATTACCCCCAGGGCAATGCCAAGGATCAAGAGCCGCAACAGCAGCAACAGCGGCTTACTCCAGCCGCCCTCCGCCCTGGGGGCCCGGCGCTGGCTGGGATGAAATCGCTTCGACACGGCTACCCGCATGCGCCGCCCAACTTAACCAGGTCCATCGGAGCTGCCACCGTTGCTGCCATGGCGACTGGCCCAGCGCAGTTGGCGCACCATGCCCCGCAGCAGGGCGACATCGTCTGCGCTGGCTTCGGCCCGCAGCAGCAGCTGGCGCAGTTTTGCCATGCGGGCCCTGGCGGTGTGGGGGTAGAGGAAGCCCACCTCCAGCAGCAGGGCCTCGGCGTCGGTGAGGGTGGCCTCCAGGGCCCCCTGGGGGGGCAGGGGGCTGCTGGGAGGCGGGGGAAGGTTGTGGCTGCGGGCGGTACTTTGGCGTTGTTGCTCCAGGGTCGCCAGGCAGATGGCCACCGCATGGGAAAGGTTGAGGGATCCGTAGCTGGGGCCGGTGGGAATCCGCAACAGCTGGCCCGCCTGGTCCAGTTCGTCGTTGTGGAGGCCGTGGTCTTCGCGGCCAAATACGAGGGCCACCCCGGCGGGGCCCGGCTGGGGCTCCAGCAGCCAGGCCAGGGCCTCGGCGGGGGCCAGGTGGGGCCTTTCCTGGTTTTCCCTGCGGCCGGAGCAGGCCAGCACCCGCCGACAGTCGGCCAGGGCATCGGCCAGCCGTTCAAAGCATTGGGCCCCCTGCAGTTGCGGACCGCCGCGCACCGCCATCAGCCGCGCCTGGGGGTCGTTGGGATCGCAGCGGGGGGCCACCAGGCGCAGCTGGCTGACCTCATAGTTGGCACAAAGCCTGGCGACGCTGCCCACATTGAGGGGGCCGGCGGGTTCCACCAGCACCAGCACCACCTCGGCATTCACTGGAGGCTGTGCAGGTAGGCCAGCAGGTCGGCCATGGTTTGGGGATCCGGTTGGAACTTGGGCATGGGTGGGGTGCGACCGCTCACCACCTGCTGGATAAGGGCTGGATCGCGCTTGCGTTGGCTCACCCCATGCAAATTCGGCCCCACCAGCCCCTGGGCGGCAATGCCATGGCAGCCGGCGCAGTTGATCAGAAATAGCTTGGTACCCCGTTCCTCGTCCCCCCGCAGGGCCAGGCTGCTGCGGGTGTAAGGGTCTTGGGCGCTTTGCCTAATTAGCAGCAGACCCAGGCAAAGGGCCGCCGCCAGGGCCACCAGCACCAGGGCGGGGATTAGGCCGCGCTGGGGTTGGGGAGTCGGAGCCAGCCCAGCACCGCTGGGCAAAACGTCACTGCTAGTCACATCACTGCCCGTCAAAGGGTCACAAGCAAGCGGAACCGATCACCAGGTTGGCGTGTCGGCCGATAGATTGCAGGGCCAAGTTCTCCCCTGGATCCGGTCCATGATCGAACCCCTGCTCTGCGGCATCGTTCTGGGTCTGGTCCCCGTGACCCTGGTGGGCCTGTTTGTGGCCGCCTGGAACCAGTACCGCCGCGGTGGCAGCGCCCTGGGCGGCTGAGGCCTCAGGTGCTGAATCCCCCCTAAGCCATTGCAGCACCAGGGTGCGGCCGTAGCGGCGGCGCCCGGCCTCTAGCCACCCGCTAGGCAGCGCTGGGGGGTCTTCGACCGCAGCCTCCAGCCAGACTTCACCGCCCGGGGCTAACCAATCCCCAGTGCTAATTCCCTCCAGGATTGCCCCGTAGAGCCCAGCGGCGTAGGGGGGATCGGCATAGATCAGATCAAACTTTTCAGGGGCCGTTTGCTTTAGCCAGCGGCGCAGGTCGCGGCAATCCAGTTGCCAGAGGCCGTTAAAGCGCGGGCCTAGCCCCTCCAGGTTGCGGCGGGCCACGGCCGCCACCTGGCGGTTTTGCTCCACCGCCTGCACCCACTTCGCCCCATGCAGTAACGCCTCACAGGCCATGGCGCCGCTGCCGCTGCAGAGATCCAGCCAGCGGCAACCGCGCAGTCGCGGGGCCAGCACATTTATCACCGCCTGGCGCACGAGGCCGGTGGTGGGTCGGGCCCCGTGGCCGGGCGGACTCTGCAGGCGCTGGCCACTGCTGAGGCGCAGGCTCATGGCAGATGGCGGAGCCAGCGCTCCAGCAGGGCAAGCCCCTCCTGGCCGGATTTTTCCGGATGGAACTGGGTGGCCTGCAGGGCCCCGCTGCCCACGGCGGCCACCACGCTGCTGCGGCCATAGGGGGCCCTGGCGGTGATGCAGCTGGGGTCGCTGGGCACGGCGGCGAAGGAATGGACGAAATACATCCAGGGGGCTGGGGCCCCCGCCAGCAGCAACGGCGAGGGGCTGGCCGCCAGCAATGGCGCCCAGCCCATGTGGGGGCACTGTTCATCGGGCTCGCACGGCAGCGCTTCCACCCGGCCTTTGAACAGGCCCAGCCCGGGCCGTTGCCCCTCGGCACTGCTTTCAAACAGCAATTGCAACCCCAGGCAGATCCCCAGCAGCGGTTTGCCCTGCTGCTGCCATTGACGCAGTGGTGCCACCCAGCCGGTGGCCTCGAGCCGTTCCATGGCCGGATCAAAGGCGCCCACCCCAGGCAGCACCAGGGCCTGAACGCCGCTTAGCTCCCTGGGCTGGCTGAGCCGTTGGGGGTGGGCGCCCAGGTGGCTGAGGGCTTTCTCCACGGAATGGAGGTTGCCCATGCCGTAGTCGATTACGCCGATCATGGGGTGCACCCCAGCCTTTGTTCAGGGTGCTCGAGGGGGGGGCAGGGGGGCAGCTCCAGGCCGTTGAGATGCTGGATCAAGGCATAGAGGCGGCCCATCTGGCGCTGGTTAAACCAGAACTGGAGGCAATCGCCCTTGGCGGCGCCATGGTTGAGGTGGGGGACCCGGCTGATCTCTCCCCCGAGCACCAGGTCTGAGAACTGGGCATTGATCAGTGCCAGCTCGGCCTCCGGCAGGGGGCAGTGCAGCAGCAGCTGCAATTGCTCGCCACGGAAGCGGCTGGAGTGGAACACCCGGTAGAAGTGCTTCACCTGGCCCAGGGCCTCCCGGGCGCTGTGGGCCGTGCCGTAGAGGCAGTTGTCTTGGGGGGAAATCAGGCCCCGGTCGCCGAGGGCCCGGTCCACGTAGGTGTGCCAGTGCTCCCAGTAGGGGTCGCCCTCGGGGCAGAGCAGCACGATGGGCACCGGCGGATTCTTGGCGGTTTGAATCAGGGTGAGGCCTTCAAACAGCTCATCAAGGGTGCCGAAACCGCCCGGTAACACCACCACCGCATCGGTTTCCTTGAGGAAAAACAGCTTGCGGGTATGGAAATAGCGGAAGGTGAGCAGCCGCGGGTCTGCTTCGATGTAGGGGTTGGCCGATTGCTCAAAGGGCAGCTGCACATTGAGGCCAAACGACTGGCCCGGGCCCGCCCCCCGGTTGGCTGCCTCCATCACGCCGCCGCCGGCGCCGGTCATCACCTCAAAACCAGCGGCCACCGCCTCGGCGGCCAGGTCGAGACTTAGGCGATAAACCGGATCGTTTGTGGGGGTGCGGGCCGAGCCAAACACTGCCACCTTGCGAGTGTGGCGGTGGGGATGGAAAACGGCAAAGGCATCGGCCATGTCGGCCAAGGTGCCGCTGATGATTTCCCAGTCGGCGGCATCGGCCTCGGAGCGGCTGATTTGTACCAGGGTTTCCAGCACGCGGCTGGCCACGGCCCCATGGGCGTGGTCGTCAAGTTCCTGGGCGAGGCTGCTGAGGTGGGTGCGGATGGCCTCCGGCAGGGGACCAGCCACTCAGAGATATTTGGAGATGGTGCCCGAAAGGGTGGTTTTGGGCACGGCACCCACCACGGTGTCTACCTTTTGGCCGCCCTTGAACACCATCAGCGTGGGGATGCTGCGGATGCCGTATTGGCTGGCCACGTTGGGGTTTTCATCGGTGTTGAGCTTCACCACCTTGATGCGGCCCTCGAATTCCTTGGCGATTTCATCAACAATCGGCGCCACCATGCGGCAGGGGCCACACCAGGGGGCCCAAAAGTCAACGAGCACAGGCACGTCGCTTTGCAGCACGTCCTGGTCGAAGGAAGCATCCGTGACAGCAGCGGCGCTCGACATCGCAGATAGGTGATCGGGCTAGGAATCTAGCAATGGTGCCTGGGGACACCTGGCGCCGCCGTTGGCAAGGGAATTACAAAAGCCCGGACGCGCCGGGCGGGTGGTGTGAGGAGTGTGAGGCCGAAGCCGCACTGGGGCACGCTAGCGCCGGTGACCACCAAGACTCTTGCTAAGACCCTTGGTGAGACGGCCTTGAAGCCTTACTTGCCCATGCCCAGCTGCTGGGCCTTTTGGTAAACCTTGCCCTCGGTGAGGAGGGAAGGGGCCACCACCACCTCCACCTGCTGCATCTCCTTGAGGGTGCGGGCCCCCAGGGTGCCCATGGAGGTGCGGATGCAGCCCAGCAGGTTTTGGGTGCCATCGTCGAGGCCGGCGGGGCCGCGCAGGATCTGTTCGAGGCTGCCGGTGGTGCCCACCTTGATGCGGGTGCCCCGGGGCAGCACCGGGCTAGGGGTGGCCATGCCCCAGTGGAAGCCGCGGCCGGGGGCTTCTTTGCTGCGGGCGATCGGTGAGCCGATCATCACGGCATCGGCCCCGCAGGCCAGGCATTTGCAGATGTCGCCACCGGTAACGATGCCGCCATCGGCCACCACAGGCACATAGCGGCCGCTGCGTTGGGCGTATTCATCCCGGGCGGCGGCGCAATCGGCCACGGCGGTGGCTTGGGGGATGCCCACCCCCAGCACCCCCCTCGAGGTGCAGGCGGCCCCGGGGCCAATGCCCACCATCACGGCGGCGGCCCCGGCCTCCATCAGCTGCAGGGCCACCTCGTAGGTGACGCAGTTGCCAAGGATCACTGGCACCCCAAGCTCGCGACAAAGCTGGCCCAGGTCGAGGGTTTCCCGGCCTTCGGGGCCGATGTGTTCGGTGGAAACCACCGTGGCCTGCACAAAGAACAGGTCGGCGCCGGCCTCAGCCACGGCCTTGCCAAAGCGCAGGGCCGCAGCCGGAGTGGCACTAACGGCGGCGATGCCCCCCTGGGCCTTGATCTCTTGGATCCGTTGGCGGATGAGCTCCTCTTGCACCGGTTGGCTGTAGAGGTCTTGCATCAGCGGCACAAAGGCCTCTTTGCCCACGGCCGCAATCCGATCCAGGGCGGGGTTGGGGTCGGCGTAGCGGGTTTGGAGGCCCTCAAGATTGAGCACCCCGAGGGCGCCTAGCCGGGAGAGTTCCACGGCCATGGCCACATCAACCACGCCATCCATGGCACTGGCGATGATTGGAATCTCCCGTTCGATGCCCCCCAAACTCCAGCGGCTGTCGGTGACCTCGGGGTCCACCGTGCGGCCCCCGGGCACCAGGGCGATCTCATCGATGCCGTAGGCGCGGCGAACGGTGCGTGACCGACCCAGCTGGATGTTCACCAAGAACCCCTTCCGTAGTGAAACGTCAAGTTATCAATCAGCCGCGACCGCTAAACGACTTCCAGGCGTCCTTGGTAGTGGCCATCAGCTTTTTTCGCTCTTCGCTACGCAAGAGGCGGGGGCCTGCGCCTAGGGCAAGCCACACCAGGCCCACCAGCTCCAGCAGGCCGGGCACCAGCGGCAGGGCATCAAGGGTGCCGAGCACTGCCCCCAGGAGGCGCAGTAGCAGCAAAGCCAGGATGGCTAGGCCAAGGGCCTGGAGTGGGCCCTTGCTTTGCCCCCAAAGTTCAGCGGCCTTGCCGCCCCCCAGCCAGTGGTTGAGCTTTGCCAGGAGCAGTTGCCATTCACCGCCTTCCGGTTCTTCGGCGGGGATTACCACGCTGGTTTGAATGGGGTTTGGGGTTGGGGAGTGGGCGGTTTCTGCTGCGCTTTTTACAGGGTTTTCTGGGGTGGAAACTGGGCTGGCAATCGGGGAAGTAACAGGGGTGGAAATCGGGAGAGACGTCGATACCTCTGCCCCTGAGCCTGCTATTAAGCCTGCTTTTGAGCCTGCTGCTGAGCCTGACCCTGATTCTGGTTCCACTGCCCTTGAGTCCAATGTTGGCAACTCAATTTCTGGGGTAACCACGGGCTCAGGGGTGGGGGGGTGTTCTTGCTCCGGCGTGGCTTCCATGGGGGCTAAAACTCTGGGGGGATTTTATGGGCGCAGGCAGCTGGGGCCATTGCTGGCTTAAGCGATTCCCCACAGATTCACTCAGACCCATGGGGATCCATTCAGAAGCAGCTGTGCGATGGGGCTGTGCGATGCAGCTTTTCGAAGCAGTTGTTGAATGCAGTTGTTGAATGCAGTTTTTCAACGGAGCTCCTTGCAGTTCAATTCAGCTGTTTTCAACGCCCCTCAGTGAAGCTTCTGACTGGCTCGCCCCGGCAGCGCTTCCAGATCTGGCTTTCGTAGTTTCGCTTGCCTAGGCCAAGGCAAGGGTTTGGCCCCCTGTAATGAAAATGACGAGGTTTAAATAACTAGGGTCATGTTCACTAGAGCACCTCGATCCAGGTAAAAGGCCTTAAGCAAAAGCCCCTAAGCAAGGCTCAAGGCAAAAGCCAGAACGAAACAGCCTCAACTCACAACCATCAAGGCAACAGCCTCAACGCAGCAGCCTCAAAGCAAGTACACCAACGCGGCGAAAGCAGAGCCCTTGCGGTAATAGCGACCGTTTTCAGTCGAGCGGATGGAGCCGTCCGCTGCTGGCTAGGGGCCCATGGTCTGTGATTGGAAAGCTGCCATTGGCCAGGGCTTTCAGTAATTCTTCGGCCAGGCTGTCGCCGAGGTGCAGGCTGCAGGCCGGCGCCGCCCGCAGCCTGTGGCCATCCACCTGGATGCGTCCGGCCAGCAGCTCGCCGTAGCTCACGGTGCCGAAGCCCGGACGGATGCGGC